>JAUNVA010000006.1 GCA_030537895.1 Bowdeniella nasicola
CCCCCGGGCCCGATCCCCGCCCCCCCGGCGGGCCCCGCGGCCGCGGGCGCCGCGCGCACCAGTTCGCCGTCCCCCCTACCGGTTGTCCCCGCCAAATAGGGGGGGGCACAACGTTTCTTAGCGGCGCCCCGCGCTGAGCCCCAGCCCCGTCCTCGTTCGAGGCCTGGGCGCCGAAACATGCCACCGCGCACCAACGTTCATTCATCTTGTCGGCTTTCCGATTCCTTCAGCGCTCACCGCCCCCATCGCTCATCCCCGGTCACGCCGCTCTCGAGACCGAAAGCGGCACGGGCGGCCCTGGGAGGTGGTGCATCCGCCTGTGGTCCGCGCGCCACCGATGTGACGCCGATAACTATAACGTTTAATTTCAATATGAGTTATATTTAATAGGTGGCCGTGCCCCGCGGCCGCTTGTCGGCTGATTGATCGAGGAGGATCCATGAATCCCGACTTCCCGTTGTGGCTTCGCGCTACGCACCTCATCAACTTCGTGCTGATCGGGATGCTGCTTCGATCGGGATGGGAGATGTTGTCATCATTGCCGCGCCTGTGGTGGGCAAACGACTGCGCACCCGGCAAGGAATGGTTGAAGTTCACGAAGCGTGAACTCCCGAAGGAGGAGGGCGTGTACACGTCCCTGATGGACGAGAAATCCCTCTCCCCCGTGATCGCGCTGCCGGGCCGGGAGAATATTGGGCTGGGGCGGCACTGGCACGGCGCCTCGGTCATGCTGTGGGTACTCAACGGCCTCGTGTACGTGACGCTCCTCTTCGCGACCGGGCTGTGGCGCCGTCTCATCCCCACCTCCTGGGATATCGTCCCGGAGGCCTTCGAGACGCTGAAGACCTACCTGAGCTTCTCGGTTCCATCAATCGAACATTTCCAGCCCTACGATGCGCTGCAAATGCTCGGCTATTCATTCGTGATCTTCATCCTCGCGCCGTTCATGATGCTCACCGGCATCGCTATGTCACCGGCGATTCGCGCGCGGTTCCCCTGGTATGTGCGCATGTGGGGTGGCCATCAGGGTGCGCGCTCGCTGCACTTCATCGGCATGGTCCTCATGTCGGGCTTCATCGTGATGCACGTCGGGCTCGTGTTCCTCGTGCATCCGCGCTACAACCTGGTCCACATGGTCTTTGGAGACGTCAACCCCGCCCGTTTCGCGCAGGCGTTCGTCATCGTGATCGCGACGATCGTCGCCGTCCTCGTCTTCTGGGTCGCCCTCAGCTACTGGACGCTCGCCGACCGCGCCCGAGCTCACGCAATCCTCGTGCCGTTCACGGAGATCGGGCGAAAGCTCTTCCTCAACTGGATGCGCCCGAGCGCCGATGCGCGCGATTCCGTCGGGGAGGGCGACATCTCCGAGTTCCACTGGACGAATGGCCTTCCACCCACCGAGGAGGAATCTGAGGAATGGGTCGCCATGCGTGAACGCGGTTTCAAGGACTACGAGATCACCATTGGCGACGACATCAACGGGGTTCAGACCACGGTCAACATGGATGACATCCGGGCCCTGCCACGCGCCTCCTACATCGCCACCCACACGTGCATGCAGGGCTGGTCAGCCACCTCCCGGTGGACGGGCGCCCGGCTCACGGACGTGCTCGATCTCATCGGTCCGCGCCCCAAGGGAGCGAACTACATTCTGATCGACTCCTACGGCCTCGCCCAAAAGATGTACGACAACCGCCCGCGCGAGCCCTTCTACGCGGTCATCGACCTGGAGACAGCCAATGAGGACGGCACGATCCTCGCCTATGAACGCAACGGCCACCCGCTCGACATCCACCTCGGCGCGCCGGCGCGGCTGCGGGCAGAATCAAACCACGGCTACAAGATGGTGAAGTGGGTGCGCTCCATCCGGTGGATCGCGGATTACCGCGACTACGGTGATGGCCGCGGCGGCACCCGAGAGGACTCCGCCTTGCAGGCCTTTAACGGACGAATCTGATGGGCCGTCGAATCGTCTCGACCGCGCTGCGCGTGGTCGGCGTGCGGACGGAGGATGACGTGCGGGCCTGCTTGCAGGCGCTCTACGACATCTTCGCGTCCATCGGGCTCGGCCAGGCCACCTTTGAGGTGAACGAGCACGGCACCGATCTGTTCGTGAAGCACGACGCCGAGATCGAGCCAAACCTGCCGGCTATCGACGCCGCCCTCCGGTCTGCCGGCCCCTACCACCTCGACCTGGCGGAAGAAGACCAGCCCTAACGGGTCTGGGGCACGATGCGCGGCACGCCGTGGCAGTGCCGGGATTAGGGAGCTGCCCCCAATCCCGGCACTCACGCATTAGCGCTCGGCCTCGAAACGAGAGATCTCCTCCACCTTCGGCCCGTAGGAGCTCGACGGATCGTGGCGGCAATCCAGCCAGATATCAAGGAGCGCGCAGGCCGCCGGTGCCGCGATAACGTTTTGCCCCATGCACAGAATCTGCGCGTCATAGTTCTCCACGGCCCCGCGCACCGTGACAACGTCGTGTGCGGTGGCCGCGCGGACGCCGTCCACCTTGCTGGCGGCGATGGCGGTGCCCACGCCAGTCCCGCAGATCAACACGGCGCGGTCCACGCTTCCGCTGACCACGCTGCGGCCCGCCGCGAAGGACAAGGCCGGGTAGGTGATGTCCGGTTCGGACAGGTCAATCACCTTGCTCACGCGTGAATCCGCACGCAGGTAGTCCGCGAGCGCATCCTTCAAGACGAGTCCGTTGCTGGGTGCTCCGATTGCGATCTTCATGTCTCCCCCTGTGTGAGCGCGCCGGCAGTGCGGCTCGCGATGGTGTGGTCGTTAGTACAGTGCCGAGGCGAGCTGACGGCGGAAGTCTGCCACCATCGGTTCCCCAGTCCCGAGCAAGTCGAAGAAGTCGACCATGCGGGCGCGGGCGGCCTCTCGGTCCTCACCTGCGCTGGTGCGCACAGCCGTCAGCAGCCGGGTAAGGGCCTCGCGGGCCTGTCCGCCGGCGAACTCCAGGTCAGCGGCCCGCAACTGCACCTCAATATCCCCTTCGGGGGCGGTGGCGCTGCCGGCGGCGCGCAGAGCCGCGGCGGGATCCTTGATGGCCTCCGTGCGCTGGAGCAGCTCGACCTGCGTCAAGGCAAGTTTCGCTTCCGCGTCGGCCGGGGCCTGCTTGATCGCCTTCGTGAACGCCTCGTGGGCGGCCTGCAGATCTCCACGCTCGATCGCCTCCATGCCCTCGCGGTGCAGCGGCGGCAATTCGGGTTCCGCCGCGGGGCTCTCCCCCTCGCCGGACATACGACCGGTGACACCCTGCTGAGCAGCAATCTGCAGCATCTGGTCGAAGAGTTGACGCAGCTGAGATTCAGGGTGGGCGCCCTGGAATAGCTGGAAGGGCTGTCCCCCGATAAGCACGTAGACCGTCGGCACCGACTGCACCTGGAACGCCTGCGTCACCTGGGGGTTCGCGTCGATATCGATTTTTGCGAGCTGGAATGCCCCCTCGTAGGCCGCGGCGAGCTTTTCCAAAATGGGCGTCAGCTGGCGGCACGGTTGGCACCAGCTGGCCCACAGGTCGACGACGATCGGCACCTGGGCCGAGCGCTCCGCAAGTTGGGCAAAGTCCGCGTCTCCCGCGTCAATGACGTAGGGGCCAGGTACCGTGGCGCCCGGAGCAGCCGGTGTCGCGGAAGCCTCAGTGGAGCCTGACGGGTCCCCGGTCGAGGGCGCGCCGGCCGGCGCCGTCCCTTCCTGCCCTGCGGGGGTTGCGCCAAATTGACCAAGGTCGATCGCGCCGTGCGCGTTGTAGCTCGGATTTGTCACGTCGTCTCCTGTCGTTACTCGTCCCGGGTGGCCTTCAGCAGCACCTGCTCGCCGCCGAGCGGTGCGATGCTCTCGTCCGAATCCTTCGCGGGCACATACAGTGCCACCATGATCTGATAGCTCGCCTTCAGAGTGTTCGCCACCGGCTCATCACCCGCGAGCGTGGCGAGGTCGTCAGAAATCTGCAGCTTCGCGCGGCGCACCGTCTTCTTCAACTCCAGGGTCGTGGGTACGGTGCCCAGCACGACCGCGCCGCCGTCCGCGGTCCGAAGCGCAATGATGTCCTCGCCTGGGGGGCCCGCCGTCCACGAGGCCTCCCCCACCTCGGCAAGCGAGTCGGTTAGCGCCTTCACGGTCTCCTGGATCGAGGTCCGCAGCGGGTCGGCACCGAGCGCCTTCGCGGTATCGCCCGCCGGCTCGTTAATGGCCGCCTGATAGGAGGCGAGTGCGTCGGCTGGCGTGGTTTTAAGGGAAGTGTCGTCGATGGCGAGGCTCGTGACGCCCTCCTGCGTGGAGGGCATCTGCGGGAAAGTCACGCCTGGGAAAAGCCGTGCCCAGTGATCCACGTGGTAGGGCGTGCGGGCTTGCTCCTGGACAAGAGAGACGAGTACCGGACTGTTGTGGCCCTCAGGCACGCTCGACACAAAAGCCGCGTGACGCGGGAAGTCCGCGAGCGCGGGCACCATGAGGAGCTGGGGGGCGAACGAGAGTGCCGTCGGCTTCCTGTCCCCTTCGCTCTTCGTCGCCAGTGTGTACTGTGCGCTGCGGGCTGCCAGTGCCGCCCCCGTCATGCGGAGCTTCAACTGTTCGGGGTCCTGGGCGGCGTCGGCAGCCACCACCTCCTCCCCAATCGCGTTGATGACCTCGGCGAGCCGATCGTCCGTGATCGCGGGTCCCTGATAGGAGGCAGCGGAACTCGGCTCGGGCAGGGGGCTGTCGGCGCAACCCGCGAGCGAAGCGGCCAGCAGGCCGGCGCAGGCGCCCGCCAGAGCGCGGCGGATCGGGCTCATCGGTCCTCTCCTTCCTGCGGACGCTCGGCCGGGAAGTCCCAGGCCTCGCGCCAGTCTTCGGCGGGTTCACCATCACTTTCGGGCCACAGTTGCACGTCGGTGTTCACCACCGCGTCCCGCGGTTCGGTCCCGGGATGCGGCTCGGGGCCGTCCGCGTCACCGTCCGCAGGGCCTGCCGGCTCGGGTGAGTCCGTGTCGGGCCAATACTCCTCACTGGGCGCCGCGAGGCTCGGCGCACCGCCCGAGAACCTCTGCTCGTCTTCGTCCGGACCCGCACTGACGTCGGGTTGGTCGCCATCGGGCTCGCTCGCGGGGCTTTCCCCCGCGGCCGCGGGGGCGGCCCCATCGCTCGCCTCGGTCCCGGGGGCAAAGGCGCCGTCCCGCTCCGGGCTCGGCGCCGGGTCCTCGGCCCCAGTCGCAGCCTCCTCGTCGGACTCCTCCTGCCGGGCGGACGTCTCCGGCGCGTCGGCGTCGGACGCGCTGTCCGGGTCGTGCCCACCGTCGCGCGCCTCGGGTTCCGAGGCCGCCTGCGTCGGGCCCTGGGGGGCCCACTTCTCGCTCGCGTCCGTGCTCCGCTCGTCCTCAAGCGGGGCACCACGCAGCCGCTCGGCGTTCGGGGAAAACGGCAGGACGAGGGCGCCGGCGAGCATCGCGGTCTCGATCAGCCGCTCGGGGTTCTGCTGAGCGATCGGATCGGTGATGACGGGGATCGTCGCGGAAGTCGCCACGGTGACGTTCCGCTTGCCCTCGCGCCGCGCGGCCTCCAACGCGGCGCGTTCGCGTTCCCGCTCGCGTTCACGGATCTCGCGCCGTGTGAGCCCCTCAGCCTCCTGGGGCGAAAGCGCCGGTACGTAGATGACCTGAGTCTCCTCGTCGTGTGGACGTACCACTCGACGCCGGTGCGGCCACCACCATACGAGGGCCGCTGCCACGAGACACACGAGGCCGGCGGTGAGAAGCGGCCACAGGAGTGTCGGAGCGGGTTTCCGCGACCAGCTGAGAGTGAGGCTCGGGGCGGGGGCCGTACCGTCGGTTACCGCAAGCAGCGCCATCTGATGGTCGGGATCCGTGATGGACCACTCCACCGACTCCGGCGCGGTGCGCACCTCGAGGAAGAGCTCCGCGAGCTGCGGGTTCGGCAGCGGAGCCGGTTGCCCCTCCGCGACCTGCCGAGTGGTCACCGAGAGAGTGGACCAGTCCGAGAGCCCGTCCACTTCCTCGACGCTCGACTCCTCCCCGAGCCACGCGTCGATCTCCTCAAGAGGTGCGATCGCAAGGTAGATGAGGTCGGCGTCGGCTTGCGCCGTGACCGTGACCGTTGAATCGAGAAGTGTGAGCGCGCCGGCGTCCACCACCATCGCGGGGGCACTCGGCTCGGTCGGCAGACTCGCGGTGACCCGATCGCTCTCCTTGAACACCGTCGCGGATAAGCCCGCACTCACGATGAGGATCGCGCCGAGCGCCGCGAGGATGATCGAGACTAGGCGTCGGTTCACGAGGATAAGGTCCTTAGGGTCGAGATGGGCGCTAGCCCAGGCTAGTTCATATTGTGGCGCACTGTCGCGTGAGTTGCGTGATAACCGCCGTGCGCGCCGTGCCCATGCACGGGCCCACCGTTGCGTAGAGTGGGAAACGGCAGGCTCCATACATGAAAGGGAGAGGGATTGACCGTGAGCTATCAGGATGCCCCGCCAAAATTTCCCGTCGTGAGGAAAGGTTACGACCGGGCCCCCGTCGATCAGTTTCTCGCGGACCTCTCCCACCAGATCAGCGAGGCACGCCGCGAGGTGGCCGAACTCGACCGTCGCAATATGACTCTGGCAGGCGAACTCGCGGCCGCCCAGCGCGAACTCGCTGAACGAAAAAAACCCACCTATGCGGGCCTCGGCACGCGCGTCGCGCGGTTGCTAGCCGAAGCCGAAACGCAGTCCGAGGAGCTCGTGAACTCAGCCTCCGAGGCGGCCGATGCGCGCCTGCAGAGGGCTGAAGCCGAGGCACGCGCCCTCACCGAACGCGCCGAAGCCGAGGCGGGTTCTGCCCTGCGAGCCGCCCGCGAGGAGGCGGCCGATCGGATCGCTGCAGCCCGCGATCGCGCCAGCGCGACCCTCACCGACGCGGCGAATGAGGCCGAAACGCGGCGCGCAGCGACCGAGCGCGAGCTCGCCCAGCAGCGCTCCGATACGCAGAGTGAACTCTCCGCTCAGCGGGCCGAAACGGAAGCGGAACTGGCCGAGGCGCGCCAGCGAGCCGAAGCCGAGCTCGCCGAGGCCCGCGCCGCCCTCGACAAGGAGCTCACCACAAAGCGTTCCGCGTTCGAAACCGAGCTCGCTGAGGCCCGCGCCGCACTCGAGACCGAACTTGCCGAGCGTCGCCATACGCTCGAAACGCAGATCGCCGAACGTTCCCAGCGGGCCGAGGCGGAGCACAGTGAGCGCCTGGAGGCTCTGCGCCGGAGTGAGGAGGAGGCGCGCACCGAGGCCGAGGCCCTCCGCCAGGATGCCGAGCGGCGAGTGAAGGAGGCCCTCACTCAAGCCGCGTCGATACTCTCCGAGGCGACCGAGACCGCGGAACAGCGCCGTCTCGAGGCCCGCGACGCGGCAGCGGAGCTCATCGCGGGCGCGGAAGCCGAAGCCGCCCGCCTGCGCGAGGACGGCCGCCTACGTGGGGAGGAGGACCTCGCGCGAGCGCGCGCTGAGATCGGAGAGCTTACCCGCCGACGGGCGGAAGTCGCCGACTACCTCAACGAGATCCGCACCGTCCTCACTCCCGTCACCGCAGCCAGCACACCGGGCCCCACGGAGGGCGCGAGTGGCGAGACCGACGCGTCCAGCGACGACGAGGCCACTGAGGCGAGGGGCGCATCCGAGGAGGGCGCGGACAGCGAGCAGGAATGACGGGCACGGATGGGGACCTCATGAGCGAACAGCGCTACGTTCTTGCCATCGATCAAGGCACCACGTCGAGCCGCGCAATCCTCTTTGATCACGACGGCGCCATCGTGTCCATCGGGCAGCACGAGCACCGCCAAATCTTCCCGCGTGCCGGCTGGGTGGAGCATGACCCGAAGGAAATCTGGGATAACGTCCGTGAGGCCATCGGGCAGGCGCTCTCGCGTGCCAACACGAACCGCCGGCACATCGTGGCGGTCGGGATCACGAACCAGCGCGAAACGACGATCGTGTGGGACCGTCACACCGGGGAGCCGATCTACCCCGCAATCGTGTGGCAGGACACCCGCACCGATCGGATCGTGCGGCGCCTCGCCGCCGAGGGAGGCACCCACCGCTACCGAGAGACGTGTGGACTTCCTCTCGCGACCTACTTTGCGGGCCCGAAGATCGCGTGGATCCTCGAGAATGTGGCGGGCGCCCGGGAGCGTGCCGAGGCGGGCGACCTACTCTTCGGTACGACGGACACCTGGACGCTGTGGAATCTTACGGGTGGAACGCGCGGTGGAATTCACGCCACCGATGTCACCAACGCCTCTCGCACCATGATGATGGACCTGTCCACCCTCGCCTGGGACCCGTCCATCGCCTCAGACATGGGGGTCCCGTTGGCGATGCTGCCCGAGATCCGCAGTTCGAGTGAGGTCTACGGGCACGGCAGCGCGGACGGGCTGCTCGCGGGGGTGCCGATCTGCGGGATCCTCGGCGATCAGCAGGCCGCCACCTTCGGTCAGGCGTGCTTCGCGCCGGGAGACGCGAAAAACACCTACGGCACCGGCAATTTTCTCCTCATGAACACGGGGACCGAACCGGTCTTCTCCTCGGCCGGACTGCTCACCACGGTTGCTTACCAGCTCGGCGAGCAGGCACCCGTCTACGCGCTGGAGGGCTCTATCGCGGTGACGGGATCGCTCGTGCAGTGGCTGCGGGACAACCTCGCGTTGATCGAGAGCGCGGAGCAGATCGAAGAACTCGCCGCGAGCGTAGCGGACAACGGCGGCGCCTACATCGTGCCGGCGTTCTCGGGCCTGTTCGCCCCCCACTGGCGCCCCGACGCACGCGGGGCGTTGGTTGGGCTCACCCGGTTCGTGACGAAGGCTCACCTCGCCCGGGCCGTCCTCGAGGCGACGGCCTTTCAGAGCCGCGAAGTCCAAGAGGCCATGGAGGCTGACTCGGCGGTCCCTCTCACCGAGCTTCGGGTCGACGGTGGCATGGTCGGTAATGACCTGCTCATGCAGTTCCAGGCGGACGTGAGTGGCGTCGACGTCGTCGTCCCTACAATCACCGAGACGACGGCGCTGGGGGCAGCCTATGCGGCCGGTATTGCCGCGGGTTTTTGGGATGGTCCCGAGGACGTGGCGGCCGCCTGGCGCGAGCAACGGCGGTTCACGCCCCAGATGCCGACGGAGGAGCGCGAGCGCACGTACCGGTTGTGGAAGAAGGCCGTGACGAAGACGCTGGACTGGGTCGACGACGACGTGCTCTAGCCCGGATTCGTGCCGTTCGCGAGGTCGGAATGCGCGGCGATAGTCGCCTCCGCCCGGCGCACCTGAGCGCAGCAGTCCACGGGGATCAGATCCTCAAGAAAGGCGTATCGTTCCCGGTTCTCCTTCGCGCCACCCCGCGTGGTGCCGGTCCACCAGTCCGCGATATCCCCCCATCCCGGCGCCGCCAAGGATCCCCCGAACTGGCGGACGGCGAGTGAGGAACACAGGGTCGCAAACGCGAGCTGATCGGCCAGCTCGAGGCCCGATAATTCGGCCGCGATCAACCCCGAGATGAACACATCACCCGCGCCCGTCGGATCGATCGCGTTCGCCGTGAGCGCCGGCACCCGAGACATGGTGCCGTTCTTCACCGCGAGCGCCCCCTTCTCCCCACGCGTGACGACGGCGAGTGGCACTCGTTCCCCGAGGGCTGCGAGAGCCTCGTCCACCGAGGCGGTGCGGGTGTAGGCGAGTGCCTCAAGTTCATTGGGCGCGAAGGCGTAGCAGTGCTCCAGTGGATCCAGCAGGGCGGGATCCCAGGTCTCGGCAGGGTCGTAGCCGATGTCGGCGAAGACCTTGGCGCCGCGATTGGCCGCCGTGCGCCACCACTGTTCACCTGCCCGCGCGGCAGTCAGGTCCATCGCGACGGCTCGGGCTCTGGGCAGCTGAGTCAGCAGTTCGTCGGCGCTCACCGGGAGGGGATGCCCATGCGTGATCATCGTGCGGTCCCCCGCATGGGCGTAGGAAACAGTCACGTTCGTGTGGATGTCGGTCTCGCGGCTCGGCGTCAGGTCGATGCCTTCGTCGGCGAGGACTTCGGCGCACCACGTGCCATAGGCATCCCGGCCGAAAACGGTCGCGAGTTGCGTGCGCAGCCCGAGGCGGGCGGTGGAAACCGCAAGATTCGCGATGCCACCGGGCAGCGTGCCCATTCCGTCGGCCCAGACCTCGATCCCCGGCCGAGGCGACGTCGGCAAGCCCGTGAATACGATGTCGAGGAAGAGCGGGCCGGTCATCAGCACGTCAACGTCTCTCACGCTTTGAGGGTACCCGCACACGGGCTCGCTACCATGGCGATATGACGAGTTTGGCCATCATCGGCGGGGGTGGATTCCGAGTTCCCCTGATCGTGCACGCACTCGCAACGAGCCCCCTGCGCCTGCAGCGCCTCACCCTCATGGACGAGGACCCCGACCGCCTGCACACCATGCGCGAGGTGGTCTCGCGCCAGCTCCACGAGGCGGACCTACACCTCGACCTGCGGGTCACGGCGGACCTCGCGGAGGCGGTACGCGGCGCTGACGTCATCTTCGTCGCGGTCCGCGTGAGCGGCACGCAGGGGCGAGTGAGTGACGAGCTCCTCGCACTCGAGCACGGCCTACTCGGGCAGGAAACCGTGGGCGTCGGCGGAATGGCCTATGCACTGCGCACCATCCCCGTGGCGCGGCGTATCGCGGCCACCATCGCGCAGGAGAATCCCGGGGCGTGGACGATTAACTTCACGAACCCCGCCGGCGTCATCACGCAGGCGATGCGTGAGTCGCTCGGCCGGCGGGTCGTCGGGATCTGCGATACGCCGATCGGGCTGTTGCGCCGCGCCCGTCGCGCGCTCGGGGTGCACCCGGGCGAAGACGTCGACTTTGATTATCTCGGATTGAACCACCTGGGTTGGCTGCGTTCCCTCAGCGTGGCCGGTACGGATCTCCTGCCTGATCTCCTCGCCGACGAGCAGCGCCTGGCCGGGCTGGAGGAAGCGGAGCTGATGGGGACGCGCTGGATCCAGCGCCTCGGAGCACTGCCCAATGAATACCTGTACTACTACTACCGCCATCGTGAGGCGCGTGCGGCGATCACGGCTCGGCAGACTCGCGGGCAGTTCCTGCACGCCCAACAGGCGGACTTCTACCGCACCGCCGCGACGAGCACCGACCCCTACACGTTGTGGGACCGTACCCGCGCCGAACGTGACGCTTCCTACATGGCGGAGGCCCGCGCCGAGGATGACCGCTTCGGGCGCGACGCCGAAGAGATTGCCCAAGGCGGGTACCAGGACGTGGCACTCGCGGCCATGTATGCGCTCCTCCACGACGCGCCAGCGCGCATGATCCTGAACGTCGGGAACACCGATACCCCGGACGGCTCACCCGTGATCGCCGGCCTCAGTGAGGACGCCGTCATCGAGGTGGGCTGTACCGTGGACGCGGACGGCGCCCACCCCTGGCCGATCGCACCCGCGCGCGGGGACATGCTCGGGCTCATGGCCCAGATCAAGGAGTGCGACACCCTGCTCTTGGCGGCGACGCAGCGACGGGACGTGGATCTCGCCGTGCGGGCCTTTGCGCTCCACCCACTCGTCGACTCGGTCGACGCGGCGGAGGCACTACTTACCGCCTACTGCGCAGCGAGCGAACAGATTGCTGCGGCCGTCGGCGTGAGCCGCGCGGCCAGCTCCCCTTAGGACTCCTCCTGGACGCGGTCCATGAGGCCCGCGATAATGCGGGCGACCTCGGCAGGGGCCTCCAGCGGAGCGAGATGCCCCACGCCGTTGACGGTCTCTACCGCGCATCCGAGGGCCTCCGCCATGGCCTCGTGGTCGGCCGCGCTCGAGAGCTTATCCTCGGCTCCCCGAATCACGACGGCGGGGACGTCCAGGCCGCGCAGCACCTCGGTGCGATCCGGACGTTCGGCTATGGCGAGCTGCGCCCAGGCGATGCCCTCCAGGGGCGCCTGGCCGATCCAATGGACGAGTTCAGTGCGCACCTCGCGATGCTCGGCGAGGGTCGTATCCCCGAGCATCATCGTGGGCATGGTGCGCATCGAGGTGGCGACCCCGCGGCCCACCTCCTCGGCCATGATGCGCCGGTTCTCGGCGGCCTCGTCGCCATCGGCCCGAGACTTGGTGTCGATGAGGGCCAGACCCGCGATGAGATCCGGGTGCCGCTCGGCGACCGCCATCGCTACGTAACCGCCCATCGAGACCCCGGCGAGGACGATTCGATCCAGGCGTGCCTCCGCGCTGGCTGCCGCGATGGCGTCCGCGTAGCACTCGAGACCGAACGGCGAGGAGTCGACGGAGTCCGCAACCCGGCGTGGCGAGGCGGAGTCCCCAAATCCCGGAGCGTCCGGGGCGATCACCCACCGCTCTCCCAGCTCATTGATCATCGGGTTAAACATCCGGTGGTCTAGCGGGAAGGCGTGCAACGCTACCAGGGGGATCCCGTCGCGGTTACCGCTCTCGTGATAGCCAAGTTCCGTCATCGAGCCTAGGATCTCCTTTGCGTTGAGAGGCGCGTGTCGCGCAGGTGCGGTCTCTATTATTGCCCGCCGGCCCAAACCTCGCAGGTGAGCCGCGCCTGCCTCACCAGGCGGGACGCCGCCCGAAGCGAGCTTTCCAACACCCGGTGTGCCAGTGCCGCCGCTCGTCGGGCCCTCGGCCGAGGAGGCCCTCTTCCGGCCAGGCCACCACGTGCCACGCGCCGTCGCTCACCTGTCCACCGCAGCCCGGGCACGTATAGGCCTTTCGAGCACGCACCTCTTGAACGTGATATGCGCCACCGGGGCCCGGCTCCACGCGCGGGACCGAGCGCAGGCGATCCATGTTCAGGGGGATATGCCCCTGTCCATAGGGGCGCTTGCGTCCCCTCCTCGATCTCGCCATCAGCGTCTCCGCAGCAGGCGCCGCAGGCTGCGTCGGCGGTCCTTCGTCTCCGCAGGGCGACGCTGTGCGGGGTCGGCAGCACGGCGTTCGCGCTGATTCGCGAGGAGGTCTCGGAACCAGAAGCCTGCCTCGGTCAGCCGAACCTCGCTGCCATCGACCGAAGCGAGCGAGCCGTCACACAGCGAATCAAGAATGCAGGCGACCACCTGGGCGCCATCGGCGACGGCAGCGTGCAGTTCGCTCAAGTGTTCGCGCAGATCCACGAGGCGCTCGTGTGGCGCGTCCTCGGCCGAGGGCGCCAGACGCGCGGGCGCACAGACGACGGAGAGGTCACTCCCCTCGTAGGCGGTGTCGAGGGCCGTCACGATGTCGTAGAGTCCGCGCGCCGAAAGCGCGCGATCATCCGCCGCGGGCGCGCCCAACTCGAGGCCCTCACATCCCGGCCAGCCCGCGGGGGCCGGTGCGTCCGGGACCGCGCGCACGGTACGCGGCGGGTGGTAGCTGACGCCGAGCTCGTCGACACGCACGCGGGCGGTGTGCAAATCTCCCGCGTGCACGAACGACCAGTCGGTCAGGTGGCGGGTCCCCTCGATCAGCTCGATCGGATAGGTGGCATCGAGCAGCGGTCCCAGCACGATTTTGTTGGCAACCAGTTGTGCGCGCTCAGCCGCCAGGTGATCCGCAGAACTGGTTTCGTCGGCCGGGTCGAGCACGGCGAGGTCGAGCGAGAACCCGACGCGAGCCTCATCGGAGACCTCCGCGCGGATCGCACGGGCGGCCATCCCGTGGGCCAGATTTACGTGGTGCGCGGCACGCAGCGTCGCGGCCGCCTCCGGACGGCGCGCAAGGGCGACGGGTTCGGGCAGCACAATCCAGCGTTCGACAAGGTCCGCGAGCCCGCGCGCGAGCCCTGCCGCATAGTCGGCGTAGCGCTCCGCGCTCGAGCGCTCCGTCCAGCCGCCGGCCTCAGCGAGCGATGCCGGCAGGTCGTGACCCGGCAGGGCCAGCTCGATCGCGAGGCCCCGCTCGCGCAGCGCCGCGAGCTCGGATCGCACCGTAGCGAGTGGACGTCGCGGGTCCTCGCCCGCGAGATCCGACCAGCGCAGCGCAAAGCGCACCGTATCGAGGCCGAGATCGGCGGCCAATGCTGCACACGGTCCGGTCCCCGCGGTGAGTGTGGCTCCCCACCGGAAGGGCGCGGGAAGCGCGACGTGCAAATCTCTGATGGTGTCCTTGGTGCTCATCGCACTCCCGCCACATTGGCTCCGCCGTGCAGAACCGTGATGGGCTGCAGGTTCTCATCGGTGATGAGCACGTCAGCCCGGGCCCCGGACGTGAGGGTCCCGATGTCGGTGCGACCGAGAAGCCGAGCGGGCCCGACTGTACAGACGTAGACGGCATCCAGGAGTGCGACTCCCGCCCCCACCATGGTGCGGATCTGATCGAGCAGGTGGGAGGTGCCGCCCGCGATCGAGTCACCGTTGGTAAGGCGAGCGGTGCCGTCGCGCACGGTGACGTCCATCGACCCGAGGCGATAGGTGCCATCGGCCATACCGGTCGCGGCCATCGCATCAGTGACGAAGACGACGGCGTCGCGCCCGAGGAGCTCGAGCGTGTGTCGCACGAGCGAGGGAGCGACGTGGGCGCCGTCGGCGATCAGTTCGACGACCAGCTCGCCACGCTGGGCTGCCGCAAGTAGGGCCGGGATCGGGCCCGGATCCCGGTGGTGCAACGCGCGCATCCCGTTAAACAGATGCGTCACGCTCGCGCGCGCCGAGGGCGCACCGCCCGCTGCCGATAGCTGCGTGGCTGCCGCCGCGACCGCCGTTTCGGTCTCCTCCGGACCGGCGTCGGTGTGGCCGAAGGAGGGGAGCGCCCCCGCCTCAATCAGCACGTCAACGACGCCGGTGACGCCCTCCTTTTCTGGGGCGAGTGTCATCGCGAAAGCGTAGGGGCCGGCCACCTCACACAGGCGTCGTGTGAGATCGGCATCGGGCGCGACAATGAGGTTTGGGTCCTGGGCTCCACAACGTTCACAGGAGATGAATGGGCCCTCCCAGTGGATTCCCACGAGGTCTCCCGACTCACACGCCCGACGCAGTAACGCGGTACGTTCGAGCAGGGTGTCACCATCCGCCGTCACGGTCGAGGCTACGAGCGAGGTGGTGCCGTGCCGGCGGTGTTCGGCCACCGCCGTTCGCACATCCTCGAGACTCGTGGCGTCGGGGAAGGAAGCCCCTCCCCCACCATGACAGTGCACGTCGATGAGGCCCGGCATGAGATAGCCGTGCACCTCGCGAGCACCGTCGGCGCTCGGGGCGTCCGGCCCGTCCGTGGGACCGGCATAGGCGATGGTCTCACCGTCTACGGCGAGCAGCGCGTCGTCGATCAGCCGGTCGGCGGTGATGAGGGGGCCGCGAAACAGCGTGGAGGTCATGGCCCCATTATGGCGCGCCTGGCCTAGAAGAGTCTGGCCTCGGGGTCGTCTAGGCCACGCATCTCGTCGTAGTCCAGCGTGAGGCAGGAGATTCCACGATCCTGTGCAAGCACGCGGGCCTGCGGCTTAATCTCCTGGGCGGCGAAGACGCCGCGCACCGGGGCGAGCAGCGGGTCGCGGTTCAAGAGCTCGAGGTAGCGGGTCAGCTGCTCGACGCCGTCGATCTCGCCGCGTCGCTTAATCTCGATCGCCACGGCATGGCCCTCAGCGTCGCGCGCCAGGATGTCCACCGGGCCAATCGCCGTCGGGTATTCGCGCCGCACCAGGCGGTAGCCCGCACCCACCCGATAGATCTGGTCGGCCAAGAGTTCCTGGAGGTGAGCCTCGACCCCGTCCTTCGTGAGGCCCGGGTCAATCCCGAGGTCATGAGTGAGGTCGGCGTGGATGCTCGCCACAGAAATCACGAGCCGGTCCGAGGTCTTCTCATGAGTCACCGTCCACACCTCGGTGATGCCTGCCTCCCGCTCGGCCTCATCTGCCTTTCGGGTGTGCAGAACGCACGGCGTCGTCATCCAATTCAGGGGCTTGTAGGAACCACCGTCGGAGTGGATGAGAACGGAACCGTCGGCCTTCATCATGATGACGCGCGTGGCCAGAGGCAGGTGGGAGGTCAGGCGCCCGGTGTAGTCCACCGAACACTCACAGATCACGAGACGCACGCCTAGCAGTATAGGCACGCACGCGAAGCGCCGCGGGTCGGGCGGGACCCGCGGCGCTCACGCTGGTAGTGCTCTAGTTGGTCGAGCTCACCGTGTTATCCACGACCACCTGCACGTGATCGTCGTCGACGGACAGAAAGCCCGCCTCCACTCGGTGGGATTCCTGCTGCCCGCCCGGCAACGTGATGCGCACGGTGCCCGGGCGCAATACGGCAAGAACAGGCTGACGGCCCGGCAGGACACCGAGGTCGCCGTCGATCGCCGGGGCGACCACGGCCTCGGCCTCCCCCTGGAATAGGAGTTCGTCGGTCGTGACGATTTCGACGTGCATCACGCCCCCTAGCTCTCCTTCTGGATCTCGGCCCAGCGGCGCTCGAGGTCCTCGAGCCCGCCGATGTTGAAGAAGGCCTGCTCCGCGACGTGATCGTAGTCGCCGTCGCAGATCTTACCGAAGGCCTCGATGGTTTCCGTGAGGGGAACCGTGGAGCCCTCCACGCCGGTGAACTTCTCCGCCATGTAGGTGTTCTGCGAGAGGAACTGTTCGATGCGGCGGGCGCGGGCGACCGTGATCTTGTCCTCTTCGGAGAGCTCATCCACACCGAGAATCGCGATGATGTCCTGCAGTTCCTTGTTCTTCTGCAGGATCGACTTCACGCGGGTGGCGACGTTGTAGTGCTCTTCACCCACGTAGCGCGGGTCGAGGATCCGCGACGTCGAGGCGAGCGGATCCACCGCCGGGTAGAGACCGCGCGAGGCGATCTCGCGGGAGAGTTCCGTCGTGGCGTCCAGGTGCGCGAACGTGGTGGCCGGGGCCGGGTCGGTGTAGTCGTCAGCGGGCACGTAAATGGCCTGCAGTGAGGTAATCGAGTGACCGCGCGTTGACGTAATGCGCTCCTGCAGGGCGCCCATCTCGTCGGCGAGGTTCGGCTGGTAGCCCACCGCCGAGGGCATGCGCCCGAGCAGCGTGGAGACCTCCGAGCCGGCCTGGGTGAAGCGGAAGATGTTGTCGATGAAGAGCAACACGTCCTGCTTCTTCACGTCGCGGAAGTACTCCGCCATCGTGAGGGCCGAGAGGGCCACGCGCAGACGCGTGCCCGGCGGCTCATCCATCTGTCCGAAGACGAGCGCGGTCTTGTCGAACACGCCAGCCTCGTCCATTTCGTGGATCAGGTCATTGCCCTCACGGGTCCGCTCGCCGACCCCCGCGAACACGGAGACGCCGCCGTGGTCCTGAGCCACGCGCTGGATCATCTCCTGGATGAGCACGGTTTTGCCGACGCCGGCACCACCGAACAGGCCGATCTTGCCACCCTGCACGTAGGGCGTGAGCAGGTCGATCACCTTGATGCCGGTTTCGAACATCTGGGTTTTGGACTCCAGCTGGTCGAATGCCGGGGGCTTGCGGTGAATCGGCCACCGCTCGGTAATCTCCAGGCTTTCGCCTTCCTCAAGGTTCAGCACGTCTCCGGTCACGTTGAAAACGTGGCCGCGGGTGACGTCGCCGACCGGCACGGAGATCGGGGCGCCGGTGTCGTAGACCTTGGCACCGCGCACGAGCCCGTCGGTGGGCTTCAGGGCGATGGCACGCACGAGGTTATCGCCCAGGTGCTGGGCCACCTCGAGGGTCATCTTGACCACGCTCTCGCCCTCCCCCTGCGCGGAGAGGTCAATCTCGGTGTGCAGCGCGTTGTACATGTCCGGGATGGCGTCCGGCGGGAACTCGATGTCCACGATGGCGCCGATGACACGCGCAATACGACCGAACGAGGTCCGGTCTTCATGCTGCGTCGTAGCTTCACTGGCAGTGACGGTCATGGTCTTTCCTTTATCCCTAGCAAACTCAGCTTGACGCCAGCGCGTCCGCACCGGACACGATCTCGGAGATCTCCTGGGTGATCTCCGCCTGGCGCGCCGAGTTGGCCAACCGGGTGTAATTCCGGATGAGATCCTCGGCATTGTCGGTGGCCGTGTGCATGGCACGCTGGCGGGAGGCAAGCTCCGAGGCCGCGGCATGCAGCAGGGCGTTGTGGATACGGCTGCGCACGTACAGCGGCAGCAGCGCATCCAGGACTTCTTCGGCGCTCGGCTCAAATTCGTAGAGCGGCAGCGCGTCGCTCTCCTGTACCTCGCTCACGCCCTCGACGATGGCGAGCGGGAGCATCCGGCGGACCTCCACGGTCTGGGTGACCATCGTCTTAAAACGCGTGAACACGACGTGCAGTTCGCTGACGCCGCCGTCGCGGCGGGCGGCGAGGAAGCGCTCGAGCAGGGTATCGGCAATCTCGGAAGCGAGCTCCGTCGACGGCGAGTCCGACTCCCCGCTCCACGTTCCCGCGAGCTCGCGGTCCTGGAACGTGAAGTAGCCGATCCCGCGCCGGCCGGCGACGAAGAGATCCACGATCTTGCCTTCGGCGTCCAAGTCCTCCAGCAGGCGTTCGGTCGCCCGCAGGACGTTCGCCGTATAGGCGCCCGCCATGCCGCGATCCGCGGCGATGACGAGGACCGCGACGCGGGGGGTGTCGTGTCGCTCCTTGGTGAGTGGGTGATCCGTGTGCGTGTGGTTTGCGACGGCGGAGACCGCTTGGGTGAGCGCCTCCGCGTAGGGGGTCGCCCCCACCGCACGATCACGCGCCTTGCCGATGCGTGAGGCCGCAATCAACTCCATTGCCCGGAACACCTTCTTCAGGGTCTGGGTGGACTTGATGCGGTTCTTGTAGATCCGCTGAGCTCCCGACATCGTTAGCTCCGCTTACCGCGCACGATCTGCTCTTGCGTGTGCTCGGCTTCGTCTTCTTCGTCGTCGCCACCGACGTCGGCCGGCAGCGTTGTGCCCTCGCTCGTCACGAATCCGGTGCGGAAGGAGCGCACGGTGGAACGCAGCTCCTCGACGGTGTCATCGTCGAGCACACCGCTGTCGCGAATCGTCTCGAGCACCGAAGAATTGCGGCCCACGTAGTCGAGCAGTTCCTTCTCGAAGCGGAGCACATCGGAGACCTCGACGTCGTCAAGGTAGCCGTTCGTGCCCGTCCAGATCGACACCACCTGATCTTCGACCGGGTAGGGCGTGTACTGGGGCTGCTTCAAAAGCTCCATGAGGCGCTCGCCTCGGGTGAGCTGCTGGCGCGAAGCCGGGTCCAGGTCGGAGGCGAACATCGCGAATGCCGCCATCGAACGGTACTGCGCGAGCGTGATCTTCAGCGTGCCCGACACCTGCTTCATCGCCTTCACCTGGGCGTCGCCTCCCACGCGGGAGACCGAAATACCGACGTCGACCGCCGGACGCTGGTCGGCGTTAAAAAGATCGGACTGCAAGAAGATCTGGCCATCGGTAATCGAAATGACGTTGGTCGGAATGTAGGCCGACACGTCATTCGCCTTCGTTTCGATGACGGGCAAGCCCGTCATCGAGCCGCCACCCAACTCATCGGAGAGCTTGGCACAGCGCTCAAGGAGACGTGAGTGCAGGTAGAAGACATCACCCGGGTAGGCTTCGCGGCCTGGCGGGCGGCGCAGCAGCAGGGAGACCGCACGGTAGGCCTCGGCCTGCTTGGACAGATCATCAAAGACCACCAACACGTGCTTGCCCTGGTACATCCAGTGCTGGCCGATGGCCGACCCGGTGTAGGGGGCCAGGTACTTAAAGCCCGCCGGATCGGAGGCCGGGGAGGCGACAATCGTCGTGTATTCGAGGGCACCGGCCTCTTCGAGTGCGCCGCGCACAGACGCGATGGTGGACCCCTTCTGTCCAATCGCCACGTAGATGCACCGCACCTGCTTGTTCGGGTCACCCGACTCCCAGTTGGCCTTCTGGTTCAAGATGGTGTCCAAGATGATGGCCGTCTTGCCGGTTTGGCGATCGCCAATGATCAGCTGGCGCTGGCCGCGACCGATCGGAATCATCGAGTCGATTGCCTTCAGGCCCGTCTGCAGGGGCTCGTGCACCGACTTGCGCATCATCACACCGGGAGCCTGCAGCTCGAGAGCGCGGCGGTCGTCAAGGTCGGTGATCTCGCCGAGGCCATCGATGGGGTGGCCAAGCGGGTCCACGACCCGCCCGAGATAGCCGTCGCCCACGGGCACGGAAAGGACCTCCCCGGTACGACGCACCTCCTGGCCCTCTTCGATTCCTGTGAACTCACCGAGAACGACGACGCCGATCTCGCGTACGTCGAGGTTCATCGCGAGCCCGAGGGTCCCGTCTTCGAAACGCAACAGCTCATTGGCCATCGTGCCCGGCAGGCCTTCGACCTGCGCGATCCCGTCGGCGGTGAGCGTCACGCGCCCCACTTCCTCCGACGCGGCCTTCGATGGCTCATAGGAGTTCACGAAGCTGTCGAGTGCAGCCCGGATCTCTTCGGGCCGGATCGTCAGATCAGACATTCTTTCCTCACGTAACTCTTCAGGCGACCGGGGCTCCGGTCAGCTCTCGTTTGGGCCGGATCAACCGCTGATCGCGCGCCCGGCCTCTTCGAGGCGCGCCCGGATAGTTGAATCGACGACGTCGCTGCCCATATGCACTCGCATGCCGCCGAGCACGGCGGGATCGACGTCGATATTGATGTGCACCTCCTGACCGGCCTGCGCGGAGAGGATCTCCGAGAGGCGGGCCATCTGCTCACGCGTGGGTGGCACGGCGGTGGTGACGGTGGCGACGACGCGGTCGCGGCGGGCCGCGGCGAGGCGCCCCACCTCGGTAAGCGCCTGCGGGACGGTCCGTCCGCGCAGGGTCCCCGCAAAGCGGCGCACCAGCTGGTAGGTTTCGGGACTCACCGTGTCCTTGACAAGCGCGTCAACGAGCGCGATGCGGCGTTCCGCCGGCAGTTCGCGGTCCGCCAGCGCCATCCGCAGTTCGCGCTGACCCACGAGCATGCGGTCGAGCTGGAAGACTTCGTTTTCCACGGTCACGAGCCGGTCGTGCGCGGCCGCACACGACAGCACGGAGCTGATCGCGAGCTGGGCGAGCGCATCAGCGAGGTCCACAGTGGCCGACCATCGCGAGCGCACCATGCCGGCGATGAGGTCCGAGACCTCGCCGGAGACCGTGCCAGAGAACACCGTGCTGGCCAATTCGGCTTTGTCCTGCCCGGTGCGGGCGGGATCGGTGAGGGCGCGAGCAAGGGAGGGTGTCTCGTCGAGCGTGTCGACGACCCCGAACAGTTCGGCACCAAAGGTGTCCCCTCGCGCGCCATCGGCCTGCAGCACGGCTTCCCACCGCTCGGCGGCGGCGCTCAACGCTGCTTCACTCGCGGCTCGCATTAGCGCTCCTTCGCGACTTCGCTCGGCTGGTTCGCTTCCAGATCATCAAGGAAGCGGTCGATGACGCGCAGCTGGAGGTCGTTGTCGCTCAGCGACTCACCGACGATTTTGTTCGCCAGCTCAGTGGCGAGCATGCCCACGTCAGTGCGCAACGAAATCTGTGCGGACTGGCGTTCGGCCTCGATCTGACGAGCGGCCGTATCAAGGATGCGGTCGGCTTCCTCGTGTGCTTCCGCACGAGCCTGAGCCACGATATCGCGCCCCTCCTCGGTGGCGCGCGCCCGGATCTGGGCGGCCTCCTTGCGGGCCTCATCCAATTCGGCCTCGAGCGTAGCGCGCAGCGCGTCGGCTTCCGCCTGGACGTTCTCCGCGTGCTTCAGTCCGCCTTCGATCTTCTCGGCGCGCTCGTCCAACATCGCGTAGATCTTGGGCAGCACCTTCGAGAAGGCGAAAGCGATGATCGCCAGGAAGAACGCAGACCAGAAGACGTCGTACAAGGGCGGAATGAGGACGTTGCCCTCACTCCCGGCGGCGTAGATCTGCACTGGTGGTGATCCTTTGACTTAGAAGACGAAGCCGGCGGCCAAACCAATGAGGCCGAGCGCCTCAACGAGGGCCATACCGATGAACATGTTGATCCGCAGGGGGCCGGCCACCTCGGGCTGGCGAGCGGTCGCTTCCTGGGTCTTGGCGACCAGAATGCCGAGGCCAATGCCGGGGCCGAGGGCGGCGAGACCGTAACCAATCGTGGCGATGTTCCCGGTGATCTCCATGGGGATGTGTACCTTTCCGTGTGGTGTGCAACGGGCGGTTGCCCGCTTTCTCGAGGCGCGGTGCGCCCACGAAATCTTGAGGTTAGTGTGCCTCCACCGACAGCGAGATGTAGACGGCCGTCAGCAGGGCGAAGATATAGGCCTGCAAGACGGCGACGAACACCTCGAACAGGATGAAGGCTAGCGACACTCCGCCGGTCAGCAGCCCGAGGGGCTTCATCCCGGTAGAGGCGTGCAAGAGCAGGTAGTTTGTCGCGGCGAAGCACAGAGCGAGCAAGAGGTGACCGCTCATCATATTCGCCAACAGACGGACGGTGAGCGTAGCCGGCCGCAGGATGAAGGTCGACAAAAACTCGATTGGCGTGAGGATGATGTAGATCGGCCACGGCACGCCGGGCGGGAAAAGCGTGGACTTCAGGTAGCCCCATCCGCCCTGTGCCTTCACGCCAGCGACGATGAAGGCCACAAGCGAGACAATCGCGAGCACGAGGGGAAAGCCCACGACCGAGGTACCCGCGAGGTTCAAGAGCGGGATGATGCCCGTGATGTTCATCGCGAGGACTGTGAAGAAGATGATGGTGATCAGGGGCGCCCATTGGCGGCCCCTCGTTTTACCGAGGACCTCAACGGCGATGTTGTCCCGCACGAACTCGACTGCGAGTTCGGCGATGGACTGGCCGCGTGAGGGCACGAGCTTCATGTGCCGGGTGGCGAGGATGAAGAGGCCGCACAGGACCACGGTCGCCACGAGGCGGATGAGCATCACCCGGTTGAATTCGAAGAAGGTTCCTTCACCGAAGATCGGTCCGGGGAAGAAGTCGCTGAGGGAAGGCGCGTGAAATTCGCCTTGATCTCCCGCAAGGATGGCCGCGCCGGGCAAGGCTGCGGCTTTGACGCTCAGCAATGAGGCGAAGTGCGACAACGGAACGAGCTCCTGAACATCGAGTCGGCGAGGGGTGGCCCACATCCGCGTTCCACGAACCTGGGACCACTCGAAGCGTATCCCATATGAATCGTTTGACACTAACGTATGCCGCCCGACGGCCCATCTTCCATGGGACTTTTGGCCTATTTCACGTCCGTGTGACGCGCCCCACCTTCGGGTTGACGTAGGGGATGCGGGCGGTGGCGATCCCACCGATCTCAATTGCGGCGCTCACGACGACGACGAGACCGAGCGTGATAAGGAAGGTTGCGCCGTCGTAAAAGTCCCGGTCACGCACCGCCAACAGCACGATGAGGACGATCACCATCTTCACAAGCCAGCTGCCCACCGCGGCGGCCGACGCGAGGTAAACGTGCCGGTCCGCCGTCGCGCGCATGACGAGCACGGTGGTGACGATGAACAGCGCCCCGAGCCCAAGCGCGAGCGCGGCACCGTACAGGCCCGTGCTCCCCCGCCAGGCGTAGCCGGCGCCAAGAGAGATGACCGCGAGCGCCGCGAGCGCGATGAGAAGGCGACGCAGGATCGTAGAAAAGAGCCGGCGCATCGCCACGCTCATCTCATCGGTGGCATCGCCGTCCTGCGCTGGATCGGGGGGCAAGCCGGATTCGGGTGCGGGTATGGGTCCTGAACTAGTCATGGCTGTCCTTCGGAGCCGAGAGATAGGTCTTTGTCAGGGCTGCGCCGATCACGACCGCGAAGGTCGTGCCAGCGAGCACCCAGGGTGTCGGAACCACGATGAGGGACGCGGCCGAAAAGGCCGTGATCGTCGTCCACAGGTACATGATGAGGACCGCGCGTCGGTGGGAGTGGCCAAGGTCCAGCAGCCGATGGTGCAGGTGCATGCGGTCGGCGTGGAACGGGCTTTGGCCCGCTTTCACGCGCCGGGCGACAGCGAAGACCATATCGATGAGGGGCAGCAGGATGGTGGCCACCGGCAGGAGGAGCGGCACGAACACGGGCGCGGCCTGCGTGGCGGGCACACGCAGGGGGTCGATGGTCCCCGTCACGATGATTGTGGAGGCCGCTACCATGAGGCCGAGCACCATAGACCCCGCGTCCCCCATGAAGATCGAGGCGGGGTGGAAGTTGTAGGGCAGGAACCCGACACACACGCCGACGAGCACCGCGACGACAGCAGTCGCGAGCGACGAGTAGTTCTCCGGTGAGACGGCGCGCGTCAGCATGTAGCAATAGCCGAAGAACGCGAGCGCCCCGATACCGACCATTCCGGCGGCGAGGCCGTCGAGGCCGTCGACGAAGTTCACGGCATTCATGGCCACCACCACCACGACGACGGTGGTGAGCAGCGAGAGCCGCGAGGACCCGATGGTAAGACCCGCGATGGGGAAGGTCACGAGTTGGACACCCGACCAGGCCAGTACTCCGCCGGCAAGGATCTGCCCCGCGAGTTTTGTCATCCAATCGAGGTCCCACACGTCGTCGATCATCCCGACAAGACACACGATCCAGGAGGCTGCGAGCACCCCCTCGAGGCGTAGGCCATCGCCGAGGGCACGGGCGAGGAAGGACATGCGGGTGCCAATGAGCAGAGCGACCGTGAGGCCCAGGCACATGGCGAGGCCTCCCATCCGCGGAACTGGCACGGTATGGACATCGCGCTCACGCACGGGGGTGAACGCGTGCACGCTCATCGCCACGCGCCGCGCGAGCGGCGTCGTCAGGTAGGTGACGGCGGCGGCGAGCGCCATGAGCAGCAGGTAGCCCTTCACGGCGCGGCCGGACCGTCCTCAATGTCGGGGACGACCTCGCGCAGTCTCTCCAGTGGCACGGCACCGGACCGCACGACGGTGAGTGGGGCGACGCAGGCATCCACGATGGTGGATGGCTCGAGCGTGGTACGCGATCCGCCGTCGAGGTAGACGGGCACGGCGAAGCCGAAATACTCCTCGGCCTCCATCGCGCTCACCGCGGGCGGCAGGCCGGACCGGTTGGCGGACGACACAGCCAGCGGGCCAGTGCGACGCAGCAGGTCGCGGCTAAGTTCGTCGTCAGGCACCCGCAGCGCGACGGTCCCGCGAGTCTCGCCCAGATCCCAGGTGAGCTGCGGCTGCGCGGGAAGGATCAGTGTCAGGGGGCCGGGCCAGAAGGCCTCGGCGAGGGCCCGCGCCGGCTCCGAGATTTCGGTGGCGAGCGCGTCCATCACCGCACTCTCGGCGATGAGGACGGGCGGGGGCATCTGTCGCCCGCGCCCCTTCGTGGTCAACAGGCGAGCGACGGCGTGCGGGTCGAAGGCGTCGGCGCCGATACCGTAGACCGTGTCGGTGGGCAGAACGACGACGCCGCCGCGCTTCAGCGAGTAGAGGGCCGCGTCGAGCGCGGCCTCCCGCACGTCGGCGTCCTGGCAGTCGTAAATCACGCTGGAATCCTCCCACGTTTGGGTCCCATTTGACACTCTGTAGGCCTGCGCGCCCACAGGTAGCGATCCCGCCCGGTGAGGTCACGGCCGGTATGCGCCTGCTCGTAGCCCTGTGCGCTGGCGGCCGCGCGCAGGGCACGCCCCTGCGCGTCGTGATGTTCAAGAACGAGGACGCCGCCGGGCGCGAGGGCACGCCAACCGGCGCTGAGCACGGCGAATGGCAGGTCGAGGCCGTCGGCCCCGCCGCCACGCAGCGCGAGGTCCGGGTCGTGGGCAACCTCGGCAGGCACCCGCTCGTCGGCCGGCAGGTAGGGCGGGTTGGAAACGAGAACGTCCACCACCGGCTCGGGAGTGTAGGAGCGCAGGTCGGCGTGCACGAACGCGACGCGGGCACCCGGGGCGAAATCCGCCCGGCAACGCTCGGCGTTCACGTGCGCGAGGGAGAGGGCCTCCGCACTCAGATCGACGCCAATGACCACGGCGCCCGGGACTTCGGTGGCGATAGCGAGGGCGATCGCTCCCGAGCCGGTGCCGAGATCGAGGACGCGAGGCGCGGAGCCAGCCCGGAGCGCCGCGTCGATCGCGACGCCGGCGACGAGTTCCGTTTCGGGCCGCACGATGAGGGCGCGCTCATCGCTCACGAGCGTGAGGCTGCGAAAGGCCATCTCGCCGAGTATGTGTTGCAGGGGCCGTCCCGTGAGCCGTGCGGCGACAAGCTCCCGGCCTGCCGCGATGTCCCGAGGGCTCAGCTCCTGGACAAGCAGCGGTTCGTCCCCAAGCACGTGGCGCGCGATCTGTCGGGCCTCAGCGCGCGGTGAGTTGAGGCCCGCGGCCGCGAGTCGGCGGCCGAGCTCCGCCTCGAGCTGGCGACCGGTGCGCGGCGTGTTCGGCCCGCTAGATGCCCTGAGAGAGTCGGTGCGCTTCATCGAGGCTGATCGCGGACGCAATCACGGCATCGAGATCGCCGTCGAGCACCGTATCGAGGTTGTAGGCCTTGAAGCCGGTGCGGTGATCCGCGATGCGATTTTCCGGGAAGTTGTAGGTGCGGATCCGCTCGGAGCGGTCCACGGTGCGCACCTGAGAGCGGCGGGCCTCGGCCGCGGCGGCGTCGGCCTCGTCCTGACGCAGCTGCGCGAGGCGGGCCTTGAGCACTCGCATCGCGGCCTCGCGGTTTTGGATCTGCGACTTCTCGTTTTGCATGGACACGACGACGCCGGTGGGGACGTGGGTGATCCGCACCGCTGAGTCGGTCGTATTCACGGACTGCCCGCCGGGGCCGGAGGAGCGGTAGACGTCGATTCGCAGATCGTTGTCGTCGATCTCGATTTCGCCCTCGTCTTCGAGTTCGGGAAGCACAAGCACTCCAGCTGCGGAGGTGTGGATGCGGCCCTGAGACTCGGTCACCGGAACCCGCTGGACACGGTGCACACCTCCCTCGTACTTGAGGTGCGCCCACACGCCTTCTTCTGGAGGGACCGCACCCGGTGTGCGGATCGCGATCGTCACGTCCTTGTAGCCGTCTAGGTCGGACCACGTCTCGTTCATGATTTCCGACTTCCAGCCCTTGCGCTCGGCATAGCGCAGGTACATGCGGGCGAGGTCGGCGGCGAACAGTGCCGACTCCTGGCCACCTTCACCAGCCTTGATCTCCATGATGACGTCGTTGCCATCGTCCGGATCGCGGGGCAGCAGGACCTCTCGCAGAACCTCGGTCGCCGCGTCCGCCTCCTCTTTGAGAGCCTCGATCTCGGATTCGAACTCGGGATCGGTCTCGGCCAGGTCACGCCCGGCCTGCAGGTCGGCGACGGCGGCGATGAACCGTCGGTAGGCCGCGGTCACCCGACCGAGTTCCGCATAGCGCCGACCGAACTTTCGAGCCTTCTTCTGGTCGGAGATGACCTCCGGATCCGACATCTTGGTCTCGAGGTCCGAGTGTTCTGCGAGCAGCGGAGCCGCGGAGGATGTCAGGGCTCTTTCCTCCTCACCCAGACGCTCCCACACGTCGTCGTCGAGGTCGATCCCCTCGGGTTTGGTGGGATGATTCGACGATGCCATGGGATTCCTTTCCTCGGGTGAACCTATGCCAAGGCGCCGACCCCTGGGGCCGGCGCCTGGTTGCATACGCTACTTGGAGCGCTTGCCGTAACGCCTCTCGAAGCGGGCCACACGACCGCCGGTGTCCAGGATCTTCTGCTTCCCAGTGTAGAAGGGGTGGCAGGCGGAGCAGACGTCGGCGCGGATCGTCTCACCCGCGGTGGAGCGAGTCGTGAACTCGTTGCCGCAGGTGCAGGTGACCGTCGTCTCGGTGTAGGTGGGGTGGATACCCTGCTTCATGGTTGTCTCCTTAAGGAATTCGAGGATGCCGGGTCCCGCCCGACGGGCGGGTGAACCGGAACCGAGGACCTATCTTTCCACGCGGCTTGCGTGCGGTAAAGCCAGCGCGGTGCCGTCCGGCTGTGAGATGCCCGGCACCGCGCGGCCCTAATTCACTTCGCCGCTCGAGTTTTCGTCGCGGCCGGCGGGCGTCGTCTTCAGGATCGACATGAGGAACTCCGCATTGGACTGCGTGTCGCGCAGCTTGTTGAGCATGAGTTCGAGTGCCTGCTCCTTTTCGAGACCGGCGATCAGGCGGCGCAGCCGCCACATGACCTTGAGTGCGTCGGACTGCACGAGCAGTTCCTCGCGGCGGGTACCCGAAGCGTTCACGTCCACGGCCGGGAACATGCGCTTGTCCGCGAGGAAGCGAGAGAGGCGCAGCTCGGAGTTCCCCGTTCCCTTGAACTCCTCGAAAATCACCTCGTCCATCTTCGAGCCCGTCTCCACGAGCGCGGAGGCGAGGATCGTGAGCGAGCCCCCGTCCTCGATATTGCGTGCCGCACCGAAGAAGCGCTTCGGTGGGTAGAGCGCCGAGGCGTCCACGCCGCCGGACAGGATTCGGCCCGAGGCCGGAGCGGCGAGGTTGTAGGCGCGCGAGAGGCGGGTCAGGGAGTCGAGCAGCACGACGACATCCTTGCCAAGCTCTACGAGCCGCTTCGCGCGTTCGACGGCGAGCTCCGCGACAATCGTGTGGTCTGACGCAGGCCGATCGAAGGTCGAAGCGATCACCTCGCCCTTCACCATGCGCTGCATGTCGGTGACCTCTTCGGGGCGCTCGTCGACGAGCACCACCATGAGGTGGACCTCGGGGTTGTTCACGGCGATCGCATTCGCGATCTGCTGCATCACGATGGTCTTGCCGGCCTTGGGAGGCGCGACGATGAGGCCGCGCTGGCCCTTGCCAATCGGGGCGACCAGATCGATCATCCGGGCCGTGATCGCGCGCGGCGTCGTCTCCAGGCGCAGGTGCTCCTTCGGGTAGAGCGGGGTGAGCTTGCCGAACTGGGGACGATCTCGCATCTCGTCCACGGGACGTCCGTTGATCGTGTCGATCGCGACTAACGGATTGTACTTCTGGCGGTTACCACGCCGGTCATCCGGCCGGGGTTGGCGGACCTTGCCAGTGACGGCGTCGCCGCGGCGCATCCCGTACTTGCGGACCTGCCCGAGCGTCACGTACACGTCGTTTTCTCCGGGCAGGTAGCCGGTCGTACGCACGAACGCGTAGTTGTCGAGCACGTCCAAAATGCCTGCCATGGGCATGAGGACGTCGTCCTCGCGGATCTCGGGACCCTGCGAATCATCGCGCCGGTCGCGCCGGTCGCGCTTGTGACGACCGCGGCCACGATCGCGGTTGCGACGCCGGTTATTGCGTCCACCCCGCTGGTCATCACGGTCCGAGTCGCGACCTCGTCCGCCCCGCTGGTCGTCCCGCTCAGAACGGTCGCGGCGGCGGTCGCGCCGCTCCTCACCCTCCGTGTTCTCGGAGCGCCGCTCGCGCTTGCGGGCAGCGGCCTCCTCAAGTTCCTTCAAACTGGGCGTGGCGTTGCCATCACCGTCGTCGCGGCCCTCACGCGCGCTTCCCTTCGAGCCGCGCCCGTCCTGGCGGGCGGGTGTCTCGGAGGAGGCGTCAGCTCCGCTCGATTTCTCGTCGCGCCCGGCGTCGGCACGCCCGGTGGACTTCGTCTCGGCCGACGTGTCTGCCGGCTTCTTGCCGGCCCGCTCGGAACGCTTTGCGGGACGGGAGGAGCCGCGGGCCTCGCGAATCTCGCTCATGAGATCCTGACGCCGCTTCTTGGCGATATCAATGCCCATTGACTGGGCGAGTTCTTGCAGTTCCGATAACCGCATGGCGGACAGTGCGCGCGGCTTCGATGACGCGGCTGATGCGGCGGAGTCGGGGTTCTTGCTCACGTGGGTCCTTCCCCCGGCAGAGCAGATGTAATGACCGGGTATTTCAACACAGAAGTGGGGCCGCATCGGGGCGGCCGCCCGCCTGGGGCTCGTCGCGACACAGATGAGCGCGGCGCTTCAGGCAGGGGATGCGTGGCCGGTGAGTCGATCACGCTACCGCCCTACCCTACCACCCCTCAGGCGTGGCCGTGCAACGTCGTGGGCCGCGCGTTGGCACCGTGTGTCGCGATGTCGAGGCCCCACACGCGCCAGCGTTGAGCGCGCAGCGCCGCGGTGGTGACCTGATCGATCTCACCGAACACGAGGACGGTGGGCCCGGCCCCCGAGATCACGGCGGGCAGGCCCCGCGAGCGCAGGGTCTCTAGCACGGCCATGGACTCGCCAAGCACCTCGCTGCGGTAGGGCTGGTGCAGGCGGTCCTCAGTGGCGGTCAAGAGCAGCTCCGGGTGCAGGAGCGCCTGGGTAAACATCGCAACGCGCGCCACATTATGGACGGCGTCTTCGTAGGGCACGCTCTCCGGCAGGAGGTGACGGGCGCGCGATGTCGACAGTTCACTCGCCGGCACGACGACGGTCGCGCGCAGGTTCGGCATCGCCGGCAGCGGGAGGCAGTGGGCGGCGCCGTCCTGCATCCAGGCGACGCGCACACCACCAAAGATGGCGGGCGCCGCGTTGTCGGGATGCCCCTCCATCTCCGTTGCGAGGTGCAGCACCGAGCTGAGGGACAGGGCGTCGTCGTTGTCCACGAGGGCTCGGGCGGCCATGAGTCCGGCGACGACTGCCGCCGCTGAGGAGCCCAGCCCCCGTCCGTGGGGGATGGCGTTACGGCAGGTGAGTTGGACCCCCACCTGCGGTGCGCCCGCGAATTCCAGCCCAATGCGCAACGCGCGGACGACGAGGTGGTCCTCACCGGTCGGCACGGTGCCGGCGCCCTCCCCCGTCACGCGCACCTCGGTCGTGCCCGTCGTGGCACGGACCCGCACGAGGTCTCGCAACTCGAGAGCTAGGCCGAGACAATCGAACCCCGGTCCCAGATTCGCGGAGGTGGCCGGGACGCTCACCTCGACGTCGTCGTAGCGCAGCTGCATGGCGTCCCCTAGGCGAGGCCCAGCAGCGCGGCCGCGGGCTCCAGTTCGGCGGGCACGGTCGTGGGATCGAGTTCGCGTTCCCCGAGCGCGGTAGCGGTGTCTTTCAGTCCGTTCCCGGTGACCGTACACACGATGAGTGCCCCCGAGGGGACCTGTCCGGCCCGCGCCTTCTTCAGCACTCCTGCGACGGACGCCGCCGAGGCCGGTTCCACAAACACGCCCACCTCGCTGGCCAGCAGAGCCTGCGCGTCAAGGATGTCGGCATCGCTCACGGCATCGATGAGGCCGCCGGAATCGTCGCGAGCGGCGGTCGCATAGGCCCACGAGGCGGGGTTCCCGATCCGGATCGCGGTCGCGATCGTTTCGGGATTCTCAACGACGGCGTCCTTCACGAACGGCGCTGCCCCCTCGGCCTGGAATCCCCACATCCGCGGCCGCGTGGAGACCACTGCGCCGCGTCGCGCGCTCGGGTGGTCGAGCGAGGCCGCCGTGGTCATGCCCGCGTATTCGCTGTAGCCCATCCAATAGGCCGAGATGTTGCCGGCGTTGCCAACCGGCAGCGCGTGGATGTCGGGCGCACACCCCAGGGCGTCCACGATCTCGAAAGCCGCGGTTTTTTGCCCCTGGAGGCGGTAGGGGTTCACCGAGTTCACGAGCGAGACGGGGTAGGCGTGTGCAAGCGCGCGAGCCAGGCGCAGGCAGTCGTCGAAGTTGCCGTCCACCTGCACGAGTTCTGCGCCGTGCACGATCGCCTGGGCCAGCTTACCGGCCGCGATCTTGCCGACGGGCAGCGCCACGATGCACCGCAGGCCCGCCCGGGCGGCGTAGGCGGCTGCCGATGCGGACGTGTTCCCCGTGGAGGCACACACGACGGCTTGGGAGCCGTTCGAGACGACCTTCGAGATCGCCGTCGTCATACCGCGGTCCTTGAACGAGCCGGTCGGGTTCGCACCCTCGACCTTCACGTAGACCTCGGCACCCGTAGCCTCGCTGAGGGCGGGGGCTTCGATGAGGGGGGTTCCCCCCTCCAGGAGGGTGATCGCGTGCTCCTCGGGTTCGAAGGGGAGTCGATCGGCGTATTCGGCGATGACGCCGCGCCAGGGTGCAGCCATAGTCCTATCCTTCCACGGGCATGACGCGCGGCACAGACTTCACCTTGGGGTGGTCCGCGAGCGCCGCGACGACGTCGTCCAAGGCCGCGCGCGTGGTCTCGTGCACGACAATCCGAACCCGAGCGCTGCCCTCCCCTGTGGAATCGTCCTGGTGCACGGAGCGGATCGAGACCCCGTGCTCGGCGAAGGCGCCTGCGACAGCGGACAGGACGCCCGATTCATCGCTCGCGTGCAAGGCCACGGAGAAGACGCCGCGCTCGCGGTCGGTACCGAGCACCGGAAGGGAGGCGTAGCGCAGCTCGCGCGGTGCGAGCCCACCGACGACGCGGTGGGCGGCCGCAGCGACGACGTCGGAGAGGACCGCGGACGCGGTCGGAGCGCCGCCGGCGCCCTGTCCGTAAAACATCAGGCGGCCAGCGGCCTCGGATTCGGTGACGACCGCGTTGTAGGCGCCGCCCACGGAGGCGAGCGGGTGGCTGTCGGCTACGAGGGTCGGGGCGACACGCAGCGAAATCCCCTCCGTACCGAGCCGGCGGGCGGTCGCAAGCAGTTTGATGGTATGTCCGCTCTCGCGGGCCTCGGCGATGTCTTCGGCCGTGATGTGGCTGATGCCCTGGACGGGGACGTCGTCAAGGGCGACGCGCGAGTGGAACGCGAGGGCGGCCATGATGGCGAGCTTCGCCGCGGCATCGTGGCCCTCGACGTCCGCGGTCGGGTCCGCCTCCGCATAACCAAGCTCCTGGGCGGCGGCGAGCGCTTCCTCGTAGCCCACTCCGGCCTGGGTCATGTTGTCCAGGATGTAATTGGTGGTTCCGTTAACGATGCCCATCACGGTCTCGACGTGGTCACCCGCCAGGGATTCACGGAGCGTGTAGACGATGGGGATGGCGCCGGCGACAGCGGCCTCGTAGTAGAGGTCAACGTCGGCTTCCGCCGTCGCCTCGTGCAGTTCGGGACCGTGTGCGGCCAGCAGTGCCTTGTTGCCGGTCACGACGGAGGCCCCCGACGCGAGCGCGGCGAGAATCAGCGAGCGGGCCGGCTCGATGCCGCCGATCAACTCGATCACAAGATCGGCGCGCCGCACGAGAGCCTCGGCGTCGGTAGTGAGGAGCTCGGTCGGAACGTGGGCGGGCCGCTCCGCGCTCAGGTCGCGCACGGCGATTCCTACGAGGTTGAGATTCGCGCCGCAGCGGGCGGCGAAATCGTCGCGACGCTCCGCGAGGAGGCGCACGACCTCCGAACCGACGGTGCCGCAGCCGAGCAGCGCTACTGAAAGGTCACGTGGTGCCATGCTTTGACCCTAACGGAGGGGGGACGGGGTACCGAGCAGCGTCTCACAGCCCGGCGTCGAGCGACAGGACGTCGTCGACGGTTTCGGGACGCAGCCACCAGTGGGCCGCTTCGCCGTCAAGGGCGAGCACGCCGGGACGCGCCGCCATGTTGTAGTTAGAAGCCATCGAGCGCCCGTAGGCACCGGTGACCGGGATGGCGAGTTCATCACCGGGTCCCACATCCGCGGGCAGGAGAGCTTCGCGCACGAGGATGTCCCCCGATTCGCAGTGCTTACCCACCACCCGTGAGGAGATGAGGTCACCGGAGGGCGCGCGGTTTGCGAGCGCCACCGCGTAGGCGGCGTCGTAGAGCACCGGACGGATGTTGTCCGACATGCCCCCATCGACCGCCACGTAGCGGCGTGTGGTGCCCTCCTGTGTGACGACGTCCTTTGTCGCCATGACCCGATAGAGGGTGAGGACGGCGGGGGCGATCACCGAGCGGCCCGGTTCAATCGAGATGCGGGGGATGTCGGTCGCTAGCTCGGTACAGACCTCGCGCACCGTCTCGGCCAGGAAGTCGGCCACCTGTTTTTGGGTGGGCGCCACCGCATCGGCGCCAGTGTAGGCGACGCCGTAGCCACCACCAAGATCAACCTCTGGCACCTCGATTCCCTTCCTGAGGAGCTCTGCCCGCAGGCCAAGCACGGCGCGGGCGGCGGCACCGAAACCGGCGAGGTCCATGATCTGTGAGCCAATGTGGGAGTGCAATCCGACGAGAGCCACGCCCTCGGTCGCGGCGATCCGCTCCGCGGCCTCGCGAGCGGCGCCCGTGGCGAGGGAGAGTCCAAACTTCTGGTCCTCGTGGGCTGTCGCGATGAAGGAGTGCCCACCCGCGTGCACGCCCGTCGTCACGCGCACCATGAGCGGCGCGCACACGCCGAGCTCTCGGGCCCGCGCTGCGATGCGCTCGATCTCAGGGATGGAGTCGATGATGAGGCGCCCGATACCCGAACGCAACGCGAGATCGATCTCCGCGTCGGTCTTCGCATTACCGTGCAGCCCCACGAGCGCGGGATCAGCCCCGGCACGCAGCGCGAGGGTCAGCTCACCGAGGGAAGCGGTATCGATCCCGAGGCCCACCGACGTGAGGTCGCGCACAAGTTCGGCAGCGAGGAATGCCTTGCCCGCGTAGTAGACCTGAGCTCCGGCCATGCCGTAGCCCGACCAGAATGCTTCCGCCATCGCGGATTGCCAGACCTCGGCCCGTCCGCGGATGCTCGCGCGGTCGGCCACGATCACGGGGCCGGCGGCCAGGGGGGCTCCGAGGGCGTCGCCGAGCGCCTCGTGCGTGAGACGGATCGGCCCAATTGCGAGGGCGCCATCGGTCCCTCGGGTGGCGCCGCCCGGCCAGATGTCCGGACGGTCGCTCGGTTCGGGGCAGGCAGCGGGCGCGTCAGTCATCGGCGTTACATCTGTTCCGGTGCGGAGACACCGAGGATATCCAGGCCGTTGCGCAACACCTGCGCGGTGGCATCGTTCAGCCACAGCCGGGTGCGGTGCGTGTCATCGACCGGTTCCTCCCCGCGCGGGGTGACGCGGCAGCGACCGTACCAGGTGTGGTACGCCGAGGAGAGTTCCTCGAGATAGCGAGCAATCCGGTGGACCTCGCGCTTCTCGGCCGAGAGTCCGACGACGCGGGGGTATTCCGCGAGTTTGCCGAGCAGCTCGGACTCCGCCGGATCCGTGAGCAGCGACGCGTCGAAGGCGTCCTCGCGCCGCACCCCGTGTTCGGCGGCATTGCGGGCCACGTTACGAGTGCGGGCGTGTGCATACTGCACATAGAAGACCGGGTTGTCGTTGTTTTGCTTCTTTAGATCCTCGGCCTTCAAATCGAGGGTCGTGTCGGTGGGGTAGCGGGCGAGCGTGTAGCGCAGCGCGTCCGCCCCGATCCACTCGATCAGATCGTGCAGGTTCACGACGTTCCCGAGGCGCTTGCCCATGCGGGCGCCCGAGATGTTGATGAACTGCCCGATGAGGATTTCGATGTTCGTCTTCGGGTCGTCACCGGCGCACGCACAGATGGCTTTCATACGCCCCACGTAGCCATGATGGTCGGCACCGAACAGGTAGATCTTGTAGGGGAAGCCGCGGTCCTTCTTGTCGAGGTAGTAGGCGGCGTCGGCAGCGAAGTAGGTGGCATTGCCGTCGGCCTTGATGAGGACGCGGTCCTTATCGTCACCGAACGTGGTGGTGCGCAGCCAGAGGGCACCGCCTTCCTCGTAGACGTGCCCCTGCTCGCGCAGACGGTCGATAGCCGCCGTGATCGCCCCCGTATCGTGCAGGTTGTCCTTCTCGGAGAACCACACGTCGAAGTGGACGTTGAAGTCGGTGAGCGTGTCCTTGATGTGCTGCAGCTGCGCCTGATAGCCGAGCTGGCGGGCCACCGCGATGGCGTCGTCCTCGGGCAGGTCCACGAGGTCGGGGCGTTCGGCGAGCACCTCGGCCGCGAGGTCATCGACGTACTCGCCAGGGTAGCCGTCCTCCGGAATCTCCTCGCCCTTGGCACGTGCGAGGATGGAGGCGCCAAAACGATCCATCTGCACCCCGGCGTCGTTGATGTAGTACTCGGGGGCGACCTCGGCACCGGCGGCACGCAGCACACGAACGAGGGCGTCGCCGACGGCAGCCCACCGGGTGTGGCCGATGTGCAGGGGGCCGGTCGGGTTGGCGGAAATGTATTCGAGGTTGATCCGCTGACCGGCCAGGGTGTCGATGGTGCCGTAGTCGGTGCCCGACTGCACGATCGTGCGAGCAAGTTCACCCGCGGCATCGGCGTTCAGGCGAATATTCAAAAAGCCCGGCCCCGCGACCTCTACCGAGGCGATGTCCTCGACATCTGCCAGGCGCTCCGCAAGCACGGCCGCCATGTCGCGCGGGGCGCACCCGGCTTTTTTGGCCAGGCGCATGGCGATGTTGGAGGCCCAGTCGCCGTGTTCACGTTGGCGGGGCCGCTCGACCGTGACTTCGGCGGGGATGTCCGCCTCATCTAGGGTGATCTCGCCGGCGGATACCGCCGCGGCCAGCGTGTCGCGGATAAGCTCAGACAGTTCGTGGGGATTCACATCACCCATTGTAGCGACGCAGCGCCACGCCTCCAGGTGAGGCCTGCCATATGATCAGCCCACCCTACGCCTGCCGCGACTGGGCGCGGGCTTCACTGGGTGAGACCGCAGCGAGTGATGGCGTCCTCGAGTGGCGAATCGAGATTCTCGGTGGGCGAGGCTGGATCGTCGGCCATTCTCTGGGCAGTGCTCAATTCGGAGGGTGCGTGGCTACAGTAATGGCTACAGTGAGGCGATATGTCCGTTTCCCGCCTCCGCCCCGAAACGCAGGAAACCCGCATAATCATGCGGGTTTCTGGCTGCGCCCCGAACAGGACTCGAACCTGCGACCTTCTGCTCCGGAGGCAGACGCTCTATCCGCTGAGCTATCGGGGCCGGCACCGTGAGCGGCGCCCTCTTATCTTAGCCGGGTGCGTGCCGAGAGTGAAAACGGGACGCTCTTAGCGGCCCAGCTCGTCGTCCACCCAGCCCTTCGAACAGGCGAACACTCCGGACACGGCGAGCGCGAGGGCTCCCACCATGAGGCCCATCAGGGGGACCCTCCAGCCGCCGCTGATGTGAACGAGCACCCCGATGACGAGCGGACCGAGTCCGGCAGCGAAGTAGCCCACCGACTGGGAGAATCCCGACACAGCGGCGGTCACCTCCACGTCACGAGTGCGCACGGAGATGAGCATGATCGCGAGGGGAAAACAGAACCCGGAGATGCCAAGCGCACTCGCCCAGAGCCAAGGAAGCGTGGTCGGCCACCACAGCAGGCCCCCGTACCCAAGCACGAGGAGCCCCGACAGGACGAGCACGAGACCCGTGAGGCGGGCCAGGCGTGTCACGAGTATCGGGACGACAATGCCCGCGACGATCCCCCACGCCGTGAGGATTGTGAGCATCCAGCCGGCGTCGGCAGCCGAGAGACCCGCCGCCCGGTAGATGGTGGGGACCCAACCGAATTGAATGTAGGCGTTCATCGATTGAAGTCCAAAGAAGGCCGCGATCCACAGCGCCTTCGGGCTGCGCGCAACCGAGCGAAGCGAGGCCGAGGCGCCGTGCGTAACGCGCGGTGCACCAGGATCGTTGCGCAGTGCGACGACGACCAGCACCAAGGCTGCGGCAGCAGCGGGGAGCGCCCAGGCGGCCAGGGCCGCGCGCCAGCCGGTCGAAAGCCTCGCTGCCAGGGGCTGAGTGAGCGCGGTTGGCAGGCTCGCCCCCACCGCGAGCATCGTCGTATAGAGGGCCATCACGGGCCCGATGCGGTGCGGGAAGTGTCGCTTCACAAAGACGGGCGCGAGCACGTTGCCCAGCGCCATGCCGGCAAGTGCCGCGACCGTTGCGGCGAAGAAGAGGGGGCGGGGCACGAAGGGCCGGGCACCGAGCCCGAGGGTGATCAGCAGGCCCACCACGACGAGGGTTGGATGCAGCCCGATCCGGCCCGCGAGCCACGCGGCGGACAGCCCCGCCAGCGCGAAGACAAAGCCCGGTAGGGCGGTGAGCACTCCCGCACCCGTGTCAGACAGTGGCAGGTTGCGCTGAATCTCGGTGAGCACCGGACCGATGGAGGTCGCTCCCGCCCGCAGGTTCACGGCGAGCAGCGCGACAGCGAGCAGTACGAGCCACGCGTAGCCACCGCGGGCTCGAGCCGGGAAACCCGGTCTCGATTCGGCTAGCACCCGGCGCCGCCCCACTCGTCGAGGACGGCGAGCGCTCGGCTGGGCTCGTCGGTGACGAGGGCATCGACCCCGCGCGCCAGGAGGGTACGCATCTCGTCGATCTCATCGACGGTCCAGACGTGGACCTGCATGTTCAGCGCGTGGGCGAGGTCTACGAAGCGCGCGGTCACCACCGGAATTCCCCGGAACCTCGCCGGTACCTGCGCGGCCACGGCGTCCCGCAGGGCGGGCACCCGGGTCGCAAGCCGCAGCGCCCGGGAGGGTTCGAGTCGGGAGAGCATCACGAGGGCGGCGGTCGCGGCCTGCCCCGTGGAGGACGCTTCGCGAGGTGCGATGGCGCGCATCCGCGCGAGACGACGGTCGGAGAATGAGGCGAGGAGGATCCGCCCCGGGTGCGCCCGTGCGAGATGAGCGAGCGGCTCAGCGACGGCGTCGCACTTGGCGTCCACGTTGAAGCGAAGCGTAGGAAAATCGGTGAGGGCCTCGTCCAGGCGCATCGGAGCACGCCCGTCGGGATCCTTCAGCTCGACCAGTTCCCGCCAGGGGAAATGGGCGATCTTACCGCGCGCATTCAGAGTGCGGTCGACGGCGTCGTCGTGACTGAGGACGACGACGCCGTCCTCACTCACATGCGCGTCGGTCTCGACGTGGGTGAGACCGAGATCGGCAGCGTGCTCGAATGCGCGCCTGGTATTTTCCGGCGCCTCAGCAGCACCACCTCGGTGCGCCAGGATGAACGGGGGCTTCCCGAGGAAGGGATGGCGGGCTTGCACGTCAGCAGGAACCCGGGGAGATCGCACCGACCTTCGTGAGCCAAGGCAGCGGGTCGATGGTGTGCATGTTCGGTCCGACGTGCACCTCGAAATGCAGGTGGGGGCCCGTCGAGTTCCCAAAATTGCCGACCGCGCCAATGACCTCGCCGGCCGTCACCTTCTGGCCTTCGGAGACGAACACGCCATCGCGGAACATGTGCACGTACCAGGTCTGCACCTTCTCGCCATCGATCTCGTGTTCGATGATGACGAGCATTGAGGAGCGCCCCTGGATGCCGTTACCCGCGTGCACGACCGTGCCGTCGGCGACGGCGTGGATGGGGGTGCCGACCGGGGCGGCCATGTCGGTGCCCTCGTGCTTGATCGTCGACCCAAAGATCGGGTGCACCCGCACCCCGTAGGGCGAGGTGTGCCGGTAGGTGCCCTTCGCCAGCGGATAGACGATCGGTGCCTCGCTATCGTCCTGCAATGCGGCGCGCAATCCGGAGGCACCCTGGACGGCATCCCCGCATTGGACCTGGGCTCGCTCGAGGGTGCGCGATGCCGTGATTTGGGTGGCGCGAGTGGCGGCCAGCGGGTCGGCCCGCAGGCTCTCGGGCGTAGCGGGCAGGCCTTCGGTCTGCCGGTTGAGCGCGGCGTCGGCATAGGCGTGGACGGCCGGCTCAGCCCCCGCCTGAATGGGCGCGGCCTGCGCGGGAGTCGTGTCCTGGTGCAGGACCCCCATCATGGGGGCGGCAATCGTGAGGGCTCCGAGCGAGGCGGCGATGGCGACTCGCGGAAGCGTGTGGGAGGCGCGCCGCTGCCGAGCAGCCTCCAATTCTCGCAGTTGCCGCCGCGTGAGGGCGGGAAGCTGCGTAGTGGTCACGGAATCCTCGGCGGTTGCGCCGGAGATCCGCGCGAGCGTAGCACGTTCGCGTTCGCGGATCTGGCGCCGTGTCAGTGGCCGGGGGCCAACGTCGTGCGCACAGGTGTTCATCGTGTCCATGGATCCTTAGGAGGGATAAGGCGAGGTGGCCGGACGGGGCCGCTCACCACTGACCGTAACGTATCGAGAGGCGTGGGTCTATGCCCTCGTCTCGCTGTGGGGACACTCACCTGAGTCAGGTAGCCCAGGTGTGGACGCTGCCACCGCGTCCCGCTCACCTGGAAAAACCCCGCTGGGGTTCACGCTGCATCATGTCGCGTACCTCCCCCACGAGCTCCTCCAAGATGTCCTCGAGGAAGACAATCCCGAGGGTCGCGCCCGCGTCGTCCGTCACGCGCGCGAGGTGGGAGCCGGTGACCTGCATGGTACGCAGGGCGTCTTCCACCTGATCGTGGGGCTGCACCTGTGCCATGCCTCGCAGCCGCCAGGTCGCGACCGGCTCGCGGCGCTCTTCTTGGTCCGCGTACAGGACGTCCTTCAGGTGCAGGTAGCCGACGAGGTCGCCGACGCCGTCGGTGACGGGGAACCGCGAAAACCCGGTCTTCGCGACCTCCGCTTCGAGATCGGCGGGGGTGGCACCGAGCGGAAGGGTCACGACGTCGGTGAGTGGGACCATCACCTCGGAGGCATCTTCCTCGGAAAACTCGATCGCCCCCGACAGGAGGCCGAGGTCATCGCTCAGCATCCCTTCGGCCTGGCTCCGTTCGACGATGGAGGCGACCTCTTCGGCCGTGAATGCCGAGGAAACCTCCGATTTCGGTTCGATCCCGAACATGCGCAGCACGAGGTTCGCGATCCCGTTCAGAGCGACAAGGATCGGATGGATGGGCTTCGAGATCCACACGAGCGGCGGCCCGAACACGAGTGCCGCCTTCTCGGGCGAGGCGATCGCGATATTCTTCGGCACCATCTCACCGACGACCACGTGCAGGTAGATCACGATGGTAAGCGCGACGACGAAACCGACGACATGGCTGGCTTCGGCGGGCAGACCCACGGCAACGAGGGGGTCCTCGACGGCATGCGCGATGGCCGGTTCAGCGACCGCCCCGATCCCCGTCGAACAGACCGTAATGCCGAGTTGCGCAGTGGCGAGCATGTCGGTCACGTGTTCGAGGGCCCACATGACGGTCTTGGCACCCGGTCGACCGGCGTCGACGAGGGGCTCGATGGAGCTTCGCCGCACCGACATGATGGCGAACTCGGCGCCGACGAAAAACGCGTTCAACGCAAGCAGGAGTGCCCCGAGCAGGAGGGCTGTCGACGCGCTCATCGGGTCCCTCCTTCGGACAGCATCGCCGAGGGACCGGCGTTCAGCTCAGGGCTGGTCGACCACACGCGAATGCGCTCGACGCGCCGACCGTCCATGCGCTCGACGGCCAGGTGCACGTCGCCAACCTGGATCTCATCGCCGGCCTCGGGGATCTTTGAGAGGCGGTCCATGATGAGGCCGCCGAGTGTTTCGTAGGGGCCATCATCGGGAACCTGCAGGCCCGCCTGCTCGGCGAGCTCGTCGGGGCGCAGGACACCCGGAACCATCCACACGCCGCCCTTCAACGAGCGGGCGCCCTGGCGTCGTCGGTCGTGTTCGTCGGCGACGTCACCGACGATTTCTTCGACCACATCCTCCAGGGTGACGATCCCCGAGGTCCCACCGTATTCGTCAACAACCACAGCCATTTGCAGGCCCTCGGAACGCAGCTCGACGAGCAGGGGGGCCAGCGGCATCGTTTCGGGCACACGCGGCGCCTCAGCCATGAGCGAGGAGGCGACGACGGGCACGTCTGCTCTCCGTTCAAAAGGCACGGCGATGGCGCGGCGCAAGTGAACGAAACCGAGGACATCGTCCATGTTCCCGTCGACGACGGGAAAACGCGAGTGACCGGTTTCGCGGGCGAGCGCAACGACATCGGCGGCGGAGTCCTCGCGCTGCAGGGTGTGCACGCGGCCGCGGTCGGTCATCACGTCAATTGCCTGCAGTGCGCCGATCCCAATCGAGCGAGTGAGCAGGGTCGCCGTCCCCACGTCGAGGGTGCCCTCCTCCGCAGAATGGCGCACGAGAGCGGCGAGTTCGGAGGAGGAGCGGGCGCCAGAGAGCTCTTCGCTCGGCTCGATGTTGAACCAGCCGAGGATGGTGTTCGCCGAGGTGTTGAGCGCCGCGATGATGGGGCGAAACGCCGTCGTAAAGACCTTTTGAAAGGTGACGACGAGCCCGGCCGCGCGCAGGGGGTCGGCCAGGGCGATGTTCTTCGGGATGAGTTCGCCAAACAGCATCGAGAACGCGTTTACCAGCACGAAGGCGACGGTGACGGCAAGGCCTGTCGCCGTGGTCTCGCCGACGAGGTCGCCGAGCAGGGGACGAAGAATGCGAGCGAGGGCGACCTGCGTGGTGTAGCCGAGGAGGACGGTCGTGAGCGTGATCCCGACCTGCGCCCCCGACAGGTGCGTAGAAAGATGGTGCAGCGCGTTCGCAACGGAGGTGGCACGGGTGTCACCGGCGCTGGCGCGCCGTTCCACGGTGGAGGGGTCGAGGGCGACGAAGGAGAACTCCGCGGAAACGAAGATCGCGGTCCCGACGGTGAGCAGGACCCCGAGGGCAACGAAAACCCAGTCCATCATCGCGTAAGCCTCCCCGCGTGCGATGGACCGGGGCAGGGACTTCGAGGGGGTTCAGATTCGATCATGATGAGCCCCAGTGTACGGATCCGCGCGCGCGAGCGCATGGCCCGGCCCGCGCCGCGATGGGGCCAGACCCGCGAGGCGCGGCACTCGGCGCTTCCGCGTGAGGTGCGGCGCCCTCGGTGTTGCTCCTTCCCACCTTTCTTAGCCCGGGGCGATATGACGGTTCCCGGACAATCAATTGACCCCCGGCGCCCCCGAGCTTGGGCCGCACTTTACCGCGCGTTCTCGCGCCTCATATCGCGCCCGGCAAAGGTGCCATTCCGCGGGGTAAGCCGCGCCCGCGCGGGCATCGATCCCCTATGGTTGAAGGGCGAAGTCCACACATTGTGAAAGAGGGCGAATTCCTAGTGTCCACCGATGAACACAGCGCCGACCCCACCGTCGACTTTGGGGCTAACGAATGGCTGATCGACGAGCTGTATGACAGCTACCGTCGCGATCCCTCCTCAGTCCAAGAGTCCTGGCGCACCTTCTTTGCCGAGCGCGAACGCGCCGAGCGAGGCGAGGATCGCCCGGCTGTCCAGGCCCCACCCAGCGATACGCCCTCCGACAAGGACACAGGCTCGAAGGCCTCAGCCGCGCGCGCCACATCGGCGCGGGAGGACGCCACGCCACAGCCGAAGGCCCCCACTCCCGAGAGCCCGGCGGCCGCCTCGAGTACGAACGGTGCTGCGCCGGAGGTGATCTCCCACATCGATCCGCGCTCGCAGGCCCCGGACTTCGCAGCCTTCCGCGACGGTACCCTGCCCGAGGTGGCATCGGAGCCGGCCACCAGCCCGTACGCCCAGGCGCAGGCCCGGCGCACCACCCGACAGGAAGAATCCGGTGAGGACGCGATCACGAAGCTGCGAGGCCCGGCCGCGCGAGTCGTCACCAACATGGAGACCTCCCTCGAGATTCCGACCGCGACGTCGGTGCGTTCGATTCCCGCCAAGCTCCTCATTGAGAACCGGATGCTCATCAACTCGCACCTGTCCCGCACCCGCGGCGGCAAGGTCTCCTTCACGCATCTGATCGGCTTCGCCCTCGTCGAGGCACTCGCCGAGGTGCCGGACCTGAACTCCTCCTACGAGGAAATCGACGGAAAGCCGGGTGTGAAGCATCCCGCCCACGTGAACTTTGGCCTTGCGATCGACATGCCAAAACCCGATGGCACCCGCCAGCTGCTCGTCCCCTCTGTGAAGAGCGCCGACACGATGGACTTCGCGCAGTTCTGGTCGGCCTACGACGAGATCGTGCGTAAGGCACGCACGTCGACACTCACCGTCGACGATTTCATGGGCACGACGATCACGCTCACGAACCCCGGTACGATCGGCACCCAGTTCTCCGTGGCACGTCTCATGAAGGGGCAGGGCGCAATCATCGGCGTCGGCGCGATGAACTATCCGCCCGAGTACCAGGGCGCCTCTCCCGAGACGATCGCACGGCTCGGGGTCTCCAAGATCCTCTCCCTGTCGTCCACCTACGATCACCGTGTGATCCAGGGTGCCGCCTCAGGTGAGCTCCTCAAGGTCATGCACACGAAGCTCACCGGGGAAGACGGCTTCTACGACCGCGTCTTTACCTCGCTGCGGATGCCGTACGCACCGGTGCGCTGGCAGCGCGACGTCGAATTCGACGAAACCCGCGAGCTCACGAAATCGGCCCGGATCGCCGAGATGATCCACGCCTTCCGCTCGCGCGGCCATCTGCAGGCGGACACCGACCCGATCGCGTGGCGGCAGCGCCGCTATGAGGACCTCGATTTCACGAACCACGGCCTCACCCTGTGGGACCTGGATCGCTCCTTCCCAACCGGCGGTTTCGCGGGTACGTCCGCGCTGACGCTGCGGGAGATCGTCCAGCAGCTACGGGATGCGTACTGCCGGTCCGTCGGCGTCGAGTACATGCACCTACAGGACCCCGCCCAGCGGGCCTGGTTCCAGGAGCGGTTGGAGCAGCCTTACTCGAAGCCGTCCAACGAAGAGCAACTTCAGATCCTCTACAAGCTGAACGAGGCCGAGGCCTTCGAGACGTTCTTGCAGACGAAGTTCGTCGGCCAAAAGCGCTTCTCTCTGGAAGGCGGCGAGTCGCTCATCCCCGCGCTCGACACGATCCTTACCTGCGCGTCACGCGAGGGCCTCGACGAGGTTGCCATCGGGATGCCGCACCGCGGGCGTTTGAACGTGCTCGCCAACATCGCCGGTAAGTCCTACGGGCAGATCTTCTCCGAGTTCGAAGGCAGCCTCGATGCTCGAATCGGCGAGGGGTCGGGCGATGTCAAGTACCACCTCGGCACCGAGGGTACGTTCACCTCTCCCACGGGCGAAGAGACACGCGTCTATCTCGCGGCCAACCCCTCCCACCTCGAGGCCGTGAACGGTGTCCTCGAGGGCATCGTGCGCGCGAAGCAGGACCGGATTGACCTCGGGTCCAAGGGGTTCTCGGTCCTCCCGATCCTCATCCATGGGGACGCCGCCTTCGCCGGCCAGGGGGTCGTCCAAGAAACCCTGAACCTGTCTCAACTCCGTGGCTACCGCACCGGCGGCACGCTGCACATCCTCGTGAACAACCAGATCGGGTTCACGACGGGCCCGACGTCCTCGCGCTCCTCGCAGTACCCGACGGACCTCGTCAAGGGCCTACAGATCCCGGTCTTCCACGTCAACGGCGATGACCCCGAGGCCGTGACCCGCATGGCGAAGATCGCCTACGACTACCGCCAAGAGTTCAACAAGGACGTCGTCCTCGACATCGTGTGCTACCGCCGGCGTGGTCACAACGAGGGCGATGACCCGTCGATGACCCAGCCCGTCATGTACTCCCTCATCGACTCGAAATCCTCGGTGCGCCAGCTCTACCAGGAGGCCCTCATCGGCCGCGGCGACATCACGACCGAACAGGCCAGCGAGGCCCTTGCAGACTTCAAGCAGCGCCTGGAGACGATCTTCGAAGAGACCAAGTCCACGGCCGGCAAGCACGCGGCCGACCACTCGCAGGAGGCGGACAGTGCTGCGACCGTCGCCGGTCTCGAGGTGCCGAGCTCTCAGCTCGAAGACGCGGGGGTCATGGTGGGCTGGTCTACCGCCGTGCCGCGCGCCATGATCGAGCGAATTGGTCAGGCGCACCTGCGTGCCCCGGAGGGCTTCTCGGTGCATCCCAAGTTGAAGAAGCTCCTCGAGCGGCGCGAGGCCATGACCCGCGAGGGTGGAATCGACTGGGGCATGGGCGAGCTACTCGCCTTCGGGTCTCTGCTCATCGAGGGAGTCCCCGTGCGATTGACGGGCCAGGATTCGCGCCGCGGCACGTTTACGCAGCGGCAGGCGACCCTGCACGACCACGTGAACGGTGCGGAGTGGACGCCGCTGCAATACCTCACCGAGGATCAGGCCAAATTCTGGATTTATGATTCCTCACTGTCCGAATATGCCGTCATGGCCTACGAGTACGGCTACAGCGTGGAGCGTCCCGACGCCCTCGTCTTGTGGGAAGCTCAGTTCGGAGACTTCGCGAACGGTGCCCAGACCGTCGTCGATGAGTTCATCTCATCCTCCGAACAGAAGTGGGGCCAGCGCTCCTCCGTCGTGCTGCTCCTGCCGCACGGCTATGAGGGCCAGGGCCCAGACCACTCTTCGGGCCGCATCGAGCGCTACCTTCAGCTGTGTGCGGAGGACAACATGGTGGTGGCTCAGCCCTCGACCCCCGCCTCCCACTTCCACCTCCTGCGGCGCCAGGCCTACGCCCGGCCCCGTAAGCCCCTCATCCTGTTCTCCCCCAAGCAGCTGCTGCGCCTGAAGGCCGCTGCGAGCCCGGTGGAGGACTTCATCGAGGGCTCCTTCGAGCCGGTCATCAAGGAGAGCGCAGAGCTGTCTTCAGTGAACCGCGTGCTGCTGTGCTCGGGCCGCGTCTACTACGACCTGGCGGCTGAACGCAGCGCACGGGGGGACACCTCTACCGCGATCGTGCGTCTGGAGCAGCTCTACCCGCTGCCGGTGGAGGAGCTGGAGCGGGCACTCGCCCCCTACGGCGATGCCGAGCTCGTCTGGGTACAGGACGAACCGGAAAATCAGGGACCATGGTGGCACATCGCCATGAACCTGGCCCCGGCACTCGATCGGAAGATCCGGGTCGTCTCGCGGCCGACGGCAGCCTCGCCGTCGGTGGGCACGATGCTCCAGCACAAGGCGCAGCACGCCCGCCTGATGGATGCGGCTTTCCAGCGCTAAGCATCACACCGCCCGGAGGGTCGGCCCGCGGGTCGGTCCTCTGGGCGGTGTACTTCGAGAGATGATGGGAGCGAGGTAGAGGAGGACACATGCGCATCGTCGTCATCGGAGATGAGCTGGCCGCGGGCCTCGGCGACCGCCGCTACTTGGGGTGGGTGGGGCGCGTACTCGCCCGTTCAGAGCTCACCGAACCGGCCTACCTCGCCTCTCTGACCATGCCCCAAGAGGACACGACGGCCCTCGCCCACCGCTGGCGAACCGAATGCGAGGGCCGGATCTCCCATCAGGAGGAAACCCGCCTGCTGGTGGGCCTCGGTGTCGGGGACCTCCACTCGGGTCTCTCGCTCGCCCGCTCCAGGTTGAACCTCGCGAACATTCTCGACGGAGCGAACGACGCCCGGCTCCCCAGTTTCGTCGTCGGTCCCCCGCCGCTGCGCGCGCCGGGCAACATTGAAGCTCTGTCGGACGCGTTCGCGGACGTGTGTGAACGCCGCTCGGTTCCGTTCGTACACACCTACGGTCCGCTGTCCGGCCACGAACAGTGGCACGCCGACGTCGCGGCCTTTGATGGTGTGCACCCGGGCCAGATCGGTTACGGCCTGCTTGCCTGGTTGGTCCTCAACCAGGGCTTTTCCTCCTGGATTGCGCACAGCTGAGCCCGTAGGCCTTCGGTCCCGATTCCTGCAACGTGAGTGGCGTCACGATGGAGAGAGCCACGAGGGAGGGGGATCGTCATGAATGTCAGCGCGGCCGTGCCCGTGACGGGTTGCCAGGCTCCGCACTTTTCCGCATTCGCGCACATCCTCATCGCGCCCCCATCGGCGGACCAACTCTGGGTGCTGCGCAACCCTGAATACACCGCCCACCTCTCCGGTACCAACCCCGAGACGCGCCGTGCACTCGCCCTCCTCGTGGAGTCCGCCGTCGCCCGGGAACAGGTCGCCAAGCTCACGGAGGACTTCCACCGGACCCTGAATCCGCACGTCGCGCGCGACGCGCCCCTCGCGCGGCACCACCTGGCCGTGGATGTCTCGCAGCTGCGCTCAGATCTCGCCGCACTGACCCCGGAGGGACGCGAGGTCGAGAACCTGCCGAGGGACCATCTCGGCGTGCTCCTGTACGCGGTCGGTCAGGCCTGGCAAGACAACAAAATCGAGCGCGCACGTGAGGCCGTCGAGACGCTCGTGCGCCCCTGGGCGGGTGCTGCCTTCGCCACACTCGCACTGCGGTCGGCGTCTCTCTTCTATCAGGGGGTCCACACGCTTGGCGCCCAGGTGTTCACTCAGCGCTAGCCCGGTAAGGTTGGGGCGGGGTCGGCACGCGCCGACCACCATTGTCATTGCCTGATTTCCTAGGAGCCATCCCCATGACGCGCCTCACCGAGAGTCTTGGAGCGCAAGTCCGGTCCGTTGCCGGCCGCCGCCCCCAGTCCTCCACCGACGTGGAGTTCTGGCAGGGCCTCAGCCAGTCGATCATCGAGAAGATCGCCGACCGCTGGGAGGCCACCGCTCGCGCCTACGAAGGCACCCGGCAGCAGCACTACCTCTCCGCTGAGTTTCTCATGGGCCGAGCCCTGCTCAACAACCTCACGAACCTCACCATGGTCGAGGAGGCCGAGGCCTCCGTTGCCGCGTTCGGGAAAAACCTCACCGACATTCTCGAGGCCGAGCCGGATGCCGCGCTTGGTAATGGCGGCCTGGGCCGACTCGCGGCGTGCTTCCTCGACTCCTGCGCCACCCAGGACTTGCCCGTCACCGGCTACGGCATCCTTTACCGCTACGGCCTCTTCAAGCAGGTGTTCGAGGACGGCTTCCAGCAGGAACGCCCCGATGCCTGGATGGAAGAGGGCTACCCGTTCGTATTGCGCCACGAAGAAGAGCAGCGCATCGTGGCCTTCGATGACCTGACCGTGCGCGCTATCCCCTACGACATGCCAATCACCGGATACGGCACCGACAACGTAGGGACGCTCCGCCTGTGGAAGGCCGAGCCGATGGAAGAGTTTGACTACGACGCCTTCAACTCCCAGCGGTTCACCGATGCCATCGTGGAACGCGAACGCGTCAATGACCTCTCGCGGGTGCTCTACCCGAACGACTCGACCTACGAGGGCAAGGTGCTGCGCGTCCGCCAGCAGTACTTCTTCGTGTCGGCCTCACTGCAGACGATGGTGGATAACTACATCGCCCAGCACGGCGATGACCTCACCGGCTTCGCCGACTACAACTGTATCCAGCTGAACGACACCCACCCGGTACTCGCCATCCCCGAGCTCATGCGTATCCTGCTCGACGAGCATTCGCTCAGCTGGGAGGACGCCTGGGCGGTCGTGCAGCGGACGTTCGCCTACACGAACCACACCGTGCTCGCGGAGGCGCTGGAGACCTGGCAGTACTCGATCTTCGAGCGTCTCTTTGGCCGAATCCTCGAGATTATTCGCGAGATTGACCGCCGCTTCCGTCTGGAACTCGCGGAGGCGGGCTACGACCAGGGCAAGATCGACTACATGGCCCCCATCCAGCACGGCTCCATCCACATGGCGTGGATCGCGTGCTACGCGGCGTACTCCATCAACGGCGTCGCTGCCCTGCACACCGAGATCATCAAGTCTGAAACCCTGCATGACTGGTATGAGATCTGGCCGGAAAAGTTCAACAACAAAACGAACGGCGTGACGCCGCGCCGTTGGCTGCGCCAGTGCAACCCGCGCCTGTCCGCGCTCCTCACCCGCCTGCTCGGTTCGGATGCCTGGGTGACGGACCTCGACAGGCTCAAGGAGCTCGAGTCCTACGCCGAAGACGACGCCGTCATGCGCGAACTGATCGACATCAAGCGTGCCAACAAGGAAGACTTCGCGGCGTGGATCTCGAAGCGCGAGGGGCAAACCATATCCCCCGAGGCGATTTTCGACGTGCAGATCAAGCGCCTGCACGAGTACAAGCGCCAGCTCATGAACGCGCTCTATCTGCTGGACCTCTATTTCCGCATCAAGGATGACCCCAGCTGGGATGTGCCGGCACGCGTCGCGATCTTCGGCGCGAAGGCGGCGCCAGGCTACGTTCGCGCGAAGGCCATCATCAAGCTCATCAACGAAATCGGCACGCTCGTGAACAACGACCCGGAGGTCGGCGACAAGCTCAAGGTGGTGTTCGTGGAGAACTACAACGTCTCCCCCGCCGAACACATCATTCCGGCCGCCGACGTCTCCGAGCAGATTTCAACCGCCGGCAAGGAAGCCTCCGGGACCGGCAACATGAAGTTCATGATGAACGGCGCCCTCACCCTCGGCACCCTCGACGGGGCGAACGTCGAGATCGTGGAAGCCGTGGGCGAGGACAACGCCTACATCTTTGGCGCCAAGGTGGAAGAGCTCGATGAGCTGCGGGCTACCTACGACCCGCGCTCCGTCTACGAGACCGTGCCCGGATTGAAGCGCGTCATCGATGCCCTCGTCGATGGCACGCTCGACGACGGCGGCACGGGCATGTTCCACGATCTGCAGCGCTCGCTGCTCGAATCACCGGGATATGAACCTGCGGACGTCTACTACGTCCTCGGAGACTTTGCCGCCTACCGCGAGGCGCGTGACCGTATGGCGGAGGACTACCGCGACGAGCTCGCGTGGGCCCGCATGTGCTGGATCAACATCACAAACTCCGGCCGTTTCTCCTCCGACCGGACCATCGCCGATTACTCGCGCGATGTCTGGCGCCTGGAGCCGAAGTCCATCTAGGGGATCAACGATAAGAGCCGGCCGCCACACACAGTGTGGCGGCCGGCTCTCTATCTCTCACAGAGACTAGGAGTTGGGGCGCTTGCCGTGATTGGCCTTCTTCTTGCGCCGGTCCTTACGCTTTCGTCCACGCTTGCTCACGGTGACCTCCTTCAGTTGGCTTGGGTGCCCATGGTCCCATAGGTGTGGGAGTGGGCGCGAACTTACCCATAATACGTGGTGCGCTGCACCGTGATCTTCAATACTCGCTGCCGCAGGGTCGCCGGTGCCCGCTCCGGGCAGACGCGGCGCAGCACCTGACGGATATGGTCCTCCACGTCGGCGATCTCGTGGCAGTGCGGACAGCGTTCGACGTGTTCGGCCAACCGCCGGTTCACGGATTCGTCGAGGTCGGACTCAAGCAGCTCGGTCAGGAGCCGAGAGACGCGCTCACACTCGTCGTCATACGTCACGGTTTCTCACCACCCTTGTCCACGGAAATGCCGTATTCGCGTGCCGTATCCGCTAGCGACTCCCGCAGCTGGGCACGCCCCCGGTGGAGACGAGACATCACGGTGCCGAGTGGAGTGTCCATGATCTCGGCGATCTCGCGGTAAGAAAACCCCTCCACGTCGGCCAGGTAGATGGCGAGGCGACGATCCTCCGGTAGGGCCATGAGAGCTTCCTGGACGCGCTGATCGGGGATTCGTTTCAGCGCCTCGGTCTCCGCGGAGCGCAGCCCGACGGGATGGTGGGAGGAGGCCCGGTGCAGTTGCCAGTCCTCGACTCCGTCGCCATCGGCGACCTTTGGGGCGCGCTGAGCCTTGCGGTAGGAGGTAATGTACAGGTTTGTCATAATCCGGTACATCCACGCCTTGAGGTTCGTCCCAGCGCGGTACTGATGGAACTTCTGGTAGGCGCGTGCGAAGGTGTCCTGCACGAGGTCCTCGGCATCGGCTGGATTGCGCGTCATTCCGAGCGCCGCGCCGTAGAGGTTGTCGAGCAGAGGCAACGCGTCGCGTTCGAAACGCGCGTGACGTTCTTCGGCGCTCTCGGCTGGCGCGCGGCTCTGCGTGGAAGACGGGGGTGCATTCATTACCCTCTAGCCTACGCGGTGCCACGCGACGGCTCGCTTCATTCCTCCCCATACCCACTCCAACGCGAAGACGGCAGGCAGTATTCCGTCCCAGCGCGGACGCGCGACCTTGACCCGCGTGGCAGACTGGATGCATGATCATCAAGCTGCTCGCCCGCCCCCTGCTCGCCTCCCCCTTCATCGCCGAAGGGCTCGACGCCGTGCGTCACCCGAAGAAGCACGCGGAGAAGTTCGCGACCTTGGAGCCCACGCTCGCCAAGCTCGGCGTCCCTCCCGTGCTCGCTTCCGACGCCGAACTGCTCTCCCGCGTACTCGGCGGAATCTCGCTCGTCTCAGGCCTGTGCCTCGCGACGGGACGCAAACCGCGTGCCGCCGCCCTCACGCTCGCGGCGATCAACCTGCCCACCGTCATTACCTCAAACCCGATCTGGCAGGCGAAGGATCCCAAGGAGCGTGACCGCTTCCTCGATGCGCTCCTGCGCGGGGGCGCCCTCGCGGGCGGCCTCCTCTACGCAGCCCAGGACCGCGGTGGTAAGCCCTCCCTCGGCTGGCGCATGTCGAACTGGCGCGAGCATCGCGCCGACATGCGGGAAGCAAAGGCCGAACTGAAGGCCCGCTACCGCGACAACGACTAACCATGGCGCGACGCCGCGACATCGGTACCGATGACCCCCGCGTCCGGGTTCGCCCGGGGCGGGGGTCTCGCCCGCGCACGAAACGGCGCCCCGACTACTCGGCGGCGCCACGCGGTCGCGTCTGGTCCGTGGATCGGGGCCGCTACGGCGTCATCCTGTCCGACGGTACCGAGGTGACGGCCATCAAGGCCCGCGAGATCCCGCGCGGGGGAATCGTCGTCGGCGATCAGGTCGCCCTGACGGGAGACCTCAGCGGACGCAAGGACACGCTCGCGCGAATCGTCGAAGTGGACGAGCGTAGCACCGTGTTGCGCCGCAGTTCCGAAGACGGGGAGACGAGCGGCCAGGAACGGGTCATGGTGGCCAATGCCGACCAACTCATGATCGTGACCGCCCTCGCCGACCCACCGCCCCGGCCCGGCATGATCGACCGCTGTCTCGTGGCGGCCTACGACGCCACCATGCGGGCAATCCTGCTGCTGACCAAGGCCGACTTGGCCTCCGACCGAGAACTGCGCGAGCTCTACGAACCGCTCGACCTCACCATCATCACGACGGCGCTCAATTCCGGCACGCAACGCGGACTCGAACAGGCGCGCGACGCGCTTCGTGGTCACCACACGGTCCTCGTGGGGCACTCGGGGGTCGGGAAATCGACGCTCGTGAACGCGCTCGTACCCGACGCGGACCGGAGGATCGGTGGCGTCAACGCCGTGACGGGACGGGGCCGGCACACCTCGACTTCCCAAGTAGCGTTCACGCTCCCGGGGGGCGGCACGATCATCGACACGCCAGGGGTGCGCTCCTTCGGACTCGCTCACGTTTCGAACGAGGACGTGTTGCGTGCTTTCGACGACCTTGCCCACGCGGCCACCGCCTGCCCGCGTGCCTGTGAGCATCGGGACTCCTCCCCGCAGTGCGCGCTCGACGCCTGGGTCACCGATCCGCGCTCCCGCGCGCGGCTCGCCAGCTACCGCCGCCTTGTGGCGGCCCGCGATTAGGTCGGGGGTGGGCGGTACTCTTCAGATATGGCCACCAGCTACGTCGATGACCTCCGCCTTGCCCACTACCTCGCTGCGCAGGTCGACCAGTACACCTCCGCCCAATTCTCCTCCCAGGATTTCACGGTCGAATCAAAACCCGACCTCACCCTCGTCACCAACGCGGATAGGCGAGCGGAGGAGCTTATCCGCGAGCAGCTACGTCGCGTCCGCCCGGGGGACAGCGTCCTCGGTGAGGAGTACGGGACCGAAGGCGCCGCGGCGCGCCAGTGGATCATCGACCCAATCGACGGCACCCACAACTTTGTGCGAGGTGTTCCCGTGTGGGCCACCCTCATCGCATTGGCGGTCGAGGGTGAGGTCGTCGTGGGCGTCGTCTCGGCACCGCAGCTCTCCCGCCGCTGGTGGGCGGCCCGCGGACACGGCGCGTACACGGGGCGCTCCCAGTCGCAGGCGCGGGCGCTTCGCGTCTCCACGGTCTCCCGCCTCGAGGACGCCTCGCTGTCCTACTCCTCTCTGCACGGCTGGGCGGAGCAGGGCCGGTTGCGCTCCTTCTTGCGCCTGTCTGAGTCCTGCTGGCGGACACGCGCCTACGGGGATTTTTGGAGCTATATGCTCCTCGCCGAGGGCGCCGTAGATATCGCGGCAGAGCCCGATCTCGAGGTCTACGACATGGCGGCCCTCGTTCCGATTGTCACGGAGGCCGGCGGCACCTTCACATCCCTGGATGGCACGCCCGGCCCGTTCGGCGCCAACGCCGTGGCCACCAACGGAGCGCTGCATGAGGAGGTCCGCTCAATTCTGAGCGAGGTGAGCGATCCGCAATGAGGATCCTGCACACCGCGGATTGGCACCTCGGGCGTACGCTCCACCAGGCAGACCTCAGCGAGGACCATCGTGAGGTGCTGGATTTCCTCGTGGATCTGGTCGCTGAGCGCGAGATCGACTGCGTGCTCGTCTCCGGTGACGTCTACGATCGGGCCCTTCCCTCGGTACGAGCCGTACGTCAACTGCACGACGTCCTCAGCCGCCTAACCGAGCACGCTGACGTCATTCTCACGGCCGGCAACCACGACTCCGCGACGCGGCTCGGCTTCCTCGAGGGCCTCACGTCCGAGCGGTTGCACCTGCGCACCCACCCCCATTCGGGGCGCGACCCCATCCACCTGATCTCGGGAGCAAATGAGGTCTGGGTGTTCGCGCTGCCCTATCTCGACGTTGACGAGGCCCGGCGGGCTTTCCCAGATGCGGATGGCCAATTGCCGGAACGCTCCCACGAAGCCGTACTACGGGCCGCCCTTGCCGACCTCGCGCCGCAGATCCGCACGGTGCGCGAACACCACCCGCAGGCCGCCATCGTGATCGCCGCCCACGCCTTCGTCGCCGGCGGATCCCCCGCGGATTCCGAGCGGGATATCCGGGTGGGTGGTGTCGATCGGGTTCCCGTGGACGTCTTCACCGAAGTGGAACCCGATTATGTGGCGCTTGGGCATCTGCATCGGCCCCAACAGGTCACCCCGACCGTGCGCTACTCGGGTTCCCCACTCGCGTTCTCTTTCTCCGAAGTCAACGACACGAAATCCGTGACACTCCTCGAGTTCACTGGCAGGGAGGTCACCTTCGAGACGATCGAAACCCCGGTTGTCCACCCGCTTGTTGAGCGGCGCGGCCTCCTCGAGGACATCCTGCACTCCGAGGACGTGCCCGCTCATGCGTTCGTCAAGGTGATCCTCACCGATACCTACCGGCCGCGTGACTACTACCTGCGGGTGAAGGAACGTTTCGCGAACCTGCTCTCGCTCACTCATGAGCCGGAGGTGGCCCCCGAGCGGGTCGACGGCGTGCGGGCGGCACAACTGCACGCGCCGCTCGATGTCGTCACATCCTTCCTCACCCAGGTGACTGGCGCGCCGCCGAGCGAGACGCAGCGCGCGCTCGTGCGCGCCAGTGTGGAGGAGCTTCTCGCCGAGGAACGCCGTTCATGAGACTCCACCACCTCACCTTCGAAGCCATCGGCCCGTTCCCGGGCCGCCACGTAATCGATCTCGATGAGCTCGCCTCCTCGGGGCTCTACCTCTTGACGGGGCCGACGGGCTCGGGCAAGTCCACCATCATCGATGCGATCGTCTTCGCGCTCTATGGCACGCCCACTGCGAGTGCCGTGGATGGCGCGACGAAGGACCGCCTGCACTGCAGCGCGGCCCCGGAGTCCACGCCGCGCGTCGAGCTCGTGTTCTCCACCGATGCCGGAGTCTACCGCGTGGCGCGTACGCCCGAGCACACGGCTCCCAAGCGCCGGGGCACGGGATTCACCACGCGCCACGCCACATGTACCCTCATCCGGCTTGCCGGTTCAGAGGATGCAGCCAACGAGGACGCCGGGGAAGTGATCGCCTCGAGCGTGCAGGAGGCCGCCACCGAAATCACCCGCATCATTGGGTTGAACCGTGCCGAGTTCACGCAAACAATGGTGCTCCCGCAGGGGCAGTTCGCCCAGTTTTTGAATGCCAAACCTGAGGAACGCACGAGCATCTTGCGTGGCCTTTTCGGTACCGCCGTATACGAGCGGCTCCAGGCGCGCCTGCTCGAACGTTCACGCGCCGCCCGCGCCGCGGTGGACAGAGCCCATAACCGCGCCCGCCAGGACCTTTCGACCCTGGCAGCCACGCTGGGACGCGCTCCAAGCGAGGCCGGAATCGAGGAGGAGGGCGAGGCCTGGCACACCCAGGTCGCGGCCCTTAGCGCACTGCTCGATGGTGATGCGGACCCTCTCGAGGCCGCCGAACTCACCGACATCCTGGATGCGGCCCTGCAGGCACTGGAGTCCCTCCACGACCGCGCACTCGACGCCCACGACGCCGCCCGTGCTCACGCGGACACGGCCGAGGCGGCGGCGCGCGCCGCTCGGGATCTCGCCGCGCAACAGGAGGCCTACCGGGCCGCCCTGACGACCCTCGAGGAACTCGCCGGACGTGAAGAAGAAATCGCCGGCCACACGGCGGCCCTGCGGGCCGATGACCTCGCCCGGCCGGCACGCCGCGCCGGCACCGCCCTGCGCGAACGGCTACGTACCCTTGCCGAGCGGCTCACGGAGCTGCAGGCCAGCACCGACCTTCCGGACGGGGCCGAAATCCCCGAGGATGTCGATACCGCCGCCGCCTGGATGCGCTCCACCCCCCTGGTCGAGAACCTCACCGCCGCACGCGAGCACCTCGGTGCTGAGCGCGACCGTCTACAGGCGGAGCGCGGGGCGATTGCGGGCCTCCGGCGGCTGGAAGAACGTCGGAGACATCTCACGGACTCGCTCGCACACCTCGCCACGAGGATCCGCGAGGCGGAAGAGCGCGACGAAGTCCTCGCCGCCATACTCGAGGCCGCACCCGCGCGCCTGCAGTCCGCACGTGCACGAGTAGATGCCTGTGAACGGGCGGCACGTGACCTGCCCACCCGAGAACGCGACCTCGCGCAGGCGGTGCAACGAGCCGAGGCCGCGCACGCGGCAACGGAGGTCGCCGCCACACTCGAGCGGGACGGGGCTGAGCTCGAACGCGTGAGCACGGCTTATCACGAGGCCTCGCTCGCGAGCGCGGAGCTGCACCGCCGGTGGGCACGCCACGCGGCGGGCTCACTCGCGAGCGACCTCACCGACGGCGAACCATGCCCTGTATGTGGCGCTCGGGAGCATCCGGCACCCGCGAGCTCACGTGAGGCCGTCGCAGAGGATGAGCTCACCGCGGCGCGCTCGCGCACCAGCGCTCTCGACCGTCAGCAGGCGGCTCTCGTGACACGGATCGAGGCACATCGTGACCGCGTCAAGGAACTGACCGAGACGGCCGGTCATGCCGATCCTACGCAAGCACGCGATGCCGAAGCTCAGGCGCGCGAACGTTACGAGGCCACTCGCGAGCTTGCCGCCCACGTGGGCCAAGCCCGCGAGACCCTCGCGGAGGTGGAGCGTGAGCGCGTGGAAGCTGAGGCCGAGCGCAGCCGCCTCGCGGACCAGACGGCAGAGGACGAGCGCACACACGCAGCCGGGATGCGTGAGCGTGATGAGATTCTGGTTCAGCTACGCGCGGGCCTTGGTGAGTACGAGAGCGCTGACGCACGCGATACCGCACTCACGGCGCATCTGACGGCAGCCACGACCGCTCTCACCGCCGCCGAATCCGCCCACGAAGCCCTCACCGGCGCACGCAACGATGCTCGCGATCTCGAGTGCGCCCTGCACGAGGCCCAGCTCGCCACTTTTGCCGACGCGAACGCCGCGCACCTGTCCGGCTCCGCGCGTGAAAAACTCACCGCGACAATCGAGGCGTATCGCGAAGCCCGGGCGGGCGCGCAGTCCGTCGTGAACGATCCGGACAACCGTGCCGCTGCCAAGAAACCCGCGGCGGACGTGGCCGGGGCTGAGCATGCCGAGCGGACGGCCCGCCTCGCCCTCGAAGAGGCCACGGCACGAAAAGCGAGCCGGCACACCTGGCTCGAGACCGGCCGCTCCGCACGCGCGGATCTGACCGCGAGCCATCACGCCTACCGCACGATTGCGGAAGACAAGGCCGAAGAATGCGCACTGGGAGCCATCGTCGATGGCCAAAATGAGCGGGCACTCACGCTCATCACCTACGTCCTGCTGGACATGTTCGAGTCGGTATTGGCCGCAACGAACGCACGACTCGAGGAGGTCTCCTCGGGCCGTTACACCCTGCACCGCAGTGCCGAACGCGAGCGCGGCCGTGGACGCGGACGCCGAGTCGGCCTGGCCCTCGAGATTATGGATCACGCCGTGGGGCGGACCCGCCCACTCGCAACGCTCTCCGGCGGGGAGTCCTTCTACACGGCGCTATGTCTCGCGCTCGGTCTCGCTGATACCGTGCGAGCCACGCACGGCGGAATCGAGATGAACACCCTCTTCATTGACGAGGGGTTCGGTTCACTCGACCCCGCCACGCTCGACCAGGTGATGACGGTGCTCCACTCCCTGCACGATTCGGGGCGCGCCGTCGGCGTCGTCTCCCACGTGGAAGAAATGAAGGCCCAGATCGCCGACCGGATCGAGGTCACGCGCCGCAGCGATGACACCTCCACGGTGCGCGTGGTCTGCTCCTAACGCGCGAGGTGGGCTCGCTCCGCGATGTCGTACCACAGCAGGTCGTAGTCCTCGAGCGCGTCGAGCGCCGCCTGGTCCCTCGAGGCTCGTCGTACCGTGTCCTCGGCCGCGGCTTCATCGATGAGAAGGGCCACGACATCGTGCCAGCCGATCGCCTCACTCAAGACAACCTCACAGACGAGGTCCGCCTTGGCGGGCTCCACGCCGGTGGTATCGGCTGCGGCGACGACTCGACGCGGGACCTCATCCGCCTGGAGCGCAGAGACGTCCCCGGCAGCGAGACAGGCCACAAACTCGCGTTCTTCCTGATCGGCCTCGGGGTAGACGGCACGGAGGGCGGCAGTATCCGCAAATGCGCGAGCACCGGCATGGAAAGCGGCGGGTGCGTCGGCGGAGAGGTCTGCCCAGCGGAGGGGAATGAAACAGCGCATAGGGCCAGTGTCTCACCGTTGGGCGCGTTCCCGCCTCGATGCGGTCTGCCCAACGAGATCATAGGCAAGGTCCCACAGGGCTCGGCTCGCCGGAGATGCCGGTTGGTGCAGGGTGAGGGGGCTCCCAGCGAGCAGTGCGGCGTCGACTGAGCGTCGGTCCTCGGGAATGAGGATGACGCTGCTCGCATGAGAAAAGCGTGCGAGCGCCTCCAGGATCGCCGCCCGAGGTCGGCTCCCGGTCGCGGAGGCCCGCACGCGGGTCACAACGAGGAGGTCGCGGTGCTCCAACGGATGCTCTTCTACGTGGATCATGAGGCGGTGGATGGAATCGGTGTCTGTACTCGCGATGTGGAGCCGCAGATCCGCGGCTTTGAGGAGCTCGCTGCGGGCCTGCCCCGGCTGGTGGCCGAAGGTGCCGTCCGTGTCCTCCGGCCACGGCACGGAGTCCAGGTCAAGGACGACGTAGGTGTAGTGGCGGCGTGCCGTCTCGAGGATCGGCGCCACCGCTGCGGGAGAGAGTTCGCGCCACCGGGTAGCGGATCCGAGTCCGGTGATGACATCGAAGGAATGGCTCGAGACCGTGGCGGAGGTGAGAGCCGTGTGATCGAGACGCCCCTGGTTGGCACGGCGGCTGAGCGTCGCGAGGCCCGAGACGTCGTCGAGGATGGCCAGGCGGATAGCGAGGCTTGGGGCGACAACGTCCGCGTCGATCAGGAGGGTTGGGCCACACGTGCCGAAGGCCTGAGCGAGAGCCACCGCGACTGTAGAGCGGCCGTGGGATCCGGGTGGCCCCCAAAGCGCCACGACACCGCCACCCGCCAACGGTGCCGGCGTGGGGGCCGGGCTGGCGTGGCGACGCTCTCGCCGCGTCCGCGGTGGGGGCGGCGGAGGAGGTCCCGCCAGGGCCGCCGCGTCGGGTCCCTCCCCCTCGGTGCCTCCCACCCGAGCTTCCGCACCGGCCTCGGCTCGACCGCGTGGGTTGCGCGGGCGTGGGGGCACCCGTCTCGACGCATCGTCATTGCCCACAGTCCCAACGTTCCTGGACGCCCCGTCGCGCGCGCCGTCGTCGCCACAGATGGTGGGCGCCTGAGGCGGGGAGGCTCCCCCATCAGGCATGCCCTGCGAGAGTGGCACAGTCGCGAGATCTGCGATCCGCTTGGCGATGATTGTGGGATCGTCATCGATGCGAAGGACCGCGTCAGCACCCAGGGTGCTGATGCGGGAGACGTCGTCGGGGTGGGCCAACAGGAGAACTCGAATACCGGAAGAGCGTAGTGACCGCACCGTGCTGGCATCAGCGTCGCCGGGTGTGGTGTCAAGAACGGCGATCGCGCCAAGTCCTGCGGCCGCGGCGGCGAGCAGTTCGGTAGCGTCCCCACATCGGCGCTGAACGCTCACTATGGCACGGTGGGGATGCAGGGCCCGCATGAGAGGGGCATCGAGTACACCCCCGACGGCGAGCAGGACGCCAACGCTCACGGTCCGGCACCGGCCGGCACGACGGCGATGAGTCCCTTGGCTGCGAGTGCTGCCAAGACAGCCGGAACCTCACCTTCGGGCACGGAGACTTCCACAGTTCCGAAGGCGCGCACGCCGATCCCCTCGGGCTCATGGCGGTGTTCGATGAGGGCCCCGGGTGCGACGATGCGCGGTTCGGGGGCGTCCTTTCCTGGGATGGCCTGTGGTAGGAACCAGACGTCCACGACGGTGCCACGCTCGGCGTGTTCAGGCAGGGCAGTTCCGAGCGGGAGCACGATGGATCGCGTGGCGTGCTCGGCGCTGTCACGAGTAACGGCGCTGCGAGAGATCAGCTCTCCCGCCCCCACGGTTCGGGTCACCGAACCACTCGAGTCGGAGGCGGCGGGCAGATAGAGCGCAGCGAGGTCCGCATGAACTTTCGCCGTAGTGACGTTGCCGGCAAGGTCGGTCCCCGGAGTGAGGGTGGTGCGGGCGGCCCACACTTCGACCCGGTGGTCCATTGCACGCATCACGGAGGTGGCGACGACGACGGAGAGCACAATCAGGATCAGCCCGATTGCGATGCGGGGGTCACGCCAGCGTTCTCGCGCACGCACGACGAAAGCCGACCGAAGGAACGGAGCGCGCATCTGAGGGGCCCGTGTGGGGCGGCGGCGTGTCATGCGTGCCACTATCGCGCACGACCAGCAAGAAAGCAAGGCTCTAGACTCGTTGAGGACAGCCAAAGCGAGCGGAGTGGTGTCCTGGCATACTGAGGTTATGGCCGCACGTTTCTTGACTCTCGCGGATTTGGCAGAGCAGCTTGCGATCTCTATGGCGCAGGCGCGTGCACTCGTGCGCTCCGGTGAGCTGCCCGCCATCCAGGTGGGCGGTCGGGGCCAGTGGCGAATCGAAGCCGCGGTCCTTGAGGACTACATCGAGCAGAAGTACCGCGAAAACGCGGAGCGGATCGAGCATCTCAGGATGACCACACCGTAAGGACGTGAAGCTGCGGCGCGACGATGGTGCCCACCACGCCGTCGTCACCAACGATGTCCGCCTGATCCTTCCCGACTCCAACGACGCGTCCCGAGACTTCGAGCGTCCCCAGTCGGGCGATGACGCGGCTCCCCGCGGCACCGCACCGCCGCAGGATGTACCCCCAGCCGCGCTGAAGATCGACGATCCGCGGGGTGTGGGTGACCCTCCCCAACCCGGTCACCGCACACAGATGTGATATCGACACGACGTCGGTGCGCCCCGACTCCCCGGCAACCTCCACCCAGGTAGCGGACACATCGAGGATCTGCCCCATAACATCGTGCGCATCGGTGCGCAGCCGCATCGGCTGACCGATGGCAGAAGCCAGGCGCCCCGCAAGCCCGATTGACGCGCGTTCGGCGGCGACCAACTCCGGGTCCGCTTGGGCGGTCTCAAGAACTGACATGCGCTCGGACAGGTCCGCGATAAGCCGAGCAAGGCGCGGGTCCACCTGATGGTCCATACCCCTTACCGTAGCCGCTCGGCACTTCTCACATCGCCCCGGTCACGGGTGGGCGCGCACCATTATCTGCCCACAACCCTTGACTCACGTATGAGAGAGTTTCACAATGAGATCAAACACCATCAAACAGCACTATCGAACGGCAAAGAGATGAAGAAGCGATCGTTGACACCGGTGCTGGTCAGTCTCCTGAGCCTGACCCTCACGTGGATTTTCGCGCAGTACGCGAGCGGGGAGATCACCCTCGCGGCGCGCCTGCCCCGGCAGAGCGAAACCTTCGTCACGGCCGTACTGACGGCTACACTTTCCGCAGTCGCGGCGGCGGTGAGTGTTTGGTACGCACTCAGTGGGATCGCGATCATGGCTGTTGAGGCCGGGCGGCTCGAGTCGCGTATGGTCGTGGCCTGGCTCGCGCCGGTCACCCGCAGGCTCCTCACCCGTTCGGCGATGACGGGAGCCGCGCTCGCGCTCGGATCGCTACCGGCGATCGCCGCGCCCGCGGATCAGCCGGATCTGTCACCCGGTGCCGACGACGACGCCACGGCGGCGCTCGTCGATTCCACTGACCTCTTTCCGCCAGTGACGGACACTCCCCCGCGTGCGGGTGACGACCCACTCATGGCGCTGCCCGCTGCGCCCGGCGGTATCGCATCGCCGAGCAATCCGTCGCGCGGGCGGGACTCACACGGCCGGCACGATCCCGCTCAGGCAACGGAGCCCCAGCCGCCGGCTTCCCTGACAGGAAAAGAACTCGCCGAGCCCGCGAAACGGCCTTCGCAGGCCGAGCCGAGGCCTGCACGGGGGGCCGGACTTGCCCCGCGCAGTGCCGCGGCGGCGCCCGTCAATCACACCGATGGGTCCTACATCGTCCACTCGGGTGATTGCCTGTGGGACATCGTCACGCGTCTCTACCGTCCCGCACACGCCGCCGACACGGCAGCGCTGGTCGCCGAGATAGTACGCCTCAACCCCACGATCACGAATCCGGATCTCATCTACCCCGACACCACGCTGACACTCCCCAAGGAGACGCCATGACCGCCACCGCCCCCATCGCTGCCGAGGTCCCCGACGAGGCTCGCCCGTGGGATCCCCTCCTCGTCCAGTTAACGAGCGCTCACGACTACGTGCCTGACGCACGCGATCGCTGGGAGGCCCATCGGTCTGAATACGGCGGTTCCGATCAGCTCCCGCATCCTCGCGCGTGGGCTCACGCCGTCTTGCGCGCCACCCTGGAGGTGCTCACGGGCTACCGACCAGTGACGCACCTGCAACGCTGGGTTAGTCCCATGGTGTACTCCGCCCTGTGTCGTCGGGCGGCCCTGGCACTGCGCGTCCATCCGCCGACGCCTCGCCAGCGCCCACAGGTGCGCTCTGTGCAGGTGTCATCGGTCGCCCGTGGTCGAGTCGACGTGATCGCGACAATCCGCGACGGCGAACGTACCCGTGCGGTGGCGCTCGAGTTGATGGCTCGGCGCAAGCGTTGGGTGGTTTCGGAGATTGTGGTGGGTTAGCGTCCGCGCTTGCGCGCGCGCCGCTTTGCCGCCCGGCGTTGATCACGGTTCATGCCGGTGGTTGCCGCGTTTTGCGCGGCGGCACCACTGCCGGCTGCAGGGGCGCCGAGCGCAGAGGCCGCCCCCGTCCTCCCTGCCCGAGAAGACGCGGAGTAGGTCAGGGCCGTCGGCTTCGCGGGGGATTTCAGCGCCAGCGGGCTGGCCTTCGCGGCCTTGCGCTTCTTCTTGGACCCCGAAGCCTTCGTGCCAGAGGCGGTGGCGTCGTCAGTCGTTGCCTGCTCGCTCTCCTCCTCAGAGGTGACCTGGAGGAAGAAGAGGTAGCGCACCACATCTTCCTTGATGGCCTCCTCCATGGACTGGAAGAGGTCGTAGCCCTCCTTGCGATACTCAACGAGCGGATCGCGCTGCGCCATCGCACGCAGGCCAATGCCTTCCTTCAGGTAGTCCATCTCATAGAGGTGCTCGCGCCATTTCTGGTCGACCACGGTCAGGACCACGCGCCGTTCCAGATCGCGCAGTCGCTCGGCCCCGACCTCCTCTTCCCGCTCGGCGTAGGCCACGTCGATGTCGCTTTGCAACTCACGGATCAGCATGTCGCGGCTCACGCGAGCGCGCGCTCCGGCGGCCTCCACGATGTCGTCTACCGTAATCGTGACGTGGTAAATCCGGTTCAGCGTCTCGAACATTTCCTCGAGATCCCAGGTCTCGGGGTTGCCGAACTCCGTGTAAGCCCGCACGACCGAGGAGACGACGTCATGTCTGAACTGGTCGACCAGTTCAGACACGTCCTCCCCCATAATCAGCTTATGGCGGCGGTCATAGACGATCTGGCGCTGCTGGTTCATGATGTCGTCATACTTGAGGACATTCTTACGAGTTTCGGCGTTTTGTGCCTCCACCTGACGCTGCGCGGAGGCGATTGAACGCGTCACCATCTTCGATTCGAGCGGCATATCCTCGGGGAACGCATCCGTCGACATGATCCGCTGCGCCATCCCGGAAGCAAAGCGCCGCATGATCTCATCGTCCATCGCGAGGTAGAACCGCGATTCGCCCGGATCCCCCTGACGTCCCGAGCGACCACGCAGCTGGTTGTCGATCCGGCGGGCATCGTGGCGTGCGGTGCCGAGCACATAGAGCCCCCCGAGGTCGACCACCTCATCGTGCTCCTGCGCCACCGCCTTCTGGGCAGCCTCCAAAGCCGCGGGCCACGCCTCTTCGTACTCTTCGGGCGTCTCAGCGGGGTCCAGACCACGCTTCTTCATGTTCTCGATGGCGATGTGCTCGGCGTTGCCCCCGAGCATGATGTCGGTGCCGCGTCCCGCCATGTTCGTGGCGACAGTGACGGCCCCCTTGCGGCCCGCCATCGCGACGACAGCGCCTTCCCGCTCATGCTGCTTCGCGTTCAAGACGGTGTGCGGAATGCGCTTCTTACGCAGCATCCTTGAGAGCATCTCGGAGGTATCGACGTCGGTGGTCCCCACGAGGATCGGCTGTCCCTTGGCGTGCCGCTCAACGATGTCCTCGACGACGGCGTTCCACTTCCCCGTCTGGTTCTTATAGACGAGATCCGCCTGGTCAATCCGCTGATTCGGCTTATTCGTCGGGATCGGCACCACGCCGATGTTGTAGGTGCTCATGAACTCGGCCGCCTCGGTCTCGGCGGTACCCGTCATGCCGGCGAGCTTGTCGTACAGGCGGAAGTAGTTCTGCAGCGTGATCGTGGCGAGCGTCTGATTCTCGGCCTTGATCTCCACGCCTTCCTTGGCCTCAATGGCCTGGTGCATCCCCTCGTTGTAGCGTCGCCCATGCAACGTGCGGCCCGTGTGCTCGTCAACGATGAGCACCTCTCCACCCGCGACGATGTAGTCCTTGTCCCGCTTAAACAGTTCCTTGGCACGGATCGCGTTGTTGAGGAACCCGATGAGCGGCGTGTTGGCCGACTCATACAGGTTCTCGATGCCGAGGTAGTCCTCCACCTTTTCGATGCCGGGCTCCAGGATGCCGACGGTGCGCTTCTTTTCGTCAACTTCGTAGTCGGTGCCGGCCTTGAGACCCTGCGTAATCTTCGCAAACTCCGTGTACCAGGAGTTCACATCGCCCGAAGCCGGCCCGGAAATGATGAGTGGGGTCCGGGCCTCATCAATGAGGATCGAGTCCACCTCATCCACAATGGCGAAGTTGTGGCCGCGCTGGACCATGTCCTCCGGACTCCAGGCCATGTTGTCGCGCAGGTAGTCGAACCCGAACTGGTTGTTCGTGCCATAGGTGATGTCTGCGGCGTACTCGGCGCGGCGTTCGGCGGGGCTCTGTCCCTCGAGAATGCAGCCGGTGGTGAGACCAAGGAAACGGAAGACCCGCCCCATAAGTTCGGATTGGTAGGAGGCGAGGTAGTCGTTCACCGTAATGATATGGACGCCCTTGCCCTCGAGGGCGTTGAGGTATGCGGGGAGGGTGGCCACCAGGGTCTTTCCCTCACCGGTCTGCATTTCGGCGATGTTGCCCTGGTGGAGGGCTGCCCCACCTTGAATCTGCACGTCGTAGGGCCGCTGTCCAAGGGTTCGCCACGCAGCCTCACGCACGACGGCGAAGGCCTCCGGCAGGATGTCGTCGAGACTCTCCCCCTCGGTGAGCCGCTCGCGGAACTCGTCGGTGCGCCCGCGCAGCTCCTCATCACTCAGTTCTTTGACGGTTGGTTCGAGCGCCCCCACCTGCTTGGCGATGGTCGCCAGGTGACGCAGCACCCGCCCCTCACCGATCCGAAGGATCTTGTCAAAGATAGAAGCCACGTTTTCTCCGTTCATGTGCGATGACTCGCGGGGTGTCCCCTCGTGGGCAGGTCCGTCACTCATGGTAACGCGTCCGCCCCCACCTTCGCGGAACAGATGTGGCGCTCCCAGCCCACCTCGACGCCGCCCTGTTCGTCTGGTTGAGCTGATCCACGACGTCTCCAGGCCGCGCGGCCCGTACGCTCGACGCCCCCGTAGAGACCCGGCGCCCCGCCACCGGGGACGCCCCCGCTCCCCGCCCAACGGGGGGCCTCGACCGCCGCCCGCGCCGGCCGAAAACTCGGCAGGCGCGGCGGCTGGACGGAATCGGTCGGGATTTAGTCGACCACGGTGGTGTCGAGGCGGATCACACCGTAGGTCCACCCGTGACGGTGGTAAACCACGCACGGCTGCTTCGTCTCCTCATCGATGAAGAGGTAGAAGGGGTGCCCGACAAGTTCCATTTCATAGAGGGCCTGATCGATCGTCATGGCGGTGGCTTCGTGCAGCTTCTGGCGCACGATCACCGGCGAGTCGCCAAGCTGGGACTCAACCGCAACACCGTGCTCCGTCGGAGCGGTGACCGCATCCTGCTCAGGTTCCGCAGGTTCCTCGGGAGCGTTGAGATCTGGAAGTTCAAGAGGAGCGTCCTCAAGAACCGGCACCGGGTAGCGGTGGTGGTCCTTGCGACGATCCCGGGCACGACGCAACCGCTCCATGAGCTTCGCGTAGGCCAGGTCGAGGGCACCGTAGCGGTCGGAGGCTGACGCTTCGGCACGTACCACAGGCCCCTTGCCCCGCAGAGTCAGCTCGATCCGCTCAGAGCGGTCGGCTAGGCGGGGGTTCTTCTCGTGGTTCAGTTCAACGGCGAGGCGCTGGGCCAGGGGGGCGAGTTGCTCGACCTTTTCCAGCTTCTCCTCAACGTGGTCCCGAAAACGGTCCGAGATCTCGGTGTTTCGTCCAACGACGACGATTTCCATTGGAGCCTCCAAAATGGTGTGGGGGCGGCTTCACTGCCGCCCGCGACAACTAGGTGAGAACCGGCAATGCTGCTCGCATTGGCAACCGGTACCCGATTTCGATGGTGCTCATCACCTCGTTTCGTGCCTACCCCCAGTCTACTGTGGTTTACACCTCACCGGGGTTCTCACCCGGGTGTGGCGGCGAGGACCAGTGCCCCTGCGACCCGCACCCCGGCGTCTTTCAGGCAGCGGTAACTAGCCGCGAGCGTCGCCCCCGTCGTGATGACGTCATCGACAATGACGACCACGTCGTCCTCCTCCAGTCCTTCCCGCAGGCGCACACTTCCGGACCGGACTGCCTCACGTTCCAGCGCACCGCGTCCTGCCAAATGGGCGGCGCTGAAGAGCGAGCGACGCAGCACATCGGCCGTACACACCGCCACGGAGCGTCGACGGGTCCGAACGGCGCCGCCCGCCGCGATTCCCTGACCGAAGGCGCGCGCGAGATCGGCTGCGACGAGGCGACGCTGGAGACGACGGAGCTGACCCGAGGGGGCGGGCACCATCACGAGGGTGCCACCCGCGCCGAGATGGTCGGCGACGTGCCGAACGTTGTCGGCGTCGCTCGCTCCCGCACCGATCCACTGGTCTCCCGCGCTCCGAGCGGCGTCGTGGATGATAGCGGCGATATTGCGACGGCGGTGGTTCTTATACGCGAGGACCACTCGTCGCGTGGTCCCCGCATAGCGGCTGATAGCCCACACCGGGATCAGACCGGTGACGTACCGAGCGTCATGATCGACCCGATGAAGCGGCGCATAACACGCCTGCGAACACTCGTCACACAGGGGGGTATCAACCGCGCCACAGCCGGCGCAGTCCACTGGCGTGATGAGCCCTTCCAGTGCGTGGGCGAGCTCCACCACCGTCGTCGTGATCCCCATCCTTCGGTTCTAGTGCGGCGGGAGCCACCCCGCCCAGCACCCGCCCCTCTCGTGTGGAGATCGGTCGCGTTCGGGTGCGCTGTGGGACCCGGCACCGGCCAATGATGGGCCACCGCCACGGGGGACGGATCGGTTAGCCGCCGTAGTTGGGATCGCGGACCCCCGTGGCGGCGGCCCTCCAGCCGGCACCGGCTCGGGTATAGAAAGTCCCATCGGAGGACACGACCACGAGGGAACGTTCCGAATTACCGGCCGCTACCTGCACGGCTCCCGCCACCGAAGGCAGAATCGTGCGTGGTCCACCGAGGGACAGATACACGACCGACCCCGCAGTCCCCGGTGAGTCCCCGACCAGGACGACCAGGTCGAGGGAGTCGGCCCAGTCGGCGTCGAGGATTGGTCCGGGCGGTAAAGTCACCTCGATGGCGTCGCGTACCTCCCTGGGCGTCCCGTCCGGGTCACGCACGACCGGCGCCACCCGCAGCAGCGGGGTCTGCCCCACTTTGGTGAGGAACACGATCTTCGCCCCATCGGGTGACAGGTGAAGTCGTTCAACCGTGTTACCCGCCAATTGTGGCGCGGACACGCTCACCCGCCGTCCCGTCGGGGCGACCGCCTCGATCGAACCCGCGTTATCACCCGACGCAGCCCATACCCACCCCAATCGGTCGAGTGCCGGTGGGCTCCAATCACCCGGTTCGAGCAGTTCCTCCGAGCGGGCCTGGGCGCTAGCGAACGTGCGAATGGCGCCGTCTTCCGTCTGCACCACGAGGGGCGCCCCCGTACCCTCGAGTGGGGCGCTCGGGTGCTGCACGACGACGTCGTTTTCGCCGGGACTTACGGGAACCGCATCGCGTCCGTTCCACCGCGCTACCTGGCCTTCCACTACGAGGACGGGTTGGGCCGGCTTGGTGGGCGGCGAAATCAGCGGGGCGGTGGTGCGCGGAACGACGGGTACAGAATTGACGTTCACGACAAGCGATTCCACGCCTCCGAGCGAACCCAACGTACGCTGGGCCTGCACGTAGAACCGTTGGAGTTGTTCCTCCGAAGGGCGTGTGCCCTCGACGCGCACATTCACGCGGACCACACCGTCGGTGAACTCGACGCCGCCGTCGAGACTCGCACCCTCGGGCACCGCGGTCGCGACGCCAGGCGCGAGCCACGAGCTCGGTCCCTGGACGAGAGCTCGGGCTGCCGAGACGACCATCGTTTGGCGAGGAAACCACCGGAGCTCAGGGACGAGGACCTCGGCATCGGGCGAATAGAAGTAGAGCGGAACGCGATCAAAGATCTGTTCGAACGTGGCGTCCGGGACGATGATGCCATCGGGCAGGGAAACGATCCGCCACTGGTTGTCCTCGTTCCGCATGAGCGAAAAGCTGCGGGTCCCTATGACGGGACGCAGCTTGGGCGCGTATCGGCCCGCAGAGTCGACAGATGCACGCGCCTTCGTCGTCACCCGGATCTCTCCGTCGACCCCCTCCTCAATGAGGGGCGCCTCGGCGGAGTCGGCCACCTCCACTCCCGCATAGGGATTCCACGCTTCCGCCGCTTGCGGACTCAGATACTCCTTCGCGGCGGCGAAGGAGTCCGAATAGCCCGAACCCGAAGCCGTGAGAAAGCCGCTGACGATCTCTCTGGGGTCGGCATCGGAGGCGGGACCGGAATAGAGCACATCGACGCTGGAGCGTTCAGGTTTGCGCTCCGGCGCCGAATTCACGGGGCCCGACTCCGGCAGCGAGGTGCAGCCCACCAGGACGGCAAGGAGGGCGCTCAGGAGAGCACACCAGCGCCCGGACCGACGCCGGATCATGATTCGGCTCCCTTCACCGTAGCGAGCGGGTGGATCTCTACCGGTGCCGGCCCCGGTTCTGTTCCCGTCCGCCGCGGCAGAGTGAGGAGGAAGGAGGCGCCAATCCCCTCCTCCCCCCACGCTTCGAGGGTGCCGCCATGCAGCCGCGCATCTTCGAGCGAAATCGCCAGGCCAAGCCCAGCGCCGCCGGTCGTTCGGGCCCGAGCGGGATCCGCTCGCCAAAACCGGTCGAACACGTGCGCAGCCTCGCTACGCGTCATTCCGATCCCGTGATCGAGAACCCGCACACTGACGGCGCGTGCGTTGGACCCCAGCGTGATGTCGACGGGGGCGTCGGCCGTGTGCTCGATCGCGTTCAAGACGAGATTGCGCACCACCCGTTCGATCCGACGCGGATCGAATTCCGCCGTGACCGGATGCGACATGCCGTGGACCCGCAGTTCGACACCCCGCCGCTCCGCGAGCGGCTGCGCCATGTCGATAACCCTCTCGATCACCGGGCGTAAATCCTCCTCGTCTGCGGCAAGCACTGCGGCCCCCGCGTCAAACCGGGAGATCTCGAGCAGATCCGCAAGCATCGACTCGAAACGGTCCAGCTGTCCGTAGAGCAGTTCGGCGCTGCGCTTTGTCACCGGATCGAGGTCCTCGCGTACCTCGTAGATCACTTCCGCGGCCATTCGGATTGTGGCGAGCGGCGTGCGCAGCTCGTGCGAGACATCGGACACGAACCGGCGTTGCACGCGCGAAAGCTCTTCCAGACGCCCAATCTGTTCTTGAAGGGACTCCGCCATCCGATTGAAGGAGTGCCCGAGAGTCGCGAGTTCGTCCGTCCCGCGGACCATCATGCGCTCATCGAGGACCCCCGCCGCAATCCGTTCGGCCGACTGCGCGGCTTCCCGCACCGGTTTGACCACCTGCCAGGCACCCAGCCACGTGACCGCACCGAGGAGTCCCACCAATGCCACCGCACCTAGATAGAGCACCCGCATCACGAGGTTCACCGACTGCTGCTCGGCAGCCAGCGAGTAGACTGTAAAAAAGTTGTAGGTCCCCACCAGCGGGAGCTGGAGCCGCCGTCCCACGATCACACCGGGCGCATGCCCCGTCGTCGTGGGCACCCGCACGGATTGCCAGTACTGTCCTTCGTCACCGTCAAGGGCCTCGGTGAGTTCTGGGGTAATGAGCGTCACGAGTGCCCGGTCGGTCACGTAGTTACCGGCGGAGGCGGGCCGTCCGGTCGCCGGGATGAGCATGACACCGACGGTGCCCGCTGAAGAGTAACGCAGGTCGTAAATGAGGTCGTAGGCGAGTCGCTGCACCTGTGCCGTGGACTGCACGTTGGCCGCGTCCACGGTGGATTGGGCGTGATCAGCACGCCACATCGCATCGGAGAGGACCGATTCGAGGCGGTTATCGAACATGCCGTCGCGGATTGAGGTGGCCACGTAGGCGCCCACCCCGGTGAGCGCCGCCGCCCCCGCCACCATGATCGTCACAACGATCCTGAGGGTGAGCGAGCCCTGCCAACGCGAGCGGACGGATTCCCAACGCCGACCCGCGGTGCGTGCCGGCTGCCCCGCCATCATCCCTGGCCGTTACCGGCGCGGTACCCCACGCCACGGACCGTCACGACGATCGTCGGGTTTTCCGGGTCGCGTTCGATCTTCGCACGCAGCCGCTGAACGTGGACGTTCACGAGGCGGGTATCGGCCTGGTGGCGGTACCCCCACACCTCAGTGAGCAGCACCTCGCGGGAGAACACCTGCCACGGCTTGCGCGCGAGAGCCACGAGGAGATCGAATTCGAGCGGGGTGAGGGCGATAAGTTCGTCATCGCGCCGTACCTCATGGGCAGCGACGTCAATCACGAGATCACCGACGGTGATCCGCTCCTTCTCTTCGTCGGGCATTGAGCGTAGCCGGGCCCGCACACGTGCGACGAGTTCCTTCGACTTAAAGGGCTTCGGAATGTAGTCATCTGCCCCCGCTTCGAGCCCACGCACGACGTCGGTGGTGTCCGACTTGGCGGTCAGCATGACGATCGGCACGCCGGTCTCTTCACGCAGTGTCCGACAGATCTCGATACCTCCCATGCCTGGGAGCATGAGATCGAGCAAGACGAGGTCGGGCTGGGTCGAGCGGAACGTGTCCACCGCTTGGGCGCCATCCGCACAGAACACAGGCTCGAACCCCTCGGCACGCAAGACGATCCCAATCATCTCCGCGAGGGCTGTGTCGTCATCAACTACAAGGATCCGGCTCGTCATACCGCCCATTGTGCCAAAATCGGCGACGCCGCCGGTCAACTCGGTGGTTGCGAGGCTTGATATGGCACGATAGTGACCCGAAGGAGGGGTTCGCGTGAGTACACCACACAGCGGGAATGAGGACACCCAGTGGTCCTGGGACGGAGTCCCCCAGGTCAATCCTGGCCAGGACCCGGCTCACCCGGTCCCCGAGGACCGGGCCACCTACTCACCCGGGACACCCGGTTCTGGCTACGCCCCCGTTCCGCTTTCTCCGGGGCAGGTCACGCTGCAACCCGGCATCATCCCGCTGCGCCCCTTGCGCTTCGCAGAGTTCTTCGACGGTGGCTTCCGCGCGATCCGTTTCAACCCACCCGCGATGCTCGGCACCGCGGCCATCGTCCTCACGATCGTTGCCCTCCTGGACATCGCCTTCGCCTACACGACGTTCGATTCCCTCGCCGTCCTGTCCACCGGAACGGTAGCCGTCGATGCGGAAGCTGAAATGCTGCGTATGTTCCGCAATTCGATGGGTCCGTGGCTGGCGAATATGGTGGGCACCACCATCCTGACGGGACTGCTCATCCAATGCGTGACCCAGTCCATTCTCGGGTATCGCATCACGCTCAGTGAACTATGGGCACAGGTCAAACCGCGGATTCTCCCCCTGTTTGGCCTCACGATCGCGGTGGCCGCAATCGTCATGATCGCCACCATCATCGGGTTCGTCCTGTTTGGTCTTGCCTTCGTCCTCCTTGCCGTTGCCATCGGTGATAACCCCTCGGGAGCTGAGATCGGCCTGATCATTATCGCGGCGGTCACTTCCGTGATCGTCATCTGTCTGCTCGTCTTGTATGCGACGGTGAAGACTTCGCTCGCCACCCCGGCGCTCATGGCAGAAAAGACCACCGTGGGGCGCGCGCTATCTCGCTCGTTCCACCTGACGAAGGGGTTCTTCTGGCGGGTCGCGGGCATTCTTGCGCTCACCCTCATCCTCGTCGGCGTGATGTCGGCCATCGTCGGAGGCATCGTGACCCAGGTGGCGCTATTCATCGTCAGCTCGGTCGGGAGCGTCACGGACGAATTCGCGCTCACCCAGCTCTCAATGATCATCGGTACGATCATTGGCGCGGTGGTGTCGATGATCTTCACGCCGTTCTCCGCTGCCGTCACCACCCTGATCTACACGGACCTTCGGATGCGTCGCGAGGGGCTGGACCTCCTCTTACAGCGTGCAGCCAACGAACGGGCCTAGAGCGGCATGTGGCTCCTCTCGATTCCCGTCACGCCCGACGCTGACGACGCCCGGAGACTGGCTCAAGAAGAACTGGCCAAAGCGATCTACCACCACGAGCCCGGTCCGATCGCTCGGATTCTCAACGCGATTGCGGAGGTCATCGGCCGCCTCACCGAAGCCTCCTTAGGAACGGGGAGCCCGTGGCTGTCGGTTGTGCTCGTTGCCGTAATCGTCGCCGGCCTCGTCATCGCGCTCCTGCTGGTCTCTCGCGTGCGGGTGGCGCGCCGAACGAAAGCGGAGGCTTCGACCTCCGCCGCCGTCTTTGTCGACGACGCCGACTCGCAGGCCCTCGCCGAGCGTGCCCGCGACCACGCCAGGGCAGGGCGCTACAGTGACGCCTTCTTGGACCAGTTCCGCTCCCTTATTCGCTACGCAGACGAGCGTGCTCTCATTGAGGACCGGCCGGGCTTCACTGCCCAGGAGGCTGCCCGCGCGGTCGGTGCCCTACACCCCTCCATCCCGCTACCACTGCGCGCCCAAGCAGACCGTTTCGATGCCGCATCCTATGGCGATGTCCACCTCGTCGCCCAGGATTTCGAGTCTCTGCACCGCCTGGATGGGACAATCCGCGAGACACTGCGCTCGGTGCGCCCTGCGCATGCGTTCGAGAGCTTGGGAGCCTCGTGAAGGACACCGCAACAGAAATCTTCGCGCCCGAACTTACGGGAGGCCCGCGCGTCGACCGGACTACCACACGTCGTCGCCGCGAGTGGGTGGTCGTCGGCGCCGCCATTGTGGTAACCCTCGTGATCCTCATCATCGCTGCCGCTCGCACGGGCGATCACTCCGCTCCCCTGCATCCGGACAACACCGCTCCGAATGGGGCACACGCTCTCGCGGAACTCTTGCGAGCCGAGGGGGTCAACGTTCAGGCAGCGACCCGCATGGCCGATCTTGAGCTCGCGAACACCGCCGATACCACCGTCCTCGTGACCGATACCGAGATCCTCACCGACTATCAACGCGAGACACTCGCCATGCTCCCCGCCGACCTCGTCCTCGTGGGAACCCCCTACGAGAGCCTCGGCGCACTGAGCGATGCGGTGGAGACCGACCCCGCGGGATCCTCAGAGCCGCTGACCGCACAGTGCGCTGAGGAAGACGGCGCGGCCGCCGCGCGCATCTCGCACAGTCGCGGCTCGCTGCGCGCGTTGCAACCGGACGTCGAGGTGTGTTTCCCCATCGGCGAGGGTGGCGCCTACGCGACGTGGCACGACAGCAACGGCGCGGTGCGTCGCATGATCGCCGACGGCGATCTTCTCTCGAATGCCTCCCTTGACCGCGATGGAAACGCCGCCCTCGCGATGAGGGCACTCGGCCACCACGAGAACCTGCTGTGGTACATGCCGATGCGCGAGGCGAGCAACGCGGTGGTCTACAGCCCACCGGAGATGCGTGCCCTCACCTGGTTCCTGATCTTTTTCGCAGCGGCGCTTGTCGCGACCCGCGTGCGCCGTTTCGGTCCTCCCGCGCGCGAGGACCTGCCCGTGGTGGTGCGGGGCGGTGAAATCGTGCGCGGCGTGGGACGTCTTTACCATGCACGACGGCAATACGCACACGCCGCCACTCTGCTGCGGGCGGGCACCAAGGCTCGAATGCGCCGCCACCTGGGACTACCTGCGGCGTGCGATGACACCACGCTGAGCGCAGCGCTGGCGGCCCTCACGCAACTGAGTGAACGTGAGGTGCAGGCCCTCCTGGCCGGTAGTAGCCCCTCCAACCAGGCGCAGCTCGTCGAACTTGCCCGGCTCCTGGCCAGATTTGAAAGAAAGGTCGAATTGATATGAGTGAGTACACCCGTTTCTCTGGCCCACCGACGCCGGATCCCCACGACGAGGCTGCCCCCGCGATGGCGCAGGCCGCTGCCTCACCGAGTACTCCATCGACCTCCAACGCGTCCTCCTCCACCCGGGCCCGTCTCTCGGCACTTCGCACCGAGATCGGTAAAGCGGTCGTGGGACAGGACAGTGCGGTTACCGGGCTCGTCATCGGCTTACTCGCCCAGGGGCACGTCTTGCTGGAGGGGGTTCCCGGCGTCGCGAAGACTCTCCTCGTGCGCTCACTCGCGGCGGCACTCGACCTGAAGTTCACGCGCATCCAGTTCACGCCGGACCTCATGCCGGGCGACGTCACCGGCTCGATGGTCTACGACGCCTCCTCTGCTACCTTCGAGTTTCGGCCCGGCCCGGTCTTCACCAACCTGTTGCTCGCCGATGAGATCAACCGCACGCCCCCAAAGACCCAGTCCGCGATGCTCGAGGCCATGGAGGAGCGCCAGGTCTCCATGGATGGCAGCGCTCGGCGCCTGCCGGAGCCGTTCATGGTGATCGCGACGCAAAACCCCGTCGAATACGAAGGCACCTACCCGCTTCCTGAGGCGCAACTGGACCGCTTCTTATTGAAACTCGTACTCCACGTGCCCCCGCGCGCCGAAGAGATTGAAATCATGCGGCGCCATACTCACCAGTTCAACCCCCAAAATCTGCACGCCGCGGGGTTGCGTCCGGTGGCAAGCCCCGAGGACCTGGCAGCGGCCCGCGCGGAGGTTGCAACAGTCGACGTCGACGAAGCAGTGCTCGGCTACGCCGTCGATATCGTACGAGCCACGCGCCAATCACCGTCCCTGCGCCTGGGTGTCTCTCCGCGTGGTGCAACGAACCTTCTGGCGGCTGCTCGCGCCTGGGCATGGCTGTCGGGACGCACGTTTGTGACACCCGATGATGTGAAGGCCCTGGCGCTACCGACACTGCGACACCGTCTCTCCCTCCGCCCGGAGGCCGAACTCGAGGGAATCACCGCCCAGCAGATCATCACCTCGGTCCTCTCCGCGGTACCGGTGCCCCGCTGACCATGACTCCCTCCTCCCGTTCGCTGTGGTTGGCCGGCGCCGGTGTGCTCCCGGTAGCGCTCGCGCCGCGTCCGGCGACGGTGGCGCTGTGGGCCGCCATCTGGTTCATCGTTGTCTTACTCGACGCGCTGGCGGCACCCAAGCCCTCGGTTCTTCGAGTCAGTCGTGAGACCACGCCGTCCTCAGTACGACTCGGGGAGAGTGCGCACAGCCAACTCATCGTCTACAACTCCTCCTCGAGGCGAGTACGCGCCCTCATCAAGGACATCTGGCCTCCCACCGCTCGGCGATCGAGCACCCCGAGCGAGGTTCTCATCCCGCCTGCTGAGCGGCGTCGCCTGACCGGAGTCCTCTCCCCCATTCGTCGCGGCCGGCGCCACGCGATCGGCGTGGCGATCCGCACAGCGGGCCCCCTCGGCCTCAGCTACCGGCACGCCACCCTCGACGTACCGGGCGAACTGCTGGTCCTGCCTCCCTTCGCCTCCCGCCACCACCTGCCCTCGCGTCTAGCCCGCTTGCGAGAAATGGATGGCAACTCCTCAGTCAACGTCCGTGGCCAAGGCACCGAGTTCGATTCGTTGCGCGAATACGTGATTGGCGACGATGTACGGGCGATCGACTGGCGAGCGACGGCCCGCTCACGAGACCTCATGGTGCGCACCTGGCGTCCCGAACGTGACCGCCGCGTCGTCCTCGTTCTCGACACGGGCCGGCTGTCGGCCGTGCGGATTGGGTTTGGCACCCGGCTCGATGCCTCAATCGAGGCGGCCCTCCTGCTAGCCTCGCTCGCCGCCCACGCCGGCGACCGGATCGACGTCATCGCTGCGGACACCGACGTGCACGCCCACGTGAGTGCGACTACCGCCACGACACTCATGCATGAGCTCGCGGTCACCCTCTCCGACCTCGACCCCCACCTGGAAGAAACGGACTGGCAGCGTATCAGCGCGCACGTGCGCCAAACTGTGTCTCAACGGGCGCTCATCGTCTTCGTGACCGCTCTCGACTCGGCTGTGATCTCGGGTTCGATGCGTCGGGCGGTCGCGACGCTCGCCGCGCGCCACACCGTCGTCGTTGCCGGTGCCTACGACGGAGAAATCGATGCTCTCGCTGCCACCCGGGACGACGTCGACGATGTCTATACCGCCGCGGCCGCCGAGGGGGCGCTACTCGAGAATCGGGAGGCGATCCTAGGTCTCACTCGGGCGGGTGCCTCCGTCGTCTCCTCAAGTGCCGAATCTCTACCCCCCGATCTCGCGGATCGCTACCTTCAGCTCAAGGCGACGGGGCAGCTGTAGGAGCTGTCGCGGCCGCCTCGTGCGCACGTAACGCGAGATACTCCTCGTTGCGTTTGCGCACCAGGACCGCAGCCATGAATCGCTCGGGGTGCGTACCCGACGGCGGCATGGGAGAAACGAAGCAAGCCAGCTCAGCGGCGAGCGATTCCGCGTGTGTGGCTCGAGCGGGACCCGACATTGTGGCGGCGCGCGTGAGGAAGATCCGGGCGCGAGTCGCGAGCAGGGACGGGATCGGAGCGATGTCCGCAGCACGCACCCAGTCCACCAGCTCGGGGGGCATCAGCAGCGGATGGGGCTCCACCTCAATGCCACGCAACCGCACCACATAGGTTCCCGCGAGGAGATCACCCAAGCGCTGTCCACGTGCGTTGGATAGGCTCACGATGACGGCGATCCCGCCACCTGTCAGCCAGTTCTCCACCATCCCGACGAGGCTCCGCACAAAAACGTGACGTAGCCGCACGGGCCCGCCATCCATCCTCAGCACCCGCACGCCGACAATAATCTTGCCGAGGGAGCGCCCGCCCGTTGCGAACTCGATGCTGAACGGGATCACGAACGTGACAGTAGCAAGCGCCAAGATCCCGATCGTGGACAAGACCGCATTGTTCTGATCACCAAGCCAGTCTGAGGCGAGAATCACCACGAAGAGCACCGTCACGATCCACAAGGCCGCATCGATGAGGCCCGCGAGAGCCCGCAGCGGGACCGAGGCGGGCCGCACCTCGAGCTCGATCGCTTCTCCAGTGATGATCGATTCACGTCCGGCGGGCGCGGAGTGCGGCATGGCGGTGGACATGTATGGCACATTACAGGAGTGGATACCGATGCCTACCGCGCCGTGCGGAGCGCGAGCTGGGACCGCCTGGACGAGCTTGCAAAGACCCGCCGTCTCACCGGTGCGCAGATCGATGAACTCGTGCGGCTGTATCACGCGAGCTCACGTGACCTGTCCGTCATCCGCACCTCGGCGCCCGATCCCGGTATCGTCTCGCGGCTCTCCATTTCAGTCGCGGGAGCGCGCGCCCGCCTCACCGGTACGGAGAACTTCTCCTGGACCGGCATCGTCCGGTTCGTGACGCTCACGCTGCCACTCGCCTTCTACCGCGTGGCGTCCTTCACGGTGGCTTTTGCTCTCGTCTTTACGGTGATCGCCACCGCCTACGGGTGGGCGTTCTACCACTCCCCCGCCCTGCAATCCACCGTGGGGACCCCCTCGGAATTGCGTTCCTACGCTGAGGAAGCGTTCACGGCTTACTACACGAACTATCCATCCCCCGACTTTGCCGCCCAGGTCTGGACGAATAATGCCTTCATCGCGGCGATCATGGTGGCGAGCGGCATCACCGGTGTAGGCCCCATCCTCGTGGGCTACACGAACGCGGTCGGGATCGGTCAGGCGGGCGCGATCCTTGCTCTACACCACCACCTCGACGTCTTCTTCCTCTCGATCCTGCCGCACGGCATGCTGGAACTCACGGCGGTATTCGTGGCGGGAGGTGCGGGCTTGCGCCTGTGCTGGGCCTGGATCAGCCCCGGAGATCGTTCTCGTGCGGCGGCCCTCGCCGAGGCGGGCCGCACCCTCGCTATCGTGGCCTTCGGGCTCGTGTTCGTGCTCGGACTCTCGGGGGCTATCGAGGGATTCGTCACAGGCTCGAATCTGCCTGTCCAGGTGAAACTCACTCTTGGGTTCGCCGCGTTTGCGGCCTACTGGGCCTATACGCTGATCTTGGGCCGGCGCGCCGTCGCGCTCGGGCATAGCGGAGACCTCAGCGAGGATGATGCCGGCTATCGGGCACTCGAAGAGATCGCAGCTGAACGTACCGACTACTCGAGGGCCTCGGCCTCGTCGGCGAGCAGCACGACGATCCCCTCCCGCACGGGGTAGCTCAGGGTCGGACTCACCCCAACCGTGCGGTAGCTTATGGGTGTCCCGGTGGCCGGATGGGGCGTCAGCGAAGCGCCCGTGCGGGGGCAGCGTACAGCGTCGGCGAGCCAGGTGGGGAGCTCACTCATCGTCGGTCCTCTCGGTGTGCATCAAACGTAGGTACGGGCGTGCCGGCGGCGCCTTGGCCGGTTCGACAATCGACCGAGCCGGGCGTCGTGCGGCCGGAGACACGTACGGTTTGGGGCGTCGGGATGCCTCAAGAACGGCGTCGGCCAGCGCCATGAGGTCGTCGGAGGTGGGCGGCGCAGGAGCGTAGTCGGTCTGTAGGCGGATGACGTCCCAGCCACGCGGAGCCGTGATCGAGTTCGCGTGGGTCTCACACAGGTCGTAGGCGTGCGGCTCAGCCTTGCCTGAGAGGGGCCCCACGATCATGGAGGCGTCCTCGTAGACATAGGTGAGGGTGGCGACGGCGGGCCGCTCACACCCCGGCCGAATACAGGGACGAACAGGTTTCACAAGGCCAATCCTACCCGTCCACGTGGCCTACGCTTGAGGCGTGCCCTACCTTCCCATGGTTCCTGAACGTGCCTCCGGTCGGCGACGTGACCGCCACGGACGTGGCCTACGCGGTCCGCTCGTGCCTCCAACGCTGCCGGGCTGGCGCACGAACCGCGAACGCTTCGATGAGTACGTCACCCGCCACGTCCGCGCCTTCACCCGCCTCTACCCGCGCCTCGCCGACGTCGAGTTCGCGGTCGAGGAGGTGCCGCCGTCGGCACCGGGCCGCTACGAGCCGCGCGCTGTCACCCTGGGCCGAACGTTCGCTTCAGATCGCGCCTATGGCCTGCGCTACCGGGTTGTGCTGTATCGCCTGCCCATCGCCACGCGCTGCACATCCCCCGATGAGGTGGATGAACTCGCTGGCTACGTGCTCGCCGAGCAGTGCGCGGGCATCGTCGGGTGCTCACCCACCGACCTGGACCCCAACTTCCCGCTCTAAGACGAGGATTACCGGCTGGGCACCGCGGTCCTAGCCGTAGGGACCGATCTGGATCTCGAGGGTGCGCCGTTCCTCGCTGTCCGGGGCTGCCGGCAGGACGGCTCCGAGTTCGCCTCCCTCTCCAGTCGCGGTGAGCTGCGCGATAGCGCCCACGGGCTCGGTCCCCTCAATGATGGCGGCGCGGCTGTCCTTCGGGACCGTGAGCAGGCGCGTCGTATGCGCCGCGAGCGTCATCTCCTCGGCTTGCCCGAGATCCCCTCCGGCGGAGACGAAGCGAACGCCAATCTCACTTGTACGCTCGCCCGCGGTCAGCTGCAGGCGTGAGGTGACCCCGAGCTCGAAGGTGAGGGGCACGTACAGCGTGCGAGCGACACTATCGGAGGGCAGCCAGGTGGTTGACCGGGCACCTTCCTGGCCTGCGATGGACGTCACGGCGCCGACGACGAGTGGCCCATTCGCTTCCACGCGCACCGCCGCGGAGCCCTCCTCAATGCCCTCGAGGCTCACATCGGTGACGGCACCGGCATCGAGCGTGAGGTCCTCGGCTCCGGGGAGGTCGTGGGGATCCTCGTCACTGAGGATCTGGACGGATGCCTGAACTGAGGCCTCGGTGACGTTCAGGAGGCGGAGGCTCGCCGGTGCCTCCTTGGAGGCACGTACCCCGGACACGGTGAGATCGCTTGCGGGGCCCGCACCGGCGGTCACCAGCCCCGTCCCGAGCGGGGTGATGCCATCAAGTTCGGACAGGCGCAGGGCACTGAGCACGCGGGCTCCACTGGCGCGAACGTGGACGACGAGGCGCTCCGCGTCGGGAACGAGTGTGGCGAGGGAGAGCGTTTGGCTGCCCTTCGCGGCGACGGCGAGAGTCGTGCCTGAGAGGTCTTCGAGGTAACCCTGCTCACTGTAGAGGTCCACCTGGACTTCGGCGTTGGTGGCGCCCGGGTTCACGATGACGAGGTCCGTACGTGCCCCGATGCGGGTCGACCCACCGACGAGCCAGGCGTTCTCGCTCGGCTCGCTACAGGAGTGGGCGCTCAGCCCGCGCAGGTCTCCCCCGCCGGTCAGCGTGATCTCAGAGCCGACTAGAGCCGGCCTGGATGTGGCATCCGCACTCGCCTGGAGGAGGCCGAGTTCGCCCCCCGCATCGGCGTCGAGGATCCCCGTGGGTGTGCCCTCCAGAGGGAAGGATTGGCCGGAGAGAGATCGCACGTAGGTGGCCGGCGCGGCAGCCTTGTCACCGCGCGGCAGCGATGAGACCGACAGCGACGAGCGGGTGGCTGCCGAATGGTGACCAAATTCCTCATCGCCACTCGCCTCCTGCTCCGGGGAAATCGGACCGGGAAGGCAGACGAGCGATACGTCGCTCGGAGGCAGCGTCACGTCGGCGTCCGCGTGGGTTTTTGGAGGCGTGACGAGGACCACTCGCGGGTCGAGGATGACGAGGGCCGCGAGGGCGGCCAACAGCAGCAGTGCCGCACCGATGGAAGCGGCTGAACGGAGGGCGGAACGCAGTCTCATGGGTCCCTCCTCGAGCGGCGCCTCGGAATGGCAAGCAGAGCGGTGAGAGTTGCCGTCACCACGAGCGCGATCGAGAACCACGGCTCGTAGGGAGCGCGGTAGGTGACACGTAAGTCTCCCTCGTTGGCAGGCACGACGAAGGCCTGGCGCCATTCGTCGCGATCTGCGGTCAGCGGGGCATCACCAAGGCGGGCGGACCAGGCAGCATCGGCCCGCTCGGCAAGGACGAGCAAGCGCTCACCGTCGCTCGGCCCGATGTGGTCTGATACTCGGCCTCGCTCGGAGGCCACCTCGATAGTGGTGGAGGCGGTTTCGAGGCGGGCGCGCGCGGCGAGGGTGCCGCCGTCGTTTTCCGTATCGACGCGCCAGATAGTCCCCGAGTCGTTCTGGGTCACCCTCGCGAGGCCTGGGCTGGCATCGAGTGCCGCAAGCAGCTCGGTGTAGCGGCGCGGCTGCACATCGGCATCGAGCTGTCTCGCGGGCGGTACGACGACGACACCGATTCCCGCACTCGCCAACTCACCAACGACGGAATCATCCGACCCACCCGCGAGGCGGGCCAGCACCGTGCGCAGCCAGTCCTTGGCGGGGTCGGCTCCTTCGTAGGCCTGCCGGACCGCAAGAACCGAGGCGGAGGTCAGCATGGTGGCGCCATCTGTACGTACGACGTCAGCACTCAGGACGCCACCGGCCGTGGGGGCGATGAGCAGGGTACGTTCGGCTCCGCTGCCGGCCGCGAGTTGCCGGGCAAGGGCCGGAGTCGGGACGTCGGTGGCGGCCCGCACCTGCATCGCGTTCGGCGCGCTCACGATCCAGGTGGTGGCCCAGGCAGCAGGTGTGAGGATGGCCAGGACGAAGGCGAGGGCACCGGCCACGTGACCGAGGCCGAAGGAGCGGGCGGACAGCTTCGCCCCGAGGCCGTCCGCTCCAGCGACTGCGGCAATCAGGAGTCCCGCCAACAGGAGCGAGACGAGGGGGCCCGTCGAGGCGGTATGGTCCGTGCCATCCACGACGGCGACGACAACGTCGCGTACCGCGACGAGGGCCGCGGCAGCACCGAGAACGACGAGCCAACCGAGGCGGACGGCGCGACCGACGGCGCCGCGCCGGGCGAGAGCCAGGAGGGCGAAGAGCAGAGGAATCGCCCCCGCGCCCCGCGCGAGCAGCGCGAGCGGCACGGGGCCGATCGCGCCCGCGGGCGGAGCGGTGAATACCGACAGGAGGGCATCACGCAGTGATCCCGTCGACACGGGGCCTACGAGCCCCGGGCTCGTCACGGCGAGCGCAGCAAGGTGTTCGGTAGCGAGGGCGTACAGGCGCGGAATGTGCAGAACGAGTGCGGGCGCCGGGACGAGCAGGAACACGAGGCGGTGGCGCGGGATGAAGAGCTGCGCGATCCACAGCAGAACGATGCCGGTCGGCAGCAGGACCGGCGCGCCGGCCGTGGCGAACGCAAAGGCAATCGCCGCTCCCGCACCGGCGGCGATGGTGCCGCGGGCCCGCCGTGCGGGCACCGCCGCAGACGACCCGGCCCCGACCCTGGGATGGGGACTGCCCGCGGCGAGTGCGGCAGCGCGGGCGGCATGCTCGGCTGGAGCGTCATCGGCCTCGAGCGCCTCCGCGCCGAGCCCGGCTCCCATGTGGGTCGTGGACTCGGTGTCCGTCGCAGCGCTCGCCCCCGGGGTCCCGCGATACTCGCCACTGCGCGAGCGCGCCTGCTGACGGTCGATCCGGCGCGCCCCGACCATGCCGGATTCAACGACATCCGTGCGTTGGGCGCCAACGGCGCGAACGAGCCCAAGAATCATCCACGGCAACGCAACGTGCGCGAGGGCGCCCCCGAGGGCGCCGCCGTGCAGCGCTGGCACGAATGCGGGAGCGAGAGCCCACGTGAGAGTGGCCCAACCACGGACGAGTACCGAGCGGGTACCCGCCCCCGCGGCGAACCAGGCCCCAAGGCCGGCCACCGGAACGGCCAACCAGTAGGCGAGCGGGACCAGCACTGAGAGGTCGCCCGTGACGAGGAGCGCGGGCAAGAGTGCGAAGAGGAACGGATCGGCCGGCCCCCGGTGGCCGAGACCGACGTCGATCCAGCCGGAGGTTGCCGCGCGGTAGGTCTCCGCCAGGGAGCCGCTCGCTCGAAGGAGCGCCCCTCCCTCGTACACTCCAATGCCGACCGGCGGGCGTACCGCGGCGATCCCGAGGCCAAACGCGAGAAGAGCGAGGAATGCGAGCGCCCACCGGCGTTTCGTGGCGATTGCTGCGAGCTCAGCGAGTTCCAGCTCGGACGGAGCGAGGGCTGCCTTGCGGGCGTCGGCTTCCGATCGACGCAGTTCACGTTTCTTGGCCGAGATTGCGGACCTCGGAGTGTAGATGCTCGCGAGCGTCGCGCGCGGGACGCGGCGCGTCTCCTCGGTGCGACGCCGCGTGGCGAGCCAGGGTCCCGGGCGAGTGAGGATCTGCGCCCCCGCGCCGAGCTCGGCGAACATGAGGTCGAAATCCTTTTCTGCGAGGCGCCACAGCGCGCGCAAGGGGGTGAGCACAGCGATCGCGAGGTAGACGAACGGGACCTTCCAGGTGGGGACACCTGAGATCCAGGTGTGCAGCTGCGCCCGCCGCCGCGGACCAAACGAGCGCGCCACGTTGGGGGCCCGGGACTCCGATTCAAAACGGATACCGCGGTAGCTCGCCTGGGCGTGGTAGATGACGGCCTCCGGCACGACGACGACACGGTAGCCCGCGAGGCGCACGCGCCGCGAGAGCTCGAGTCCGTCGTTGAAGGGGCCCAACGCGGGGTCGGTGCCCCCGAGACTCGTCCAGACATCACGGCGGATGAGCGCACCGGCGAGTCCGACACCGAACACGTCGGAGCGGTGGTCCAGCTGCCCCTGGTCAATCTCCTCGGCGTCGGTCTCGATGAACCGGCGCGTGGAGGAGGTCGCGTTGATTCCGACCTCAAGGAGCCGGTCGGGGTCGGCCCAGTCTCGCTGTTTACACCCCGCGAGCGCAACGGAGGTGGCGAGCTCCACCTCCTTCAGGAGCTCGGCGAGCGCGTGTGTATCCGGGGCAGAGTCGTCGTGCAGGAGCCAGAGCCAGGCGACATCGCCAGCGCGCACGGCGGGGATCTCTCCCGTCCGTGCACGAATTCTCTCGGCGGCCCGCTGGTTGGCTTCGGCGTTCAGATCAAGGCCGACGGCGACCGCCGCGCCGAAGGTCCGGGACCCCGGCGCGGCGACGACGCGCGTGGGTATGGCGTCGGTATCGAGAGTGGCGGCGGCGACTTCGTTGAGGGGATGACCAGAGCCGCAGGGGCGATCCGGGTGAGCGGTGTCGACGATGACGAGCCGTTGCGGAGCCCGGCTCTGCCGGCCGATGGCGGTAAGTGTCCGGGCCAGGTAGGGGGTGTCACCACAGGTGACGAGCACCGCCGTGACATCCTGACCAACTGCGTCTGCCGGGGAAGTCACGGATGGGTTAGACGCTGCGCCGCTTCAGGCTGCGCCGCTCACGCTCCGATAGGCCGCCCCAAATACCGAACCGCTCGTCGTTCGCGAGAGCGTATTCAAGACACTTCCCGCGTACCGGGCAGGTGGAACATACGCGTTTCGCATCGCGGGTGGAGCCCCCCTTTTCGGGGAAGAAGGCTTCGGGATCCGTCTGGGCGCACAGCGCCGCCTCATACCAGGCTGGGCTGCCGTATTCGACGTCGGCGTAAGGGTCGAAGGCGGGTGTGGAGGGACCCGCGTCGGAGATGGGGCCGTCACCCAAAATATTCCACACGCTGTGCTCTCCGATCCTTGACGCCACGGTACTCCCTTCTAAACTACACGCGTGTCACTCTCTTCCGTCAAGTGAATGGGTGCTATATGGCCTGAGCCACTACGATGGCGCCATGTCCCCCGCATTGTCACTGCCGGATCTGCTCGCTGCCCTCGGCGCTCGTCGAGCACCCGCCTTCACCTGGTACGCCGCCGATGAGCGAGTCGAACTCACGGGCTCGCTCCTTGCTCAATGGGTGGCCAAGAGCGCGAACTTGCTCACAGAGGAGGTCGAGGTCGGGCCCGGCAGTACCGTCTACCTGGATTTGCCCGTGCACTGGCGTGCGTTCGTCTTCACACTCGCCACGTGGACGACCGGCGGCGCCGTCGCCTTCCGGCAGATCGACAACGTCGACGTCGTCATCTCCGACCGTCCCGATATGTGGGCCGACACCGACACCGAGGTGCTCGCCCTGGAGCTGGCCCCACTCGCCCGAGAGTATCCCGGCGAGCTGCCCGCCTTCGTCATCGACGCGAACGCGGAGGTGATGGGCGCGGCCGACGCACTCGGGCCAATGCCCCGGCCGACGAGAGATGACATCGCGGTGGCAGGCCCCAACCTGCGCTACCACGACCTAGACGAGCTGCTCGCTGGCGGGACTAGCCAGCGCGTGATGATTCAGCCCGCGAACAACAACGAACTGGCGCGCGCGAGTGCCGCCCAGCTGCTGGCCGGGGGTTCCATCGTCGTGATCGATCCCGCCTTCGCACACGTGGATTGCACGGCGGTCGCCAGCCAGGAGCACGCCACACCGCGCGCCGGAACGCCCTGCGGGGACCGCTAGTGGCGCTGGTCCTCGCGCATGAGATCAACGGCGTCGTGCACGTCGCCATCGAACACGAGTCGCCCCTCGCGAAGGACGACACCGCGCTCACAAATGGAGGAGACGAGGTCGAGGTCGTGGGACACGATCACGAGGGAACGCCCCTCCTCCTTCAGTTGGTTCACCCGGGTGAGGCATTTGCGTTGGAAGGGCTCATCGCCTACGGCGAGGATCTCATCAATGAGGAAAGTCTCCGGGTTTGAGTGCACCGCCACGGCGAAGGCAAGGCGCAAGAACATGCCCGAGGAGTAGAACTTGACCTCGGTATCCATGAAACGTTCGATCTCGGAGAACGCCACGATCGAGTCGTAGGCCGCGTCGATCTCAGCCTTACTCATGCCGAGGATCGCCCCGTTCAAAAACACGTTCTCCCGGCCCGTGAGGTCGGGGTGAAAGCCGGCGCCGACCTCGATCAAGCCCGCGACGCGGCCACGCGTGAGCACACGTCCCCCGTCTGGGCGCATGACACCGGAGATGAGTTTCAACAGGGTCGACTTGCCGGAACCGTTGAACCCGAGCAGGGCGATGGTCTCAGCCTCCCGCACCTGCAGGGAGACCCCTTTCAGCGCGTCAAAGGTGTCGATCCCCGGGTCCTTGTGGGTAAGCATTGCGACCGCGAGTTCTTTCAGGGAGCGGCGATGACGCAGCGTGAACGTCTTCGTGACGTTCTCAATGCGCAGCCGCAAGTCAGCACTCATGTCACAGCTCCTGGGCGAAGCGGCCTTCCAGCCGCTTGAAGACGAATTGACCGATCAACAGGATCACCACCGAGATCACGAAGGCTACGAGCGTGAGGCCTGCAAGGTTCGTGACGTCGGTCGTGTCGGGCGCCCCCGCGGCCGGCGCCCAGAACCCGAAGTGGAACAGCTCAACGGATACTGTGACGGGGTTCAGTTCGTAGAGCAGAAAGAGCCAGCGCGGCAGGATGTCACGCACGGCCGCCAGCGGGTAGAGCACCGGAGAGGCCCAGGTGGCCACAAGCAGGATCAGCTCCACAAAGTTCTCGGCGTCGCGGAAGTAGACGTTCACGGCCCCGAAGATCAACCCAAGCCCGAGTGCGACCGTGGTGGTGAGGGTAAATCCGGCGAGGATGCAGACCAGGCCGAGCGGCGTGGGCCGCCAGGAGTAGAAGAGCGCGCCCCCGATGAGGACGATCACCTGGGGAACAAAGTGCACGAACGCCACCCAGATGGAAGCGACCGGAAACATCTCCCGCGGCAGGTAGATCTTCTTGATGAGCGGGGCGTTCCACACGAGCGTGCGGGTGGCGTTGGTCATCACTTCGGAAAAATAGTTGATGACGACGAGCCCCGAGAACAGGTAGATCGGGTAGGACTCGATCATGCCGCGCCCGAGCCCAAGGAACAGCCCGAGCGCCACAAAATAGACGAGGAACTGGGTGAGGGGCTTCAGGTAGGACCAGGCCATGCCGAGTACAGAGCCGTGGTAGCGCACTCGCAGCTCTTTTTTGACGATGAGGCCCAACAGGTAGCGCTGGTTTAGGACGTCGATCAACCCGCGCCCCCGTCCGGGCGTCGTCCAGGCCATCTGGTCGGTCACGATCTAGCTCCCCTGGCGGGCGCGTGCGCCGTCGGGATCCTTGGCGGCATGCACGATCCGCGCATCGAGGCCGATGGTCTGTCCCCAGGCGTCCATCGAGGTGAGCCCCGCAAGGGCCGCTCGGTAGCGTGCCGCGAGATCCTCCCACTGTTCGGCGAGGGCGCGGTGCAGGCGCACCGTGCGGGAGAGCTGTCGGAAGAAGAGGTCCCGGTCGCGACGATAGAAGGAGACGCCGGAACCGTCCGAATTGGAAACGAGTGCCGAATCGTACTGCGCGATCGTCCACCAGCGGGCGGCCGGGAAGGCGATATGCACCTGGGGGGTGTGGGCGGCGTCCTTGCGCGGTCGCCTGAGCTGTTTGCGAAGAGCATTGGCGGCGATGAGCGCCCGGTAGGGCAGCGGCCCCTTGGCGCGCCGCTTCACGGTCGTGCCAGACAGGGTTGCCTCGGCCTTCGGGAAGTCGGCGCGGTCGGGTTTCACGCGCGCGTCATCGAAACCGGAACGGATCTCTCGGATTCGCGGGACCGTGGTCTCAAGCGACTCGTGCAGCCGCTCGGGCCCCTCAAGGACATCGAGGATCGCGCGGTCGCGCAACTCCACGACCGAGTACTGGGCGGAAACCGCATGCTTGACCTGACCGGCGAAGGACTGGCCGATGAAACCGGCGCCACCCGGAGCGTGAAGCAGCGCCGCGATGAGGCGGTTGCGTTCGTGGAAGTAGGCCTGCCAGTCCAACGAGTCGTCCTTCGCCTTCCAGGGCACGTGCCACAGGGCCATACCCGGCAGGGTGACCGTGGGGTAGCCGGCCTCGGCAGCGCGCAGGCCATATTCGGCATCGTCCCACTTGATGAAAAGCGGCAGCGACAGGCCGATCTCGCGTACGACGGTGGTGGGGATCAGGCACATCCACCAGCCGTTGTACCCGGCTTCAGCGCGCTGGTGCAGCCACGGGGTCGCGCGGAGTGAGCGCTGCGAGAAGTCGTGTTCCGATTCGGTTCCCTCGGTCGGCCCCCACCAAAAATCTGCTCCAGAAACGCTCTCGGCAAACGCGTGCAAGGTCGTGGGCTCGAACATCGAGAACATGTGGCCGCCGACGATCGTCGGCGTCGACGTCGCATTCGCGAAGGTCACGCCGCGGTAGATCCCCTCAGGCTCAACGCGCACATCGTCGTCGAGCAGCAACACGTACTCGCTACCGCGTGCGCTGGCTTCGATCATGCCGCGCGAGAACCCGCCCGATCCGCCAAGGTTGCCCTGAGAGACAACCCTCAGCTGGGAGCCGAGCCGCCCCGCGACGGCGTCGAAGCGCGGGTGATCGGAGACCTTCTGGGTGCCCTGGTCGACGACGACGATCTCGTTCACGTAATCGCCGAGCAGGTCACTCGCGGCGAGCTGTTCGAGGACGGTCACGCAGTCCTCGGTGCGGTTAAAGGTCGTGATCGCGATGCTCGCGCGGCCGCCCGCCCGCTCGATCCGCTCATCCGTCTCCCAGTGGGCGCTCTCGATCGTGAGGTCACTCGCCCCCGAGACGGCGTCGAACCAGTACCAGCCCCCGTCGCCGAACGTATCGAGTGGCAGGTCGAAGGTGAGCGTCTGGCTGCCTTCACCGCTCACCTCGGCGGCATCGATCCTAAACCCGTGGCCCCGCGCGTTCGAGCGCGACACAAGGATCTGCCCCACCCCGGAGGCGGTCACGCTGAGGCGGATGGAGCGCACCTCGGTGTGCACGGCCCAGTACGCGGCTGGAAAGGCGTTCATATAGGTGGCAAACGACGTGCGTGATCCAGCCGGGACCCGGTAGGAACGGCGCGAGAGCACCTGTGAGGCTTGCTGCCGGTCTGGCTCTCGGAGCACCTCAACGTCACGCTCTCGGCGGGCATCCTTCACCCGTCCCGGGTGCTCTCCCTCGGCATAGAGCGGGAGCAGGTCGGGATCGCGGTCATCGGCGAATACGACGCGCTGAAGGATGGTCGGACTCATGAGTGTATCTACCTCACAGCTGTGGCTACTCGGGGCATTCGGTCAGTTTTGCCAGCCGCATGCCGTCCCGTTCCAATACGACCTCGGCGACGCCGGAGTCGATCGCCCCCATTATGCCGTCATAGTCCTCGACCCTCACATCGTGGGGCCACAGGAAGCCGCGCAGCTCGATCACCCAGTGGACGTTCAATTCTTCGGCCGCCGGACACACCTCCGGGTCGGTGGCCGCGTCCATGAGCCGGTCCGAGAGGATTGCGCGGTACCGGTTCCACCGCATGTCGATGTGGGAGAAGAGCGGGTAATCCCCACCGATCGCCCACAGGAGGACAGAACCATCCCAGGGGTTATTGGCGACTACGTCTCCGTCCGGGATGATCGCGGCCGCCTCCTCTAAGAAGGCCACCTCCTCCTCGTCCACGAGCTTCCCGTTCGTGTGCATCGCGTGGATGGGTTCGCGGGCGGGGCGCAACAGGGAGAGTGCGGACAGCGCCACGACGAGGACGAGGAGGATCGCAACCGGGCGCTGCGCCCGAGACGGCGCCGTGAAGGCGGTAGTGATCCGCGCGGTGAGCGAGCGGATGAAGGGGGCCACGCCGGCCGCGAAGAGCATAATTTCGGTGACCGCGAGTAGGGCGGCGATGCGGAACGGGTCCGTGTACCACACGCCGATGAGCCAGGAGCGCAACGGCTCGCCGACGGATCGGGCGACCGCATAAAGCGCGAGGAGAGAAACGTGGGCCAGGGGCAGCCAGCGCCGGTCCCGGATCCGCAACGTGGCGAGGAACCCGAGCACGATGACGCCCGCGACGATGAGCCCACCGACACCCGTGAGGTTCACCCCGTTGGTGCGTAAGACGAGGGCCTCGCCGAGCGCCTGACTGGCAGAGAGGTCGGGATTCCAATATCCCTTAGTGCGGAGGTTGGCAATCAGGGGGATTTGGAAGGAGACCCAGTTCGCTGCGCCCAGACCCGCGAGGAGGGCAAGCCAGCCGAGTGCGATCCGCCCCCAGGTGTGGCGGTCCCAGCGGATAGCCCGCCATGTCGCGCTGATGAGTGGAGCAGTGAGGAGTGCGAGCCCGAAGACGGCGAGCGCAAACACGGCGTTCGGCTGAGCGAGCGCGAGGCCCGGTAGAGTCCCGACCACGATGAGGAAGTCGAGCCACCGCGACATGCGGGGCCCGCGGGCGGCAGCCGAAAGCAGCGCCGCAACCGCGGCGGGCAGGAGCGCGTAGGCCAGGAAGTTCGGGTAAAGGATCCCAAAGCCCAACACGATGAAGGGGAATTGCGGGCAGGTGGCTGCAAAGCCGGTGGCGAGCGCGACCTTCACGTCGTCGTCTCCAAAGACGGCGCGCGCGAGACCAAGGATGGTGGCGGGCCACGCGAGGGCGGCCACGGCAATGACGACGGCGTTGGTTGCGGCGGGGATGCTCACTCCCGTCGCCGCATAGACGAGGGCGACGAGCGCGTGCCAGGCAGCCGGGTAGAAGACGGGGCTGTCCGGGGTGGCGCTCGCCGTCGTGATCGCGAGTGAGGAGGCGTTACCCGTCTGGTCGATCAACGCAACCGTGTTCAGGTGGAAGGAGGTGTCGTAGGACTGGGCGATGGCCTCCACGCTCCCGATGGAGCGGGCGAGGGCGATGGACAGCAGGGCCGCCGCGGCTAGGTAGGCCAGGGCAGGTAGCCACCGTGCGGAACCTCGGGGCGCGCGTCGCACCGCGGGGCCGGGCTGGGCGCCGCCCCCAAGACGGATGCGGGGCTTGCGACTCCGGTGCGCGAGGACGCCCAGCGGCAGCGCGAGGAGGACACCAACCCCCGTGAGAGCCGCCACCGGCAATGGCGACCACGCCCACCCGAGAACGGGAGCGCCGAGCGCCGCGAGTGCGATGAGTGAGACCGAGAACGCCGGAGCAAGTGTGAGGCAGCGCCGCCACGGCAGGAAGAGTGCGGCGCCGAGGGCCGTGCCGGGCATGAAGAGGAGCAGCCCGGCATAGAGGATCGCCGGGATGGCGCCAAGCCAGTCGAGCACGAGCTCAGCCGCGGCGCTCGGGGCGCAGGTCGGGAATCCGGTTATCGACCGCCATGAGGGCGGAGGCAATGGCCATGTGCATATCCAGGTACTGATAGGTGCCAAGGCGCCCACCGAAGAGCACACCGCGCTCACCCGCCATGGCCTCACGGTAGGCCGCCAGACGCTCGCGGTCGGTGGCCGTGTTCACCGGGTAGTAGGGCTCATCCTCGCGGGACGCAAATCGCGAGAATTCCCGCATGATGACAGTGGCGTCCTTCGGGTAATCCCGCTCAGGGTGGAAGTGACGGAACTCGTGGATTCGCGTGTAGGGCACGTCGACGTCGCCGTAGTTCATGACCGAGGTGCCCTGGAAGTCCCCCACGTCGAGGACCTCCTCCTCGAAATCCAGGGTCCGCCAGGAGAGCTCACCTTCCGCGTAATCAAAGTAGCGGTCGACAGGGCCCGTATACACGACCGGTAGCGAACCGACCGTCGCGTCCTTGTTCAGGGGGTGAGAGGTATCGAAGAAATCGGTGTTCAGGTGGACGTCGATGCGGTCGTGGTCCGCCATGCGCTCCAACCACGCCGTGTAACCGTCGGTGGGCAACCCCTCGTAGGTATCGGAGAAGTAGCGATTGTTGTAGGTGTAGCGTACGGGCAGTCGGGAGATGATACCGGGCGGGAGTTCCGTCGGGTCGGTCTGCCACTGCTTAGCCGTGTACCCCTTGATGAAGGCCTCATAAAGGGGGCGCCCGATGAGGGAGATCGCCTTTTCCTCCAGATTCTCGGGCTCCTTGCTACCGAGCTCTGCCGCCTGGCGGGCAACGAGTTCGCGCGCCTGCTGCGGCCCGTGCGCGGAACGGAAGTACTGGTTGATCGTCCCCAGGTTGATCGGCATGGGAAAGACCTCACCGCCCACGGTCGTATAGACATGGTGCTGATAGTCGGTAAACGAGGTGAAGCGGGTGACATAGTCCCACACACGCTCGTTCGAGGTGTGGAACAGGTGAGCTCCGTAGCGATGAACCTCAATCCCCGTGCTAGGCTCAACCTCCGAGTAGGCATTACCACCAATGTGGGAACGTCGCTCAATGACGGCGACCTTCATGCCGAGCTGGCTGGCGCAGCGTTCGGCGATGGTCAATCCGTAAAACCCCGACCCCACGACGAGCAGGTCAATATCCACGCGACGTCACACCTTCCTTGACCGTTGTAGCGGCGCGGCTTGGAGCGGGGCGCCGGGACTAGATCGCAGTCTAGCGGCCCAGTCCAAGTCCCGGCGGTAGACTCGCGGGACGCCACTGGCCAGACCAGGAATGGAGGACGCATGCTGCAGGAACTCGAGGACCGCTTGACGCAAGACCTCTCGAGTGGGGATGTTGGAAAGCTGTCCCAACTGGCGGCCGAGGCCTCGATTCCCGACCTGATTGGCGTCGTCGAACATATCCCCGCTAAACGCGCCGCCGTCGTCTTCCGCCTCCTCGCCAAGGATCGGGCCCTCGAGGTCTTCGAAGCCCTCGATGCGGGCCACCAAGCCGACCTCCTGGACGCTCTGCGTGATGAGCAGGTCTCCTCTCTCTTCATTGATCTCGACCCGGACGATCGGGCCGCTCTGCTCGACGAGGTCCCGGCCACCGTCGCCGATAAGCTGCTGCGCGGTCTGCCCCGCCACGAGAGGGACCTCACGGCGGGTCTTCTTGGGTACCCGAAGGGCGCGATCGGGCGACGCATGTCCCCCGAGGTGGTGCCCATCCGCGAGAGCCGCACCGTTGGCTACGCGCTCGACCTGTTGCGGGCCCGCGAGGACGAATACGAGACGCTTTACATGGTCCCGATCATGGACGAAACGCGGCGGCTCGTCGGTGTCGTTTCTCTGCGCGATCTCTTTACCGCGGATCCCGACGCGCAGGTCTCGGAGATCATGAATGCTCCCGTCTCCGCGCTCGCCACCGACCCGAGTGAGGACGTGGCACGCCAGCTGCTCGCGATCAACCGCATCGCGATGCCGATCGTGGACGCCGAACAGCGGATCGTTGGCGTGCTCACGGTCGATGACGCCCTCGAGATCGTTGAGGCCGCCGACACCGAAGACGCGGCCCGACACGGTGGTCACGAGCCGCTGCGGCGCCCCTATCTGTCCACACCCGTGATGTCGGTGGTGCGCTCACGTATCGTATGGCTCCTCGTACTCGCCGTCTCCGCCGTCCTCACGGTGCAGGTCCTCGAGGTATTTGAGGCCACGCTCGATGAGGTCGTGGTCCTCGCACTTTTCATCCCGCTTCTCACTGGCACCGGCGGCAACACCGGTAACCAGGCAGCAACCACGGTCACGCGTGCCCTCGCCCTCGGCGATGTATGGAACCGCGACGTCCTGACCGTCCTGTGGCGCGAGGCGCGGACGGGGTTCCTGCTCGGCGCGGTCCTCGGGGCTCTAGGGTTCGTGGCCGCCACGGCGGTCTACGGAGTCGACATCGGCATGGTCATCGGACTCACCCTCGTCTCGGTGTGCACGATGGCGGCGTCGATCGGCGGGATCATGCCGATCATCGCGAAGGCGGTCGGCGCCGATCCCGCGGTCTTTTCTAACCCGTTCATCTCCACCTTCTGCGATGCCACGGGCCTCATCATGTACTTCATGATCGCCAAGGCCGTCCTCGGGATTTAGTCGGGCATCTCCTTGGCCCCATCCGCGCGCACGTTACGGACGCCAACCGGTGCGCATGGCCGCGCGGTAGGCGACCCGCTTCACACCGGCCGGTACGAGGCGGTAGCCACCTCGCACGACCAGATTGCGCAGTGCCTGCAGGGGCGTCGTGAAGCCCGCCTGGAACATGGCTCGTTGCAGATTCCATTCCGCGCGCAGCATGTCGGTGCCACCGCGACGCTCGTAGGCGCCTGCGCCAACCCGGTAGTAGACGAGGACGTCGGGGAGGTTCGCCACGCGCGCACCAGCGTGGATCATGCGGGCGAACAGCCAGTAATCCTCCATGGCGGTGGCATCGTCGTAGCCGCCTGCAGCTCGCACCGCGCTGGCGCGGAAGACGACCGTCGGGTGGTTCACGGGATCGCGCAGTGGCAGCACGCGGCGGATCTCCTCCGCTCGCGCTGGCATGGCGCGCACAAGGCCCGGCCGGCTCTCGTCGTCGTCGAATTCGGCGATCGCGGAACCGAGCAGGTCCAGGCCCGCCATGAGTGGGATCTGGGTGGAGAAACGGTGGGGCAGGCAGATATCGTCGGCATCCGCTCGCGCGACGACGTCGTGGGTGCACGCCTCAAGTCCGGCGCTCAGCGCGGCGGACAGGCCGACGTTGCGCTCGAGTTCAACGAGACGGATGCGGCTCGGCGCCGCAAGCTCGGCCGCGCGTGTCAGGACGGTGGTGAGGCCGGGGCCCACCGGGCCGTCCCGCACGATGACGATCTCATCGGGGATGAGCTCTTGGTCCCGCGAGACCGAGCGTAGCGCCCGTTCCACGTGGGCGGCGTCGTCGCCAGCGTAGACCGGGAGCAGGACGGAAAACGCATGGGGGACGCCATGTGCTGCGGGAGGTGGGGTCCCGAGACTGACGGTGCGCGCGTCGGGCGCCGCTGGCGTTGCCGCGAGGATGCGCGTGACGGAGCGCGGGGCGCGCAGGGCAGCCCACAGTCCGCGTCGAGCATGGGAGAGCAGGGCTCGCCGCTGACCCGAGGCGGCGATGGTCTGGCCCCAGCGCAGCACGGTGCGGCCGCCGTAGAGCGCAGTCTCAAGTGGGCCGAGGGCCCGCGAGCGCGTGTACATCCACACCTTGTTACGCACCTCGTTGAAGAAGCGGGCACCCGGGTCGGTCTCCGAGGCTCCGAACGTGCGGGTGAGGTGCGTGACGACCGAGTCGGGCACGTACAGGCCGACACGGCGGCGCAGCAGGCGGGCCGTGTACTCGAAATCGTCGTTCCATAGGAAGTAGTCGGCCTCTGGTAGGCCGTCCTCCCAGATGGCACGCGAATCGATGAGGATCGAGACGAAGGAGGCCGAGCGGATCTGGCGACACCCAACGGCGCGGGCGTGTTCCGCGAGGTCCGGCGCCACCAGCGGCCGTGTGCGCGGCGTATTCATCGGGTGGTCGCGCCCGTCGTGCCAGACGACCCGCGACGCGAGGACCGCGGGGGAGCCCGGGTAGGCGTCTCGAGCCCTCAGCAGTGCCGCGAGAGCGCCCGGACTCGGCACCGTGTCGTCGTCCATCACCCAGACCAGGTCGGCCCGGTGATGGGCCACGGCGCGCGCGATCCCGGCGGCAAACCCGCCGGCCCCACCAAGGTTCTTCTCCATGGTGAGGACTTCGCTCACCGTGGGGTGACGGCGCGCGAGGTCACCGGACCCGTCGGTGGAGGCGTTGTCGATTACCACCACCTGATCAAGGGGCCGTTCCTGGGCGGCGAGGGCATCGAGCGTGCGGGTGAGGAGGTCGCGCCGGTTATAGGCGACGACGACGGCGCAAATCCTCTCCATGCCTCTACTGGGCGCGATCGCCGATGACGAGGCGCGGGGTGCCGCGCCAGCGTTCGGGGTCGGTCACGCGGCGCCCGTCGAACAGCACCTTGACAGCCGGGAAATCGGCGGGTCCAACCTCGGCATATTCGGGATGGTCGGCCTGCACGATCACGGCGTCGACTTCCTCACCCAGGTGATAGGGGGTCCAGCCGAAGCCCGCGAGCTCCTCGTCGGAGAACATCGGATCGTGCACGCTCACCTCGGCGCCGCGCTCGGTGAGCTCGGTGACGGTGCGGAACACACCGGAGAATGCCGTCTCCTTCACCTTTCCGCGGTAGGAGGCGCCGAGAACGGCGACGCGCTGGCCCTTGAGAGAGCCGAGGACCGACTCGACGCGCCGCACCACATACAGCGGCATGTCGGCGTTGAACTGGCGGGCGGTGCGCACGATGCTCGCGTCCGGGTCGGTCGACAGGTAGAGGCGCGGATAGACCGGAATGCAGTGCCCGCCGACCGCGATACCGGGGCGGTGAATGTGGGAGTATGGCTGTGAGTTGCAGGCATCGATGACGGCATTAACGTCGAGGCCGACCTTGTCAGCGTAGACCGCGAACTGGTTGGCCAGGCCGATGTTCACGTCCCGGTAGGTAGTCTCGGCGAGCTTCGCCATCTCTGCGGCCTCGGCGCTGCCCAGGTCCCACACGCCGTTGGCGCGTGGCAGGTCCGGACGCTCGTCAAAGCTGAGGACCGCCTCGTAGAACTCAACGGCGCGTTTCGCGCCTTCCTCGCTAAGGCCGCCCACGAGTTTCGGGTACTTGCGCAGGTCCTCGAACACCCGCCCCGTGAGGACGCGCTCCGGAGAGAAGACCAGGTGGAACTCGCTGCCCTCCTTGAGGCCGGAGCCCTCCTCAATCATGGGCCGCCAGCGGTTCCGCGTGGTGCCTACGGGCAGGGTGGTTTCGTAGGAGATGAGCGTGCCCGGGGTGAGGTGCTTCGCAAGGGAACGGGTGGCGGCATCCATCCAGGCGAAGTCCGGGGCCCAGGTTTCGTCGTTCACGAATAGTGGTACGACAACGACGACGGCCTCCGAGTCGGGGATCGCGTCGGCGTAGTCGGTGGTGGCGCGCAAGCGGCCGGCGGGAACGAGCTCGGAGAGCTTCTCCTGTAGGTGTGCCTCTCCGGGGAAGGGTTCCGTCGCCTCGTTGATGGCGGCAACGGTCTTCTCGTTGACGTCCACACCCACGACCTCGTGGCCGGCGTCGGCGAACTGGACGGCGAGGGGGAGGCCGATCTTCCCCATGGCAACAACGGCGATACGCATGCGTTTTGCTCCTACGTTGGATTGTGACGCCACGACGGACGCGGCGCGCCACCAGTCTAACCGTGAGCTCTCGACCGTGGGAGGTTCATATCCGCAGCGAAGACGAAGACAGCACACAACACCTCAGTTGACAGCGATAGACTCCTGGCATGAAGGTCATGTCAGTTGTCGGAGCACGACCCCAATTCGTTAAACTCGCCCCCATTGCACACGCCTGTCGTCAGCGTAACGTCGAGCATGTTGTCGTCCACACGGGGCAGCATTACGACCCGATGCTCTCGGATGTATTTTTCACTGATCTGAACATTCCGGCGCCCGATGAACATCTTGGCGTTGGCTCAGGTTCCCATGGTGCACAAACCGGAGCAATGCTGGCTGCTCTGGACGGCATTATTCTGAAGCACCGTCCAGATTGGATCCTCGTCTACGGAGACACCAACTCTACTGTGGCCGCTGCACTATCGGCAGTAAAACTCCATTTTCCTGTCGCGCATCTTGAGGCGGGGCTACGGTCGTTCAACCGAGCGATGCCGGAAGAAATTAACAGAGTTGTCACCGACCACTGTGCTGACCTTCTCCTCGCCCCCACAACTGTCGCGGCGAGTCATCTCGAGAGGGAAGGACTGGCTGAACGCACGGTAGTCGTCGGCGATGTCATGACCGACGTGCTGCGACAAACTTGCAAGATGGTGGAAGATTCCCCCAACCCAATCTCAAGAGAATTCGGTTTCGACAACGAGACCTATTCGCTGGCCACAATTCATCGTCCAGCGAACACTGATAGCCACGAACGGCTAGAACGCATCCTGGAGTCCCTCGCCCGCGTGAACCATCCCGTGGTGCTTCTCGCTCATCCTCGACTCACCGCAAAGATTAAGGAGCATGGCCTCACTATCCCACCCGGCAACCTGTTCATTCATGCCCCGTTGAGCTATCCAGACCTCGTTGTGGCGTCTCGCCGAGCTCGCGGAATCATCACTGACTCGGGCGGGCTTCAAAAGGAGGCGTTTCTCTTACGAACCCCCTGTACCACAGTGCGTCCGCAAACGGAATGGGTCGAGACCGTTGAAACCGGATGGAATGTCCTTGTGGAGCCGGGGGACGCGCTGATCAGCGCTGCGCAACGTTCGACGCCGCCGCCGACAAGCGCCACACCGTATGGTGACGGCCATGCCGCCGACACGGTCGTCCAGACGTTGATCGACACGCGGGTGGGCTAGAGCTGGGTGCCTCGCGCCGTTTCATGGAGAATCTGGGCGACTATCTTTCCTACGGACCGCGTTGACCGATGCTTGCGGACCCATGCATGACGGTATGCAACACGACGGCTGTCAGCCTCGGTACTCGCGACTGTATTGAGAGCTCGCTCTACCGCTGCCACATCGTAGTCCACAGCTAACCCGAGCTGAGGATCGTCAAGGTCTTTTCGAACCGGCCCTAGCCCGGCATAGATGACGGGAACACCGCAGGACAGTGCCGACAGCACCTTCGTGGGATAGGCAAAGTCATACCCCAGGCCTGGCTTGATCGATACTAAACTGCCAAGCGCACCGGCCTGCCATCGTGCAGCTTCTGCCGCCGGTCGCTGTCCTAAGAACACCACCGAAGGGTTCCCCGAAGGTAGCGCTGGAATCTCACGTGCTCGAGCCTCCAGGTCCGCGAGCGCGCTTCCTTGCCCAAGGAAGACCATCTGGTAGGCCTTTCCCGCCCGACGAGCACGCCGAATTGCCTCAACAAAGATCTCAGCCCCCTGCCACTCGGAGGCGGTGCCCGCGTAAATGAAGTACCCCTCTCCCACGCCTTCGATGGAGCGTTCATTCGCGCTCAACGGGGCTACATCCGGATGGAAGAGTTCAGTGTTCACACCGTTGCGCACCACTGTAACGGCTCGTGCCCCAAGAGTGCGGGCTCGCTCGGCGACCTCGGGGGATACCGCGATCACGTGGGACGCGCCGCGCAGCACCCAGGATTCTAGCCATCGCACAGCGTGTCTGACGTATCTGGGAGTCCTGGTCCCCGCGAGTGCGTCGGACCAGATATCGGCCGCATACCACACATATGGGCGCTTCAGGAGTGACGCCATCACACGCATGACCGCCCCGGTTGTCGGCGGAGGCTCCACGAGAAAGACGCTGGGACTGCGCTGAGCTAGTACTCGCATCACCAGAGGAAGATCAAAGGACAGATAGGGGAGATATCCCCTCAGTTGTCCCTCGGAGTCGCGCCACGCGGGCCATCGCGAAACCCGCAAGCCTGGCGGGTCGATGGCGTCCGCGATCCCTGGTGGGGGTGTGCTCGTCAGAACTGCGACGCGTACGTGGCGTTTCAATAGTTCATCTTCCACGGCCGCGAGTCGGAGTGACGCCGCAGCCGGCTCGGGCGCGTGAATGCGTGTCACCAGCGTGACTCCAGCGTGTTGTCGCTCCTTCATCCCAGCCCTTCCTATCTGCGTGCTTGACAGCCCGATCATATGATGGACCGCACGTCCTTAGTCCCTCGCACCGCACTCATCAATCCGCCACACAGAGGCTGAGCCGCCCGACGCTACTTTCGTCAAACCGAAGCTCACGTCGACATCGTAGAGCCCCGGAGAAAGGAGCCGGTTGTTTTGACCAAAGGATGTCGAATCTGAATCCACATATAGGTGCGTGATGCCATGTTTCCCAATGATGTGGCAAATCTGAGGCTCGACTTCACGTTGGTCGAAGGACCGTCTCAAGAGATTCTCTGAGTGGTTGGAATCTCGAAAATACAGTTGCGGAAATACCACAGGGATGTTCCCTACTGCCTGGACAAGGGCTGAACCGTTAAACGGATCCCCTAAAACCAGTGATCCCTCGGGAACTACTGCCTCCAGATTGCGAATCATATGGATTTCTTCGGCTGAAGCCATGTAGGTCACGTCATCGGGGGTCGGACTATAGGCGTGGGTGAAGAGATAGAACCGAGCGGGAAACGTGAGCCCTCCCGAAACCAGCAGTGCGAACACCACCCCCGCACCAATGACCTGACGCTTATGTTGCCTGAAGAAGCACCTGAGAAGAGAAAGTAGGCGATCGAGTCCGATGCCGGTGAGGAGTGTTTGCGGAACAATCTGAATTGCCATGGTCCGATGAGGGCTCATGTACCACAGTCCCGCAAGCGGCACGAGGGGCCCGGCTCGCCACAACGTTGTGAAAGTCAAAAGCGCACAACCAAACCAGGTAAGGAAGATCAGGCGTCCACGCACTGTGCGCCAGGAGCGGACCGCACCGATGAGCAGCAGCACTGCGACACTGATCTGCGCAAGTGTGAGTGGCCGGGTGATGCCACTTCCCGCTTCGGCGGTGATGTAGGGCCATGCGGTGAGCGTTTTTGGAAGTGAAACCCAAAACGCCCCCCGCTCCGTTTGATACATCGTCGTCATGTTGTGGAGTTTCTCCGCGATCCCAGGGACCGCGAGGACCGCGATCACACCGAGGACAGCCACTCCCCCTACACCCGCGACGATCTTCCCCATGTGAATGCGCTGCCCGCGCGGAAGGGAGCGAATGTGACGCGCGAAGAGATACATGAGGGGCAAAGCGGCGTAGACCCCAAACGTGAAGATGACTGACGGATGTATCAGGAATACGCAAGCGAGGAAAGTCGTTGTGAGGCCACTCAATACCAGACGTTGGCGGATATCTTGGCTCGAGCGCACCGCGATGATGACAAAAGTCAGCAAGCTCGGGAGGAGAGAAATCTCGTAGGCATTGGGGAGAGCGGGATAACGAGAGATCAGAAACGTAGGGAAGACGACTGCAAGGGGGATGAGAGCATACGTGAGCTGGCGGCGCGCAGGAGACCTCGGATGGACGATTACCACCAATGCGCCAAGCCCCATCACCCACACTAAGGGAACCAACAGCGCCATGGCATTAATGCTCTCGACGATCCTCGTCTGACCGCTGACTAGCGAGACCAGGGAGTGCCAACCGGCGGGGAAGTTCGTTCGGGTTGTCTCCAAGCCGTACATGGGTGTCAGCGCCCCAAAGCTCGAAGCGTCCCCGGTCTCATTCACCAGCCACAACGCATTCATATGGAAGGTCGAATCAATCTGCTGGATTACCGCATCGCCCCGAGCAGACAGAATCAACGGCAGGATCAGAGCGATATACGCTCCTGCAAGAATCAGAAATTCAATCCGGGAAGGTGCGCGAATCGAGACATCGACGCGGGGCCCCACAGTTCGTCGCAGTACTGCTAACCCAAGCATGAGGACACCCGCGACACTCGCGTAGGTCGCTACTCCCCAACGTGCGCCGACAAGAGGAGACGCGGTACTTCCCACCACGGAAATGACAGCAGCGAATAGAGGAGCGGACACCCACGCCAGAAAGCCCTTGATACTCATCAGGCGTGCACATGCGAGGCCGGGAACATAGATCACTGCCATGAGAAGAATAAGGACCGCAACGGGACCCGACCACGTCACTAATGTCGCCATACTGTGCCCATCCAGCTTGATCGTTACCGCGCCAACGAGCCCAGTATAGGATCGACCTATGACTGGCTCGCCCACGGTGCTTGTGATCTCTTTTTCGCCTATCGCCCGCGATAGCAGGGTGCTGCGTCAACTCAGCGCCCTCACCTCCATCGCAGAAGTGACATCCGTTGGCTATGGCGATCCACCACCCGGGGTTTGTGAACACATTCGTATTTCCGATGACCTCCCTTCGCTCCCCCAGACCGTTGGCGGAGTCGCGGCGCTTGCCGCGCGCCGCTTCACGCACACGGAGCTGAGCGCACCGGCGATCAAGTCCGCACTCTCGCAGCTTGGTGATCGCAGATTCGATGTTCTCGTGGCAAACGATGCACGCGCCGTACCGCTCGCCTTCGCACTCTCGCACGGGAGTCCTGTGTGGGCCGATATGCACGAATGGGCTCCCGAAGAACGTACGCACGTCTTATCATGGCGACTTCTCGTTGCCCCCCTCATGGACCACATCTGCCGCACGTACCTTCCACGCTGCGCCGCTGTCACCACAGTCAGTCCGAGCATTGCGGAGCTTTACGCCACAACCTATGGTGTGGAGGCTGATGTTATCCAAAACGCCGCTTCATTTGCCGACCTCCAGCCGTCGAGGGTGTCATCCGATGGGACTATTCGCCTCGTTCACTCGGGGGGTGCTGTCAAAGGCCGGGCGATCGAGACCATGCTCGATGCTGTGCAACAGGCGAACGATCGCCTCACCCTGGATCTTTACCTCGTTCCCGGCAACGATGGCGGAAAATACCTTGCACAGCTCAAGCACCGCGCGCGTGGGTGTGACCGAATTCGCTTCCACATGCCGGTCTCACCTCAAGACCTTCCGGCAACACTCAATCAGTACGATGTGGGAATCTACTGGATCCCTCCCTACAACACCAACGCCCGACTGGCTCTGCCTAACAAACTGTTTGACTTTATCCAAGCCCGGCTTGCGGTGGCGGTAGGGCCAACCCAGGAGATGGCTGCGATCGTGAAGCACCGTGGGATCGGGGTGGTGTCGCGGGACTATAGCCTCGAGAACATCGTCTCAACTCTGAATTCACTCACGACTGAAGACGTCACGAAGTTCAAACTGGCTTCGCACGCGGCAGCAACCGATCTCAGCTTCGAAACTGAAGCGAGCACAATTCATCACATCATCACACGCCTCACATCATGACAGCGCGACGTCGTCATGCCTTCCACCATCTCGCCACGAGGTACCCGGTCATCAAGAACATCGGTGTCCTCCTTAGTGGCACCGTCATTGCTCAACTCATTGCCGTAGGGACGCAGCCGATCATCACTCGGCTATATTCTGACCAGGATCTCGGGCTCTTTTCTCTTTGGCTCGTGATCCCCCAGACAGTCGTCCTGGTGGCGGCGTTCCGTTACGACATGGCCGTCGTGTTACCCCCCTGCGAAGCCGACGCACGCAGACTCTTGCGTATCAGCGCTCTCTTCATCCTTCTCACCGCTACGACAACCTCGGTCGTGTGCTTTCTGAGTGCGGAACGGTTGGCAGCCCTCATGGGCGAGCCCGAACTTGCTCCATGGCTCGGTTTCACGGGTGTCTTTGTCCTCGGCCTGGGCTTTGTCAATCTGATGACTCACTGGTTCACTCGAGTCGAAGCCTTTCGAAGCATCGCTGCCAACCGCATCCAGATGTTTTCATCGATCTCCGGAGTGAAGATCCTGGCAGCCTGGACCGGCCGCGGCGGCCAGCTTGGTTTGGTGGGCGGGCAGCTCATCGGACAACTTTTGGCAGCCATAACGATGGCCATCAAGGCGTGGCGACCACTGTGTCAACCCAGCGGATCATCAACGCCGGTGCGTGTCTTGCTTCACCGGTACCGCAAAATGCCGCTCCTGAATGCGCCAAACGCCATCATCGATGGACTCCGTCTTAACGGTATCGTTCTCTGTCTGGGACTGACCTATTCAACCGAAGCCGTGGGTCAGTTCTCACAGGCGTGGCTGCTCATGCAAGCACCTGTCACACTTATCGCGGGCGCAATTTCCCAGGTGTTCTACCAGAAATTTGCCGCGGCTCGACGGGGCTATCTCCGACAGCAAGTCATCGCCTCTCTGAAGGTCTCCGCCGCCGGGGGGCTCGGTCCTTTCGTGGTGCTGGGAATCGTCTCCCCTGTGCTCTTCCCCTGGTTCCTTGGGCCTGGATGGGAGTTAGCTGGGCTCTTGGGACAATCGCTTGTCCTGTGGCTCTATCTTAACGTCGCAACAGCCCCTATCTCGACAATATTTGTGGTCACGAACCGTCAAGAGTTGATGTTAGGATTTGCTTTGCTCTACATGGTGACCCCCCTGGCGTTGATCTTAACTCTTGGAAAGACGATGACCATCAACGCGCTGATGTGGGTGCTGTCGTGTTGCATGGCGCTCCTGCTTCTCGGACTCGTTGCCCTCACTCTGCGCGTAGCTGCCAGCTACGACCGAGGCGCGACCACGATGGGCTAACAAATCCATGAATCACCCAGCCGAGCAGGACTCGTCATGAAAGTCGCATTGACTAAGGGGACAGTACGCATTCCCCCGACGTATTTCTTCGTCGATCACGCCCTCCACCGTCCAGACATTGACTGGAGCATCGTATGTCTCGCGGCGGATGTGCGCGATCCTAGTCTTGCCATCCCAATTCGACAGGCCGTACCAGGCACCTTCCCCTTTCGACTCAAAGAAGTCGCCAAGTACGCGGCTCTACGCCGCTTCCGCCAGCTCGTCATCGCGGAGCAACCGGCACTCATCCATCAACATATGCTGACATGGTCAATCCCCGCCCTCCGGGCTGCTCGTACCCTCGATGTCCCCATGGTGGTGACCATCCACGGAACCGACGCCTATATCGCTGGTCAGCAGAGCTGTAACCCCATCACGCGTATGAACCGACGCCACGCTCGCTCTGCCTTAGGCGGCGCGGACCTTCTTATCGCTGTATCCCGTTATATCGCCGACCAGGCCATCGCACACGGCGCACCTGAGACGACGGTTGAGGTCCTATATCAGGGTGTCGACACCGCCTATTTCACGCCCAAGCTCACTGGGAGTGATCGCGACTGGGCCCGCAAGTACGGCATCGAACAAGAGGTCCCCACGTTTTTATTTGTTGGTGCCTTGAACACCCAAAAAGGTGTGCAAGACCTGATTCAGTCATCTCGCACTGCATATCGGACTATTCCGCACCGCGTCCTCATCATCGGTGATGGTCCCCTCCGCGAGGATGTCATAGGCTGCGCAGCCCATTCTCCACACATCACCTATCTCGGAGCGCGTTCTCGTACGGAGGTACGAAGCGCCATGCGCACCGCCACGTTCACGGTTCTGCCAACCCGCACCGTCGCGGGTCGCCAGGAGGCCGCTGGCCTGGTGCTCCTCGAGTCGCAAGCTTGTGGGACGCCGGTCATTGTGAACGATGTTGGCGGGACGAAGGAAATGACGCCTCCAAACCGTGCGTGGTTAACCGATGAAAGCTGTCCCACATCTCTCACGACTGCTCTCATTGAGGCGGCGACACTTGCAAGACGAAGCCCCCACGACTACGAGCGCATGTCACACGAGGTGCGTCACTTTGTAGAAACCGAGCGTTCAGCTGCCAAGAGTGCAGATGAGTTGACTCGTTTGTATCAGCGCCTTTTACAGTAGAAGTCACCACATCCGTGCCGGTTTCACCATTCCTGATCGCGCACGACTAGGGGCCCGTTCTAATCGTGCCCCCACAGAGTGGAATCATCACCATAGTTCGGAGCTACCACGTCAGGCCAAGGCCTGTCGCCGCGTCGACCCGATAATGATCCCTCCGCAAGATCTCCGCTTGGCGTTGAAAAGTCGAATCCCCCGTCAGCTCGGCTAGAACTTGAAGCTGATTGACGTGGATCCCGTGGTACTTCTCTGAAGAAATGCGGCGACACCGAGGCATTTGGGTACAGTACAGCGAGATCTGACCAGACCGCCGATAGGTGTCAAAGACCTCGCGTACCGTGGTCGCACCACCATCGATGAGGAGCCGCGCCTCTTCATCTTTTGACTCGTACCAATAGTCGTAGAGCCCGAATAGCGCAAATATCTGCCCGTTAATTACCCATAGTGGCTTGGTGTTTCCCGCATATTCCTCAAACCAGATCCGTCCTTCACGGTCGTAGGTCACAGCAAACGGAGCCTTGACCCGTTCAGCTGACAAAAACGATCGGAATGTTGAATCTGCTGCTTCTCGCCACTGTGATTCGTCAGGTTCTAAGGTCGAGAGTCTCGAAAATACAGAAAGCGCTTGACCTTGCGCCATGCCGGAATACCAGGGCGCCAGGATGACATTGTTCTGATCACCGGCTAGTGCGAAGTCATATTCATACGGAAACCAGTAGGTAGTCCCCTCACCTCGTTGAGCCATGTCGATCAGCTTGCTCGCATTTGCTTTTGCCCGAAGGAGGGGCTGGAGCTCTCCGGTTTCCCGGTACCGCGCGATGTTATACAGGGCGTACTGAGCGATCGAAACAGGGTTGTACACGCGTTTGCCTTGGTGGGCGACAACCCGAACACCGTCGTCCGCACACACCGAGCGGTTGCTAGCATCCACCACCATGCGGTCGCAGACCGCTAGACCCTCGTGAGTCCCCAAAGGCATTTTGTCGGCAGCGTAGTAATCGTGAGTCGACTCGCCCACCTGATAGCCGCTCGTTGGCCATTCCGGTCGGGCGGTACAGGCTTGAGCTCGCTGTAGCGTGCGGGGAGATACCACCGCACTGCCACCTATGGCTTTCACACGAGTGGCATCACTTCGTCGAATATAGTCGCAGATAATCGGAGGTAATGAGTCGCTTTGGGTGAGCAAAAGAGGGCCGTCGCTCAGAGTCCCTCCGGTCATAGCATCAGCAAAAGTCTCACCGTTAGCCAAGTAGATGACTTCACCCTGTAGCCCCCACTGCTCCGTCGCAACATGAACTGCGGTGCCGTATCGATCGCGCCCAGCAAGATACCGCTGGGGCGTAAACTGGCCAATCGGTTGGCCCCCAAGCTGAACGGTTTCCTTGACCTGAAGCTTGCGAAGCGTCGAAGCAGTTTCTGGTGTAATCCCGCGACGCGGCTGGGCAAACAGGATCGGTCCCTGTCGCAGCTGGCCACCCACGACTGCATCGGGACTACCAAAATGATTCGCGAATCCATCGACGACGTAGGCCACGTCTGCACCCGAAGGGAATGCCCTCTCGGCAACCGCATTTGCCGTTTCCACACGGGTCCGCCCGGACAACCGCTCAGTGTGCTGCGCATATGCTCCCGCTGCTTCAAGAATTGCCTCGGGGACCACACTGGATCCCCCAATAGCAATCACACGGGTTGGCCGTAGTTCTTCTAGATAGTGCCGCACACGAGGGTCCAACTCGTGTGCGGAAACAAAAAGAACGGGCCCATCCGCAAGGCTCCCAGCCGTGAGAGCATCGACAAGATTCGTGGCGGAAGCCAAATAGGCGACAGAAGCTCCGTCCGGATAGGCAGCACGTGCCACCGCGATCGAGGTTTCAATCCGATCGCGACCGCCGATCCGATCCCCATCCCCATGAGCCGCGACGGATGGGGAGGTCATCGGGATGAGCCCCAGACAGAGCGATAAGGCCACGATTAGAGCACGAATAAGCGTCCCGCGGTGTAGCGTCTGTCATCGCATGATCTACCTCCAACCGGGTGCGGCAACCGCTTCAACACCCACACTGCCTTCTAGCCGGATTATTGGGCCACACCGAAAGCGGGTCAACATGCGAATGCGGTGTGTCACCTTACTGTCGAATCCTCGAACACAGGTGGATGAGCCTCTGGCGGGTATCACTGAGGTTGCTTCAGGCATGATCTCTTGGAATCTTCAACCCCGCCGCGGTACCGCCGGTGCTTTGAAAGACCTCCACGCCAGCCTTGATATTCACGGGCCCTCACCGATACCGATAGGCAGGTAGGAGCAACCGTCGTATCAGACCTATGACATCCTGAAGCCCCGGGTTCCCCGGCACACCTCGTCAGAGTGCAACAGCCTCTCCGCTGGCCGCCGAATCCAAAATCGCCTGCACGACCTCGAGCGTGCGCACTCCCTCAGCCATCGTCACGTGTTCAGAACGCACCCCGAGGATCGCGTCGCGGAAGTTCTCCTGCTCGACGCGCAGCGGTTCGCGCTTCTCAATGGCGAAGCGCGTGACCTCTCCCTCGGACACCCCGCGGAAGTTCGCAACCTGCGTCCACTCGATCGGAATCGTTCCGTTGCGGTAAAACGTGAGATCACCCAGCGCGGTATCGGCCACCAGCGCTCCCTTTTCGCCGGTCACGATGGTCGTCCGGTCCTTGAATGGAGTCAGCCAGTTCACGAGATGGCTCACGAGTACTCCGTTCGCCATTCGCCCCGAAACCGTCACCATGTCCTCATGCTCGCGCCCCGACTTAAAGGCGGTCTGCGCAAAGACCCGTTCGTAAGTCGAACCTGCCACCCAAGACGCGAGATCGACGTCGTGCGTGGCCAGATCCTTGACCACGCCCACATCGGAAATACGCGCCGGGAAGGGAGACTGGCGCCGGGTCGCGATCTGGAAGACTTGCCCGAGCAGCCCCTCCTGGATCTTCTTACGCATCGCCAGCAGCGCCGGGTTACACCGTTCGACGTAGCCGACCGCGCCGATGAGCCCCGCGTCCTCGAACGCCGTGGCCACGCGCCGCCCAGCCTCGACGTCGTGCGCGATGGGCTTTTCGACCATGGTGTGTACGCCGGCGGCCGCGAGCGCGAGGGCTGCATCCTCGTGGTAGATCGTGGGGACCGCCACCATGGCGGCATCCAGCCGCTGGTCGATCAATGCCTCCACATTCGGGAGGACCTCGAGCCCCTTGGCCACGCCATACTTATCGCCTCCCGGATCCGCGATGGCGACCAGGTCCATCCCTTCGGTTTCACGGATGACGCGGGCGTGGTGGCGCCCCATCGACCCGATGCCGAGGAGCCCAACTCGCAGATTCGCCATGGGTTACGCACCCGCCTTCGCGCAGGCGTTGACCGCCTCGACGATCCGTTCCAGGTCCCGCTCGCTCAGCGAGGGGTGCACCGGCAGCGATACCACGCTCGACGCCGCCTGCTCGGTGACGGGCAGTTCGAGGCCCGCAGCGTAGGGGGCGAGCGAGTCGAGGCGATGGTTCGGGATCGGGTAGTAGACCCCACTGCCTACCTGGTATTCCTCCTTCAGGGCCGCAACAAAGCGGTCCCGATCAGTGCCTTCCACGCGGATCGTGTACTGGTGATAGACGTGCGTCGCTCCCTTCGCCACCTTCGGGGTGACGACATTTTCGAGGTTCGCGTCAAGGAAGGCGGCGTTCTGCTGACGCGTCGTGGTCCAGGCTCCCACCTTGGTGAGCTGCACGCGTCCGATCGCTGCGTGAATGTCGGTCATCCGGTTGTTGAGGCCGACGAGCTCATTGGCGTATTGGCGCTCCATACCCTGGTTGCGCAACAGACGCACGCGACGTGCGGTTTCCGGGTCGGCGCACGAGACCATACCGCCCTCGCCCGAGGTCATGTTCTTCGTGGGATACAGCGAGAACATCGCGAACGTTCCGAAGGTTCCGACCATCTCACCGTTGAGGGAAGCGCCGTGCGCCTGCGCGGCGTCCTCGAACAGCAGGAGGTCGTGCTCCTCCGCGATGGCGCGCAGAGCGTCCATGTTGGCCGGGTGCCCGTACAGGTGCACCGGCATAATCGCCTTCGTCTTGTCGGTCACGGCCGCGCGGACGGAGTCCGGGTCGAGGCAGTAGTAGTCGAGTTCGATGTCGGCGAAGACTGGAGTCGCGCCCGTCAGGGCTACCGAGTTACCGGTGGCCGCAAATGTAAAGGACGGAACGATGACCTCATCACCGGCTCCGATACCCGCTGCCAGGAGGCCAAGGTGTAGACCGGAGGTTCCGGAGTTCACGGCGACGCATTCGCGTCCGGACACAAACTGGGTCGAGAACTCCTTCTCGAAGGCCGCGACTTCCGGGCCTTGCGCCACCATCCCGGAGCGTAGGACCGCGTCGACGGCGGCGCGCTCCTCATCACCGATGATGGGTTTTGCGGGCGGGATGAAATCGTTGCTCATGAGCCTTTCACTTCTTTCAACTGGCCCTCGACCAGTTCGTAGCGTTCTCCCGAGTGCGGGCATTCGAAGATCCCGTCGGTTCTCTCTTCTAGTCTGATCCCCGCTTTGGAGACCCAGCCGATCTGACGCGCCGGGACCCCCGCAACGAGGGCGTGATCGGGCACATCCTTCACGACGACGGCACCCGCCGCCACCGTAGCCCACGCGCCGATGGTGACCGGTGCGACGCATACGGCGCGGGCACCGATGGCGGCGCCCGTCTTAATCGTGACGCCCACCGCTTCCCAGTCCTCACCGGACTTCAGCGAGCCGTCGGGGTTGATCGCTCGCGGGTTGTGGTCGTTCGTGAGGACGGCAGCGGGCCCGATAAAGACGCCGTCGCTAAGCTCGGCTGGCTCGTAGACGAGAGCGTAGTTCTGGACCTTGCAGTGGTCTCCGAGATGCACGCCGGATCCAATGTAGGCGCCGCGACCGACGATGCAGCCCTGCCCAAGGGTCGCTCCTTCGCGCACTTGAGCCAGATGCCAGACGGACGATCCTTCTCCAATCGTGGCCTCCGGCGAGACGTCCGCGGATTCAACGATCCGAGTAACCATGCATTCTCCTTCAACTCATCGCTGGTGGCGGACAGCATCGCTCGTACCTGTCACAATACCTACTGTGAGTCTGCCACCCCTTGATGACGCCTGGCTCGTCATCCCGTTATATAACGAAGCCGAAGTGATTGGCGACGTGCTTAGTGAAGCGCGTCGATACTTCCCCCACATCGTCTGCATCGACGATGGCTCGCGTGACGAGAGTGCGATGATCGCCGCGAGGGCTGGCGCGATTGTGGTGCAGCATCCCGTGAACCTGGGACAGGGGGCGGCCCTGCAGACTGGCTTCGATTATCTCCTCATCCACACCGATGCCCGCTATGCCGTGACCTTCGACGCTGACGGCCAGCACAATCCCGCCGAGGCGGCCGAGATGGTGGAGCGTTGTCGACGCGATCAGCTAGCGATCATCTATGGGTCACGCTTCCTGGACAAGCGCACAAAAGCCACTCCACTCAAGCGCATCGTCCTGAAGACGGCGGCATTCGTGACCCGATTGACAACCGGACTCCGCCTCACCGACGCGCACAACGGCCTGCGGTGCCTGCGGCGCGACGCCCTCTCGGGGATCCGCATCCGGCAGGACGGGATGGCGCACGCCTCCGAGATTGTCTCCCAGCTCGCTGCCACCGGGTTGCCGTGGGCGGAGATGCCGGTGCATATCCGCTACACGGACTACTCTCGGTCGAAAGGTCAATCCCTTCTCAATTCGGTTAACATCCTGGTTGACCTCATCATGCGTTAGGTAGATAGTGATGACCGTCTTCTTTCCCGTCCCACTCTCCACGGCACCACCCGTGACAACCGAATTTTCGGGCCGGTTGGTTGGCGTCGACCGAACGTGGATACAGCTCCTGCTGATCGTTGGTGTGATCATCGCGGGAGTAATGCTCACGCGCTCGACGGCCGGGGCCCGCCACCAGGCGATCCGTCGCCTATTAATGGCGGCATTCGCCGCGGCCGCGGTCTATGTCATTCTCTTCCCGCGAACCGCAACCGACATCGCACACTGGCTTGGTGTGGGACGTGGCGCTGATCTCCTCCTCTACGGCCTCGTGATTGCGTTCTTCGGTTACGTCGCGACCTCATTCAAGCGATTTGCCGCGCTAGAACATCGCATCACCGAACTGTCCCGCCAACTCGCTATTGCGCGGGCCGCTCGCCCCTCCGACGTCTACCCGTCGGAGCCGGGTCTCAGTCACGAACAGCCGACCACGCGTGTGCCACCATCGGAACCCGTTGAAGGCGAGAAGGGTTAGTGCTCGAGCACTGAACAGTCGCGCGGCAGGCGGCGGATCTCAACCGTCCCGAATGCCTGGACCAGCGCCATCCGCTCGGTATCGATGCCGTACATGCCCTGCGCATACCGCGTGGTTTTGGCGCCCTGCGCGCCCGTATCCGAGTCGAGATAGAGATATCTCACGCCGTCAGCCTGAAGGGCCTCACACGCCACAGCAGGCGTGTCAGAGAATGTGTGTAACGCCTCTCTGACCCCTTGGGGATAGGTACCCAAGCTCAGTTGACGGGCCCGCGAATCCACCCCCGCATACCCGTAGGCGAAGGCCGCCCCGTTGGCGGGGTCCCCGATGATGGCGCCGTCCCCCGGCAGTCCCTGTTCGCGCAGCCACGTGAGGGCCGCCAGGTCGTCGTCGTCGACCATCGTGCCCCACGCAATCTCGCCCGGCCGGTAAGCGGCGGCCACGAGCGCGGTGCGGGCGGGGATCCGCCACGCCCCTGTCAGGAGAGCTGTCACGACAATGACGACGCCGAGCGAGCGCCACCCCAAACGTGCGCTTGCCCACGCAAGCGCGAAGGCCGCGAGGACGGCCACGCCGATCGTGTGCAGGGGAGCGAGCCTCGCAGCCTGCGAGTACCACGGCCCCGCAATGGACTGCAGACCAAGCACATCGACGCGGGCGACCGCACGAATGGCAATAGGGATGAGGATGCTGAGCGATCCGACCACCGCCCAGGTCCGCCGTCCCTGACTCCACCACCCGATCAGGGTGCCAGCCGCAAGGATCGTGGGGATCGCCCCGGCCAGTGGGTAGTCTGTCACGCGCCACAGAGGTGTGAGATCGATGAGGGCCGCCCCGAACTCACCAATCGGGTTTGCGCCGCCGCCACGGTCATAGGCGCGCACAGGGGCGGATAGCTTCCAGAAGGCGATGGTCAGGACAATCACGCAGAGAAACCCCGCCGCTAGGGTGGGGCGCCGACGTCGTCGCTCGGTCTCGGGCGCGCCCCGCCACCACGAGACTAGCCCCGCCACGGTCGCAGGCCCTGCTAGAAGAGCGAGCGAAGCCAGACTGATGGGGTGAGCCACGATGACACCGCCACCCGCGAGCGCGAGGGCTATGCCCGCGCCGGCGTGAGCGCCATGCAGACTCCCGCCCGGCGCCAAGGCGAGCCCTGCGCCCAGCACCGCCGGCAGAAGCACGGTCGAGACGGCGTAGGGATAGGCGGACAACAGTGGAAAGAGGACGGCGGGCACCGAGATCAGCAGTGCGCTGCTCGGCACGACCCAGGTGACAACGGCCCCGCGCCGCACCCCGCGTCGATGCTCCAGCTCTGCGACGAGCAACACGAGACCGAGAGGCCACACGAGAACCGAGTAGACAATGATCCCCGCGTTCAACACCTCGACCCCCGGGGCTGGGGCGAGAGCGAGAAGCGCGGTCGCGGCGCTCGGGTAGAAGGAGGGGAGCCCCTCGCCCTGATAGAGGGGCGCCAATCCCCACAGTGCAGAGCCGATCTGCTCGTCGCGAATCGCTCGGATGGCCGATAGGTGGAAGACGCCGTCCCACTGCTGGAGCAGGGCGGCGAGCGACCCCATGCCGATCAGGAGCGGGACGGCCATCAGGAGGAGCCCCACACCGATGCCAGCCCACGTGGAGGGCGGCCAGGCCGGGTCTCGCAACCAGGCGCGGGCACGCGCGAGTGGGCGCAGGCCCCATGCCGACTCGCCGCGACGGCGCAGCGGGAACGCCTGCCGAGTCGCGAGTGCGCCGGTAATCGCGCATGCCACAACCAGAAGCAGGAGCACGGCGCCGGCCGTCGCCCGCGTGTAGGGCACGGAGAGGAGATAGAGGATATCGGCGCCTATCTCGATCGCGAAAAGGCTGAGCGCGGGGGCAAGCGGGAGGGTGAGACGCCAGGGTGTACGCAGCCCGGCCGCGAGGAGGACACCCGGGCCGAACGCCAGCAGAACGACACTGCTCAATGCGAGCATAAGATACCGCTCACTCCCGTGTCTGTCACCTCTCCAGTCTGGCATGAGCGCCGCGATCTACCGTGCTGGGACACTCACCGCGTCACAGTCGTGGCACCCACATCGTCTCAGTGTCACACCGTATGATCGTGTTCGTGCAACCGGTTAACCAAAGACGTGGGCGCCACCGTAATCCGGCTCGCGGTCCCGCGCATGCGCGGACACTCAGGCGTCCACGCTGGCGGGCCACGCTGGCCGCTGCCCTCGGTGTCCTCCTCTTTCTCGGGACGGCGTTTGGACTCGTCTACACGCGTCTGCAGGGAAACATCGAGCGGTCGAATATCACGATGCTGCTGTCCAATGATCGTCCCGAAGCGCAGCCGCCCCTGGACCCGAACGCCGGCCAGCCCATCAATCTGTTGGTGATTGGCTCGGACGTGCGCACCGGCGACTTTGCCGACCCCACCATCGAGGGCATGCGCTCCGACTCGACCGTCCTGTTGCACATCTCGTCCGGTCGGGATCGAGTCGAGGCGATCTCCCTTCCGCGCGACCTCCTGGTGAAGATCCCCTCGTGTTATCGCCATGACGGGAGCCGCACGCGGGAGCTGCGCTCCGCGAAGTTCAATACGGCCTTCGCACTCGGCGGCGCAAGGGGTGAAGTCGACGAGGCCGCCGCCTGCACCATCCGCACGGTCGAGCGAATGTCCGGCATCTACATCGACGACTACGTCGTCATGGATTTCCAGGGCTTCGAGTCCATGGTGAACGCCCTGCAGGGCGTTCCGCTCTACATTGACGAGGATATCAACGACCGGCGTGCCGATTTGAAGCTCGATGCGGGCTGCCGCCTCCTCGATGGTCGCCAGGCCCTCGGCTACGCCCGGGCCCGCTACACCCTCGGTGACGGTTCGGACGTCTCTCGGATCAACCGCCAGCACGAATTGCTGTCCTCGATCGCCCGGGAGGTCTTGCGCCTGAACCTCCTCACCGACCTCAGCTCCCTCTACTCCTTCCTGGACGCCGCCACCAGCTCCATGTCGACCGGCGAACAGATCGGTTCGCTCTCGACCATGGCGGGGCTCGCCTACTCGCTGCGCGGGATCGAACCATCGGAAATCACCTTCGTGACGCTCCCATTCGTGTGGTCTGGCCAGGACATCTATCCGAGCGAGGATGCCGAGTTGGTGTGGCACAACCTCCTGCTCGATCAGCCTGTGAACACGCCTCCCGAAACTGAGGAGAGCCCTTCGTCATCGAGCAGCAGCGAGACCGGAACGGAGCCTAGCCCCACGGCGGATCCCACGACCGACTCCCAGAACTCGCTCCCGAGTCGGGAACCCACGCCCACCCAGACCCCTACTTTCGAACACGAAACGACGGCAGAAACCGACGCCCTGGACCCGATCTGCACCAGGGAGCGAGCATCATGAGCGAGCAGCCACCACGGTTCCGACCTCGGAGCCCGAGGGATGCCCCGTCCGCACGTGGCGCGCGCCGCGTGGGGCCGGGCACGAGTGGTGACGGACGCCCGTCTGTGCCGACGCCCGCTCCCTCGCGGGGCTCAGACCGCACACCGCCGAGCTCCTCCTCACAGCGCTCGCCCGTACGACCGCGCGTCAGCCCCGACGTGGCGCCGCCTGCTACCCCACGCCCGCCCAAACGACGCTCCATCTCCACTCCCGCTACCAATCGTCCGGCGCGCCGGGCTGCCCAACCCCCATCGCATATCCCGCCGCCGGCGGCGCGCCCACCCGCGACCCCACCGGCGAGTATCCCGCCGCGACCCGCCTTCCCACCTACCAACGCGGGCGGGGCTCCCCCGCACGGTCCGGCACCGCGTGGCGGGGCGTCCGCTCCTGCTCCTCGCCCCGCCGGGCCCCGTCCCATCCGTCGTCGGCGCCGCTGGGGCGGGCGGCGGATCCTGATCCTCGCCCTGGTCCTCCTGTTGGCGTGGCCGATCGGCCTGCTCATCTGGGCCAATGGGCGCCTCCAGCACGTGGAAGCTCTCTCGGGACGGTCGACGACCGACGGCACCACGTTCCTCCTCGCGGGCTCCGACTCCCGGGACGACGGTGAGATCCCCGACGGTACGACGGGACAGCGCACGGACTCGATCCTGATACTGCACCGCGCTCCGAACGGACAGACCTCCCTCATTTCGCTGCCGCGCGACACGTACGTCGCGATCACGGGGCACGGACACCACAAACTCAACGCTGCCTATGCCATCGGAGGGGCGCCACTACTCGTCGATACGGTCGAAAACCTCACCGGCCTCACCGTCGACCACTACGTCGAGGTCGGGATGGGCGGGGTCCGTCAGATTGCCGACGCCGTCGGCGGTGTTCATCTGTGTCTGGACTATGACGTGAACGATCCCAAGTCCGAGCTCGTCTGGACGGCGGGCTGTCACGACGTCGACGGCGCCACGGCGCTCGCTTTTTCCCGGATGCGCTACCAGGACCCGCGCGGTGATATGGGCCGTCAGGAGCGGCAGCGCCAGGTGATCGGCGCGATCGTGAAGAAGACGGCGCGCCCATCCTTCTTCCTGAACCCCGTCGCTCAAAGCAGCGCGGTTCGGTCGGGTATCTCTGCGCTGCGGGTCGATGAGGAGGCCTCAATCGTCACCCTCGGACGTCTCGCCTGGTACTTCAAGGCGGCGACGGCTAGCTCGGGGATCACCGGACACCCCCCGATCAGTAACTACGCTTACCGGCCCGGCGGGATTGGCGCGGCGGTACTCCTCGATGAGACCCGCGCACCCGAGTTCTTTACCAAGCTGCAGGCCGGTACCCTCACCCCGGCCGATGTCGCCGAACCGGGCCGCTAGCGAGGCAGGTCCAGGCTGAGAAGGGCGTTTTCCACCACTTCGGACAGTGCCGGATGGATCCAGTACTGCCCATTCGCCATATCACGCACATCCGTGTCGAGTGCCATCGTCTGGACGAGGCCCTGGATGAGGATGGCCGACTCGTAGCCGATGAGGTGTGCGCCAAGGAGCCGGCCGGTCGCGCGATCAGCAATGACCTTGCACAGCCCGATCTCGTCCTCCAGTGCCCAGCCGAATCCGACATCACCGAATTCCTGGCACGCCACCGCGACATCGTAGCCGGCCGCGCGGGCCGCTTCCTCCGTCAGTCCAACGGAGGCGATCTGCGGGTCGGTGAACACGGCTGCCGGAACCGCGTGGTGTGTGATCGCACGCAGGTCGTGGGGATGGACGACGTTATGGAAGACAACCTTGGCCTCGCGGTTCGCCACGTGTTTGAGTTGGTAGGGACTCGAGACGTCGCCGAGCGCCCACACCCCCGGGGCGCTGGTACGGCCGTATTCATCGACGCGGATGCGACCGTCGTCGTGCGTCTGGATGCCCGCGCGGTGCAGGTCCATGCGGTCCCCGTTCGGAATCCGTCCCGTCGCGACCAACAGGGCGTCCCCACACGCCGTCGTACCGTCCTCAAAATGCATCACGATCTCGCCGTTCACGCGCTCAATCGCAGTGACGTGAGTGGAGAGCCGGACATCCCAGACCTCGCGAGCGTGTGCAGTAAAGCGCTCCGCAATGGTGCGGTCCTGGTGCTTCAATAGCACGTCGGAGCGCCCCGTGATGGTGACGCGCGAGCCGTAGGCAGAAAAGACGTGCGCGAACTCGCATGCGATATAGCCCGAACCCAGGATCAAGAGCCGCGCGGGTGGGGCGTCTAGGCGCATAATCGTTTCGTTCGTCAGGTAGTCCACGCCGCAGGCGCGTACCACCTCGGGGATCGCCGGCCGCGACCCCGCCGCCACGATGACCTGAGCCGCGCTGATCTCGTCCCCGTCGGCGGTGCGCAGGGTCCGCTCGCCCACGAACCGTGCGTGGGAATCGAAGACCTGGATGTTCGGACACTCCGCGCGGCGGTAGTGTTCGCCGCCGTCGGCGATCGGGTCGATCCGGCCGAAGACGCGGTCGCGGATCGAGACAAAATCGACGCCGCGTAGCTCGAGGTCCACACCGAGGCGTGCGGCCCGGCGGGCTTGCGCAATGACATCCGCGGGGTGGACGAACATCTTGGTCGGCAGGCATCCGACGTTCAGGCAGGTGCCGCCGAACCGCCCCTCCTCGATCAGCGCGATGGACAGGTGGTCTAGCTCGGGCGGGATCGCATTTCCCGACCCGGACCCAATGATGGCGAGGTCGACGTGTGTCACACCCTCACTGTAGGCCGCATCAGTGCGCTGCGCGCCACGCCTCCCAGGCGGAGGACACCATGTCGCGCAGGTCGCGGCTCGCCCTCCAACCGAGTTCGCGCTGGATGCGCGTGACCTCGGCGATGAGCTTCGGCGGATCGCCCGCGCGGCGCTCGGCGAGCTCCGGGGTGGCATCCAGGCCGGTAACCTCACCGATCATGTCCACGACCTCCCGCACGGAGGAACCCGCGCCGGTGCCGACGTTGAAGACACGGGAGGTCGGAGCCTGCTCGCCACGTAGCGCGTCGAGCGCCGTCAAGTGGGCGTCGGCGAGGTCGGCGACGTGGATGTAATCGCGCACGCACGTGCCATCCGCCGTCGGGTAATCGGTGCCGAAGATGAGCGGCTTCTTGCCATGCTCGAGGCGGTCGAAAACCATGGGGATGAGATTCAAGATGGCGGGATCGCCAAGCTCCGGGGAGGCGGCGCCCGCCACGTTGAAGTAGCGCAGGCCCGCCCACGCGAGACCCCAGGCGCGCTCGCAGTCGGCCATCATCCACTCGCCGATCAGCTTGGTTTCCCCATACGGGTTGATCGGGCGGCACTGAATATCCTCGGGCACCGAGGCGACATCGGGCATGCCGTAGACGGCTGCCGACGAGGAGAAGATCATGGTGGAGGCGCCGGCGCGCTCCATGGCGGCCAGCGTGTTCGCGAGGCCGCCGACGTTCTGCTGGTAGTACCAGGCGGGCTTTTCCACCGACTCGCCCACTTGCTTGCGCGCGGCAAAGTGGATGACGGCATCGACCTTGCGTTCCGTCATGATCTCGGTGAGTCGGTCCTCGGCGTTCGAGCCGGCGAGGTCCATCTCGACATAGTCGAGGCCCTCCACCCGATCTCGCGTCGAGGTAGAGAAATCGTCAACGATCACCACCTGTTCGCCACGCTTGCGAAGTAGAGATACGACGTGTGCGCCGATATAACCAGCGCCTCCTGCGACGAGTGTGCTCATGCCCTCATCGTAGCGAATGTCGGCACCTTGTGGTAGTTTTTGTGTGCTTTTGTTTGATACGGGGTGATCGTGGTGCTCCGGCCCTCAGCCGAGGTCGCGGGTGAGGCGCTCTCCCTTCGCGATGGCCACCTCGCGCAGACCCGCACGGTAGGTGTCAAGCCGCTCGCGGATGGCGGGGTCTGCGGCCCCGAGGATGCGCGCGGCCAGTAGGCCCGCATTTTTGGCTCCACCGATTGAGACGGTGGCAACAGGCACCCCGCTGGGCATTTGCACGATCGAGAGCAGCGAATCCATACCGTCCAAATACTTCAGGGGCACGGGCACGCCGATCACGGGCAACGACGTCACGGACGCGACCATACCCGGCAGGTGAGCCGCTCCCCCGGCACCGGCGATGATGACCTTCACCCCCCGCTCGGCGGCGCTGCTGCCGTACTCGATCATGTCGCGCGGCATGCGGTGTGCGGAGACCACCCGGGCCTCGAATCCGATCTCGAGCTCGTCGAGGGCCTCGGCCGCCGCGGACATGCACGGCCAATCCGAATCCGAGCCCATGATGATTCCGACGCTGATCTCACGCATTATTCGACTCCTTTCAACACGGCGACGGCGCCCGCCGCCCGACTCTCCAGCTCCGCCAGATCCTCACCGATCGCGGTGACGTGCCCGAGCTTGCGCCCTGGGCGCACCTCCTTGCCGTACAGGTGCACCTTCACCTCCGGATACCGCCCGAGAGCCTCGGGGTAGGCGTGACGCGGATCCTCATGTACCGAGCCAAGCAGATTCACCATGACGGCGTGCGGGGCGACGGGCGTCGTGTCCCCAAGTGGCAGGTCGAGCACGGCCCGCAGGTGCTGCTCGAACTGCGAGGTGGTGGCCCCCTCGATCGTCCAGTGCCCCGAATTGTGGGGGCGCATCGCGAGCTCGTTCACGGTCAGGCGATCCCCGCTCAGGAACATCTCCACGGCCAGCACCCCGGTGACGTTCAGTCCGACGGCGATCTGTTCAGCAATCTCCTGCGCCCGCGCCGCAAGCCGGTCGTCCAGGTCTGGGGCGGGAGCGAGCACGGTGGAGCAGACGCCGTCGACCTGCCGGGTCTCCGCGACCGGCCACGTGCGCAGCTCGCCCGAGGGGCGACGGGCCAAGAGGGCAGCCACTTCGCACGTAAAGTCGACCTGTTCTTCGGCGAGCAGTTCGACTCCCCCAGCGGCCATCGCCTCCAACCAGTCGCCGACCTCCTCACTCTTCTCGACGGCGCGCACGCCCTTGCCGTCATATCCGCCGCGGGCGGTCTTCACGATTGCACGCCCGCCGTGCTGCGCAAGGAATTCCTCAAGATCGGTCTCTGAGCGAATCTGGCGCCAGTGTGGGATCGGAACGCCGAGTTCTCCAAGGCGGCGTCGCATCGCGAGCTTGTCACGTGCGTACAGGAGGGCCGCGGGGCTTGGCTGGACCGAGTATCCCTCGGCCTGAAGGCGCTCCAGGAGCGCCGTCGCCTGGTGTTCGTGCTCAAAGGTGAGGACCGCGGAGCGTTCCGCGAGGGCGCGCACCCGGTCCTCATCGTCCGGTGCCCCAACGACGGCGTCGGGCACCACTTGCCCCGTCGAGCCGTCGCGTGCCTCGACCAGCGCCGCGAGCGGTATGCCCAGCGCACTGGCGGCTTCCTGCATCATGCGGGCGAGCTGCCCGCCCCCGATCACTGCAACACGCATGGAGTTCACGTTTCGTAAGATACCTGGCTAAGCTGCCTGCGTGCCTGCCCCCACTCCCCGCGGCGTCGCACGCCCCACCGGTGTGCTCGCCTGGTGCGCCGAACTCGCCCGCTTCGGTGCCGTCGGCGCTCTCGCCTACGTCGTGGATACCGGCGCGTTCAACCTGCTCGTCTACGGTCCGGGACGCCTCATGGCTCCCCATCCAGTGAGCGCCAAGATCACGTCAGCCGTCCTCGCGACGCTCGTCGCCTGGGTGGGCAACCGCTACTGGACGTTCCGCCACGCGCGCCGCTCCGAACCGGGCCGTGAACTCGCCATGTTCCTCCTCGTGAACGTCGGCGGCATCGTCATCGCGGCGGGCACCCTGTGGTTCTCCCGATATGTGCTCGGCTACACCTCGCAGCTTGCAGATAACATCTCCGCAAACATCATCGGGGTCGGCCTCGGGACCCTCTTTCGGTACCTGTGTTACCGGTTCGTCGTCTTTACCGGCGGCGACGACGACGCCCGACCGAGACCAACGCCCCCTGCGGCATCACCGCATCGGGGTTGAGAGACTGCGGCACCCCGTTCAGGAAGAGGGTAAAGACGGGCGGTCGACGTTGAGAAAGCTCGAGACGCCCGCCGTCGGAGGTCGCGAGATCCTGGGCCAGCGCGAGCCCCAAGCCCGTGCCGCCCTGCCCGGAGACGTGTTTGGAGAAAATGTCCGGAGCGATCTCGTCACTCACGCCCTCGCCCTCGTCCGCAACATCGATGAACACGCCCTTGCCCGAGGCGTCCCGCGAGCTTACCCGTGTGGTGCCGGCCCCGTATTTGAGGGAGTTTTCGATCAGCGTTGCGAGGACTTGGGCGAGTGAACCGGGCGTGGCGAGCGCGAGCCTGTCGGTGCCGTGAACGAACGTCAGGGGGCGCCCAGCCTTAGCAAAGGGCTTCTCCCACTCGGTCTCCTGCTGGGCGAACACCTCGGCGAGGTCCACGGCCTCTGTTGTACCGCCGGAAGCGGAACGGGAGGTCTTAAGGAGGTCGTCGACGACCCCAGTGAGACGCTCCACCTGCTCGAGACACACACGGGCCTCCTCACGCACTTCTTCCTCCTCAGCGATCAGCTCGATTTCTTCGAGCCGCATCGAGAGTGCGGTGAGCGGGGTACGTAGCTGGTGAGAGGCGTCGGCCGCGAACTGGCGTTCGGCGGCGAGCCGGCCTGCCATCCGCTCCGCGGTCCGCACGAGCTCAGCCTGAATGAGGTCGATCTCCTCGATGCCCGAGGGCTGCAGGCGTGGGCGTGCCTGGCCGGAGCCTAGCTGCTCGGCGGAGGCGGCCAGGTAGATGAGCGGCGCTGCGATGCGACGGGCCTGCGCCCGCGCGACGCCCACCGCCACAAGGAAGGCCACGGTCGTGCCAAACACGATGAAGCCCTCCATGAGGGCGGTGCGCCACAGGAACTGGGAACGGGAGATCTCCATCGTGATCGACACGCCCGAGGGGGAGGATTGCGTCGAGCGCATGACGCGCCCCTCGACCGGGCTGCCAACCGTGTAATCGTCTCCCGCGGGGGTACGCACCCTGATCCACGCGGGGGCGGACGTCTGCCCGCCCACCCACGGCTCGATTAATCCGGGACTGATCTCCTCACCCGCATCGACACGCCGCTCGATCATCCGCGTGAGGGACTGGCCTCGCCGCTCGAGGGCGGACTGCTCAGCCTGGTAGACGACGTAGGGCCCGAGAATGGCGAGGGGCAGACCGATGAGGCTGACAGCCACCAATACTGCCAGCACGGTCATCGAGACCGCGCGGCGTTGCATTATTCAGCGCTGGTCTCGAAGCGGAAGCCCATCCCACGCACGGTCGTGATGTACGTCGGGTTGTTCGCATCATCACCGAGCTTGCGGCGCAGCCACGATACGTGCATATCGAGGGTCTTCGTGGAGCCCGTCGGGTCGGTCCCCCACACCTCGCGCATCAGCGTCTCACGTTCGACCACGACCCCGGCATCGCGCACGAGCACGCGCAGCAGCTCGAATTCCTTCGCGGTGAGCTGAAGCTCCCGCTTGCCCTGGAAAGCGCGGTGGGCTCCGACATCGACTCGCACATCCTGGGCCGTGAGCTCGTCCTCATCCGTGAGGTCCCCGTGCGCCCGGCGCAGGAGAGCCCGCACGCGGGCGAGGAGCTCGGCAAGGCGGAACGGCTTCGTCACGTAGTCGTCCGCTCCGGCGTCCAGACCGACGACGAGGTCAACCTCATCCGCCCGGGCCGTGAGTACCAGGATCGGGATCACGAGGCCCTGGTTGCGGATCCAGCGGGCCACGTCCAAACCGTCCATATCGGGCAGGCCCAGGTCAAGGACAACGAGGTCGGTTCCAGCGATGTCATCAATCGCCGCCTGACCGGTGCCGTGGTGGCGCACCTCGTAGCCCTCGCGGCCGAAAGCTCGCGCAAGCGGTTCGGCGATTGCGGGGTCATCTTCTACAAGCAGAACGTTAGTCACACCACCTATCGTAGCGCGAAAGTTCAAGAGACGGTCAAGTCTTCATCGTGTCCGTCATATTTGGAGCGTAAACGCAACTCGATAGGCTTGAGTTTTCCGATTCCCGGGACGGGCTCGACGGGGCGCGGCGTCAAGTCATAACGGTAGCCCTCGCTCGAGATTCGCAGCGCCTCGGCACTCGCCTCGTCCATGAGGACGGTCCCCGGGCGGGCGATATCGGTGAGCCTCGAGGCCACGTTGACGACGGGGCCGAAGATGTCCCCCGAGTGCGAGACGACCCGCCCAATGACCAGGGAGGCCCGTACCGGGGGCAGGCGCGGATCGGCGTTCAGCGCGGCGAGCAGTCCCAGCACAATGCGGGCGCCGGTCTCGATGTCGTCCGCGATATAGAGGACGGCGTCCCCGATCGTCTTGACGATGCGTCCCCCGAGTGTGGTGATGACGTCGCGAGCCGTGAACTCAAAGGCCTGCACGAGCTCTGAGAGCTGGGTGACCCCGAGCTCGCGGGCGCGGCTGGTGTAAGAGACCATGTCGACGAACCCGAGGGAACGTTCGAGCGGCAACTCGTCGTCGACCTCGGTCTCGGCGCGTCGACTCATTTCCTGATCGATCCGTCGCGCGAGTGCCGCGAGCTGGCGCTTCCAGGAATAGGCAAGCTGATCGAGCAGGACTTCGTTGTGGTCGGAGATTCGGTCGAGGACGACGAGCCGCGCGGAGGTGTCATCGAGGTCGAAGCGGCGCGCGACGTCGTCGACCATCGCTTCGACTTGCCACAGGACGAGACGATCGGTGATCTGAGATTCAGCGCGCAGCAGAGAAACGGCCGTGCGCTCATCGACGTGGCCGGAGCGCAGGAGGTCACGCCAGGCGCGCATGGCGTCGGCGTCGCGCATCGTGAAGACGACGTCGTCTTCCGCGACGTTCGGGAAACCCATCGCCCGCCAGAAGGTCCGCACAAAGTGGATGGACACACCTGCGGCCTCAGCCACAGATTCCATCGTCATGCTGGGCGTGCCACCGATGAGGCGTGCGACGTGGCGGTCGACGGTGTCGCGGCTGCGTCTTGGGTGCTCAGTCACGCCCCGAGTGTATCGCCCGTCACAGGGGATCGGCACTGCGCAGGTGTCGAACCTCCCCGGAGAGCCAGCTCACCACACCCCCGTCGGTCCGAATGAGAGCTCGCCCGCCCGCATCGACACCGGTAAAGGTCCCCCGCACGTGCTGGGTCGCGCCCACCTGCGCCGGCGCGGGGGTGCGCGTCGCGGTGACAACCTGTCCACACCAGGCCTGTGCCGCGTTCAGCTCGGCGAGTAGGCCCGCGCCCCGCAGGTCCGCCCCGCCCCGCTGCCAGCGCCGCGCGAGACGGCCAATCTCCGTCGCCAGGGCCTCGGCGAGGGGACGCGGCTCGGGGGCCGCGAGTCCACACAGGGCAAGGGAGGTGGCCCAGGGGACCGGCAGAGTGTCAAGTGCCTGCGTGAGATTCACCCCAATCCCGATGGCGACGACGCCCGAAGCGTGCCGCTCGCACAGGATGCCCGCGAGTTTGCGTGCCGAACCCCAGCCGGGTAGATCCGGGGCGGCGGGGTCGCGCACGACGACGTCGTTCGGCCACGCGAGGGCCACGGGGTGGGCCACCAGGGGCGCGAGCACGCGCCGGGCGGCGAGGCCTGCGACATGCGTGAGCTGGGCGGCCCGCTCCCCCGCCGAACCCGCCTCGACGGTGAGCGTGAGCGCGAGCCCTCCACGCGAGGACCACGATGCCCCGCCTCGTCCGCGCCCCGAACGCTGGTCAAGGCTTGCGAGTGCCCCGCAGCGCTCGGCTCGATCCAGGCGGCGAAGCGCCTCCGCGTTGGTGGAGTCGATCGTCTCAAGCCATTCCATGTCACTAGTGTGCCCGCTGCTGACCGCTCGCCCACCGCGGCGCGCCCTTGTGGGCTTCCTACAACTCGCGCGCCAGGACTCGGTTGCCGCCTCGCTACGGTTCGCCGCCGCCCGACCGTACGCTTCAAGTGTGAAGAAGGCAGCAACCACCAAGGACAAGCTCGCGGAACTGCGCGAACGGTACGCGCGCGTGGCCGAACGGGCGCAGGCAGCGGCCGAGACTCAGCACGCCCGAGGTAAGGGCTCGGCCCGCGAGCGCATCGATGCGCTCCTCGATGCGGGCAGCTTCGTGGAGCTCGATGCCCTTGCCAGCCACCGCGCCACCCAGTTCGGCATGAGCGAGCGCCGGGTCGAGGGCGACGGCGTGGTGGTCGGCTACGGGACAATCGAGGGCCGCCAGGTGTGCGTCTGGAGCCAGGACTTTTCCGTCTTTGGCGGCTCGCTCGGTGAGGTCCACGGTCAGAAAATCACCAAGGTCATGGACCTCGCCCTCCGTACGGGGGTGCCGTGTATCGGAATCTCCGACGGCGGCGGGGCTCGCATCCAAGAGGGCGTGGCGTCCCTGACCCAGTTTGCGGAGATCTTCCGCCGCAATGTCGCGGCCTCTGGCGTGATCCCGCAGATCTCCCTCATCATGGGGCCCTCCGCGGGCGGCGCTGTCTACTCGCCGGCCCTCACCGATTTCACGATCATGGTGGAGGGTACCTCCCACATGTTCATCACGGGACCAGACGTGATCCGCACGGTCACGGGCGAAGACGTCGGCTTCGAGGAACTGGGCGGCGCGGCTACGCACACGGGCCGCTCCGGGGTCGCTCACTTTCGGGCGGCAGACGAGCAGGATGCGTTCGATATCGTGCGCGATCTCCTCACCTACCTACCGCAAAACAACCTGACGGATCCGCCTGCCTGGCCGTCAACCATCGAGGAGGAGCCCACCTCCGCGGACCTCGCGCTCGAGACGATCGTGCCCGATTCGGATGCGAGCCCCTACGACATGGCCGAGGTCATTGCGGCGGTGCTCGACGACGGCGACATGCTGACCGTGCAGGAGGACTTCGCTCCGAACATCATCTGCGCGTTTGGCCACGTACGAGGCGAGAGCGTCGGGATCGTCGCGAATCAGCCTCAGCAGATGGCCGGCACCCTCGACATCGACGCCGCTGAGAAGGCTGCGCGGTTCGTGCGTACCTGCGACGCGTTCAACCTCCCGATCCTCACGTTCGTTGACGTTCCCGGCTTTTTACCCGGCACCGACCAGGAGTGGAACGGAATCATCAGGCGTGGAGCCAAACTGATCTACGCCTACGCCGAGGCGAGCGTCCCGCTGGTGACCGTCATTACGCGCAAGGCCTACGGGGGCGCCTACATCGTCATGGGCTCCAAACTACTCGGCGCGGATGTGAACCTTGCGTGGCCGACCGCTCAGATCGCCGTCATGGGAGCGGAGGGGGCCGTCAATATCGTCCAACGCGGCACCCTGCGGCAGACCGAAGCGGCGGGCGAGGACGTCGAGGCCAAGAGGCGTGAACTCGTCGCCGAATACGAGGAGGCCCTCATCAATCCCTGGGAGGCTGCCGCCCGCGGCTTCGTGGACGCTGTGATCGAGCCGTCCGAGACGCGGGTCCAGATCGCGCGCGCTCTGCAAGCCCTCACGACCAAACGCGTGGCGCGTCCCGACCGCAAACACGGGAACATCCCGCTATGAGTGCGGCTCCACTCTTCCAGGTGATTGCTGGGCACCCGAACGACGGTGAACTCGCGGCCCTCGTCGCAGGCCTCACCCAGGTGGCAGTCGAGGGCGCGGCGCCGGCCTCGACGGGCGGGGGAGCGACGTCGAACGCGCGGGAGAGCGAGTGGCGCCGTCGGGCCCGGCCCGCGGGACCCGCGTTGCGCGCACGCCACGCGACCGACGCATGGCGCTGGCGGGATCGCTAGGGGGGCGAGACCCGCGCGCTGTGATGGCCCGCGACCCCCGGCTCAAGGCGTCGACGCGCTCTAGACTGTGGTCATGAACACGCCCCAGGATTCGCCCCGCACCCCCACCCCACTCGATGCGATCGCCGAGCAGTACGTGCTCGACCTCGCCGCGCTGCATCCCACTCTCGCGACGGAACTGGGCCTGCCCGGTTTCGATGATCAGCTCGGCGACTACTCCCCGGAGGGACACGAGGCCATCGCCGATCACACCCGCGCCACGCTGCGGGAGGTCGAACACTGCGAGGTGGTCGATGACGTCGACCGGGTCACGCAGGCAGCGATGCGCGAGCGCCTCGGGGTCGAACTGGAGCTGTACGAGGCTGGCGAACACCTGCGCGACCTGAACGTCATTGCCTCGCCCCCGCAGGAACTGCGGGATATCTTCTCGCTCGCTCCGCAGGAGACTGAGGAGGACTGGGCGAACATCGCCGCCCGCATGGACGCCCTGCCCGAGGCGATCGCAAGCTATGCACAGTCGCTGCGGGCCGGTCGCGCCGCCGAGACGCTTCCGTCCCTGCGCCAGATCGAGGCGGTCATCAAGCAGGCGGACGACGTCGCCGACGTGGACTCCTCCATGTTCACCTCCCTCGTGGCCAATGCCTCGCTCGCGTCGGGGGCGGTTCCGGGGGCGTTGCACTCCGACCTCACAGAGGCCGCGAAACACGCCCGCCAGGCATACGCGGACCTCGCCCAATTCCTCTCCGAGCACCTCGCCCCCGAAGCAGAAGATGAGGACGCCGTCGGTCGCGAACGCTACGAGCGTTTCTCACGCGCCTTCCTCGGCGCCCGCATCGACCTTGAGGAAACCTACGAGTGGGGCCTGGAGCGACTCGCCGCGATCATCGCTGAACAGCAGGCCACCGCCGAGGAACTCTACGGACCGGGCACCTCGATCGAGGAAGCGATGCGCACCCTGGACCGTGAGCCGGCCCGCATCTTGACCGGCACCGAGGCGCTGCGGGAGTGGATGCAGCGCACCTCGGATGAGGCAATCGAGGCGCTCGGGGGCGAGCATTTCGAGATTCCCGCACCGCTCCGCACGCTCGAATGCTGCATTGCGCCCACGAAGACGGGCGGCATCTACTACACGGGACCCTCCGACGATTTCTCTCGGCCCGGCCGCATGTGGTGGTCCGTCCCCGATGGCGTCACCGAGTTCACCACGTGGCGGGAAAAGACCACCGTCTACCACGAGGGCGTCCCCGGCCATCACCTTCAGCTGGGCCAGGCCGCCTACTTGCGTGACACGCTGAACCTGTGGCGCCGCCAATTCTGCTGGGTCTCCGGGCACGGCGAGGGATGGGCGCTGTATGCCGAACGGTTGATGGCCCAGCTTGGCTACCTCGCCGAACCCGGGGACCGGATGGGCATGCTCGACGCGCAGCGCCTACGTGCGGCCCGGGTCGTCCTGGACATCGGGGTGCACCTCGAACTCGACTGCCCGCCCGAATGGGGTGGGGGCCGCTGGGATGCGACGCGAGCCTGGGCGTTCTTGAAGGCCAACGCGAACATGGATGAGGCCTTCTTACGCTTCGAACTAGACCGCTACCTCGGCTGGCCCGGACAAGCTCCGAGCTACGCGGTCGGCCAGCGCCTGTGGACCGAGATCCGCGAGGCCACCGAGGCGCGGGAGGGCGCGGCCTTCGACCTGCGGGCCTTCCACGGACGGGCGCTGCGGCTCGGCTCCGTCGGTCTCGACGTGCTGCGTGAAGCCCTCGCGTCATGAGGCTCACCCTGGCCTCGGCTTCCCCGGCGCGACGCGAGATTCTGCGTCGCGCCGGGATCGCCCACACAGTGTGTTCCTCTGCCGTCGATGAGGCCGCGGTGCTCGCCGCCGCGCACCGCGAACGCGGCCCCCTCGCGATCCGTGACCAGGTTGGGGTGCTCGCCCGTGCGAAGGCTCTCGACGTAGCCGAACGCCTCGAGGACGCGCACTACACGGTCGGCTGCGATTCGCTCTTCGAGCTGGACGGCGTCGTCGTCGGCAAACCCGGCACGAGGGCGCGGGCACGCGCCCGGCTGAAGGCCATGGCGGGCCAGACGGGCACACTGTGGACCGGGCACTGCCTTGCGGTCCGACGCGGTACACGGCTGGAGACGTATGCCGCCGAACGCGCGACGCGCGTCACGATTGCGCCGCTGAGCGCCACCGAAATCGAGGCCTACCTCGCCACTGGGGAGCCCCTGAATGTGGCCGGTTCGTTCACGATCGATGGCTATGGCGGCGCGTTCATCGACCGGATCGAGGGCGACCACCTCAACGTCATCGGCCTCTCCCTACCGGTCCTGCGTGAATTGCTTGCCGAGGCCGGTACCGCTCTCACGGATTTCTGGCAGGCCCGCCCCGCGGAGGGAAGCTAGGACACCTGCACCCTGTGGCACCCTACAAACGGCCTGGGCTCCCTCCTGGTCCTTTCCGAGAACTTCCACGGCGCTCGCCTCCGGAGGCGGGGTGAGCCGGCCGGCGGCGCTACCGTAGGCGGGTGAGCGAAGGAGGCCCATTCATGCCACAGCCGGCATCCCCGATCCGCGCGATCCTGATCGCCAACCGCGGCGAGATTGCCGTGCGGATCATCCGCACGTGTCGTGAACTCGGTGTGCGTACCGTCGCCGTCTATTCCGAGGGCGACCGTGCGGCCATGCATGTGTCCATGGCGGACGAGGCCTTCGCCCTCCGCGGCGTCACCGCAGCCGAAACCTACCTGGATGTCGCAGCCCTTCTCGACGTTGCGGCCCGCGCCGAGGTCGACGCCGTGCACCCCGGCTACGGTTTCCTATCCGAGGACGCGGCATTCGCTCGTGCTGTCACTGAGGCGGGCCTCATCTGGATCGGCCCCAGCGCCGAGGCGATCGAGGCCCTCGGCGATAAGGTCTCTGCCCGCCACATCGCTGAAAGCGTGGGGGCCCCGCTCGTACCCGGCACCGCCGACCCCGTCGCGGATGCCGACGGCGCCTTGGCCTTCGCGCGTGCCCACGGCCTGCCGGTTGCGATCAAGGCGGCGCACGGCGGAGGCGGGCGAGGCCTCAAGGTCGCGCGCACGATGGAGGAGATTCCCTCCCAGTTCGACTCCGCCGTCCGCGAGGCCACCGCAGCCTTCGGCCGTGGCGAGTGTTTCGTCGAGCGTTTCTTGGACCGCCCACGCCACGTGGAGACGCAGTGCCTCGCAGACGCGCACGGCACCGTAGCCGTGCTCTCAACGCGGGACTGCACGCTGCAGCGCCGCCACCAAAAACTCATTGAGGAGGCCCCCGCTCCCTTCCTCACCGCGGAGCAGGATCGTCGCCTACGAGAGGCCTCCGCTGCGATATTGCGCGCCGCCGGTTACGTCGGTGCGGGCACCTGCGAGTTCCTCATTGGGCAAGACGGCACCCTCTCCTTCCTCGAGGTCAACACGCGTCTGCAGGTGGAACATCCCGTAACCGAAGAGATCACGGGGCTCGACCTCGTCGCAGAACAGCTGCGCATTGCCGCGGGAGAGGAGCTCGGCTACGACTCCGTGCCGTGCCGCGGACATGCAATCGAGCTGCGCCTGAACGGTGAGGACCCGGCGCGTGGCTTCCTCCCCCACCCGGGCACAATCACCACGCTGCGCTGGCCCGGCGGCCCCGGCGTGCGCGTGGATACGGGCGTACGCGTCGGTTCCGTGGTCTCCGGGAACTTCGACTCGATGGTGGCCAAGATCATCGTCCTTGCGCCCGACCGGGACCGCGCGATCGCCCGCGCTCGGCGCGCCGTCGCCGAGACCGTGATCGAAGGGATCCCGACGGTCCTGCCATTCCACGAGCTCGCGCTCGCTCACGAGGCCTTCACCGCACCCCAGGGAGATTTTCGTGTGCATACGACGTGGATCGAGACGGAACTGATCGATGACCTCGCCTCTCTCCCGGGGGCCGTACCCGAACTCGGCGAGGATCGGGAGTCCCCGACCGAACGCGTCGTCGTCGAGGTCGGGGGCAAACGCCTCGAGGTCGTTCTTCCTGCGGGCCTCGGCATCGCCGGTCGAGCGGGCGCACTCAGCCGCAAACGGCACTCGGCCCGCCGTCGCAAGCCCACCGCCCCAGCCGGAAACCAGGTGAGCGCCCCCATGCAGGCGAATGTCGTACGGTGTGTCGCCACGAACGGCACCGACGTGGAGGCGGGCGACGTCGTCGTGGTCATCGAGGCCATGAAGATGGAACAGGCGCTCAGCGCGCCATGTGCAGGACGTGTGCGCGGTCTCGACGTCGAAGCGGGTACCCAAGTGAGCAGCGGCCAGGTGCTCGCGACGATCGAACCGGTCGAGGGCAGCGACTAGGCGGCCAGTGCCCCAAGCCAGATCTGTGCCATGGTGGGGGTATGGCCGATATTCCCCGCGACCTACACGCCCACGATGGCGACGGCTGGGTACAGTGCGCGTGCGGCTCACGACACTGGGGTCTGTACGGAGCGGCGGGTCTGCTCCTGTGGCGATGCGAGGACGGCCGCACCGACGTGCTACTCCAGCATCGTGCGCCGTTCTCCCACCACGGCGGCACGTGGGGCCTGCCGGGAGGCGCTCTCGCCTCCGGGGAGACCCCCCTCCTTGGGGCGCTGCGTGAGGCGGCCGAAGAGGCATGTGTCCAGCCGCACGGTGTGCGCGTGTGGGCGAGCGCCACGATGCACCACCCCGACTGGTCCTACACGACCGTGATTGGCGAGGATATCGCCGCCCAGACGTGCGGCATCGGTGATGGGGAATCCCTCGACGTGCGGTGGATCCCCGCCGCGACGGTCCCCCACCTGCCGCTCCTGCCCGCCTTCGAGGCGGCCTGGCCGACACTGCGCGCCTACCTGCGCCGTATCGAGCTTGTGCTCGACGTCGCGAACCTGATCGGTTCCGTGCCGGACGGCTGGTGGAACGATCGTGCCGGCGCGACTGCGCGATTCCTCGAGTCCCTGCCACTCGAGGACGGTTTTGACGCCACGCCCTTCATTGCCGACCTCACCCGCATCTGGCCCGAGGTGACGGCTGTGCTCGAGGGACCGGCGCGACAGGCCGCAGGCCAGATCCCCACCGCGGAGGGACTGCGGGTGGTGCAGGCCCCAGGCGCGGGCGATGACGAGATCGTCGCACAGGCATGCCACGGAGCGGAACGCGGCTCGCTCGTCCTCGCCGCTACGAGTGACCGGGAACTCGCGAATCGCCTGCGCCCACACACCCTCCAGATTGTGGGCTCACGCACATGGCGTGCGGCGCGCGGCTAGACTGAAGTAATGGAAAGCTCATCCCCCCTCCTTGGCGAGGGCCGTGTGGCGTCGGGTGTGGGCCTCGCGACCATCACGCACGACAACGACGTCCTCGACGTGTGGTTCCCCCACCCGGTGCTCGGCCCTCACGCCTCTGAACGACTCGGCATCGACGAAGCTGAGGACCCGCTACGCCGTGTGACGACGCGCCGCGTCGCCACCTTCGCGGACCTGGACGCTCCCCCGGCCGACGTCCCCGACGCCTACTTGCGTCTCCACCTCCTTTCGCACCGCATGGTCAAACCGAACGAGGTCAAGCTCGACGGTATCGAGGACCTGCTCACGACCGTGATCTGGACCGACGCCGGTCCGTGCTCGACGCGCGAGTTCGAGCTGGTGCGCCGGCGACTACGCTCCCGCAACCGGGGCGTAGCCCCACGGGTATATGCCGTCTGTAAGGTGCCGCGCATGCTGGACTACGTGGTGCCCTCCGGCGTCCAGATCACTCAGGCCGACTCGGTGCGTCTGGGCGCCTATCTGCCTGAAGGCACCGTCGTGCTGCCCACTGGCGACGTGGAATACAACGCCGGGTGCCGCGCCGCGCAGGTCATCGACTCCCGCGTACCTACCGGGACCTTCCTCTAACGTCCGGATCTCCGCACGGGGGGTATTCCCTAAGTGAGAGCGCGCGCCGCTGCGACGGCCTGGCGCACAATTGCCGCATCGGTGACGTCGTAGGAGGATTCCCCGCCGCCCGGGCCTGCGGGTCCGCCGAGCTCGCGACGCCTCGCCGAAAGGTGTACCTGACGCACGCCCGTGGCAGCGATCGCCTCAAAATCCGCAGGTCTCGTGCCCCCACCGGCAAGGATCTGAACGCCCGCGGCGCCCGCCTGCAACTGTTCGAGACGCTCGAGGCCGTCGGGGGCGCGCAGCGCGCCGCCCGAGGTGAGGATGCGGGTGATGCCTCCGATCTCGTGGACGGCGTCCAGCAGGGCCCGCGGGCTCACCCGATTGCCGAGTAGCACATCAACGCAGCGGTGCAGCACGATCTCGCAATCCTCACGCGTTGCGCGCGCCGCCGCGATCCAACGGCGGAGCGCATCCACGTCGAGTGCCATCCCCCGCAGGGCTCCAATCACGATGCCGTGGGCACCCGCGGTGAGCGCGAACTCGATGTCACGCTCCACCGTCGCGATCTCCTCAGCGTCGTAGTCAAAATCGCCACCCCGCGGTCGCACAAGCACCATTGTGTGGATCTGTTGACTCGCCGCCCCCTCAATCAGTGCCAACGAGGGGGTGAGGCCCCCGGTGCCCAGGGCTGAACACAGCTCGATACGTCCGGCACCTTCCTCCTTCGCGATCCGTGCTCCGCTCACACTCTGGACGGCGATCTCGACGGTGACACTCACGACGGTTCCTCTCATGCGGGCTCACGGCTCAGTCTCAATCGGGTCCGGCGACTCCCTCGCGGACGTCAGGCTACCGGAACCGCCCTGCTCCAATCGCCACGTCACCCGCCCGGGCAGCAGGAGTGTGTAGCGTCCACCATGCCCGAACACGACCCATGACGACACTGGGCCCGCCCCACAATGGGCGGGCCCAGAGCGTTACGCAGTGCGTTAGCGTTCGGAGCGCGGGATCCAGTGCCGCTCGGTGGCACCGGTGTAGACCTGGCGCGGGCGGCCGATCTTCGTAGCCGGATCCTCAATCATCTCCCGGTACTGGGCAATCCAGCCGGGCAGGCGGCCGAGGGCGAACAGCGGGGTAAACATCTCTTCGGGGAAGCCCATCGCCTTGTAGATGAGACCGGTGTAGAAGTCGACGTTCGGGTAGAGGTTGCGCTCGATGAAGTAGTCGTCGCTAAGCGCAATCTCTTCGAGTTCCATCGCGATGTCGAGCTGCTCGTTCGACTTACCGAGCTTCTCGAGCACATCGTGCGCAGACTGCTTCGCGATGGAAGCACGCGGGTCATAGGACTTGTAGACGCGGTGTCCAAAGCCCATGAGGCGGACGCCATCCTCCTTATTCTTCACCTTGTCCACAAACTTCCGGACCGTGAGGTCGGAGTTCTGGATCTCAGAGAGCATCCGCAGCACGGCCTCGTTGGCACCACCGTGGAGCGGGCCCGAGAGCGCGCCGACGCCGGCCGCGACCGAGGCGTAGATATTGGCCTCCGAGGAGCCAACCATGCGCACGGTCGAGGTGGAGCAGTTCTGCTCGTGGTCGGCGTGCAAGATGAGCAGCTTGTTGAGAGCGTCGGTGAGGATTGGGTCGACATCGGGAGCCGAGTAGGGCATTCCGAAGGTCATCCGGATGAAGTCCTCGATGTATTGCAGTGAGGAGTCCGGGTACATCAGCGGCAGGCCCTGGGCACGCCGGGAGATGTAGGAGATCATCGTGGGGACCTTGGCAATGAGCAGCGTGGTTGCGAGCTCGATCTGGTGCGGGTCCTTCGGGTCCAGCGTGTGCTGGTAATAGGTCGCGAGGCCCGCGATCCCGGCCTGCAGGATTGCCATCGGATGCCCGTTGGAGGGGAAAGCTGTGAAAAAGGCCTTGAAGTCCTCGTGCAGGAGCCGGTGACGCTTAATGCGGCGCAGGACGGCGGCATAGGTATCCATGTCCGGCAGATCGCCGTAAATGAGGAGGTAGGCGACCTCCAGGAAGCGAGAGTGATTCGCCAACTCGTCGATCGGGTAACCGCGGTAGCGCAGGATCCCGTTGGCACCATCGATAAAGGTGATCTTCGATTCGCACGATGCGGTGTTCACGAATCCGGTATCGAGCGTGACGAGCCCCGTCTCTTTTAGCAGTGAAGAGATCTGGACGCCGTCGTTGCCTTCGGTCGCTTGCATCCGATCGAACTCAAGCGTCTTCTCGTCAACGCTCAACGTTGCCGGCTTGAGGTTGGGCTCAGTCATGAAGTTCCCTCCTCGGAACATCTCACAGCGCGCCGTGATAGCGCTTGGTCACTCCCCTAGCCTAGGCCAAACGTCCTTCCGTGGGGAAAGAGCCAACGCTCTACGGAACATCCGCGCCGCCTTCGCGGTCCACCCGGGCCTTTAGTGTGGCGACTCAGCGCGCAGTCGGCGGGCCGCCTGGGCGATCTGCGTATCGGTGGCGGATAGCGCCACCCGCACGTGCGCGGCACCCGCGGGACCATAGAAATCCCCCGGGGCTACGAGGATGCCGCGGTCGGCGAGTTCCTCAAGGATGTCACGACCGGAGGCCCCCTCACGCGAGACCCATAGATACATTCCTGCCAGGCACCGCTCATCGAGCGTATAGCCCGCGGTCCGCAGCGCGTCCGCGAGGTGGGCGCGGCGACGCGCGTACCGTTCCCGCTGCACTGCCACGTGTGTCTCGTCCCCCAGGAGGGCGCACATGGCGGTCGCGACGGGCGCGGGCACCATGAATCCGCAGTGTTTGCGGACCTGCGTGAGGGCGTCGATGAGGTGGGGATCCCCGGCCATGAAGGCGGCACGATAGCCCGCGAGGTTTGACTGTTTCGACAGTGAATAGAGAGTCAGCAGACCGGTATGGTCGCCGTCGGTGACGTCGTCGGCCAGCAAGCTCGGTGCGGGATCGGATTGCCCAAAGGTGAACTCTGCATAGCACTCATCGCTCGCCAGCACGATCCCCCGCGTGCGGGCGGCTGCGACCGCCGTCCGCAGTTCGTCACGCGAGAGCACGTGGCCGTGTGGATTAGCCGGCGAGTTCAGCCACACGAGACGGGTGGTGGCGGGCCACGTCGTGGGGTCAGCGCTTCCCGGCTGGGGGCTCGCCCCCGCGAGCCGGGCCCCGACGTCGTAGGTCGGATAGGCGATCGCAGGGTGCACGACGCTCTCGCCCGGGCCAATCCCCAGGAAGGACGGGAGGAGCGCGACTGCTTCCTTCGAACCGAGGGTGGGGAGCACCGCGGTGACCGTCGCCCCGCGGCGCCGTGCGAACCACTCACGAATGGCGGCGCGTAGCTCGGCACTGCCGACGGTCGGCGGATAGCCCGGAGCGTTTGCCGATCCGGCGAGCGCCTCCTGGGCGAGGCGTGGCGTCGGATCGACGGGCGTGCCGATTGATAGGTCGATCAGCCCATCGCGATGGGCTGCCGCCCGTTGTCGCACGGCGGCCAGTGTGTCCCACGGAAAGTCAGGCAGGTGGGAGGCAAACAGTGTCATCGTGTCGCGCGAGGGTCAGGGCCTGCGCCCTACTCTCCCTGGGGCGGAAGCGCGGCAACAATCGGGTGATCCTTCGGGATAACCCCCATCTTTGCGGCACCGCCCGGAGAGCCGATGTCGTCGAAGAACTCGACGTTCGCGTCGTAGAACTGGCTCCACTGTTCGGGCACGTCGTCCTCGTAGAAGATCGCTTCCACCGGGCACACCGGTTCACAGGCACCACAGTCGACGCATTCGTCAGGGTGGATATACAGGGAGCGCTCCCCCTCGTAGATGCAGTCGACGGGACATTCGTCAACGCACGCCCGGTCCTTCACGTCCACGCACGGTTGCGCGATGATGTAGGTCACATATCCTCCTTCGCGATCCCCTCTAGTCTCTCACTGTTTGCTGGGTGAGCCACATCTGACGATGGGCCAGGCGTTATAGGTCCAGGTCCAGGATTCCTTGCCGAGGGAGACGCCGTCCTTGATCCGCTCACGCCCAAAATCGACCGTAAAGCCCGGGGTGGTGCCGTGCTCCGGTGTGCAGTTTGGTCGGGAGTTGTAGACCACTTGAGGCTGGGTGATGTTGCGCCGTTTCGAGGTCCACGATTTCACGTCATAGACCTTCGTCGACCAGAGGCGCACGTGCACGCGGTTGTTGGCAACGAACGCTTGCACGAGTACGCCGTAGTCCGTGGAATTCTTCCACTTCATGTCGAGGCTCGGCCCCCACAGCGTGGCCTCACGACCTTCCGGGTAGCGCGAGAAGTAGCGCGTGTGCTGGCGAAACTCAACGAGGTCCATCCCCGCGAAGAACGCCGCATTCATCGTCGTCGTCGAGAGCTGGGAGAGCCCGCCACCGAGCGCCTTGGTCGCAAACCCGCCGTCGACCACACCCGAGTCCACGAAGCCCCGCTCGTAGGTGACGGGGCCGAGCGCCTGGAGCAGAGAGAATGTCTCGCCCGGCTTCACGAGCGTATTCGTGATCTTCGAGGTGCCGACTTGAAGATTCTTAGTTCGCACACGGTCGGCAGTGAGCGGGGTGTTGAACTCCCCTACGACTTCCTTCACTCCCAATTTCGTGGCCGCTTCGGTGTTGAACTCCGGTTCCGCCTCGGTCATCTCCACTTCAGCCACACGGTCGGTGGAGGTGGCGGCAGTGCTGACCTTCGCCACGAGGTCGTCCTCATCCATCGACATACCGACCGTTGAGGGCACGACAACGGGTTTGCCGCCATCGATCACGATCCGAGCTTCCTTGCCGGTGTCGCCGAGCCCCGGTGCCTTTTCGATGATGATTTCACGCAGGCCCTGTGGATCGAAGGTAAGCGAGGGCTCTGCCATATCGACCGTCGCCAGCAACGAGAGGTCCTCCACTGACAGTTCCGCGCTGTGCTCGCCGGCCTTGACCGTCACCGGACCGGAGGTCAGCGGCTCGATAATCTGCGTGCGGACCGTCTCAAGTTCCTCCTCGCCGATGTCGGGTGCCGGGTGGGTGACGGGTAGTTCGAGCGTCCCCTCGGCTGTGAGGAACTCACGAGCGAGGACGTCCGCCGCCGCCTGCACGTCCAGCTCTGTCCCCTCTTTGGGTTCTGTGATCACGGGGTCTCCCCCATCGAAGACGACGTCGGCGTCAATGGGTGGGACCGCAAGGGTTTCGCTGACCTCGTTGAGCGCTCCGACGAGCGCATCGTCGTCGACGGTCGTGACTGCCTCGGCTTCACCGCCGCCGGTGAGGCGTTCATACAGGACGCGCGGGTTGAGGGTGAAACCGGTCAGTCGGCTGACGGTGGCGTCCACGTCAACGCCGAGGCCCGCTTCTTTGGGGATGAGCTCCGCGCTCGCCTCGTCGGCCGCGACCTCCAAAGGTTCGGCTAGGCGCTCACTCATCGCCGCGTCGAGGGCCTCGTGTGCCTGCGCCGCGGACATTCCGCCCAATTCAACGCCAGCGACGGTCGTGTTGGCCGGCACGCGGTCGCGTGTCAGTGTCGCGAGCACAAGATAGGCGATCAGCAGCACCCCGATGACGGCGCCCACAATGACCGCACTCTTGCGATACCACGGGCGTGTCTCTTCTTCGGCCTGATCGAGCTCACTCATGGCTTCCTCATCTCTTCACCATCCGGGCGTGCTTGCGGGCGGGGCCGGACGTATGCACCGAAAGCCGTGGCGATGATCACCACCGCACACGACCCGATAAACCATACGCTGGTTCGCCAGTCATTGAGAGCAAAAACGTGGCGGGAGAACTGTGTGATCGCCAACGGTGTGAGGAGGGCGCCACCGGCGAAGGTGAGCGCGGGGCGCGCCCCCGCCTCAATGCGTAGCGCGATACCGGCCGCCCCGACAAGTACCCACGCGAGCACGATCCCCCACGGGAGGTCCGCGCTCCGCGCGCGGTGCACAATCAGCGAAAGGTAACCGACGATTCCCCCGATGGCGAGTGCCTTCACATGCAGGAATACCGAGGGTGGACCGCCTCGATCGGTAGAGATCACTGGTCCTGTTTCTCCGCTCTGCGGCGCGCAGCCGCGATCTTGAAACGCTCCGTCGCCGGTAGGACGACCTTGCGGATACGCACGTCGTTCGGCGTCACCTCCACGCATTCGTCCTCGGCCGCGAACTCGAGGGACTCTTCCAGCGTGAGGTCGCGCGGCGGCACGAGATTCTCGAAGGCGTCCGCACTCGCCGAGCGCATGTTCGTGAGCTTCTTCTCGCGCGTAACGTTCACGTCCATATCCTCCCCACGGGAGTTCTCCCCCACAACCTGGCCCTCGTAGACCTCCGAGGTCGGGTGCACGAAGAAGGTTCCGCGCTCCTGCAGGTTGATCATGGCGTAGGGTGTGACGACGCCGGGCCGGTCGGCGACGAGGGAACCGGAGGTCCGCGCCGCAATGGGGCCCGCCCACGGCTCGTAGCCCTCGAAGATTGAGGAGGCGATCCCGGTGCCACGGGTTTCCGTGAGGAAGCGCGTGCGGAACCCGATCAGGCCGCGCGCGGGCACGAGGAAGTCCATCCGCACCCACCCGGTCCCGTGGTTCGCCATCGTCTCCATGCGGCCCTTGCGGGCCGCCATGAGCTGCGTGACCGCCCCCAGATACTCCTCCGGGATGTCGATGGTGAGCCGTTCCACGGGCTCGAGGACCGTCCCGTTCTCGCGGCGGGTGAGCACCTGCGGCTTACCGACCGTGAGCTCGAAGCCCTCCCGGCGCATCTGCTCGACGAGGATCGCGAGCGCCAGCTCGCCGCGGCCCTGCACCTCCCAGGCGTCGGGCCGCTCCGTGGGCAGGACCCGCAGGGAGACGTTGCCGACGAGCTCGCGGTCGAGGCGGTCCTTCACCTGACGGGCGGTCACCTTGGCGCCCCGCACACGCCCGGCGAGTGGCGAGGTGTTGATCCCCACAGTCATGGCGATCGCCGGTTCGTCGACGGTGATGAGGGGCAGCGGCCGCGGGTCATCCAGGTCGACCAACGACTCCCCAATCATGATGTCGTCGATGCCCGCGACGGCGACGATGTCTCCCGGTCCGGCGGATTCGGCCGGGACCCGGGTGAGGGCCTCGGTGCGCAGCAGTTCGCTGATCTTCACGGACGCGAGACTCCCGTCGGTGCGTGCCCAGCCAACCCGCTGTCCCTTGGCGAGGGTGCCGTTGTGGACGCGTACCAGCGCGAGGCGTCCGAGGAAAGGCGAGGCGTCGAGGTTCGTGACGTGGGCCGGCAGGGGCGCCCCCTCCTCGTAGGTGGGGGCCGGGATCCGCTCCAGGATCGTGGCGAAGACGGCCTCCATGTCCGTCTCCTCCGGTAGCGTGCCGTCCGCCGGCTGCGTGAGGGAGGCCCGGCCCGCCTTCGCGCTCGCGTAGATGACGGGCACGTCGAGCACGGCGTCCAGGTCCAGGTCCGGGTGGTCCTCGACCAGGTCGGAGGCAAGGGAGAGCAGCAGGTCGGTGGTCTCGGAGACCACCTCCGTGATCCGAGCGTCAGGGCGGTCCACCTTATTGACGACGACGATCACCGGCAGGTTCGCCGCAAGGGCCTTACGAAGGACGAATCGTGTCTGTGGCAACGGCCCCTCAGAGGCGTCGACCAGCAGGACGACGCCGTCGACCATGGACAGCCCCCGCTCGACCTCGCCGCCGAAGTCGGCGTGCCCGGGAGTGTCGATCACGTTGATCGTCACGCCCTCTGAGACGTCGCTCGCGGGGCCGCGGTAGTGCACGGCGGTGTTCTTCGCGAGGATCGTGATGCCCTTTTCGCGCTCCAGATCCCCCGAATCCATGGCGCGGTCGTCGACGTGTTCGTGGGCACCGAACGCCCCGGACGCCCACAGGAGGGCGTCCACGAGTGTGGTTTTGCCATGGTCGACGTGGGCGACGATGGCGACGTTGCGCAGATCTGGGCGCTGAGGCATGCGGGTTTCTTCCGGTAGGGGATTCGGCGTGATGCCGACGTTTCATCTTAACGCCGAGCGGGCGGAGCGATGTGGACTCGGTCAGAGGACGGAGATCACCATCCGCCCGACGGCCAACAGCGCCAGGGCGGCCGGGAAAGGCTGCCATGTCCAGTGGGGGCCGCGATCCGTCGTGGCTGCCGGAGCCTGCGCTCCCGCAGCGCGGTGGACTTGCTCCTGCTCGATGAGCCGGGCGGCGCTTGCCGCATCCGCGGCCACCACCATACGGGCTGTGCCTTCCACGACCTGCGGTGCGATCGGTGCCGGACGAGTGGAGGCACGGTAGCCCCCGCGAGCGGGGGCGGCCCATGCGGTGAATGTCCGTGAGCCCGCGTGTAGCCGCAGGGCACCGCGGGCACTCACCTGGTCGAGCTCGCCATACGTGAGGGCGACGAGGCGAAGCGGATTGCGGATCTCGACCCCACGATCGTTGATCGTGACCCGCGGGTGCCACCACAGGAGATAGGCGAGCACTATAACGAGGGTCGGGAACGCCGACAGACGCAGTGCGGCCATCGGCCCCGCCACGGCGGCGGCTTGGATCTCCAGCGCGACGGCAAGTGCGGAGACAAGGACGAATCCCGTCTGAGCGAGCCGAGAACGAATGATGATGGTGGGGCGCATAGCTCAATCATGCAGGACGGGCCCCGCCAGCTTCCTGGCGGGGCCCGCGTGCGTGCGATTCGATTACTTCATGTAACCGATGTCTTCGGGCTTACCGGAGGCGAAGCCGAAGGCGCCATAGTTGGCGAGGTTCTTCGGAACCGCGGTCAGCTCAAGACGCTGGTAGATCGGCACGGTGTGCACCGCTTCCCAAATGGCCCGGTCGGCCTCGTTGGTCAGCTCGATGCGCTTATCGTTGTCCATCTCGGAGGCGATCTGCGGGATCAGCTCCTCGACCTTGTCGATCTTCAGATTCGCGTAGTTCGAGCTCGAGCCGTCACCGTAGATCTGGCCGACATTCGCCATCGGGTAGGGCGTGCCCTGCCAGGTGAACGTCGTGATTTCGAACTCGCCGGAGGCAACCTTGGAGAAGAATTCGTTCGGCGAGGCCTGAACCATCTTCACGTTGATGCCGATGGCCTTCATCTGATCCTGCAGCATCTTGCCCTCGTTCTCCGAGGTGGAGACGCCGGTGATGACGAGGTAGTTCACGGCGAGCTCTTCGCCCGCCTCGTTGGTGCGGAACTCCTTGCCGTCCTCGAGGGTCCAGCCCGCTTCGTCAAGAAGCTTGCCCGCCTGCTCCGGATCGTAGGGGGTCACGTCCGAGTTATCGGCGTAGCCTTCCTGACCAGGCATGAAGAAGTGGTTGCCGAGCAGGACCTTCTCCGGGTCAACCGGCAGGCCTGCGAGGTCAGACTTGGTGGTCTGCTCGCGGTTCAAGCCCATGGCAATCGCCTGACGGATCGTCTGATCCTGGATCAGGCCCACGTTCGAGTTGAACGTGTAGTGGCGCCACTGACGTCCGGTCGCCACGCGCACCTCGGCGTCCTCGCGGCCCGTGACCGTCTGGTACGTGGAGGCGTCGATGATGTAGGGCAGCACGTCGATCTCGCCGTTCGCGAAGGAGTTTGCTTGCGCGTCGGCTTCGAGCGAGTTAAACGTCACCTTGTCCAGGATCGGCTCGTTGCCCCACCAGTTTTCGTTCGGGACGAGGTAGACGCGCTTCTGGGACTGGTCAACGCTTTCGAACTTAAACGGACCCGCCATCCAGTCGTTGTTCGGCACATCGACAATCCAGCCCTTGTTGAAGGTCTCGGCGTCCTTCATGCCCTCCGCGTGGTAGGGCGTTAAGAGGACCCCGGTCCAGTCCGGGTAGGAGGTCTTGAAGGTCACGACGACGTCGGATTCGGCCTCGCCCTGTTCGATCTTCTCGATCTCGCGCCAGCCGTCCGAGGAGGCGCACACGAACATCGTCTTCTGCGCTTCTTCGTCGTCGACGTCGTCCGTGGTGTTCTCACCGTTGCAGGCCTTGAACGGGGCGTCGAAGTCCTTGTAGGTGATCGGGGTGCCGTCGTTCCACTTGGCCTCGGGGTTCAGGTGCAGGGTGACGACCATCGGGTCATCGCCGTCGGCATCCTTCACCTCGAAGTCCGTCAAGTAGTCCTCGTTCGGCTCGGTGGTGGCATCCGGGTTGTACTTCCACAGGGCCGGCATGGTGAAGCCCATGATGTCGTTGTTGTCAACGAGGTTGCCGTCAACGTGCATCGGGTTCCAGTTGGTCGGAATCGGGCCGATCGGTAGCTTCAGCTCGCCGCCGTCCTTGAGGGCGTCGCGGGGCTGAACATTGATCTGGCTGGCGTCCGAGGCCACACCGTCGTCGCCGCTGCCG
>JAUNVA010000016.1 GCA_030537895.1 Bowdeniella nasicola
CACCAGGACGGACGCCGAGAAGTACGAGCCGATCCCGGCTCCGGTGGAGGTTGAGCAGGGTGGCACCGTTAACCCGGATGACACCATTGCCAACCTGGAAGACCTTCCCGAGGGCACCACGGTGACCCTGCCGGAGGACTTCTCTACCGATGAGGTTGGGAGCCAGGTTGTCGATGTGACGGTGACCTACCCGGACGACTCGACTGACACGGTTGAGGTTGAGGTGACCATTGTTGATCCCAACGATGGCAAGACCGACGCCGAGAAGTACGAGCCGATCCCGGCTCCGGTCGAGGTTGAGGTCGGCGGCACTGTTGTTCCTGAGGAGACCATCGAGAATCTCGATGAGTTGCCTGAGGGTACGACGGTGACGGTCCCGGACGTCGATACGACCAAGCCTGGCACGACTGTGGTCGACGTGACGGTGACCTACCCGGACGACTCGACTGACACGGTTGAGGTTGAGGTGACCATTGTTGATCCCAACGATGGCAAGACCGACGCCGAGAAGTACGAGCCGAAGCCGAACCCGGTGGAGGTCGAGACCGGTGGCACCCTCAACCCGGATGACACGGTTGGCAACCTTGATGAACTCCCGGACGGCACCACGGTGACCGTCGTGGAGGAGGTTGATACCAGTAAGCCTGGTACCCACGAGGTGACCGTCGTCGTGACCTACCCGGATGGGTCCACCGACTCGTTCACCACGACGGTGACGGTGAAGGATCCGGCCGCTCCGGCGCCTTCGCCGAGCACGCCTGGCACCGGTGGCAAGCTACCGATTACGGGCGCGAACACGACGGGGCTTGCTATCGCCTCCGTATTCGCGATCCTCGGGGGTCTCGCTGCCGCTGCCTACGCGCAGCGTCGCAAGGAAAGCTAAAACAGCTGACCTGACATAGGGAGGGGGCCGCAGGGAAACCTGCGGCCCCCTTCTTCGTTCCGCCACGACCGGCGGTTTGTCGTTGCGCGAGCCCGGCCTCTACCACCGTGGAGATGCGCAGATAGGGCCGGGAACAGGGTAGGCGCCTCAGGGACACTGCGGGGAGGTTGGTAGAGAGGGCACGGAGTGAGGCTTGCATGTCCTCGCGCAGGCGATCCACCCATTCGCCGAGGTTCCTCGTCCAGATGGCCGTCGACTCGACCCCGGACAGCATGAACAGGATTCCAGGGTTCCCACGCCTCCTCGCGAGTCACCGCGTTAAGGAGGTCATGGTAGGTGTCTTTGTGACGGACGATATGACCGGAGAGGTTCCAGATGAGGAGGTGGACAAGCCCCTTCTCAATCAAAAATCAGAGGTTCACGATCCTCCCGGTGCGCCCGTTGCCATCGAAGAACGGGTGGATAGTCTCAAATTGGTAATGTGCGAGGGCCATGACGATGAGGGACTCGATCCCGTGGTCACCATGGATGAAACGATCCCACGCCGAAAGGTGGTCACGGATCACGGTTTCGCCCACTGGAGGCGTGTAGATCCGCTCCTCCGTGCGGGGGGTCCCGATTGATGTGCCGGTCTGGTTTCGGATGATGACGGGGCGCCCCTGCAGGTGAGAACACACGTCGAAGGCAGTCTGCGTTGTCAGCGGGCGACTCTCGAGGGTTGTGTAGCCGCCTCGCAGCGCCGTGCGATACCGCTGCGCTTCCTTGACCTGAGGGGTTGGGACCGCGAGCGCATCCACGTCAGCCCTGAAGAGTTCATCATTCGTGGTGACGGTATTTTCGACCTCGCTGGACGCCTGTGCCTCCATGAGGGGGATGAGGTTGCCTCTCTCATCGGACAGACCATCCTGCCATCCCACACGAGAGTGAAGGACGTTCACGGTGAGATAAGGCGCACCTGGGAGTTCCATGGCGAAGGCCCACAACCCCACCTACGTCACGATTGCCGTCACTCTCTTTGCCGTCGTCATGACGCTGAATATGACGATCGCCCAACTGGGCTTGAAGGAAATCGGTGAAGAGTTCAGCGCGGGCCTGGATTCACCCCAGTGGGTGGTGAACGGTTATACGCTCTCCTTCGCCTCCCCGGTGCTCTCCGCGGGGGCGCTCGGTGACAAGATCGGCCGACTCCGGGTCTTTCGAGGTGGCGTCGCCCTGTTCTTCTTCTCCTCGCTGCTGTGCGCACGCACACCGACCGTGACGCTCCTCGCCGTCGGGAGGATCGCGCAGGGTGTGGGCGCCGCCCTCATGGTCGATAGCCCGCTGGCCCTTTCGACACCGCCCCCGCCGCCGGATATCTTCAGGAGCATGGGGGATTTCGGGTACGTGCACGTGCGGGGAGCGACGGAGAACAATCTGAGGGACGTCACCCTCGACATCCCGCGCGACGCCTTCGTCGTGTTCACCGGGGTCTCAGGATCGGGCAAATCCTCGCTTGCCTTCGGCACGCTCTACGCGGAGGCGCAGCGGCGCTACTTTGAATCCGTCGCACCCTACGCCCGCCGCCTCCTCAACCAGGTTGGCGCGCCGCACGTCGACGAGATCCTCGGCCTCCCTCCGGCCGTCGCACTCCAACAACGCCGGGGCGCAGCGAGCTCCCGCTCGACCGTCGGCACCATCACGACACTGTCCAACCTTCTGCGCATGCTCTATTCCCGCGCCGGCACCTACCCCGAGGGGATGGATCGACTCGACGCCGAATCGTTTTCCACCAACACCCCGGCCGGAGCCTGCGCGCGCTGCGAGGGGCTCGGCGTCATCCACGATGTCACCGACGAGCTCATGGTTCCCGACCCCTCGCTTTCGATCCGGGAAGGTGCCATCGCCGCCTGGCCGGGTGCTTGGCAGGGGGCAAACCTGCGCAGCGTCGTGAAGGGGCTCGGGATCGATATTGATGCTCCGTGGCGTGACCTCGATCCCAAGACGCGCGAATGGCTGCTCTACACCGACGAGCAGCCGAAGGTCTACATCGAGCCGGAGCCCGACCGGATCGATCACGGCTATAAGGGAAAATTCTGGAGCGCGCGCAAGCACATTATGCACGTGCTCAATACCTCCCAGAGCCAGATGATGCGCGACAAAGCGCTCCGCTTCACCGAAACCATGACCTGCCCCGAATGCGAGGGCACAGGCCTGACCGCCAACGCCCTCAAGGTGACCATCGCGGACCACACGATCGCGGAACTCAACGACCAACCCCTCACCGACCTGGCTGCCATCTTGCGCCCGATCGCCGAGCTCGAGGACGCGGGCACCGCGGTCTCCGATGCCTCGTCGGGCGAGGGGACCGAAGTGGCCAGGCGGATCTGCGCGGACCTTGTCGCCCGGATTGACGTGCTCATCTCCCTCGGCCTCGGATACCTCGCGCTTGGGCGTAGCTCTACGACGCTGTCGGCTGGTGAGGCCCAACGGTTGCGGATCGCCACCCAACTGCGCTCCGGTCTCTTCGGCGTCGTCTACGTTCTCGACGAGCCCTCGGCGGGGCTGCATCCGGCCGACGCCGAACCGCTGCTCGACGTCCTCGAGGAGCTGAAGGAGGGGGGCAACTCACTGTTCGTGGTCGAACACGACATGAGCGTGGTCCGCCGCGCCGACTGGATCGTTGACATCGGTCCGAAGGCCGGCGAGGGAGGGGGAGAAGTCCTCTACTCCGGGCCGGTTGAGGGCCTCGCCGACGTGGAGGAGTCGGTCACCCGCGACTATCTTTTCGACCGGGTCCTCCCTCCCGAACGCGAACCGCGCACGGCTGCGGGCTCACTTGAGTTGCGCGGTATTACTCGCCACAATCTGCGCGGCCTCGACGTCGATATCCCCACCGGCGTGCTCACCGCCGTCACCGGGGTGTCCGGTTCCGGGAAGTCCACGCTCATCTCCCAGGTGCTCGCGGACCTCGTGTGGGGATGGCTGAACCGGGACAGTGCCGCCGACGGCGAGGCCTGCCCCGACGTGCAGGATGCGACCGGACTGGAGGAGTTCACCCGGTTGCTCCAGGTGGATCAGCGCCCCATTGGCAGAACACCGCGCTCGACGCTCGCCACCTACACCGGAATGTTTGACACGGTCCGCAAGCTCTTCGCCTCAACCGATGAGGCGAAACGCCGCGGCTGGACGCCCGGACGCTTCTCCTTCAACGTCGCTGAGGGGCGCTGTCCCACCTGTCAGGGGGACGGCTTCGTTGAGGTGGAACTCCTCTTCATGCCGGGCACCTACGGGCCGTGCCCCACCTGTCACGGGGCGCGCTACAACCCGGAGACCCTCGAGGTGACGTGGCGGGGCCACACGATTGCGGATGTGCTCGCCATGTCGGTTGATCAAGCCGCCATCGTCTTCGCGGACGTTCCGGCAGCGGCGCGCAGTCTCGAGGCGCTACAGCGGATCGGCCTCGGCTACCTCAGGCTCGGTCAGCCAGCGACCGAACTGAGCGGTGGTGAGGCCCAGCGCATCAAGATCGCGACCGAATTGCAGCGCACCCGCGCGGGTCACACGCTCTACCTTCTTGACGAACCGACCTCAGGGCTGCACCCGGCCGACGTGGCCCTCCTGCTCGCGCAGCTTCACGCCCTCGTGGACGCTGGCCACACCGTCGTCGTCGTGGAACACCATCTCGACGTCATCGGTTCCGCGGACTGGGTGATTGACCTCGGGCCCAGCGGCGGCAGTGCGGGCGGTTGGGTGATTGCTGAGGGCACGCCGTCCGAGGTGGCCCAGAACGCCTGCAGCGTGACCGGTCCCTACCTCGCGCGCCGGCTCGGTGAACTCGACGTCGCTCGCGCCCGCCGGGACTGAGTCGGGGCGCCACCGTACCGGGGCGCGTGCCACGGCGGGGTGCGCGCCGCTAGCCTAGGGGAATGAAAACGAGCCCCATCCCCCTGCCCGGTACGGCCTTTCTCGTCGCCTGGATCGCGCAGATGCGCCTCGCTCGTGGCAGAGGCGTGACGTTCGGCTCGGCGCTCGCCGCCACTCCGGCGCTGCTCGGGGCGAGCTGGCTTGGGCTCGGGAGCCTCGCACAGTTTCGCGCACGCCAGACCAGTTACTCCCCGGTGACGCTCGATCGCGCTCACGCGCTGGTTGAGGAGGGGCCGAACGCGGTCACGCGCAATCCCATGTACGTCGCCCTTGCCTTGCTGCTCGCCGCTCACGCGACCGCCCGGCGCTCGCTCGCGGCCGCACTCCCGGTCGCCGCATTCGTCGCCGTCGTTGACCGCTTCCAGATCCCCGCAGAAGAGGCGGCTCTTGCGGAGAGGTTCGGCGGGAGTTACCGGCGCCACCGCGCGCGCGTCCCACGGTGGTGGGGCCTGTAGGGCAGTGCCACGGGCGACACTGCACGACCGCGTGGGGCGGCGCGGCCGGGAGTGGGCAGCCGCGGCACCCGAGATGGTTACGCGTCCGGACCTGGCGGGTAGGTGATCGAGGTTCCGTCGACGACGGCGAAGCGCGTCAGAGCGTGGGGGCGCACCGAGTGTGGACCCATGATGTCGAGGACGGTAAAGCCGCGCACGAGCATCGCATCACCAACGAGCGAGCGGTGGCAGCGCCACGGGACGGCCTCCGCACACATGATGGCCACACACTCACGCCTGGCCTGCTCGATCAAACCCTCGAGGGCGGTCTCAAACTCGGAGGTCTGCATGTAGTCCGCATACCCGCGAAATGAAGCGTTGCGCCAGCCCATATTCGGGGAGTCTTTATGGGTTTTGCGCAGGCCCCCGAGCCCCTCGCAGTGCTCATAGGCCAGGCTGTAGGTGGGCAGCGCCTCTAGGAGCGCGTCTTTGCCGTACTGCGGGTTGTGCCGCGAGCCCGGGACGGTGCGAATATCGACGACGCGCGTGACGCCGTTCTCCTTCAGGAGGTCGACGAACTCTGCCAGTGGGCGCGTTGAGTGACCGATGGTGTAGAGCGTCGGTTCCCCGCCGTCACCGGGACAGCCAGGAGACGGATCAGTCATACCGTCACCGGAGCGCTGATCCTGAAGACGGGCGTCAAGGTGGTCTTCGTGTGCCATACCGCCATCGTCACCCCAAGGTGACGCCGTCGCATCCGGGACGGGACCAGATCCATCGCGCGACATCCGCAGGGCTGAGCTGAACTGCCGGGTCAGAGTACGTCCGCCAGGTGAGGTCGCGCGCCCGCATGTGGGGGGATTCCACCCGGACTCCAGCGAAGGTAACGGATCGGGTTGACATGCATGGAACAGTAAGAACTAGTCCATGACATAGAAAAATGTCGTATATCTTCAGGGAGGTCACATGACCGCCACCCGCCTCATCGCCACCGTTATCACCGTCCTTCTCGGGGGTGCTCTCGCCCTCGCCGGCTCTGCCGGGGGCCAGCGGCTCGGCACACTGCCCCTCTTCGCGCTCGCGGTCGGCGTCGCCTTCCTTATCCAGTGGCTCGCGTTCGTTCCCGCCTACCTGAAGCAGACCGAGCGCTTCTTTGATCTCACCGGCGCTCTTACCTACATTGCGGTCACGGTGGGCATCCTGGCGTCCGCCCGCCCAGCCGATGCGCGCGCGTGGCTGTTAGCGGCCCTCATCGTGGCGTGGGCCGTGCGTCTCGGGACGTTCCTTGCCTGGCGTGTGCACCGCTTCGGTGGGGACCGGCGCTTTGAGGACATCAAACCGTCTGCCAGCCGATTCTTCTTCACCTGGACCCTGCAGGGCCTGTGGGTGAGCGTGACGGCGTCGGCCGCGTGGGTGGCCATCACCTCGACGGGTCGCGCACCCCTCGGGGTTTTCGCCTGGGCGGGGACCACCCTTTGGCTGGTCGGCTTTGTCCTCGAGGTCGTGGCCGACGCGCAAAAGACCGCCTTCAAGTCACGTTCCGAGAACGCGGGCCGGTTCATCCATACCGGCCTCTGGTCCCGGTCGCGCCACCCCAACTACGCGGGTGAGATCCTCCTGTGGGTTGGCATCGCCGTCATCGCCTGGCCGAACCTCTCCGGGTGGGGTCTGATCGGCCTCGTCTCACCCGTGTTCGTCGCGCTCCTGCTGACCAGAGTCTCGGGTATCCCCATGCTTGAGGCGAAGGCTGACAAAACCTGGGGTGGGCAGAGTGCCTACGAGCAGTACAAGGCCCAGACCCCGCTCCTCATCCCCGCGTTCGGGTCTCGCCCCCAACTCGAGGAGTAGCGATGCGAGAATTCTCCACACCGACACTGGTGACCTCCCCACATCGCAACGTCACCGATCTCCTGGAGACGCGGCTGCGTGAAGCCCCGAATCATCACGCCTTCGAGGTGGTTGACGACGACGGCGCCTACCGCCCGGTCACCACCGCCGAATTTGCCGAGCGAGTACGCGCCCTCGCACGCGGCCTCATTGCCTCCGGCCTGCAGGCCGGGGACCGGGTCGCCATCATGTCCGCCACCCGCTACGAGTGGACGCTCGCTGATCTCGCGTGCTTGTACGCAGGCGCCGTCGTCGTTCCCGTCTACGAGACCGCCGCCCCCGAGCAGGTCAGTGCGATCCTGCGCAACGCAGGCCCACGCGCCGCATTCGTCGAAACTGACGAGCACGCCCATCTCCTTGAGGCCGCCTTCGCCGAGGCGGGCCTTCACCCGCATGGGATCTGGCGCTTCGCGGGGCAGACCGACCTGGCGGCGCTGGCCCGACGCGGACAATCCATCTCTCGGGGCGAGCTCGAGGAGCGCCGCCTCGTGGCCGGCCCGGACGACATCGCGACCGTCGTCTACACCTCGGGCACCACCGGCCGCCCGCGCGGCGCATGCATCACCCACGAGAATTTCATCCACCAGATGCTCAACATCGCCGCGGCCTACGGGGAGGTGGTACGCGAGGATGGGTCCACGATCATCTTCCTGCCACTCGCCCACGTCCTGGCCCGCGGGCTGCAGATCATCTGCCTCACCAACGGGATGCGGGTCTCCCACCTGGCGGACCCGACACGCGTCATCGCGACGCTCGCGACATTGCGCCCCACGTTCCTCGTCGTGGTGCCCCGCGTCCTGCACAAGATCCGGGAGGCCGTGCGCACCAATGCTGAGCGCAAACACCTGGGGGCCGTGTGGCGACGCGCCGAACGCGTCGCAATCGAGATGGGTGAATGCCACTATCGCGGCCGGAAGGCGAGCCTCACGACCCGGGCCGAGCACGCGCTCTATGACCGCCTCTTCTACGCGCGCATCCGCGCCCTGCTCGGTGGTCGCATGACCTACATGCTCTCGGGAGCCGCCCCGCTGGAACCCGACCTGTGCCGCCTCTTCGCCGGGATCGGCATCCCCATCATCGAGGGCTACGGCCTGACAGAGACGACGGCGCCGCTCACGGGAAATCTGCCGGGCAACACGCGCGCCGGCACCGTTGGTGTCCCGACCCCTGGGGCGACCGTGCGGATAGCCGACGACGGCGAAGTCCTGGCGAGGGGTCCGGGCGTGTGCCGAGGCTACTGGGACCCGCGGGACGACGCCGACGCCTTTGTGGGTGGCTACTTCCGTACCGGGGACCTCGGCAGGCTCGACGAGGACGGGCGCCTCACCCTCCTTGGACGGTGCAAAGAGGTGGTCGTCACCTCCTCGGGCAAAACGATTGTCCCGACGGTCTGGGAGCAGGACGTCGAACGCCACCCTCTCGTGGCACACGCCGTGGTGATCGGTGACAATGAGCCGCGCCCCGCCGGTCTAATCCTCGTGGACCCCGATGCCTTGCGCGAGCGGGCCCGCGCCGAGGGTGACGAGGAGCTCGCCCAGGTGAGCGCGCCCGGCTCGGGAAGCCCCATCGAGCTGAGTGCCACCTGGCTGCGAGCCGCGGTGGAACGGGCGGTACAGGCGGCAAACCGGCGGGTCTCGCGTGCCGAACAGATCCGCGAATATTGCGTTCTGCTGGCTGACCTCACCGCCCATCACGATCTCTTCACCCCGACCCAGAAGGTCCGTCGAGCCGCCCTCGTGCGGGCGGCCGCCCCCCAGGTGGCACGCCTGTATCGTCGCTAAATTGGGACCGGAGCCGCCACCCCAGGAGGATGCCCGATGAGATCTGGGACGATGCCCGAATTCACCCTCCACCTCGACCTGGATGCACCACCCGAAGAGGTTTGGGCGAAGCTGTGGGACCTGGAGCGGCACACGCAGGCGATCCCGCTTACGGCCGTACGGCTCGTGGCGGGAGACCGCCTCACCGAGGATTCGCGTTTCATCGCCCGCACGGGACTCGGACCGTTCGGATTCGATGATCGGATGGCGGTGCGTACCTTCGAGCCGCCGCGTTGCGCGGTCATCGTGAAAGAGGGGTCGCTCCTATTCGGGACTATCACTGCGACGCTCACCCCGGTGGCGGGTGGGTGCCGCCTGCGCTGGCGGCAGACCTACGCCCTCACTCACGTGCCGAACTCCCTTGCCCGGCCGCTCCTGCGCCGCGGCTATCGGCGCGCGCTGCGCGCCATCACCGCGTAGCGCTTCGGTCCGGTGCGCTGCGTCCGCCGCTCGCGAGTGCGGTGTCGACTGCTTCCCCACCCAGCTACCCCATCGGATCGATGCGCCACCGCTCGTCTCACCGATAGTGGTCGCAGAGGGGGTCAAGGTGTTCCTCCTGCCGCGATTCACGACGGTGATTCTGGAGCCTCGTGTCGCAATTGTCTCGCGGCGTGTCACGGGGGAATGTCACGATATGTCAAGGTGGGGCACTAGTGCGCGGCGCTGGCCCTACGTCACACTAGGGGTCATGACCAGCGTTACCGTCCGCACGTATCGCGTATCCGTGCGCCTCGATCGGCGTGAGCTGTCCGCAGTAGGCCGGAGGATGGTCAAGCCGTGATCCTCGCGGCATTTCTCTCCCTTATCGCCGGGGTGGCAAGTGTGCTCAGCCCGTGCGTGTTGCCGTTTTTGCCGGTCATTATTGGAGGGTCTCTCGGTTCGGGAAGTAAGCGCCGTCCCGTTCTCATCGCGGTCTCGCTCGCTCTCTCCCTCATGATCTTTACAGTGCTGTTGAAAGCCAGCACTTGGCTGATCAGCGTCGACCCTCGTATCTGGCGGCTCGGTTCGGGCCTGCTCATCGTCACGCTTGGACTCGCCATGGGCTTCCCCGGCGGCTGGGCACGCCTCGAGGCAGCACTCGGGCTCTCCCGGCGTTCGAAGGCACTCCTTGATGAGGCACGCCGCCGGGAGGGATCCACGGCCTCCGCTGTGGCGACGGGGGCGGCGCTTGGGCCCGTGTTCAATAGCTGCAGCCCCACCTATGCGTGGGTGCTTGCCACTGTCGTGCCGACCAGTGCGGCACGCGGCTTCCTTTACCTGAGCCTGTACTGCCTGGGTTTTTCGGGCGCACTCCTCGCAATCTCGCTGCTCGGGCGCCGTGCGCTTGAACACCTCGGCTGGGCTGCGGACCCCGCAGGTATTCTGCAGCGCACTCTCGCTGTCGTCTTTGTGGTCGTCGGCCTCCTTGTCGTGACGGGGGCGGATCGCGCGATTCAAGCCCGCGTACCCTCGATCGCGTCATTTGAGGCCACGCTTGTGCCGGACAATGGCGACTCAGGGGGGCTTCCGCCCGAGGATGCTCCGGCACTCGCCGACACCGGTGAGTTGAAAGGTGCGTTTCCGGCACCCGAGTTCACGGGAATCGAGGAGTGGATCAACAGCGACGCGCTGACGATGGAAGGGCTACGCGGCACGGTCGTCCTCATCGATTTTTGGACTTATTCGTGCATCAACTGTGAGCGTACCCAGCCATTCCTCAACGCCTGGTACGAGGCTTACCACGATGAGGGGCTCGAGATCGTCGGCGTGCATGCGCCGGAGTTCGCCTTCGAGAAGGAGCGCGCACATGTCGAGCGGGCAGTGCGCGCCGCCGGGATCCGCTACCCCGTGGCTCTGGACAATGACTACCGCACGTGGCATGCGTTCCGGAACCGCTACTGGCCGGCAAAATACCTCATCGACCGGTCAGGCACGGTGCGCTATGCGCACTTCGGCGAGGGGGAATACGATGCCACCGAGGACGCGATCCGTGCCCTGCTTCGGACCGACGGTGCACGCTCCCGCCCCGACGGCGAGCCCCATCTCTTCACGCCCGGACAGTCACCCGAAACCTACCTTGGCTGGCGGCGTGCCAGCGGATACGTGGGTGAGCCGGCCTTCGCCGAGGGCATCCAGACCTATGAGGCCGCGTGGCGGATCCCCGTGAATTCGTGGACGCTCAACGGGCGCTTCCGCGTCGAGGCCGAGCGTCTCGTCGCCGAAGACGACGGTGCGCGGTTGAGCGTCCGGTTCATCGGTCAGCAGGTGTATCTGGTGCTGGATGGGCCGCCGGGCGCGACCATCGACGTGGAACTCAGCGACCCGCGTGCTCCGGGCGGTGCGGACGTGCGCGATGGGCGCCTCACGCTTGATTCAGCGCGCCTCTACGAGCTGGTGGACCTCGGCGATGTGGGCGACGGCGTCCTGCTCACCCTCATCCTTCCCAAGGACGTCGCCGCGTACGCGTTCACCTTCGGGTAGCCGGGGGTGACGTCCCGCCTCAGGTGCGGCTTCCCACGCGGGGTTTCGACGGGCCGACCCGCGTCCACCTGGAGAGGAGGCCACCGGCCCACAGCGCAAGGGCGATGAGAATCGGTTGGAAGAACAGGCGGGCGAGTCGGGCGGCGTTACTCGTCAGGCCAAAGGCCGGCGTCCCCTCCACGTATTGGGCAATATTGCCCGGGAAGATCGCCACGAAGAAGAGGGCGAGCAGGAGTGCGAGGAGGCCCCGGTTGCGGGGCAGCGCGATGAACGCGAGGCCGAGAACGAGCTCGACCACGCCGGAGGTAACGATGACGAGGTCCGCGTCGACGGGGAACCAGTGCGGGACCTGGGCGCGGAACTCCTCGCGCGCGAAACTGAGGTGGGCGAGCCCCGCAAAGGCGACGAACGCCCCGAGGCCTACGCGGGCCAACTCCGGGCCGAAGGCGCGCCTCTGCGCGCGGACATCGCGCTGGGCAGCGGGCACACGGGACATGGCCTGAGCGTAGCGGAGAGGCCTGCGCGAGCGGTCACATCGCGAGACGTGAATGTGATGTGCGTAACATTGACGTTCGCCTCCGGGAGGGGTGCACTCGCCCGTATTCCGGAGAATTTCGGGCCATCGAGCCCCCATCGGGGTCGGTGAAGCGTCCCCTAACCAATTGAAATATCGTGTCGTCTAGATCACTTCTCAAGGGTTTTGCGGTGTTAATCTTTTGCCACATTCCCTCAGATGGAAGAAGACGACCATGGACCTTCATCTTGCACCCCTGGATTTCGTCATTATCGCCCTGTACTTCGTCGGCATGGTGGTGATCGGGGTCCTTTCCCTCAGATTTGCAAAGACCCGTGATGATTACCTGCTCGCCGGCCGGCGCCTCGGATTCCCGATCTTTTTCTCCTGTATGGCGGCACTCGCTGTCGGCGGGGCCGTCACCGTGGGCGGTGCGGAAAAGGGTTATCGAGACGGCATTGCGGGTATTTGGGTGGGCGGCTCACTTGGCATGGGCCTCATCCTTCTCGGCATGCTCGTATCCTCAAAACTCTCGCGCCTGCGGGCCCTTTCGATGGCCGAAGTCATTGAGCGCAACTACGGCTCGAGCGCCCGACTCTTGTCGGCGGTGCTCACCATCATTTATACGATTGCGCTTACCGTCGTTCAGATTGTGGCCATTGGCTCGATCCTGCAGGGCATGCTTGGGTGGCAGCCCACCGTAGCCATGGTGGTCGGCGGCGGCGTCGTCGTGTTCTACACCTTCATCGGTGGCATGTGGTCGGTCACTATGACCGACCTCGTCCAGTTCATCGTGAAGACGCTTGGCATCGTGATCCTCATTCCGATCTTCGTCTTCATGCACCCGCAGATTGGCGGCCTTTCGGGCTTCCTTGACCAGGTGCCCGAAACCCATCTGGACGTCTTTGCCTACGACTTCCAGGGCACTTTGTACTGGATCCTCATCTACGTGCCCGGCCTCGTGATCGGCCAGGACATCTGGCAGCGCGTGTTCACCGCGAAGAACGACACCACGGCCAAGGCCGGCACCATAAGCGCCGGTATCTATTCGATCATCTACGCGCTATGCGGCGTGATCCTCGGGATGGCGACGGCGATCGTCGTGCCCAATTTGGAACACACGAACGAGGCGTTCGCGACCGGTGTTGCCGAGTTCCTGCCGGTCGGCGTGGCCGGCCTCCTACTCGCGGCCGCCATCGCGGCCTCAATGTCGGTCGCCTCGGGCACGATTCTCGCCTGCTCAACCGTGGTCTACAACGACCTCTACCTGCGCCTGGTAAAGGGCATCGTCACGGATCTGGAAGATGAAGCCGGTGACGAGCGCGTGACCACGAAGCGCGATGTGTGGATCAACCGCGGTATCGCGTTCACGCTCGGCATCATCATGATCGGTTTGGCGGTGTGGATCTCGGACATCTTCAAGGCGCTCGACCTGTCCTACTCCTTCCTCTCCGGCTGCGTGTTCGTGCCCGTGATCGCCGGCTTCCTGCTGAAGAAGATCAGCCCGCGGGCGGGCCTCGTCTCCCTGGCGGTGAGCTTCGTCGGCGTCGCCGGCGCCATGATCTACGGCGAGAGCACCGGACACCCCGAGTTCGCAATCGGCGGCAACTACCCGATCATGGTGGGCATGGCCCTCTCGATCGTCTCCTTTGCGATCGTGAGTGCTATGGACCACCACAAGATCACGCCGAACCTCACCCCGGTTCAGCGCCGCAAGCTGGCCGAGGACACCCTCGTCGCACAGTAGGGAGATGGGCCCCGGCTCGGCCGGGGCCCTCCCACCACTCCACCCGACCGCCGCGTCCCCCCGCGCGGCCCCGAGCCCCGCAGCCCGCCAGGACGCGGGAGAACAGGACACAGCATGCGTGACGGCGACGAGTTTCTCGCTCAGCATCTCCGGGAGCGTCCGACCTCAGTCATGAGTGAGGCGGGAGACCTAGGGCTTTCCCGCACCGACGTCATCAACTTCTCACTCGGCGACCCCGACCTCACGACCGACGAGCGCATCATCGATGCGATGTGTACCGACGCAAGGGCGGGGCATACTCACTACACGGAGACGCTGGGCCAGGTGGAGTTCCGCGAAGAGATCGTGGCCTTCACGAAGGAGCATTACGGCCTCGACTATGCCCTCGACGAGTGCATGGTGACGACGTCGGCGAACCACGGCATGTGGCTCATCTGCCAGGCGCTTGCCAACCCGGGTGACGAGATCCTCCTCATGGAGCCCTATTTCACGCCCTACCTGGACCAGGTCTCGATGTCTGGGGCGGTGCCGGTTCCCGTGCCAACCCAGCCGCAGAACGGGTTCTTGCCGACCGAGGCGGAGTTGCGAGCGGCGATTAGTGAGCGTACGCGGGCGATCATCGTGAACTCGCCGGCCAACCCGACGGGCGCGGTATGGGATCGGGAGACGCTCGAGATGACGCTGCGTATCGCCGAGGAGTGTGACCTTCTCATCCTCGCCGACGACATCTACACGATCTACGATTACGAGCGGCCCTTCGTGTCGATCGCCACCCTGCCGGGGGCGGTAGAGCGCACCGTGATCCTCAACTCGTTTTCGAAAAACTACTGCATGGCCGGCTTCCGGATCGGCTATCTCCTCGGGCCGCGCGCCCTGATCGCCGCCTGCCGCGACCTGAACGAGTCCGTCGTCTTCACGCCGCCATCGATCTCGCAACGCGCGGGACTCGCGGCCCTGCGCCTACACGATGAGGTCTGCCCGCCGATCCGCGAGGTGTTTCGACGCCGTCTCGCCGTCGTCGCGGAAGAAGTGAACCGCACCCCAAAGATGTCGACTCCACCGCCGCGGGGTGCCATCTACCTGTGGGTGGACATCCGCGAGACCGGGCTCAGCTCGATTGAGGTAGCGCGTCGACTCTTTGCCGAGGCGGGGGTCGCCGTCGTCGCCGGGCCCGGATTCGGCGAGTCGGGGGAGGGCTATATCCGGCTCGCCTGCACGATCAGCGAGGAGCGTAGCCGCGAGGCATTCGCGCGCATCCGACAGATGCCGCTCTTCCGTGAAGATTAGGGTGCTCGAGGCGGGCCACGAGCACCGCCGTGGGACGAGTCCGACTCGGGCGGCGGCCACCCACGCGTCTACCACGCGGTCTTTCGCAGCGAGGACCATTGTTGATACCGTGACGCGATGAATGACGTGATGCCGGTCATCCGTGCCCGTGGTCTGACCAAACGCTACGGCGAGTATGCCGCCGTCGACGGCGTCGATTTCGAGGTCGCGCCCGGCGAATCCTTCGGCTTGCTCGGGCCCAATGGGGCTGGCAAGTCCACCACCATGCGGATGATAGGCGGCACGCTCGAGCGCACCGGCGGGGAACTGACCGTGATGGGGCTCGACCCAGAGGAGCGCGGACCGCAGGTGCGTGCCCACCTTGGCGTCGTTCCTCAGCAGGACAACCTCGACGAGGAGCTGCGCGTCACCGAGAACATCCTCATCTACGGTCGTTACTTCGGCCTGCCCTACTCCTACTTGCGTCCGCGCGCTCAAGAGTTGGTCGAATTCGCGCAGCTCGAGGACAAGGTCAAATCGAAGGTTTCCGAGCTTTCGGGCGGCATGAAGCGCCGTCTCACTATCGCGCGCGCCCTGATCAACGAACCGCGGATCCTCCTACTGGACGAGCCGACGACGGGCCTCGACCCACAGGCCCGCCACATCCTGTGGGATCGCCTCTTCCGGCTGAAGGAGGAGGGGGTGACACTCATCGTCACCACCCACTTCATGGACGAGGCCGAGCAGCTGTGCGACCGTCTCATCGTCATGGACCAGGGGCGGATCATGGCGCATGGCTCGCCTCGCGAACTCATCGCCGCCTACGCTTCTCGCGAAGTGCTTGAACTCCGCTTTGGGGCCAACCGTTCAGAGTCTGCCCTCGCCCAGCTCAGCAATATTGGCGACCGCATTGAAGCCCTGCCCGACCGGATCCTCATCTACACCCGGTCCGGCGACGAGGCCCTGGAGACGGTGCTCCAGCGGGGGCTCACCCCGACGACGACGCTGGTGCGCCGCTCCTCCCTGGAGGACGTGTTCCTCCGGCTGACCGGAAGGAGCCTCATTGACTGACGCAGCGCGCACCGGGAAAGACCGGGTCCTCAGAGGAAACGCCGAAGCCCCCGAGGTGTGTGCCGAGCGGGCGCGCCGGTTCGGGTGGTGGTACTTCGCCGAACACTACCTGCGCCAGCTTTACCGCTACGGCTGGCCGCTGACGGTCTCCGATATTGGTCAACCGCTGCTCTACTTCCTCGCCATGGGGGTCGGTCTCGGCACACTGGTGGACGGCAGCGCCGGCACTGTTGAGGGAGTGCGTTACCTGACGTTCATCGCGCCCGCCCTCCTCGTCGCGATCTCGACGCAAAGCTGTGCCAGCGAGCTGACCTATCCCGTGATGTCGGGCTTCCGGTGGCAGCGCTTCTACTGGGGAACGGCGGCTACGCCGGTCGCGCCATGGCAGATCGCGCTCGGGCACGCGCTCGCCGTCTCACTGCGGCTCGTGTTCCAGGCCTCCGTGGTGATCGCCCTCATGGTGATCTTCGGTGTCCCCATCCGCGGGACGGTGCTGGCGCTCCTGCTCATCGGCCCGGCGGCGGCCCTCGCCTTCGGCCTGAACCTGCAGGCCTATGCGGCAACCCTCGATAGCGAGGGAGCGGAGTTCTCCCTCGTGCAGCGCTTCCTCATCATGCCGCTGTTCCTCCTGTCGGGAACCTTCTTCCCACTGTCCGTCCTCCCGACAGCGGCGCAGTGGCTCGGGTGGCTCTCCCCACTGTGGCACGGAGCCGAACTCGCCCGCTGGGCCGCCTACGGGAAACCCCTGTCCGGCGCGTTGCTCACCGCCCACGCGGCCTACCTGCTCGCGTGCCTCGTGATCGGCGTGGCGCTCGTAGCGCGCAACTACCGCAGGAGGCTGCGCTCATGACCGGGACGGGGAAGAACCCGACGGACGTGGTCCTGGCCCGCCTCGCCCGACCGCGTCCGCTGCCGGGCGTATATTCGGGCAACGCCCGCGCCGTCCTGGAGCGCGGCCTCACCGTAGTGTTCAAGCAGAACTGGTTCATGGTTCTGTCCGGGTTCGTGGAGCCGGTCCTCTACCTCTTCGCTATGGGGTACGGCGTTGGCTCAATGGTGGGCGGGGTAAGCGGCCCCGGGGGTCGCGAGATCCCGTACGCCGCCTACATCGCCCCCGCCCTGCTCGCGACGGCGGCCATGAACGGCGCGGTCTTCGACTCCACCTGGAACGTGTTCTTTAAGCTCCGCTTCTCCCGTCTCTACCAGGCGATGGTGACGACGTCGCTCGGCCCATTCGACGTCGCTATCGGGGAGATCACGATGGCCCTACTGCGCGGGTTCCTCTACGCCAGTGGGTTCATGGCCGTGCTCTACCTGAGCGGTATCGTGAGTGGGGCAGCACCCCTGTTTATGGTCCCCGCCGCGCTGCTCGTCGCCTTCGGGTTCGCGAGTTTCGGCATGGGGATCACCTCCTTTCTCACGACCTTCCAGCAGATGGACCTCGTGAACTTCGTGCTCCTGCCGATGTTCCTGCTCTCCGGCACGCTCTATCCGATCGACGTTTACCCGCCCGCCCTCCAGTGGGCCGTCATGGCGCTGCCACTGTGGCACGCCGTGGAACTCATGCGACACCTGTCCATCGGGATGTTCACGCCCGAACTCCTGGGGCACGCTGCCTACTACGTCGCCATGGTTGTCGTCGGGCTCGCCCTTACCACCTGGCGGCTTCGCCGCCTATTTCTGCGCTAGGTGCGCTCCCCGCGGCCAGCGCCCTAGGTGGGGAGGGCGCAGCATGACCACGCTAAGCAATAATCCGTGCGCGGCGTAGGGGCGGGCGACCATATGGGGGCGCGCCGCCGGAGCCGCGGGTGGGGCGTGCGAGGCGGTCGTTGTCATCGCGGCCCCCAAATGTGACGAGGCAGATCCACGACAGAAGGTGGAGCGGTATTCTGAACCCATAAATCTCCACAACTCAAGGAGTGGACATGGAAGCCCCTTCCGTTCTATTCATCTGCGTGTCCAACACCGGAAAGTCCCAGATGGCGGCGGCCCTCATGGCCCACCACGCGAACGGCGCAGTGCGCGCGCTGTCGGCAGGCACCCACCCCGGAACACACCTAAACGCCGAGATGGTCGAGGTATTGAAGGAATGGGGGATCGACATCTCGGACGCTCACCCGCGCGAGATCGATCCGGAGTTGATGCGCCACGCGGACCGAGTGATCGTGCTCGGCACTCAGGCCGACGTCGCCCCCGCCGCCTGCATGCGTGCCCCGATCGAACGGTGGGCCACCGACGAGCCCTCCGAGTACGGCATTACCGGTATGGAGCGCATGCGGCTCATTCGTGCCGAGATCGATACGCGCGTCCGCGCCCTCTTGCGAGATGTGAACGCCTAGGGAGAAAATCCCAACACAAAGTCCTGGTCGGAGTGGGCCGCTCCTGGGTTAGTCTGCTCATGACACTCGTCGTTACCGGTCTAGGAGAGTCATGGCCAGTCGAGCACCGAAGCCGAACTCGGCAGCGAAGCTGACGCGCATCGATGACCAGGGATCTAACCGTTCGTGGAACATGTCCTTCGCGGTTATCGGTGTGCTCACCCTCCTCCTCTTCCTGAACTGGGGCCTCGGCTACATTAGCGCGGAGGCATCCGTCACTCTCTTCGTCCTCGCCACCCTGGTTGGCGTCTTTATGGCGTTTAACATCGGCGGCAACGACGTCGCGAACTCATTTGGCACCTCCGTTGGAGCCGGCACCCTCACGATTAAACAGGCCCTCATCGTCGCCGCTGTATTCGAGGTTTCCGGCGCCGTTATCGCGGGCGGATCCGTGACGAAGACGGTCCGCAAGGGGATCGTGGACCTCACGTTCATCGACGTGCAACCTCTCGATTTCATGCTCATCATGATGGCGGCCCTCTTCGCGGCCGCCGTGTGGCTGCTTTTCGCCTCCAAGATGGGTTATCCCGTCTCGACGACGCACTCGATCATCGGTGGGATCGTCGGCTCCGCCGTCGTCCTCGGCTATACCCTCGGCATCGATGAACCATGGCAAATGGTGCAGTGGGATCAGGTTGGGCAGATCGCGATCTCCTGGGTGCTCTCCCCAGCGCTCGGCGGCATCGTGTCCTACCTGCTTTATCGGTGGGTGAAAAAGACGATCCTGCAATACAACGATGAGGCGGACGAGGCGCTCGCGCGGCTGCGCTAGGCACGCAAGGAACACCGCCATCGTCATCGTCAGGCTTTCGAGCGGTTGAGCGACATTCAGCGGGTCGCCTACACGGGTGCACTCGCACGTGACGCCGCCGTCGTCCGGCACGACGACTACGATCCGGATGACCTCGAATCCGATTACTATCGCGAACTCGAGGAGCTGGACCGCGCCGCCAAATCGATCGACGCCCACCGGGCGCTCGAAACCTGGGTCCCGGTGCTCGCCTCCATTGGCGCGATGGTGCTGAGCGCAATGCTCATGTTCAAGGGGCTTGAGAACGTCGAGCTCAACATGTCCCCCATGAACTACGTGCTGGTCATGGGCATGGTCGGCGCGGGTGTGTGGATGGCCGTGCTCATCTTCGTCAAATCCATGAAACGCAAGTCTCTCTCGCGTTCCACGTTCCTGATCTTCTCCTGGATGCAGGTCTTTACCGCCGCTGGGTTCGCCTTCTCACACGGCTCCAACGACATCGCCAACGCGATCGGCCCCTTCGCCGCCATTCTCGATGTCTTGCGTCACGGCTCCGTAGAGGACACCGCTTCCGTTCCGACGCCCGCCCTCATCACGTTCGGAATCGCACTCGTCGTCGGTCTGTGGTTCATCGGACGGGCCGTGATCCGCACTGTGGGGACAAGCCTCACGAAGATGCACCCCTCCTCGGGGTTTGCGGCTGAGCTCTCCGCCGCCGTCGTCGTGATGGGTGCCTCCGTGGCAGGCTTGCCCGTGTCCTCCACCCACATCCTGATCGGTGCGGTTCTCGGAATTGGTATGGCGAACCGCGCCACGAACTGGCGGCTCATGAAGCCAATCGGCATGGCCTGGGTCATCACGCTGCCGGCGGCCGCGTGCATTTCGGGCGTCGCTCTCCTGGTGCTGCGCGCGATCTTCTAGCACCCCACCCCCTGCCCAGCGAGATGGCCTCCCCGAACCCGAATCCGCATCGCCGCAACCCAGCACGGGTGAGGCGGGGCTGAGCCGGACCACCATGTCGACTCACTGAAAGCCAACTCCAACGTGCGCTGCGAGCCCGAGCCCCCGATTCTCGCGACGGCGGCAGCGGGTTGCCCAAACACCGCGAGGCAGCGTTCTCCTCGCCGCGCCACATCGGCCACGGTTGGGGCTCTTCGGCCTCCTGCTCGGCGGGATCGACTTCGATGGCGACGATAGAACACCGACCTCATCGCGCGGCACGACAACGGAGACCCGCGGCTCTTCTTGGGCAAGGGCAACGGACGCTGCAAGCCCTCTCGCCAGGTCGGGTGGCGGTGGGAAGCGATGCGGATCCACGCCTCGCCTACCCCCGTGGAGCGCCTGTGCGCACCGTTGAAAACCACGGGCTACACGTCCTGCCGGCGCGGCAACAGCGCGATCATCAATATCAATCGCTGGGCTTACTCGACGACGCCGTTCAAGGAAGCTGGTGGATCACTCACCCAGTACCGCCAATACGTCATCAACCACGAGGTCGGCCACGCGCTCGGAAACGGACATCGGCAGTGTCCGGGTGCGGGACGGCTCGCACCTGTGATGCAACAGCAGACGCTGTTTGTGAAGCCGTGCAAGCCGAACGGATGGCCCAACCCATAAGCGCCACTGTCCGACACCTAGTGGTGATGGAGCTCCTCGATAGGGCAGGGCTCGGGAGGCTCAATCTGGAAGGTTGTGTGCTCGATCCGGATCGGGAAGTGCTCGGCCACGCAGTGCTGCAGGTCCGAGAGAATCTCGGCGGCGTGGCGTGTGGTGAAACAGCGCTCTTCGACGACGACGTGCGCGGTGAGGACCGGAAGGTCGGTGGAGATGTAGGAGACGTGCAGGTCATGCACATCCAGCACGTGCTCTAAGGACATCATGTGGTCGCGCATCTCGTCGACGTCGAGCTCGCGCGGCGTGGCCTCGAGGAGCACGCCGAAGGACTCCCGCAGCAGGATGAGGGTTCGCGGGATAATGAGCGTCGCGATGATGAGCGCAGCAACGGAGTCGGCCTGCATCCAGCCGAATGCGGCGATGAACAGAGCGGAGATGATCACCGCGAGGGAGCCGAGCGCGTCATTGACAACCTCGAGGAAGGCTGCCCGCACGTTGAGGCTGGCGTCGCGTCCCCCCATGAGGGCGGCCATGGCACCAAGGTTCGCGGCGAGCCCGATGATTCCGAAAATCAGAAGACCGAGCGAGGGAATCTCCGGTGGAGCCGAAAACCGGCGGATGGCCTCGAGGACCGTGAACAGGCCCACGACAAGCAGGAGGGCTGCCTGTCCGCCGGCGCTCAGCACTTCAACGCGGCGCAGCCCCCAGCTGTAGCGCTTCGTGGGAGGGCGACTCGCAAGGTGTGCCGCCCCGAGGGCCATGGTGAGGCCAAGGACATCGGTGAACATGTGGGCCGCATCCATGAGCAGCGCAAGCGAACCAGTCCACCAGGCGCCGATCACCTCGGCGATGAGGACCGTGAAAGTGAGGCCGAGCGCGACGGCGAGGCGTCCGCGCTGCGCACCGACGCCGTGGCCGTGCCCATGCCCATGCTGGTGCATCATCACGTGGCACTCGTCTTCTGTGAGGCTTCCGCAAAGCGCCTTAGGCGCAGCGAGTTGGAGACCACGAACACGGAAGAGAAAGCCATGGCAGCGCCCGCGAGCATTGGATTCAACATGCCGAGTGCGGCCAGCGGGATCGCGGCGACGTTGTAGGCGAATGCCCAGAACAGGTTGCCCTTAATCGTGGCAAGCGTTCGACGCGAGAGGCGGATGGCATCGACGACGGCGGTGAGATCTGAGCGGACGAGGGTAATGTCTGCCGCTTCAATGGCGGCATCGGTTCCCGACCCCATTGCGAGACCGAGGTCCGCGCTCGCGAGCGCGGCGGCGTCATTCACCCCGTCCCCGACCATCGCGACGACGGCGCCGTTCTCGCGAAGGTCATTGACGACGCGGACCTTGTCCTCCGGCATGACCTCGGCGATCACACGGTCAATTCCCGCTGCCTGGGCTACGCGCTGGGCCACCGTCTCATTGTCTCCCGTGAGGAGTACGGGCGTGAGGCCGAGTTCGCTCAGCCTCGCGATGGCGGGCGCTGAAGACTCCTTGATCGCGTCGCTCACCGTGAAGAGGGCCACTGGCGTGGATTCCAGTGTCAACAGGACGGCGCTCTGGCCAGCCTCCTCAGCTGCGCGAACCGCCGCCGCGAGATCGGTGGGCAACTCGGCCGCGCCATCGGCCTTGGCTCGCCCCACGCTGAGCGAGCGACCCTCGACAACGCCGCGCACGCCGAGTCCACGCAGGTTCTCAAAGTTCTCCGGCTCGCTGAGCGAACCGACGCGCTCGCGCGCGCCACGCGTGATGGCTCGCGCAATCGGGTGTTCGGAGGCGGATTCGAGGGAGCCCGCGAGGCGGAGCGCCGTCTCAGCGTCGAGCGGGCCGCCAGCCGCCAAGTGGACGTCGTGCAGGGTCATCTGACCGGTCGTCACGGTGCCCGTCTTGTCGAGCACGATCGTGTCCACCTGCCGGGTGGATTCGAGGACCTCGGGGCCCTTGATGAGGATGCCGAGCTCCGCGCCGCGCCCGGTCCCGACGAGGAGCGCCGTGGGTGTGGCGAGACCGAGCGCACACGGGCAGGCGATGATGAGGACGGCGACCGCCGCGGTGAAGGCGTGGGTGGCACTATGCCCGGTGGCTAGCCAGCCCACCAGCGTTCCGAGTGCGATCACGATGACGATCGGCACGAAAACCGCGGAGATCCGGTCGGCGAGGCGCTGAACCTCGGCTTTGCCGGACTGCGCATTCTCGACCAGGGCCGCCATCTGTGCGAGCTGCGTGTCGGAGCCGACGCGCGTGGCGCGTACGACGAGGCGCCCGCCCTCGTTGACGGTCGCTCCCGTGACCTCCTCACCCGGCCCCACCTCGACCGGCACCGATTCCCCGGTGAGCATTGAATTATCGACGGCGCTCTGCCCTCGTTCGACGACGCCGTCGGTCGCGATCTTCTCCCCAGGACGCACGACGAAGAGATCGCCGACCGCGAGTTCGTCAATGGCGACACGTGTCTCGACGCCATCGCGTAGGACGGCGACGTCCTTCGCGCCGAGTTCGAGTAGCGCGCGCAGGGCGGCGCCCGCGCGCCGCTTCGACTTCTTCTCGAAGTAGCGTCCGGCGAGTACGAAGGTGATGACGCCAGCCGCCACCTCCAGATAGATGTTGCCCGCGCCGTCACCGCCCGAGGCGGTGAACTCGAAACCGTGACGCATCCCAGGTTCGCCGGCGGTGCCGAAGAACAGGGCGTAGAGAGACCACAGGAAGGCGGACCACGTGCCGAGCGTGATGAGGGTATCCATCGTGGTGGCGCCGTGCCGCAGGTTCGTGAGCGTCGCCTTGTGGAGGGGATAGCCAGCCCACACGATGACGGGTGCGGCGAGGGTGAGGGAGGCCCACTGCCAGTACGTGAACTGTAGAGGCGGGACCATGGCCAACACGATGACCGGAATCGAGAGTAGGCTCGCGCCGATCACTCGCTGGCGCAGGGATTCGAGTTCTGGGTCGCGTTCTTCCTTCTCGGCGCTCGGCTCGGGGGTGGCCGGTTCGGGGAGGGCCGCGCCGTAACCGGCTTTTTCGACTGTTGCGATGAGCGTGTCGGGATCTGTGCCGGCCGGGGCCTGCACGTGGGCCTTCTCGGTCGCGTAGTTGACGGTGGCGCGCACCCCCTCGAGTCGGTTGAGTTTCTTTTCCACACGAGCTGCGCACGAAGCACAGGTCATTCCCGTGATCTCGAGTTCGACGTCTACTTCGGTCTCGGATTGCGCCATGGTGCTCCTCACCCAAGCCGGCGCATGGGTTGAAATCACGCCGCTCGGATACCTCAGGGGGGTATATCTTCCTGTGTCTGTTCTACGCTCGGCACCCCGAGCTGTCAAGAGGTGAGGCTCCCGTTGAGAGTGGGGCGCTAGGCCGGACGACGGCGCACATATACCTGCTTGTTGACGCGGGCGATGACCTCGCCATCGGCTGTGATGAGGTCATTTGTGAACCAGCGCAGGTGTTTTTCGCCGTCCCGGGTCCCTTCCCGAATCGCTGCGAGCTCCTCGTCGGTGAGGACAAATTGGGCGAAGACGTGCGTGCGTCCGGGCCGGATGAATTCGATCTCGGCGGCGCGGTCCCACACGGAGTAGCCGCGACCGAGTGCTCGCGTCAGCATCATGACCCACCACGGGTCGGCGAGTGAGAAGAGGGACGCTCCGTAGGCGGTGCCGAGATAGTTGGCGGTCAGCGCGCGGTGGCGCAGACATACGCGCACGCGCCGGAAGTCCGGTGTAATCTCCAGAATCTTGATGGATGAGCCGAGGAAGGGCGGCCACAGGTTCATTGCGACCCGCGTGAGCGCCGGCTTCATGAACAGTTCATCGAGGTCCTGATAGGTCGGCAGTCTCATGGTCTCACCCTACGGGGTTGGTGCGGACCGCCGGCGCCCGCGCCGCTCGGGCGCCGACGGCTCCGGCCTAGAGGAGGTTCGACACGAGGTCGTCGACGCTCTCGCGGGTCAGTAGCGCCGGGGCGATATCGAAGACCGTGAAGGCGCCGGTTTGTCCCGCTTCGCGCAGGCGGGCAGCGGCTCGCACGTAGGCCACCTGAACGGCAGCCGTGAACTCCGGATTGGACTCCAACGTGAGAGCAAACTCCACGGTGGCGCGCGCCTGTGCGAGCGTGCCCGTCGTGATGACGTGGCCGCCGTGCGGCATTCCGGTGTGCTCCGCTTCGAAGGTCTCTTCGTCGATGAACGTTACGGAGGTTTCGTAGGGCTCGAAATAATCGGGCATCGAGACGATCTCGGAGGCGATCCGCTCATGGTCGGCCTCGTCGGCGACGACGTAGACAACACGCGTGTGAACATCGGTCGCGCTCAGCTGGTCCGCATCTCCCGCTCGGGCCGCGTTCAGGGCCTGCTCAGCAGGCACGGTGTATTGCACGGCGCGACGCACGCCCGTGATGCGGCGCACGGCGTCGGAGTGCCCCTGAGATACTCCCTCTCCCCAAAACGTCTGCTGAGACGGCGCCGGAAAGAGGGCTCCCGCGAGGGCGCGGTTCAGGGAGAAGAGGCCCGGATCCCAGCCGGTGGAGATGACGGCGACATTCCCGCCGGCTCGCGCGGCCTCATCCATGGCGGCGCGGTGGTCGGGAATCAGGTGATGGTTGTCGTAGGTGTCGACGGTCGTGAAGGTGCGGGCAAGGCCGGGTGCGAGCGCCGGGATGTCGGTCGCCGATCCGAGACACAGGGCGAGGACATCGACATCCGCGGCGTGCTGCTCGGCCTGATCCAGGGGGATGACGGGGGCGGGAGCGGTGATCTCGGGGCGGCGGGAGAACACGGCGACGAGCTCCATATCCTCCTGGGCCTCCACAAGTGCGGCGAATGCCCGTCCTAGATTTCCGTATCCGGCCAGTGCTACGCGAGTAGTCATGTCGACTCCTTGATTCGTGGTCTGCGTTTCGCACACTAGAGTGACGGGCGTCTCGAGGGGGAGCCTTCTCTCAGTGTGGACAGCCTCCTGAGGAGGCCGTCCGTCCCCACCGTAGCGGGCGACAGTACCCACGCCGGCCACCACGGCACGACACTTCGCTAGGTGAGATGGAGGGAAGCACAACGCAGCGCTCCGTACTATCAAGGGTGTGAAGGAGACGAGGAGAGTCGAAGCGCTGACGGGGCTGCGGGGCGGGCTCCCGATCGGCCTCGGCTATTTTGCAGTGTCGCTCGCGGTAGGCCTCTACTGGGCGCAGGGCGGCTTCCCGCCACTGTCCAGTGCGCTCTTTTCGGCGACCAACATGTCCTCGACCGGCCAGTTTGCCGCCATGAATATCATGGCCGTGCGCGGTGGGGTCGTAGAGCTCGCCGCCACCACCGCCCTCGTGAACCTGCGCTATTTCCTCATGAGTATTTCGCTATCCCAGCGCCTTGACTCCTCCGTGGGCACGCCCGCCCGCCTCCTGATCGCGGCCGGGGTCACCGACGAGGTTTACGCCCTGAACATTTCGCGATGGCGAGTCAGCACCGCGCACTATCTCGCCTCAATGATCTTGCCGATCCTTGGCTGGACGGCCGGAACCCTCACCGGCGCTCTCGTCGGCCAGGTGATTCCCCCGTCCGTGCAGGCAGCCGCCGGCATCCTGCTGTACGCGATGTTCGTCGCGATCGTCGTCCCGCCGGCGCGCGGTTCGCGTGACGTCAGCATCGTCGTCGCACTTGCCGCGCTCGCCTCGATCGCCCTGTGGGTCGCACCGGTCGTACGCGACCTCCAGGTCGGTTGGCGCATCATCATCGCGACGTTGGTCGCGGCGGGTATCGGTGCCACCCTCTTCCCCGTGGGCCCCCAGGAGGACGAAGAGGCACGCGCCCGTGTACTCGATGAATTGGGCGGCGCCCGCGATGAGGACGCGCCGGAAATTGGGGAGGAGCGCCCGTGAGTTACCTCGCCCTTGCACTCGTCACGACGGCGCTCGTCACCTACCTCCTGCGGGTGATCCCGCTGGTCGCTTTTCGACGTCGCCTCGAATCCACCTGGGTGCGCTCCTTCCTGTTCTACGTGCCGTGGGCCGTGCTCACCGCGATGACGATCCCGGCGATCTTCTTCGCCACGACGTCGCCTTTGTCGGGGGCCGTCGGCCTGATTGCCGCCCTCGGCCTCGCGCTGGCGCGTCGATCCCTCCTCACGGTGGCGCTCGGCGCGGGCCTTGCTGTCTGGCTGGCCGAGCTGGCCCTGCTCGCCTAGGAGCTGGAGGCCCGTGCCTCGCCCTCGCCCGCCGTGGTGTGGGGCGCGGCGGTCTTGGGAGCCTTCTCGTCTTTGGGCGTGGAGGAGAAGGGGAGCGCATGCCAGATCGTGACGAGCACAGCGCCCCAGACAGCACCGAGCAGGAGCGAGAAGGCGGTGTTGACGAGCCAGGCGAGGAAACCGCCGATGCCTGCGACCCCGACCACGAGCCCCTCCATGTGGTGGACGACCCCGTGTGGCGCGTGGAGGCCCAGGTCGTCCATCCCGACGAGGAGGATGTGACCGCCAACCCACATCATGGCGAACGTGCCGAGGATCCCGATCGCCGTGAGGAGACGCGGCATGGCGGCCACGAGGCCACGCCCGAAGCGGCGTGTGGCCTCGGCCTCGCGTTGGGCGAGGGCGAGGCCGATGTCGTCCATCTTCACGATGAGGGCGACCACGCCGTAGACCAGGAATGTGATGGCGAATGCCACCACGATGAGGATGATCGTCCTCGCGACGAATCCCTCAGTGGCCACCTCGTTCAACGCGATCACCATGATCTCGGCGGACAGGATGAGGTCGGTGGTGATAGCCGAGCGGACCATGGCCTCTTCGGCAGCGGCGCCGCGGAGCACCGCGGGCTCCGCGTGAGCGGCGTGTCCGCTCACCTTCTCCCAGACCTTTTCCATCCCCTCAAAACACAGGTAGCTGCCGCCCAGCATCAGGATCGGCGTGAGCAAAAACGGTGCGAACTGGGACAGCAGGAGGGCAAGCGGCAGGATGATGATGAGCTTGTTGCGCAGCGAGCCGAGGGTGATGCGTGTGATGATCGGTAACTCGCGTTCGGGGCGCAGCCCCTCAAGGTACTGGGGTGTGACGGCCGTGTCATCGACGACGACGCCGGCGGCTTTCGCGCTCGCCCGTCCCGCGGCGGCGGCCACGTCGTCGACACTGGCGGCGGCCATTCGGGCGAGGGTGGCGATGTCATCGAGGAGGGCGGCGAGGCCGGCGGACATGGGCTAACTCCTGGGGCCGGGGCCCGCGAGCCGCGGGCATGGGGTCATTCTAAGCGGACCCCGCGTGCGTCGGGGGGACGGTGAGTGGGGAAAAACAGGCCGGGGATTGTCTGCCCGCAGCGCCCACACGCGGCGCCGTTCTCGGTGCGCGTGAGGTTCCGCGCGCCTACGTGGTAACGATCTCGCTCGATGACCACGCTTTGGCAGGAGGGACATATGGTGGCCTGACCGTCGGGGTCGACCACGTTGCCGGTGTAGACGTAACGTTGCCCGCACTCGAGCGCGATCTCACGGGCCCGGGTGAGGGTGTGCGGTGGTGTGGGCGGCCTGTCACGCATCCGATGGTCGGGGTGGAAGGCTGAAAAATGATGCGGTACGTCGGGCCCGAGGTTGGCGACGATCCACCGGCTCATAGCGCGGATCTCTTCGGATGAGTCGTTCACTCCGGAGATCAGAAGCGTCGTGATTTCGAGCCAGGTCTCACTCGCCTGGACGTGCACGAGGGTGTCGAGCACGACCTCGAGCCGCGCTCCCGTCACCTTGCGGTAGAACTCGTCGGTGAATGCTTTGAGATCGATGTTGGCGGCAGCCATCGGGGCGAAGAACTCCGCTCGGGCAGGCGCACTGATATAGCCAGCGCTCACGGCGATCGGCGCAATTCCGGCGGCGCGGCACGCGTGGGCCGTGTCGATCGCGTACTCGGCGAAGATCACCGGGTCGTTGTAGGTGAAGGCGACGGCAGCGCAGCGCTCGCGCCTCGCGAGCGCCGCGATCTGGGTGGGGCTCGCCGCCGCGCTGAGCGAATCGATACGCCGGGAGGTGGACATCTCCCAGTTCTGGCAGAACCGACATCCGAGGTTGCACCCGGCCGTCCCAAAGGAGAGAACGCGGGCACCGGGCAGGACGTGGTTCAGCGGTTTCTTCTCGATCGGGTCGACGGCGAAGCCGGTGCTGCGGCCGTAGGTCTCCAGTACGAGGTGCCCGCCCTCGTTCCTGCGGACGAAACAAAAACCGCGTTGGCCCTCACGCAGCGTGCAGGTGCGTGGGCACAGTTCGCAGCGCACCCGCCCGTCGGGCGTGTGGCGCCACCAGCGTGCCGGATGAGCCATCGCTCAGCGCGCCAGGTGGTGACTCGTGACGGGGTAGGTCTCCACGAGGATCCGCGGGTCCCAGCTGTCGGCCCGCCATCCGCCTTTGGTCAGGAGATGGGAGAGGAAGTCACGCGACTCGGGCAGCTGGTCCCACACCTGCGGCAGGAACGTCGAGCGGCGTGAACCGTGGGAGAGGACGACACCATCAAGGCGCGGACGCAAGGCGGCCTCGACTTCTGCGCGTGTCAGCCCGGGACTCCCGGGCAGCGCCGTCGGCTCGCCGAGGAGGGACACCTCGACGTCGATCTGGTCCAGGTCGGTGGCCCGCAGGGGAGGAAAGCGTGGATCGGCGAAGGCCGCCGAGCGGGCGTTGGCACGTACATCGTCGAGCAGGGGGCGGTGCGCCCGCAGCGAGCCGATGCAGCCGCGAAGCTCCCCGCCCCGCGTGAGCGTCACGAACGTCGCGCCGTGCTTGCGGTGATCGGTGGCGTCTTCGGGAACGGGGCGCAGGGGCGCGTCAAGTTCTGCCGCGATCGCGTTATAGGCCAACGCGGGCAGAGCGGAGGCGTCTCGCGCAGCGAGCGCCGCATAACCGACGACGCGTTCGCGATCCCCGGCGGTGTCACCCGAGGACGCGACATCCAGGACCGTGAGTTCGAGGCTCGCGCGACGGGCGAAGGTCATGAGCCCACTCACGGGATAGGCGCCACACGCCCGATCCGTTGGGATCGGCCCGTCAAGCGTCACGATATGGCGCAGGGTGTCATCATCGACGGCGCGCGCGAGTGCATAGGACAGATAGTGGCTGAGATCCGAGCTGACGATCACGGCGCTGTGGGGATCCTCCCACGCGATCTCGATGACGTCGGCCACGGAGTCGGGATCGACGCGACCCACCGCGAGCGGCACGATGGTGAACGGGGAAGTGAGATGACGCTGGAGGAAGGGCAGCTGCACCTCGAGCGAGTGCTCCTGTGCATGGACGACCGGCGCGGTGACGACGGCGGGATGCGCGGCGATCGCCTCGGTGAGGTCCGGGTCGGTGGGGATATCCCCAAGCGGGGTGGCGTGGGCCTCCACACCGGCGAGTGCCATGGCATCAATCCCGACGCGATGCGTGGGACCGAGGATGAGGACACGGCGCGTCGAGTGGGGAAGGCAGGAGATCGCCCGGGCGGCCAGGCCACCGGAGTAGAGATAGCCGGCGTGTGGACTGATGACGGCTCGGGAGGTTAACGGGGCCGGCTGGGCGGCGCTGAGGGCGTGATCTACCACATCCTTGAGTTCGCTCGTATCGCTTGGATAGAAAAGACCGGCCACGGCCGGTGGACGCGTTGACACCATGGGGATCCCTCCGTCTCCAGCGTATCGAGGCTCACGCTGTGCCGGGCCCGGCCTCGCCGCCTGCTGAGGTCAAGGGGAAGCGGGCGACCTCCTCGTGGCGTGCCCGTCCGCGCACGCCACGCCCGAGGTGGGAGGCCATGAGGTGGGCGCTCCGCGCCGTCCAGGGGGAGGAGACAAAGGAGCGCAGGACCGCGAGCCAGCGTTCGGCGCTCTGCCCGCGCGGCAGTCGCGCCACGGTGAGGTGCGGTACGAATCGGCGTCCGTCCGGCGTGGCCCCGCACGCGTTCGCTGTATTACGGGCCGTGCGGGCGAGGGGCGCGAGCGAGCCTTCGAGCTCGAGCGGCCGCAGGTAGAGGACCCGTGCCCGTTCGGGAGACGGGAAAGCGGAGGCACCCTCCAGCCGCAGGCGCGGCGAGCGGCGGCGGGCGAAGGTCTCGCCGAGCCGTTCAATCAGCTCATCGATCCGTACGAGAGGGACGGCGGGCAAAAAGGCGAGCGTGAGGTGCCACTGTTCGGGTGGGGTCCACGCACATTGGGGGCGTGGCTCGAGAAGTTGCGTGATCTCTTCGATCACGTCCTTAGACGGATAGAGAGCAACAAACATACGCTGAGTGGCGCCCATCGTTGTCGTCCGCTTAGTCGCCGGTGGCCACGGGAAGACGTTCGTCGGCCGCCCATCCGGAGAAGGATGCGGCGAAGAGCCGGGCGGAGCCGAGCCCCAGGTGTTCCAGGACGAGGAGGTTATGGCAGGCTGTGACGCCCGACCCGCAGTAGGAAATCACGGGCGTGTCCTCATCGATGCCGGCGGCACGGAAGGTGTCCCCGATACCGGGACGCAGGGCGCCGTCCTCCTCGATGTTTTCCCGGCACGGGATAGCGTGGGCCCCCGGGAGGTGACCTGGGCGCGCATCAAGGTCGTCTACGTCCCCGCGAAAGCGTTCGCGCGGGCGTGCATCGATGAGCACGGCGCTGCGGTTACGGATCGCTTCGAGTACCTGCATTGTCCCGACGGTCGCGTCCGCGGGCCACGGGCGTGGCTCGACACGGACGGGTGTGATCTGCGGCCAGCCCACCTCGAGTTCGATGTCGGGCAGTGGGCCGGTGAGGAGCGCGGCCTCGTACCCGATGATCCGCAGCATCCAGACGAGCCGGGCCGCGAAGATTCCACCCGATGAGTCGTAGGCGACGACTGGTCTGGACCCATCAATGCCGACCCGGCCAAGGGCCTTCGCGAACGCCTCCGGGGTTGGGAGTGGATGGCGTCCCGAGGTTGGCGCGCCCTCGCTCGCAAGGTCCCGGTCCAGGTCGAGGAAAACGGCGCCCGGAAGGTGCCCGGCCGCATAGTCCGCATAGCCGGAGCGGTCGAGGTGCCAGCGTACGTCGGCGAGCTGCACCTCCCGCCCCTCGCACCACTTCCAGGTCACAAACGGGTCAATCATGAGTCAAGTCTACTCATACCGAGACGACGGGCGTGACGAGCAGCCAGGAGAGAAATAACCTCCGGATCACCGCTCTGCAGGCGACTCGCAACGTGCGGGATCGCGGCGAGTTCGTTCAGTGGCAGCGTGGCAAACGCGCGATGTGCGACGAGGGTGAGCCCGCCCGGGGTTCGCGCGACCGCCGCCAGGCGAGCGGTGGCACGGGCGTAGCGAACCTTGGTGAGCAGCCAGGGCAGGAGGACGATCGCCACCGGGATGAGGAAGGTCCCCCATCCGACTCCCACGGCCGTCCGCTCGATCGTGATGACGTGGTCGGCGGTGGCTCCTGCGACGCCAGTGAGATCATTCGCGATGGCATCGAACGGCGCACGGGCGTGGTCTCCCAGATAGGGAAGGCCGCCGAGCGAGGCCGCCGCGGAGGTCACTGAGGAGCGAACCGAGAGGAGGGTGTCCGTCGTTTCTCGGCTGGGGGCTGCGAGGGAACGCAGGATCTCCTCGAGCCGGGAGGACAGCACCCACCACAGGAGAGCCCAGACGAGCAGGGCGAGATCTCCGGTCACTTGGCGGGCGAGTCGAGGGGAGGGGCGCGCATAGAATCGCATGCCTACGATGGTGCCATGCCCCGCGCCGTGTGCACCGCGGTGCACACGCGAGACGAAGCTCAGTGTTCGGGGTCCGCCGGCAATGCGCAGCGCACCACGCAGCCGTGGTCATCGGAAAAGGGGAGGAGGGCCACGTCCTCGCTGGAGAATCCGTTGGCTTCCAGGCTGCCGCGCATCAGCCCCCGGTGGACGGCACAAATCACCTCGGGGTTCGCCTGCGCGGCCGCGAGTAAGGGACAGGTGTGCAAGAGCAGCTCAGTCTCGCCATCTGCTCCGGCACGCCGCTCCGGGAAGAAGCCACAGGAGGCGAACAGGTGCTCGAGGTGGGTGACTCGCGCATCTGGGGTGGTCCCATTCTCGCCGGGGGCGTTGCCCGCCGTCGGGTCGCTTTCGCGGGCCTTGTCGGTTTCGGCTGCCTTGTGGCCCGCGCAGCTTGGCTTGATTGCGGTATTCCCGGGTTCGTGACTGGACGGTTCAGGTGGGGAGCTCGTAGCGGGAGAACCGTTCAGCCGCGTGAGCTCGCGGCGTGCCCAGGCACGTCCCACGGACTCGGCGACCGCCTGCGGGTCCTCCTCGGTGGCGGAGATGTGATCGGCTAAGACGACCGCCAAGGTCGCATACTCCGGAGCGATTGGTGCGGGCCGAAGGGCCGCAATACCGGCTGGGGTGAGTCGGTAGAGGTGGTGTGGGCGTCCGCGGCCATGGGCGGGTGCGGTCCTCCGCTCGAGTAGTCCCGCCTCGGTGAGCGCGTCCAGGTGGGCGCGGGTTGTGTTGGGATGGCCGCCGAGTATACGGGCCAGCTCGGCGATTGTGACGTCACCATTCACCTCCGCGGCGGCGCGCAGCGCTCGCAACTGGGCGGTGCTGGCCTGCTGGCGGGGGAGTGGTGTGAGATCTGGCCCGTGCATGTTCCTCTAGTCTAAGCTCCCCGTGCCTCGAGCAGGACCTTCCCGGCACCTGCGAGGCTCACCGGCGGTCGCGACAGCCCCAGGCGGGGGGAGGCCAGCATGATTCTCGCGTCTCGACCACACGCGAGATGCTGGTATCAACCTCTTCAGCGAACACGGTGGTGCCGCGTCACCGGCCGATGGCGGGGGAGGAGAGCCCAGAGGAGAACCCAACACTGGGGACGTGTGTGACGAATCAGGCCCCACAGAAGTCGGCGGGTTTTGTGTCCATCTAGTCGGCTCAGTGTCGGGTCACTCACAAGGCGCGATAGCGTGGGAGTGCGAACATCCGAGTGAAGGAGAAGTCACGATGACCCGTCCGCACCTGTCCTCCCACCTGGCGACGGCTGCGACCCTACTGGCTGACGTGGCCGATCTACCGCCCCGGGTGGACCCGGACACGCTCCTCACCCAGGTGGTACGCGGGATTGGCCCCGACGATATCGTTGCTGCCCAGCCCGAGGAGCTGGCTCGGTTGTGCGCTGAACTCCTCACCCTCGCCCGTACTCGAGATGCGGGAGAGCCCCAAATGAGGGCGAGTGATGCCCACTCCCGTGAGGTCGCGCGCCCGCTGCTTGCCCTGGACATCATCACCGATGACATGCCCTACCTGGTGGACTCCTTGAGCGCCGAGATCGAACGTCACGGTCTGCTCATCTACGAGATCATCCACCCCCAGATGCGCGTCGCGCGCAAGGGCTCTACTCTCACGGATGTTTTTTCGAGTGAGCACGGCGCTCCCGCACTCGAAGAGTCCTGGATGCGCTTCCTCATTGAGCACCCGGATAGCGCGCAGGCCAGCGAGGATCTTCGTGCGGGACTGCGTGCCGTGTTGGGAGACGTGCGGCGCGTCGCCGAGGACCGCACGGCGATGCGCGAGCGCGCCATTGCGCTCGCGGGGGAACTTGACTCTGGACCCCAGCGCGAGGCGGAGGATACACGGACCGCGGCGCGCTTGCTGCGCTGGCTTGCTGATGGCCACTTCCGGTTCCTTGGGGTGCGCAGCTACCGGCTGCTCGATCCTGAATCGGACGCGACCCACGTGCGGGTCCAGGCCTTGCCCGGCACGGGCCTTGGCCTGCTGCGCGAGGCGGGAGAGAGCCCGGTGCGCACCCTGCCGGCCCCGGCCGCCGCGAAGGCTCGTGAACCCGAGCGTCTGATCATCACCAAGATTAACCGCCCCTCCACCGTCGCCGAGCCCGTGCCCCTCGACTACATCGGGGTGAAGGACGTGGACGAGAACGGGCTTGTCATCGGCGAGCACCGCTTCCTCGGTATGTTTACCCCGCTCGCCTCTCAGGACTCCGTTTTCGATGTTCCCGTCATCGCCCCGAAGATCGAGTCCGTCTTTGAGAGCACCGGGATCGACCCGGAGGGCAACCTCGGCAGCTACGTGCGCTCGACCTTCGAGAGCTACCCGCGCGACGAATTGTTCCAGGCCTCGGCCGACCAGCTCGCCGAGATCGCGGGGACCGTCGCTCACCTCTCGGGGCGGCGCCGCACCCGTATCTTCGTGCGCCGTGACCCCTACGCGCGGTTCGCATCCTGCATGATCTTCATGCCGCGAGATCGCTACTCGCGCACCGTGCGCATCCGGCTCGAAGCCCTCGTGAAAGAGGCCTTCGGCGGAGATCGCGTCGAATCCAGCGCGCAGGTGAGTTCGGCGCCACTCGCCCGGTTGCACGTCGTCGTCTGGTCGCGTGCTTCAGAACTTGTGGCCGACGTCGACGGTGACTGGCTCGCGGCACAGATCTCCCACATCACGCACTCCCTTGATGAGGACGTCGCCGACCTGCTCGTCGGTCATGAGGACGCCGAGGCCCTCGGAGCGATTGTGCGTGCCATGCCGAAGGAATATAAAGACGCGACCGAGCCGGAGGTGGCACTCGCGGACGCTCGACTCCTGCACGACCTGGATGAGGCGCGTGTGCGAGTGGCCGGCTCGCCGTCAGACGGCTGGCGGATGCGCCTGTATGCGCCGCGCGCCTACACGCTGTCCGAACTGCTGCCGAGCCTGTCTCACGTGGGCGTACGGGTCGTGGACGAAAAGTGGTACACCGTTCACCTCGGTGAGGACACCCGCTACGTGCATGACCTCGGCCTCGAGACCGCCATTGCGGACCCGGCAACGTTTGACGCAGCCGTCGAGGCGGTCCTCGCCGGACGCTGCACCGACGACGGGTTCAACGCCCTCGTTGTCACTGCTGGTCTCCCCTGGCAGGACATCGCAGTGTTGCGTGCGATTGCCGCCTACCTGCGCCAGACGGTGAGCGTGCTCTCCCGGGAGTACATGATCGATACACTCACCTCCAATCCCGAACTGGCGCGCTCTCTCGTCGCACTGTTCCACCTGCGGTTCGGACTTGAGGAGGGGGACGGGCAGGCTAGCGAACGGCGCCGCACGGACTTCGCTGCCGCCCTCGAGGACTTCTACGCCGCGCTCGATGGAGTGGCCAGTCTCGACCAGGACCGTATCCTGCGGGCAATGGCCACCGTGATCGCAGCGACTACGCGGACGAACGCCTTCATCCCCGGCGAGCGTGCTCTCGCCTTTAAATTGGACCCCCGCGCCATCCCCGATATGCCGGAGCCGCGGCCCCGCCACGAGATCTGGGTCTACGGGCCGAGGGTGCACGGCGTCCACTTGCGCTTCGGTGCGGTTGCGCGTGGCGGCCTGCGCTTTTCCGACCGCAAGGAAGACTTCCGCACGGAGGTTCTCGGACTCGTGAAGGCGCAGATGGTGAAGAACGCGATCATCGTGCCGACCGGCTCCAAGGGCGGCTTCGTTGCGCCGCTCCTACCGGACCCGAGTGACCGGGACGCGTTTCGCGCCGAGGGGCGAAAAGCCTACGTGCAGTTCGTTTCCGCCCTGCTCGATCTCACGGACAACCGGGTCGACGGCGAGATCCGCCACCCCGAGCATGTGGTGCGTTACGACGAAGACGATCCCTACCTCGTCGTGGCCGCGGATAAGGGCACTGCGGCGTTTTCCGACACCGCGAACGAGGTCTCGGCAGCCCACGACTTCTGGCTGGGAGATGCCTTTGCCTCTGGGGGAAGCACCGGCTATGACCACAAGGCGATGGGCATTACGGCGCGCGGAGCGTGGGAGTCCACAAAGCGACACTTCCGTGAGCTCGGCGTCGACACGCAGAGTGAGGACTTCACGGTGGCGGGGATCGGGGACATGTCCGGGGACGTCTTCGGCAACGGCATGCTCCTGTCCGAACACATTCGCCTGATCGGTGCCTTCGATCACCGCCACGTGTTCGTCGACCCGAATCCGGATGCGGCCCGCTCCTATGCGGAACGGCGACGCCTCTTCGAGAAGCCCGGTTCCAGCTGGGCCGACTACGACGAGACCCTCATCTCGTCAGGCGGCGGAGTCTTCGCGCGAACAGCGAAATCAGTCCCGGTGACGAGCGAGATGCGCGAAGCCCTGGGGCTTGGAGAGGACGTCACAGACCTCACTCCCAATCAGCTGATCTCTTCGGTCCTGAAGGCCCCGGTTGATCTCTTGTTCAACGGGGGGATTGGCACGTACGTGCGAGCCAGCGATGAGTCCGACGACGAGATCGGGGACCGCGCAAACGATGCCATTCGGGTTGCCGCGAGCGACCTGCGTGCCCGGGTGATCGTCGAGGGCGGCAACCTCGGAGTCTCTCAGCGCGGCCGTATCGAGGCCGCTCGCTGTGGCGTGCACGTGAATACGGACGCGATCGACAACTCCGGCGGGGTCGACTCCTCGGACCAGGAAGTCAATATCAAGATCCTCCTGAGTCCTCTTGTGGCAAGCGGTGAATTGAGCGAGGCAGAACGCAATGCGCTTCTGGCTGAGATGACGGACGATGTCGCCGCCGCGGTGCTGCGGCAGAACTACGAACAAAACGTCCTGCTTGGCAATGCTCGGTTCCAAGACGACCGCATGGTCGGGGCCCACGTGCGCCTCATGCACGTGCTTGAAGACTCCGGTGAACTGGATCGCGAACTGGAATACCTGCCGAGTGATGAGGAGCTCGAGGAACGCACGCGCTCCGGTCACGGTCTCGTGAGCCCCGAGTTCGCGGTGCTGATGGCCTATGCGAAAATCTCCCTAAAGAACGCGCTCCTTGAGACGGACCTACCGGACGAGCCGTGGACGAACGCCCTCGTGCGCCATCACTTCCCCGAAGTGCTCACCGCGCGCTATGGCGACCACGTAGACCAGCACCCGCTGCGCCGCGAGATCGTGGTGACCGAGCTCGCGAACTCCCTCATCAACCGCGGCGGTATTACCTTCGTGACGCGCGCGATGGAGGAAAGTGGCGCGAGTGCGGACCAGGTGGCGAGGGCCTACGTCGTCGCCCGTGAGGTCTTCAATCTCGCGGACTTCGTGACGCGGGTAGAGGCGCTCGATGGGCGTACCCCCACCGACGTGCAATCCCGCATGTACCTCACCTTTAGACGGATGCTCGACCGCGCGGTGCGCTGGTTCCTGCACAACCGACCCGCCGGGCTCTCCGTACCGGATGAGATCGACCGCTACCGTGAGCGGGTCGCAGCGCTGCGTGCGGCACGCGAGCAGATCTTGCCGGCCGCCATCAGCCGACAGTTGCGCGCTGTCGCCCGCACGTACACGGATGCCGGGGTCGACGAGGAGCTAGCTGCCCTCGCCGCCTCCCTGCTCGACCAGGCGCTTCTGCTCGACGTGATCGAGGTGGCCGAAGCCTTCGGGCTCGACGTCGTCGTCGTCGCCCAGGTCTACTTCGGGCTCGCCGAAGAGCTGCGTATTCGCGACCTGTTGGACCAGGCTGGAGAGCTGCCTCAGACCGACCGGTGGGACGCACTTGCGCGGGCCGCGATGCGCGGCGACATTACCGCCACACTCGCCGACATTACTCGCGCGGTGCTCGACTCCACCGGGACGATCACCCGCGGCGCGGAGGGCTCGCCAAGCGGAGTTGAACGCCTGGCCGCGTGGTTGGACGCCTATGCGGGCCCACTGGAGCGCGTACAGTCTTCTCTTTCGGAAGTCTACGATGCGCAGGAGCCCGCGCTTGCGCCCCTTTCGGTGGCGGTTCGTCAGCTGCGCAGCCTCATCCGGACTAGGGAAGTGAGCAATAGGCCATGAGACCAGAAAACGAACGGCCTGTCGGTGTGGTCGCTAATCTCAGCCCGCTGATTGCGATGCTTCTGTCAGCGGGGGCCGCGAGCTTGCTTGCGCCGCTGGTCTTCTGGTTCATCTACCGCGACCGCTCCGCCTTCGTGCGGGCCTGCTCCGCGCAGGCCTTCAATTTCACGCTCCTCATGTGGATCGGCTCCGTTGCGGGCTGGGTTCTCGTGTTCACCGTGATCCTCAGCCCCCTGGGGATCATCCTCATCGCGGCCTCAACCCTCATGACCATCGTGTTCCCGATCATCGGGGCGATGCGCGCAAACCGTGGGGAGGTTTACCGCTACCCCATGCAGTGGCTGCCTGTGCTGACCTGAGGCCCGCTCGGGTTTCGGGTACCGCTCACCTCTGAGGAGCTGGTGGCCGCTCGTCTCTGAGGATCTGGTAGGTGGTGTCTACTCGTGGTCACCGAGGACGCCGTCCACGAGGGCCGGTAGGGCGACCGCCGCAGATTCTCGCCACACGATGTCCATGTCGTGGGTGAGGGCTGTGTCACGTGGGTTGATCTCAATGATCGGTACGCCCCGCCCCGCCGCAAGCCGGGGGAGTCCGGCCGCGGGGTGGACGGTGCCGGAAGTCCCCACGACGAGCATGAGGTCACACCCCATAGCCGCCTCAACCGCGGCATCGATGTCCTTGCGGGGCAGCTCCTCTCCGAACCACGTGACAGCCGGGCGGATGTAGCCCCCGCAGACCGGGCAACGAGGCGGCATGATGTGGGCGCTCGGCTCTTTCGGGTAGGACAGAACCGACTGAGCCTTGGCTCCGCACTGCGAGCACAGGAAGGTTGTGATGCTGCCATGGAGGTGTGAAATCGGGATCAGGCCGGCACGCTCGTGTAGGTCGTCGATGTTCTGGGTGATGACCTCGACGGTGCCCGCTTCGCGCCGCTGCCACGTACGGGCCCAGCGTCCGAGTGCCCGATGGCCCGGGTTGGGTGAACACTTCGAGATGAGCGCCGCAAACCAGAGGTGCCACGCCCACACGGTGCCCGGATCGGTGCGCCAGCCCTCGACTGAGACGAGCTGCTCGGGCTCGAAGTTCTCCCACAGCCCATCGATCGGATCGCGGAATGTGGGGACGCCGGACTCCGCGGACATTCCCGCGCCAGTGAGCACGACGACCCGGCGAGCCTGACCACACATGTCGTACAGCTCGTCGGGGATCTCCGTTGGGGTATCACTCAGGCGATTCACGCGTCGCATAATCCCACTCTGCCACGCCTGGTGATGCCAGATGTGTGGCCCCGCCGGCCGCCTGACATATCATGGGGCCAATCCTTGCCCCGGGCTGGACCATTGACGTGCCATGATGGCGTCTGAAGTCAAGGCTCAGGACCCCAAGAGTAAAGAGAGTTTCAGGGATAGTGGTCAGATTTGTCATCAGGGCGAGAACAAGGGTCGCCACAGTGCGTAGACAAAATGTCGAATCGCGTTATTCTTCTACAGTTAGTGACAGCCCCCGCCGCGGCGGGACCCCGCCCCATCCGACGTGGATCTTCCGCGCCAGAGCACTAAGGCAGTATGTATGACCTACTACCTCATCCGACGGATGGTGAACTACATCTTCCTGTTGTTCATCGCCATCACCCTGGCATACTTTTTGGCCGGGAGCTTCCTTAATCCGCTCGAGCTTTACGCGCAGCGTCAGCCCCCGATCCCACCCCAGATCCTGGAGGCCGAGCTGACCGCCAAGAACATCTATCCGGGCACCCCGCTGCTGGAGCGCTACTGGACATGGCTCACGAACGTGGTCACCGAATGGGACTGGGGTCAAGCACCCAACGGTGACATCGTGAACGATGAGATGCGGCGGCGAGCCTTCGTCTCGCTGCGCCTGGTGGTCCTGGGTGCCGCCGTCGGTATGGTGGGCGGTGTCGCGCTCGGTGCGTGGACCGCGACCCGCCAGTACTCGCTGGCTGACCGCACCATCTCGATCATTTCCCTGATCCTCATCTCGACCCCCTCGATCGTGCTCGCGATCCTCCTGCAGGTGGGCGCCGTGCAATTCAACCGGATGACCGGCACCAACTTCTTCGAGTTCATGGGCGAGACAGGCACCATTGGGAATTACCCCGGCGCGGCGTTCGTCGATCGCCTCCAACATTTGTTACTTCCCACAATTTCCATGTCGGCGATGGGACTCGCCTCCTACTCGCGCTACCAGCGCAACCTCATGCTTGACACCCTCGGAGCCGACTACGTCCGTACGGCCCGCGCGAAGGGCCTCATCAAGCGCAAGGCCGTGACGCGCCACGCGCTGCGCACCTCGCTCATTCCGATGGGCACCTACTTCGCGTTCGCCGTGACCTCACTGATGTTGGGTGCGGCCATTACCGAACGGGTCTTTGGGTGGCACGGTATGGGCATCTATGGCGTCAACACGATTCTGCAGCAGGACATCAACGGCACTGTCGCGGTGGTGGCCTTTTCCGGGGCGTGCACCCTCGCGGGTGCCTTCCTATCCGACGTGATGGTCGCGGTGATCGATCCGCGCGTGAGAGTGAGCTAAGAGATGACGACGAACGATCCTCGCGATCCCAAGACCCGCCGCCTCGACGCCCACGATGACACGATCGCCGATGGCGCGCGCGGCGGGATGGACAACCCTACGCACGGCACCACGGCTCCGGTTATCGCCGTTGAAGCCGAAGCCGAAGAGGAAGCAATCCGCATGACCCGCGGACAGCTGGTGCGCCGTCGCTTCATGCGTAACAAGACCGCCCTTGTAGGCGTCGCCATGTTCGCCATCGTGATCCTCGTGGCAATCTTTGGCCCCTATATCAGCCGCTACGACTTCGCGGAGATGGACTACAACTCCTTCTACGGCCCACCCGATGCCGACCACTGGTTCGGAACCACGCAGGCGGGGCGCGACGTTTTCGCCATGACGGTAGAAGGGTTGCGCAAGTCGCTCATCATCGGGCTCGCCGTTGCCGCCCTCCAGACGGGTGTCGCCGCGATCGTCGGGTCGATGGCCGCCTACTTCTCAGGCTGGTTCGACAAGGTCGCGCTGTGGTTTATCGATTTGCTTCTCGTGGTCCCCTCGTTCCTGCTCATCGCGATTCTGTCCCAGCACGCCGGTGCGAAACGCGGCTCTATCGCGTTGTTCATCCTGTTGCTCGGCATGTTCGGGTGGATGCTTTCAGCGCGTGTGGTTCGCTCGCTCACGCTGTCGGTGCGCAATGCCGAATACGTGACGGCGGCGAAGTACATGTCGGTGCCCCCGATGACCATCATCTTCAAGCACATCTTGCCCAACATTTCCTCCTTGCTGATTATTGACGCGACGCTCGGCATCGCGAACGCGGTGCTCTCCGAGACGGCGCTGTCCTTCTTCGGATTCGGTGTGCAATCCCCGAACGTGTCACTCGGCACCCTGATCGCCGAGGGACAGCGGGCGGCGCTCACGTTCCCGTGGATCTTCCTGGCGCCCGCGACCGTACTGACCTGGATGTTGATTTCCGTGAACTTTATCGGCGATGGCGTGCGTGACGCGCTCGATCCGTCGTCGAAGTCGGGAGGCAAGGCATGAGCCGCACGGACCAGAAGACTCGGGGCATCCCGAGCGACATTCCGACCGCGAAGGACGGGGTCCCCGTCCTTGAGGTGAAGGACCTCAACGTGGCCTTCCCCTCCGAGGACGGCATCGTCAACGCCGTCCGCGGCGTGAACCTCACCGTGAATCGCGGTGAAGTCCTCGGAATCGTGGGGGAGTCCGGCTCTGGTAAGTCCGTGACCTCCACGGCCGTGATGGGCTTGCTCGAGGAGACGGCCGCCGTTTCGGGATCGGTCAAGCTGCACGGCGAGGAACTCCTTGGCCGCTCCGACGGCTGGATGTCGCACGTACGCGGCAACCAGATGGCGATGATCTTCCAGGACCCGCTCTCAGCTCTCACCCCCGTCTACACGATTGGGGACCAGCTGATCGAGGCCCTCCAGGTGCACCGCTCGATGTCGAATCGAGCCGCCCACCAGCGGGCGGTCGAGCTACTCGACCTGGTCGGCATCCCGAATCCTGAGGTCCGCGTGAAGGCATTTCCTCATGAGTTCTCCGGTGGTATGCGTCAACGTGCCATCATCGCGATGGCGATGGCGAACGAGCCGGACCTCATTATCGCGGACGAGCCGACCACGGCCCTCGACGTCACGATTCAGGCGCAGATCATCGACGTGCTGCGCACCGCGCAGAAGGAAACGGGCGCGGGCGTCATCATGATCACCCATGACCTCGGCGTTGTGGCGGGACTCGCGGACCGGGTCGCGGTCATGTACGCGGGCCGGATCATCGAGCAGGGCGACGTGGACGATATCTTCTACCATTCGCGGATGCCGTATACGATCGGCCTGCTCGGCTCACTTCCGCGCCCCGATCAATCGCGCGACGAGCCGCTGGCACCGGTGGAGGGTAACCCGCCTTCACTGCTCGATCTGCCGCCCGGCTGCCCGTTCGAACCCCGCTGCCCGATCTCACTGCCCGAATGTCGCGGCGAGGAACCAGAGCTGCAGACGACACCGGGTCACGAGGACCACCTCGCGGCGTGCATCCGATCCGACTACGTGACCGAACACCACTCGAGCTACAAGGAGATCTACCCGCTCCCCGAGCTGCCGCCGCGCGTCCTTCAGGACGTGCCGCGCTCGGAACGTGAGCTCGTGCTCGAGGTGGACAACCTGAAGAAGTACTTCCCGCTTACCAAGGGCGCGGTCTTCCGCCGCCGGGTTGGGACCGTACACGCGGTGGACGACATCGACCTCGAGGTGCGGGCTGGCGAGACGCTCGGACTCGTGGGGGAGTCGGGCTGCGGTAAGTCCACGACCCTGCTCGAGGTGCTGAACCTCAAGGCTCCCCAGGACGGCCGCATTGTCGTCCTGGGCAAGGACACCGCGGCGCTCTCGCGGCGCGAACGCAAGGAAGTGCGTGGCGACCTGCAGGTGGTCTTCCAGGATCCGATGGCCTCGCTCGATCCGCGCATGCCGATCTACGACATCATCTCCGAGCCTCTGAAATACGGTGGCTGGAAGAAGAAGGAGATCCCGGACCGGGTCCGTGAACTCATGGCCTTGGTGGGGCTTGAGCCATCCCACGCCAACCGCTACCCACGTCACTTTTCCGGTGGCCAGCGCCAGCGTATCGGCATCGCCCGAGCACTCGCGCTTCGCCCGAAGCTGCTGGTCCTCGACGAGCCTGTCTCCGCGCTCGACGTCTCCATCCAGGCAGGCGTCATCAACCTGCTCGATGAGTTACGCGCGACGATGGGATTGTCCTACCTGTTCGTAGCGCACGACCTCTCGGTCGTGCGTCACATCGCCGACCGGGTGGCGGTCATGTACCTCGGCAAGATCGTCGAGGTCGGGACGGTGAACGCGGTGTTTGATAACCCGCACCATCCCTACACCCAGGCGCTGCTCTCCGCGATTCCGGTGCCAGATCCGAAGGTGGAGCGCAACCGCGAACGCATCGTGCTCAAGGGCGACCTCCCCTCGCCGGCGAACCCACCATCGGGGTGTCGGTTCAGGACCCGGTGCCCGAAATTTGCGCTCCTTAACGAGGAGCAGCAAGCTCGGTGCATCGAGGTGCAGCCGAAGCAGGAGGAACTCTCGGAAGACCACCGTGCCGCATGTCACTTCCCGGAGGGTACGCGGGTGTTCTAGTCCGCTTTGACCGCAACCTAGATAACGGTTTGGTTCCAATTACGCAGGCACGCGCCGCTCGGTCGAACCCGGGCGGCGCGTGTGGTTAGGTGAGGGGTGTCATGGGTCTCCCTTGGGGAGACTTGACCCATCTCTAGGAGGTAATTCTGTGCGGACTATGACTCGCGCAATCACCGCCGTGGCGGCCGCGGGCGTCCTCGCCCTGGCCGGCTGTGGCGGAGGCGACGGCGGC
>JAUNVA010000017.1 GCA_030537895.1 Bowdeniella nasicola
CCTGCCCGCCGGCCGGTATGAAGAAGATCCACGAGCTCGTGCCCCACTCCACCTATGTGGAGATCCCGGGCGTCGGTCACTACGGCTTCGCCGAGAACTTCGAGGCCTACATCGCGCCCATTGATGAGTTCCTGACCGACGTTCTGAGGGGGGAGTGACGCAGTGAAACAACGATTCGGTGCCATTTGGCATAATGCGTGGCCCACCTGGGCCACAGTTCTCATGTTCTTCTTCACCTGGGTGGGCTCGCTCTTCTTCCCGAGGTTCATCTTTCCGACCGTGACCGACACCTTCTGGGCCGTCGTCGCGATCTTCACTACGCACTACACACCGCTCCTTACCACCCTTGTGCGATTCTTCGTGGCCCTGTTTGCCGCCGCCTTCGCCGGCTGGGTTGTGGGCCTGTTTATGGGCGCGTTCCGCCGCTACTTTGGGCGCTTCATGCGCCAGGTGACATCTTTCGTGCAGGCGATCCCCGCGATCTCCTGGGTGGTGCTCGCCGTCTTGTGGATCCAGAGCATCGAGCTGAGGATCTTCGCGACGACGTTCCTCATCGCCTGGCCGTTCTTCGTGATCGCGGTCTACGAGGGGATTCGAGACATGGATAAGGACCTACTCGACGCCGTCGACCAGTTCCGCCCCTCGCGCATGCAGGTGCTACGCATCCTGCTGGTCCCCCAGTCCCTCATGACGCTCATGCTCGCCATGCGCTCCACGGCCGCGATGACGCTGAAGATCCTCGTGTTCTTCGAACTCATCGGCGCGAACAATGGCATAGGTCAACAGTTCTCCCAGGCTCAAACCACCTATCAGATCGACCTCATCTTCGGCTGGACCATCGTCCTCGTGATGATCAACTTCATGATGCTGTGGCTCTTCGACGTGCTCGAGCGTTACCTGTTCCGCTGGCGCACCGAGGCGGTCGTGCGATGAGCGCCGCCGCCCAAGGTCGCCCAACGAAAGGGGAGCACATGTCCGCTCCAGCCCCCACCACCCCCGTCATCGATTTCGACAATGTCCGCCATGTCTTCGGCACCAACGTCGCCGTCGAGCGGCTGAACCTCACGATTAACCACGGCGAGCGTCTCGCGATTCTTGGGCGCACCGGCGCGGGTAAATCCACCCTGCTGAACCTGCTCATCGGCAACTTGCAGCCCACGGAAGGCGAGGTCCGCATTTCGGGCCTGAACCCGTTCGTGGATCACGACAAGCTGCAGGGCAAGATCGGCATGGCGTTTCAGACGCCGCGCCTCATGCCCTGGCGCACGGCGCTCGATAACGTGGCCGTTGGCCAGGAGATCTTGGGCGTCAATAAGAAGGAGCGGGAGGCAAACGCCGCGCAGTGGCTGGACAAGATGCACCTGGGTGACTCGCTGAATAAGTTCCCCGGTGAGCTCTCCGGCGGGATGCGTCAGCGCGTCTCGCTCGCTCGGGCCTTCGCGGTCCAGCCCGCCTTCGTGCTGCTCGATGAGTCCTTCTCCGCCCTCGATGAGGTGACGGCGAAGACGCTGCGCCAGGACTTTATCGAGCTCGCAGATGAAGAGCAGATCACCTCGCTCATCGTCACGCACAACATCGAAGAGGCCTTCGAGATCGCCCACCGCGTAGTCCTGCTCGGACGCCCGGCGAAGATCCTGCAGGAATATCGCGCCGCAGACTCCCCGGAAGTTGGCTCGGTCGAATTCGCCGTGCTGCGTGCTCAGATTCGCGAACTCATGCTCTCACCCGAGGGCGGCATCTCCGCCCGCGGCGGCTAACCCTCTCGGTGGCGGCGGAACCTTCGGGCACGCCGCCACTGCCATATTCACCCCACACATGCTTGGCGCGGCTCCACGAGAAGACGGGCCGGCGCACGCTCGAGATGCCGTGCGGCAACCGCAGGCATCCCGCTATTTGCTCATACCAGGTCCTCATCCTGGAGAGTGAGTGCCCGCCACCACGGATTAATTTTGTCTATTGATTACTTAAAGGCGAAATTAGTCTTGGACTCAATTATGTGACCTGTGACATGGTGAACCTACTCAAAGCGCTGCGCTCCCTGTTCGGCGTTCCCCCTACAGTGAGGCCCCCTCATGACACACTCAACCAATCGCCGTTTCGCCGCCGTCGCGGCATTCGCCTCCGGAGCTCTCCTCCTGACCGCATGTGGCTCATCCTCTGAAGAGCCCGAGATGCCCGAGGCCGGAGAAAAGGCTACGGTGCATGTGGGCCAGTGGATTTCTGGTGCCATCTCCACCACCGCCCTGACCTCCGCGATGCTTGCGGAGAACACCGAGCTCACAGATGAGCACGACCTCGCGGTCGAGTTCTCCGACTATTCGAACCTGCAGGCCCAATACACGGACCTCGCCACCGGGCGCCTCGACGCGATCGTCGGCGGCCCCGAATCCTTCGCTTCCTCCGCCGCGAAGGGCGCCCCGCTCGTCCTCGCCGGCTCCTTCTCGCGCTCGAATGCCGCAATCTTGTCGACCGGTGAACAGCTCACCGCTGAGAACCTGAAGGGCAAGCGTCTTGTCGCACCGACAGCGACCTCCACCTGGCAGCTCGTACGCGCCCAGATCAAGGATGTCACGGGTCTGGAGGCCGAAGAGGACTACGAGGTCGTGACTGCGGACCACTCGAACTCCGCGATCCAGCAGCTTGCGGCGGGCACCGCCGACTTCGCGATGGGGTGGGGAGAAGCCCTGATCGAGGGCACCGCCCAATTCCCGAATGTGGAGGTCGTGGCCGACCACGAGATGCTCGCCGGTGACGGTGAGCCCTTCATCCAGTTCGCCGTCGCGGTGAACTCGGACAACGTTCCGCACGACGTCGCCACCCGCCTCGTCGAGGCCTACGCCGAGCAGGCCGCCTGGATGGAAGAGCACGCGGACGAAGCCGACGCGAAGGCGGTGACCTTCGGACGCAAGGAAGGCACCGTCAAGGAGATGCTGACCTCCGGGCGCATGAACTTTGATATCAAGCCCTTCCCCGGGCCCGAGGCCGATGAGCTGCGCGAAACCCTCCAGGTTCTGGTGGATTCCGGCAAGCTGAGCGCCCTGCCGCCCAAGAGCTTCTTCAGCGGCGAATAGGCACGGGAGTACGCGATGAGTCAGCCAGACGTGGTGCACGGAGTCCCGATGGATCGGGGCTCGTGCCCCTTCCACCCGCCCAGCGAATACCGTACCTTCCGAGAGAGCGATGAGTGGCGCCAGGTTGAGGTGCTCGACGGCCGGCGCGCCTGGATGATCACCGACTACGCCACGGCCCGCACCGTCCTCGGCGACGACCGCTTCAGTGCCGACCGCACCCGGGAGGGCTTCCCCTACCTGCAGTTTTCCCAAAAGGCGCTGCTGCGTGGGGCGCCCGTAATGGTGACGACCGACGAGCCGCTGCACTCAGAGATCCGGCGTCGTGCCGCGGGGGCCTTCACGGCCCGCAAGGTCGCGGACCAACGCGACTTCGTGAGCACGCTCGTCGACCAGTTGATCGATGAAATGCTTCAGAACGGACCGCCCGTCGAGTTCGTGACGGCTTTCGCACTGCGCATCCCCTCCTATGTGATTGCTCGGATCCTCGGGATCCCTGCGGAGGATCACACGCATTTCCACGAACTCACGGGCCGGATTTTTGGGCTGTCGAACACGCCCGAGCAGGTGGAAGCCGGGCGGATCGGTTTGCAGGACTACCTAGGCGAGCAGATCGCCTCGAAGTTCGGCAACCCCGACGAGGCCCTGCTCACCCAGTACGCGGAGGCGGTGAAAGCCGGCGAGATCACAATGGAGGACGCCAAGTCACAGACGCGCACCCTCCTGATCGCGGGCCACGAAACCACGGCCTCGATGATCGGGCTCGGCACCCTCTACATGCTCCACCACCCCGAGGTGAAGGAGCGGGTGGTGCACGGCACCGAACGTGAGGTCATGGGCGTCATCGAAGAGCTGCTGCGCGTCCTGACCATCATGCAGCGTGGGCTCGTGCGGATTGCCACGGAAGACGTCGACATCGATGGCCACCTCATCAAAGCGGGGGAGGGCGTGCACATCGCGCTGAACTCCGCGAACCGTGACGCTTCCGTGTTCGAGTTGCCCGATGAGGTGAACCTCGACAAGCCCAGCCGCCGCCACATCGCCTTCGGGTACGGCATCCACCAGTGTCTGGGCCAAGGCCTCGCGCGTATGGAGATGTCGATCGCCTTTCCTCGTCTCTTCCAGCGCATCCCGACCCTTGACTGCCCGCTCGATCTGAGTGAGATCCAGTTCAAAACCGATGCGTCGGTCTACGGGGTGCGCGAGCTTCCCGTGACCTGGCACTAACCGAAAGGACCACATCGTGAAGATCTCTTTGGATCAGGAACGCTGCGTCTCCGGAGGTCAATGCGTCTTCGCTGCCCCCGACGTCTTTGACCAACGCGAGTCCGACGGCGTCGCCATCTTCCTGGTAGACCCCGACGATGTCTCCGAGGACTTCCGCGAGGACGTCATGGAAGCCATTGACATCTGTCCGGCTCAAGCGATTGCTCTCATCGAATGAGCGAGCAGTTGATGGACCGAGTCGTGATCGTCGGCGCGGGGCAGGCCGCTATCGCCTGCGCGACCGCGCTGCGCCGTGGCGGCTGGAAAGGGCCGATCACGATGATTGGGAGGGAAGTCCACCTCCCTTACGAGCGGCCTCCCCTCTCGAAGAAGGTCCTGCTCGGCGTCGTGAGCGGAGACCAGATTGCCCTGACGAGTGAGGACGCGCTCGCCGAGCTCGACGTCACCTTCCAGTGCGCTACCGTGGCCGCGATTGACCGCGAACGCCGGACCGTGACCCTGGCCGACGGCGGCGAGGTGCGCTACGACCACCTGGTGCTGGCCACCGGGTCAGCCGCCCGCGCCCTGCCCGCCTCCCTGCCGGGAGCTGAAGGCCCGGGCGTACACGTGATCCGCACTCTGGACGATGCGCTCACAGTCGCGCAGCTTCTCGACCAGGTGCGCGACGTCGCCGTCGTCGGCGGTGGATTTATCGGAGTGGAGGTGGCCGCCGCCCTCGCGCTCGCGGACCGGCAGGTCTGCCTGCTGGAAGCTGTTGACCACCTTCTCGCCCGCGTCGCCCCACCCCGTCTCGGCCGTTGGGTGCGTGACTACCTCACGCGCCTCGGCGTGGACGTGCAAACCGGCACCGGCCTCGCACAGATCGAGCGCGAGGGCGAGCGCATCCTCGCCGTGCACGACACCGCTGGGGTCCGGCACGCCGCCGACCTCGTCATCGTCGGGATCGGCGGCGTTGCCGAGGTCGAGTACGCCCGCGACGCCGGCCTCGAGGTTGACGGCGCGATCGTCGTCGACGACGAACTGGTCACGAGTGATCCGAGGGTGTTCGCGATCGGAGACTGCGCACTGCAGCGCCGCGCCGATGGCAGCATTCACCGCTACGAGTCCGTGCAGACCGCCCAGGATCAGGGGCGCTATGTGGCTCGCCGTCTACTCGGTACCCACCGCGGCCCCTATGCCGAGGTCCCCTGGTTCTGGTCCGATATCGGGCCCATCAAAATCCAGATGGCCGGCCGGATCGACCAGGCCACGGACATCGTGGTGCGCGGCGATGAGGCGAGCGAGAGTTTCTCTCTGTTCGGCTACTGCGACGGCGCATTCGTCGGCATGGCGGCGATCAACCGAACACTCGACTACATGGCGGCGCGCATGTTCCTCAACTCTGGCGCCAACCTCCCCGCGTCGGCTGCGGCCGACGAGAGCGCCGACCTGCGGGCCCTCGCCCGGGCGGCCCGATGATGAAAGGACGACCCATGAGTGAAGATATTCTCCACATCTCGGTTCCAGAAGAAGACGACACCGATAACCCGTTCCTGAAGGGCCCCTTCCGCCCCCAGCGGCACGAATGCTGGGCCACGCACGAAGAACTCGAGATTCACGGAGAAGTGCCGCGCGACCTGTTCGGCATGTACGTGCGTAACACCCACAACCAGGCGCAGGCCCCGCTCGGTATCTACCATCCGTTCGATGGGGACGGCATGCTGCACGCCATCCGTTTCGAGGACGGCAAAGCCGAGTACCGTAACCGGTTTGTGCGCACGACGGGCTTTTACGCCGAACAGGGCGCGAAGCGGTCCCTGTGGCCCGGCATCTTGCAGCCCGGTGAGTACCACCGACGCGGTTGGGGCTCGATGGGTGTCATGAAAGATAACGCCGGCACGGATGTGAATGCGCACGCCGGTTCCCTTATCGCCTCGATGTCTCAGGGATCGGAGCCGTGGTGCCTCAGCCCCGACACACTCGACACCCACGGCGCGCACGCCTGGGGCAAGCTCGTACCCGACGGGGTCGCCTCACACTACAAAGTGGATAACGAGACCGGGGACATGATCTTCTTCAACTATCCGGAGAAGGCGCCCTTCATGCACTACGGCGTGGTCTCCAAGGAGAACCAGCTCGTGCACTACGTGCCGATCGAGCTTCCTGGAGCGCGCTGGCCTCACGACATCGGCATGACGAAGAACTACTCAGTACTGCACGATCTGCCCTACTTCTTCGAACCCGATCTGCTCAAACAGGGCAAGCGCAAACTCACCTTCCATCCAGACATTCCCGCGCGGTTCGGGATCATCCCCCGGTTCGGGCGTACCGAGGACGTGCGCTGGTTTGAGGCGAAGCCCTGCTGGGTCATGCACATCACCAACTGCTACGAGGACGGTGACTGGGTGATCCAAGACGGGTGCCTGTGGGACAACCCCGTGAAACCGCCGCTGGGAGACGACGTCGACGCCTACGCAAAGATTGCGCGCGGCCTGGACAAACACGCGACCCACACCCACATGTACCGCTGGATGTTTAACATGCGCACCGGCCAGGTGAGAGAGTTCTCCCTCGACGACGAGGTGAGCGAATTCCCGGTCATGTCCAACGACTACATCGGACTGAAGTACCGCTACTCCTACAACTCGCTGTTCGTCCCCCACCAATGGCTCATGGCCGGCATGAAACGCTACGACCTCGCGACCGGTGAGCACACCCGCTACGAGTACGGCGAGGGCCGCTACGGCTCCGAGTCGTGCATCGCCCGCGCCGTGGGCGCGACACGCGAAGACGACGGCTACCTCATCACCTTCGTGACGGACATGGTGGAGAACCGTTCTGAATGCGTGATCCTGCGGGCCGATGACCTCGCGGCCGGCCCCGTCTGCACCATCGTCCTGCCCGAACGCATCTCGGTGGGCACCCACGCCTGCTGGGTTGAGGGCGACCGGATCGAGGGGGAGAACCGTTCCCCCAAGGAGATGCAGAACCTCGAGTATGGGGATTCCTTCATCTCCCTGGGGACGCAGTCCGACAGTACTCCCATGGAAGCCAACCCGGCGGATTTCGCGGCGACCCTGACCTGACGGGAGGCATGCGATCACGATGCGTAGTTCCCCGACAGTGCGCGGCCCCCGCCTGTGGCCGCTGTATCTCGGTGGAGCCCTGGGCCCCTTCGGTGGCGCCATGATCAACGTGATCTTGCCAGAACTGGCTGCGGACCTGGACGCCAGCGTCACCGAAGCGGGATTCGCTGTGAGCACCTACCTCCTGCCCTTCTCCCTCGTACTCCTCATTTCGGGGACGCTCGGACAACGATGGGGCCTCGCCCGAACCGCGCGCGTGGCGTTCATCGCCTACGCGGTCGGCACCCTGATCTGCATCATGGCTGGCACGATCACGCCCTTCCTGATCGGTCGGGCGATCCAGGGGGTGGCGAATGCGTTCACCTCCCCGCTCCTCATCGCTCTGATCCTCGCCCACACGGGAGTCGGTCGGCAGGGGCGTGCGCTCGGCATCTACGCCAGCATCCAGGCCTCCGGCTACGCCATCGCGCCGCTCGCGGGCGGGGTTGCCGTCGGCATCGACTTCCGTCTGGCATTCGCCGTGTCCGCGATGTTCGCGCTCGTGATCGCGGCGCTCGTCACCATGCGTGACGAGGCGGCGGATGCGCAGGGCAAACAGATCTCGTTCGCCTCGCTCCTAAGCGGCCGGCTCGCTATCGCGTGCCTCATCGCCCTGTGCCTGCAGTTCGCTGCCTCCTCCGTCGTCGTCTTTACGGGCCTCGTAGCCGCCGATCGGTTCGCGATGGCCGCGCCGACGCGCGGCATCGTCGTCGCCGGCTTTGGGATCGCCGGCCTGCTTGCCGGTCAGGTGATCGGCGCCGTCATGGACCGATTCGGCATGACATGGATCGGTCCGCCACTGCTGCTGATCGGTGCCGGCTCCGCCGCCGTCTGCGTGATCACCCCGACCATCACCCTGCTCGTGGTCGCCGTGTGGATCGGCGGGCTCGCGAGCGCCGGCGGTCGCATCCTGTTCACGACGTTGGCACTCGCGTCCACGCCGTCGAACCCGGCGGGCGCCACCTCGGTCGCGATGGCTTCCCAGTTCATCGGGACGGCCAGCGTGCCCCTGTTCATTCCCCTGTACGCCGCCTCGGCTCCCACCCTCGCTTGGATCATCGTGGCGAGCGGAGTAGTCGGCGCGGTTCTTGCCATCATCGGGACCCGAACCCCCGCGTTGCGTTCGGAGACAACAGTGAAGGAGATAGCGTGTCGAAAGTCAGATCAGACGTCGCCGACGTGCTCGCCGAACACCTGAAGGATGGCTCGACCCTGGCTGTCGGCGGGTTCGGACTGTGTGGAATTCCGCGTGACCTCATTGAGGTGGTTCGCGACCTCGGGGTGAAGGATCTCACGATCGTGTCGAACAACATGGGGATCGACGGCAAGGGGCTTGGCCTCCTGCTCGAGAACCACCAGGTCACCCGGGTACTCGGCTCCTACGTGGGCGAAAATCGACTCTTCGCAGAGCAGTACCTTTCCGGGGAACTCGACGTGGAATTCGTTCCACAGGGCACCCTGGCAGAGCGGATGCGCGCGGGAGGTGCCGGAATTCCGGCGTTCTTCACGAAGACCGGAGTCGGCACCGTCGTCGCCGAGGGCAAACGTACCGAGGAGTTCGACGGTGAGACCTATCTGATGGAGCGCGCGATCGTTGCCGACATCTCGCTTGTCCGCGCCGCCGTCGCTGATCCGGACGGCAACCTGGTCTACAACCTTACGGCCCGCAACTTCAACCCGCTCGTGGCCTCCTGCGGGCGCGTGACGTTCGCCGAGGCGGAGCAGATCGTCGACCTCGGTGACATCGAGCCCGATCACATCATGACCCCGGGCGTGTACGTCGACCACGTGGTCGCTGCCAGGCCGGGGGACAAGGACATCGAGCAGCGCACGGTGCGCCCGCGCGCCGCGAATGGAGCGGAGGGATAGTCATGAGCTGGACACGAGACGAGATGGCGGCGCTCGCCGCCCGCGAACTGCACGACGGCGACTACGTGAATCTGGGGATCGGCATCCCCACGCTGGTGGCCAACCACATCCCCGACGGCGTGCGTGTACTCCTCCAGTCCGAGAACGGCATCCTCGGCATGGGGCCCTTCCCCTACGAGGGGAAGGAAGATGCCGACCTCATTAACGCGGGTAAGCAGACCGTCACCCTCGTGCCCGGTGCGGCGATCTTCGACTCGGCCACGAGCTTCGGCATGATCCGCGGGGGCCACGTCAAGGTGGCCGTGCTCGGCGCCATGCAGGTCTCGGGAAGCGGGGACCTCGCCAACTGGACGATCCCCGGCAAGATGGTCAAGGGCATGGGCGGTGCCATGGACCTCGTGGCGGGCACACCGCGCGTCATCGTCCTGACCGACCATGTGGCCAAGGATGGGTCACTGAAGATCGTGCGCGAATGCACGCTCCCGCTCACCGGAGTTGGCGTCGTTGACCGGGTCATCACCGACCGGGCCGTCTTCGACATCGTGGACGGTCGCCTCTTCCTGCGCGAACTCGCGCCGGGGGAGGACTACGACGACGTCGTCGCCGCCACCGAAGCTGAAGTGCACGACGGGCGAGGGGAGACGGCATGAACGACGTCGTCATCCTCGCGGGGGCACGCACCCCACAGGGGCGCCTCCTTGGTGTGCTCGCTCCGCTGAGCGCCGTTGACCTCGGGGCACACGCGATCCGCCACGCCCTCGAACGTTCGGGCGTGGCGAGGAGCGAGGTCAGCGGAGTGGTCATGGGGCAGGCCATCTCCGCTGGGTGCGGGCAGAACCCCGCCCGCCAGGCGGCACTCAAGGCCGGCCTGGACCCGTCCTGCGTCGCGGAGACATTAAATAAGGTATGTCTCTCCGGTACCGCCGCCATCCTGAACGCCGCCCGCGTCATCGCGGTGGGGGAGGCCGAGGTGATGGTGGCCGGCGGGATGGAGTCGATGACCCACGCCCCCCATCTCGTGACGGGGGCTCGCGCGGGTGTGGCCTACGGGTCCCTGCCCACCGCTGACGCGATGGCCCTGGACGGCCTGACCGACGCCGCCGGGCAGTGCTCCATGGGCGTGCTCACCGAGGAGGGCAACACCGAGCGCGGTCTCACCCGCGCGGAACAGGACGCCGTCGCCGAAGCCAGCCACCGGCGGGCCACGGCCGCCCAGAACGCGGGACGGTTCGACGCTGAGATCGCACCCATCGAAGTGCCCCAGCGGCGGGGCGAGCCGCTCCGCGTGGAGGCCGATGAGGGGGTTCGCCCGGAGACGAGTGCGCAGACGCTGGCCCGCCTGCGCCCGGCTTTCGCGAGGGAGGGGACCATCACGGCGGGTAATTCCTCACCCATCTCCGATGGTGCCGCGGCGGTGGTGCTCGCCTCCCGCGACTACGCCGACCGTCACGGTCTGAGCTGGCTCGCTCGGATCGTCGGCGGCGGCGTCGTTGCTGGGCCCGACACTTCCCTGCACACGAAACCGGCCGCAGCGATCGAAACGGCGCTTGAGCGGATCGGTTGGGAGATCTCCAGCCTGGACATCATCGAGATCAACGAGGCCTTCGGCGCCGTGGTCGCGGCCTCGGCCGCACAGCTGGGGATCGATCCGAAGATCGTTAACACCTCCGGGGGAGCAATTGCCCTCGGCCACCCGCTGGGAGCCTCTGGCGCGCGCCTCGTGCTGCATGCCGCCCTCGAACTCCAGCGCCGGGGCTCGGGGCGGGCCGCCGTCGCCCTGTGCGGCGGAGGGGGCCAAGGCGACGCCGTGCTGCTGGAACGCTAAGGTCCAGCGGAGCCGGCCTCGCGCGGTACAGACCCGGCGAAACGCTCCTGCATGCCGAGGTCCGGCTCCCCGCGCCAGCCATGCGACCGACGCCGTCCGCGCTCCGAGCGGGTCTGCGGCTGGGCCACGGCGTCCCCTCGCACGGCGCTCGCAAACGGGCGGCCGCAAAACTCCGCGGCGTGAGCGTGACGAAAGACATGTCGCGTGGTATAGACTCCGCCCCGATTTGTCCCTATAGTTGAGAGTTGCGCTTATCGTGTCCGAGGTGGACTGTGCGCCGGCATCCTTTTAATCGCGCGCAGGGTGTAGACGGGCCAGTACCAGTTAGGGGCCGATAGGGCGTGCGTGCGCATGAGAAACGCAGGGAAGGACACCCTTTGGCTGCCTCGAGCACCTCTACTACATCTACGGCTGACGCCATCCGAAATCGTACCGTTTCGCGACGTACCTCGTTCGCGAAGATTCACGAACCTTTGCAGGCCCCCGATCTGCTGAGCCTGCAGACCGAGAGCTTCGACTGGCTCCTCGGCACGCCGGCCTGGCGCGAGCGGGTCGCCGAAGCCAAGGCCGCCGGCGAGAAGGACATCCCCGAGAGCTCCGGCCTCGAGGAGATCTTCGCTGAAATCTCCCCAATCGAGGACCTCGGTCAGACGATGGAGCTCACCTTCAAGGAGCACCACTTCTTCGACCCCAAGTACACGGTCGAGGAATGCCGCGAGAAGTCCAAGACCTACGCGGCCCCGCTCTACGTCGTCGCCGAGTTCATCAACCACGCGACCGAAGAGATTAAGTCCCAGACGGTCTTCATGGGTGACTTCCCGCTCATGACCGATAAGGGCACCTTCATCATTAACGGGACCGAGCGCGTCGTCGTCTCCCAGCTCGTGCGCTCCCCGGGCGTCTACTTCGAAAAGAGCGAAGACCGCACCTCGGGTCGCGATATCTTCACCGCGAAGATCATCCCCTCCCGGGGCGCCTGGCTCGAGTTCGAGATTGATAAGCGCGACTTCGTGGGCGTGCGTATCGACCGCAAGCGCAAGCAGTCGGTCACCCACTTCCTGCGGGCCCTCGGCCTCACCACCGAGGAGATCCGCTCCGAGTTTGCGAACTACCCCGTCGTGCTGGAGACCCTGGAAAAGGACACGGTCACCACGCAGGACGAGGCTCTGCTCGACATCTACCGCAAGATCCGCCCCGGCGAGCCGCCGAGCGCGGACGCGGGCCGCAACCTGCTGAACAACTTCTACTTCACGGGCAAGCGCTACGACCTCGCCAAGGTGGGGCGTTACAAGCTCAACAAGAAGCTCGGCCTGGACGTCGCCCTCGGCGAGTCCGTCCTGCGTGTCGACGACGTCGTCGCGACCATCAAGTACCTCGCCGCCCTGCACGCCGCCCACGCCACCATGCCGGGCAAGCGCAAGGGCAAGGACATCGAGGTGCGCGTCGAAACTGACGACATTGACCACTTCGGTAACCGCCGCATCCGCGCCGTCGGTGAGCTCATCCAGAACCAGGTCCGCACGGGTCTCGCCCGTATGGAACGCGTCGTGCGCGAACGGATGACCACCCAGGACGTCGAGGCGATCACGCCGCAGACGCTCATCAACATTCGGCCCGTGACCGCGGCGATCAAGGAGTTCTTCGGGACCTCCCAGCTCTCCCAGTTCATGGACCAGAACAACCCGCTCGCGGGCCTCACGCACAAGCGTCGCCTCTCGGCGCTCGGCCCCGGCGGCCTGTCCCGCGACCGCGCGGGCATGGAAGTGCGCGACGTGCACCCCTCCCACTACGGGCGGATGTGCCCCATTGAGACGCCGGAAGGCCCGAACATCGGCCTCATCGGCTCCCTCGCGACGTTCGCGCGCCTCGACCCGTTCGGGTTCGTGGAGACCCCCTACCGCAAGGTGCACGACGGCAAGGTCACCGACGAGGTCGTCTACCTCACGGCCGACGACGAAGAGCGCCACGTCATCGCGCAGGCCAACGCCAAGCTGAACGACGACGGCTCCTTCGCTGAGGACCGCGTCCTGTGCCGCATCTCCGGCGGCGAGCCGGCGCTGGTGGATATCCAGCAGGTCGACTACATGGATGTCTCCGCCCGCCAGATGGTCTCCGTCGCGACGGCGATGATCCCCTTCCTGGAGCACGACAACGCCAACCGCGCCCTCATGGGTGCGAATATGCAGCGCCAGGCCGTCCCGCTCATCCGCCCGGCCGCCCCGCTCGTGGGCACCGGCATGGAGCGACGCGCGGCCGTCGACGCGGGCGATGTGCTCGTGGCCGAGGGCGCCGGCGTCGTCACCGAGGTCAGCGCAGACGCCGTTCACGTGGCCGAAGATTCCGGCAAGAACCGCGTCTACCGCGTGGTGAAGTTTGCCCGCTCGAACCAGGGCAACTCCTACAACCAGCGGGTCCTCGTGAACGAGGGCGACCGCGTCGAGGTGGGCTCCGTGCTCGCCGACGGCCCGGCCACCGACGAGGGCGAACTCTCGCTCGGCCAGAACCTGCTTGTGGCGTTCATGAGCTGGGAAGGCTACAACTACGAGGACGCGATCATCCTCTCCCAGCGGGTCGTCTCCGAAGACCTGCTCACCTCGATCCACATCGAGGAATACGAGGCCGAAGCGCGCGACTCGAAGCTCGGCCCCGAAGAGATCACCCGCGACCTGCCCAACGTGTCCGAGGACATGGTGGCCAACCTCGATGAGCGCGGCATCATTCGCATCGGCGCCGAGGTCAGCTCCGGCGACATTCTCGTCGGCAAGGTCACGCCGAAGGGCGAGACCGAACTCACCAGCGAGGAGCGCCTGCTGCGCGCCATCTTCGGTGAGAAGGCCCGCGAGGTGCGCGACACCTCCACGCGGGTACCCCACGGTGAGTCGGGCATCGTCATCGGTGTGCGCGAGTTCAACGTCGAAAACGGCGACGATCTCGGGCCCGAGGTGACCCAGAAGGTCGTCGTCTACATCGCCCAACGCCGCAAGATTACGGACGGTGACAAGCTCGCCGGCCGCCACGGCAACAAGGGCGTCATCTCGACGATCCTGCCGGTCGAGGACATGCCGTTCATGGAGGACGGCACCCCGGTGGACATCATCTTGAACCCGCTCGGCGTGCCCGGCCGGATGAACCTCGGCCAGGTCATGGAGCTGCACCTCGGATGGGTGGCCGCCAATGGCTGGGACATCACGGGGCTGAAGGAAGCCGGCGAGGAATGGGTGAAGTCCCTGCCCGAGGCCGCCCTGAAGGGCGAGCCCGGCGCGCTCGTCGCCTCCCCGGTGTTCGATGGCATCCAGCGGCCCGAACTCGAGGGCCTGCTCGCCAACGTGAACCCCAACCGCGACGGCGATCGCTTGGTCAACGAGCACGGCAAGGCCCGCCTGTTTGATGGGCGCTCCGGCGAACCGTTCCCGGACCCGGTGGCAGTCGGCTACATGTACATTTTGAAGCTGCACCACCTGGTCGACGACAAGATCCACGCACGGGCCACCGGCCCCTACTCGATGATCACCCAGCAGCCGCTCGGCGGTAAGGCCCAGTTCGGCGGCCAGCGCTTCGGTGAGATGGAGGTGTGGGCGCTCGAAGCCTACGGCGCTGCCTACGCGCTGCAGGAACTCCTGACGATCAAGTCCGACGACGTCACGGGCCGCGTGAAGGTCTACGAGGCGATCGTGAAGGGCGACAACATCCCCGAGCCGGGGATGCCCGAATCCTTCCGGGTCTTGATCAAGGAAATGCGGTCTCTGTGCCTGAATGTGGAAGCGCTGGACGTGGAGGGCAACGCCCTCGACCTGCGTGACACCGAAGACGACGACATGCGCGCGACCGACGAGCTCGGTATCGACTTGGGTCGGCGCCCCGATGGGGCGGCGGATTTCGACGCGCTGTAAGGCGGGTGCGGGCGGCCGCGCAGGCGGCCCCCCGCCCACGCCCACACACCGGCTCTCACACTTTTATGAGGAAGTAGGAAACCTTGCTCGACGTTAATGTCTTCGACCAGATCCACATTGGACTGGCGACCGCGGACGATGTTCGCTCCTGGTCGCATGGCGAAGTAAAAAAGCCCGAAACCATCAACTACCGAACCCTGAAGCCCGAAAAGGACGGCCTGTTCTGCGAGCGCATCTTCGGTCCCACGCGGGACTGGGAGTGCAACTGCGGTAAGTACAAGCGCGTCCGCTTCAAGGGAATTATCTGTGAGCGGTGCGGCGTGGAGATCACCCGCTCCAACGTGCGCCGCGAGCGGATGGCCCACATCGAGTTGGCCACGCCCGTCACCCACATTTGGTACTTCAAGGGCGTGCCCTCACGCCTCGGCTACCTGCTCGACCTCGCGCCGAAGGACCTGGAGAAGGTCATCTACTTTGCCGCCTACATGGTCACCTCGGTGGACGAGGAAGGTCGCCACGAGGACCTGCCGGATCTCGAGGCCGAGATCGGCGTGGAGCGTAAGCAGATCGAGGATCAGCGCGACGCCGACATCGAATACCGGATGCGTAAGCTCGAGACCGACCTGGCGGCCCTGGAGGAAGCCGGCGCTAAGACCGCCGACCTCACCAAGGCCAAGAAGGGCGCCGAGCGCGAGGTAGGCAATATCCGGCGCAACGCGGATAAGGAACTCGAGCGCCTGGAGCAGGTCTGGGACCGCTTCAAGAACCTCAAGGTCGGCGACCTCGAGGGCGACGAGTCCCTCTACCGCGAGATGCGCACGCGCTACGGCATGTACTTCGAGGGATCGAAGGGCGCTGCGGCGATCCAAAAGCGCCTGCGTGACTTCGACCTGAAGGCCGAGGCCGAATCCCTGAAGGAGGTCGCCGAGAACGCCTCCGGGCAGCGGCGCATCCGCGCGCTGAAGCGCCTGAAGGTCATCAACGCGTTCCTGTCCACGGGCAACTCGCCCGAGGGTATGGTCCTGGACTGCGTCCCGGTGATCCCGCCGGACCTGCGCCCGATGGTGCAGCTGGACGGTGGCCGCTTCGCGACCTCAGACCTGAACGACCTCTACCGCCGCGTCATCAACCGGAACAACCGCCTGAAGCGCCTGCTCGATCTCAACGCCCCCGAGATCATCGTGGACAACGAAAAGCGCATGCTCCAGGAGTCGGTGGACGCCCTGTTCGACAACGGCCGCCGCGGCCGGCCCGTCACCGGGCCCGGCAACCGCGCGCTCAAGTCGCTCTCGGACATGCTGAAGGGCAAGCAGGGTCGCTTCCGTGGCAACCTGCTCGGTAAGCGCGTCGACTACTCCGGCCGTTCCGTGATCGTCGTCGGCCCGACCCTGAAGCTGCACCAGTGTGGCCTGCCCAAGCAGATGGCACTGGAGCTGTTCAAGCCCTTCGTCATGAAGCGCCTGGTCGACCTGCAGCACGCGCAGAACATCAAGGCCGCCAAGCGGATGGTGGAGCGCTCGCGCCCGCAGGTGTGGGACGTCCTTGAAGAGGTCATCCGGGAGCACCCGGTCCTGTTGAACCGCGCCCCCACGCTGCACCGCCTCGGCATTCAGGCGTTTGAGCCGCAGCTCGTGGAGGGTAAGGCGATTCAGCTGCACCCGCTCGTGTGTGGTGCCTTCAACGCCGACTTCGATGGCGACCAGATGGCCGTGCACCTGCCGCTGAGCCCCGAGGCCCAGGCGGAGGCGCGCATCCTCATGCTGTCCTCGAACAACATCTTGAAGCCCTCCGATGGCCGCCCCGTGACCATGCCCTCCCAGGACATGATCATTGGTCTGTACCACCTCACGGCGGCCGACGAGGACGGCGCCGGCGCCGGACGCCAGTTCGCGACCCCGGCGGAGGCCATCATGGCCTACGACGCGGGCGAGCTCGCGCTCGGTGCGCCGATCAAGGTGCGTTTCGATGACATCGTGATCGGCAAGACGATGGAGGTGCCGGAGGACTACGAGGCGGGCGACCCGCTCGTCATCGAGACCACCCTGGGCCGCACCCTGTTCAACGAGGCGCTGCCGGTTGACTACCCCTACGTCAATAAGGTCGTCGACAAGAAGGTGCTTTCCGGCATCGTCAACGACCTGGCCGAGCGCTACCCGAAGGTCGCCGTCGCCGAGTCGCTGGACGCCCTGAAGGCCGCCGGCTACTACTGGGCGACCCGCTCCGGCGTGACGATCGCGATCTCCGACGTCGTCGCCCCGCCGCAGAAGAACGAAATCCTCGAGGTCTACGAGAAGAAGGCCGAAGCGACGGAAGAGAGCTTCCAAAACGGCTTCCTCGAAGATGCCGAACGGCGCGATGAGCTGATCCGCACCTGGACCGAGGCAACCGACCGAGTGGCCGAGGCCATGCAGGAAAACCTGCCCGAGTCCAACACCGTGAATCGGATGGTGACCTCCGGTGCGCGCGGTAACTGGATGCAGGTGCGGCAGATCGCCGGGATGCGCGGTCTCGTGGCCTCCCCACGCGGCGAGATCATTCCGCGCCCCATTAAGTCGAACTACCTGGAAGGCCTCTCGGTTCTCGAGTACTTCATCGAGACGCACGGTGCGCGTAAGGGTAACGCCGATACCGCGCTGCGAACCGCCGACTCGGGCTACCTCACACGCCGCCTCGTGGACGTCTCTCAGGACGTCATCGTGCGAGAGCACGACTGTGGCACGCGTGCCGGCCTCACGCTCCCGATCGCGGAGCGCGACGAATCCGGTGAGCTGCGGCGTGCCGACCAGGTGGAGACCGCCGTCTACGCGCGCACCCTCGCCGCGGATGTCACGGCCGAAGACGGAACGGTGCTGGCCGAGGCCGGCGTCGACGTCGGCGACGTGCTCATCGACCGCCTCATCGAGGCGGGCATCACCGAGGTGAAGGTCCGTTCGGTCCTCACCTGTTCCTCGCGCGTGGGTACCTGTGCCCTGTGCTACGGCCGCTCGCTCGCCTCCGGCAAGCTCGTGGACATCGGCGAGGCCGTCGGCATCATCGCCGCACAGTCCATCGGTGAGCCCGGCACGCAGCTGACCATGCGGACCTTCCACACCGGTGGCGCCGCCGCCGCGGAAGACATCACGCAGGGTCTGCCGCGCGTGCAGGAGCTGTTCGAGGCACGCACCCCGAAGGGCGAAGCCCCGATCACCGAGGCCGCGGGCACCGTGAAGATCGAGGAGACCGAGCGCGACCGCGTCGTCGTCGTGAAGCGTGACGACGGCGGGGAGGACCTCGAATACCCGATCCCGCAGCGCGCGAAGCTCATGGTGGAAGACGGCCAGAAGGTCGAGGTGGGTGCTCAGCTCATCCACGGCGTGCTGGACCCGAAGAACGTGCTGCGCGTCAAGGGCCCGCGGGCCGTGCAAAAGCACCTGGTGGACGAGGTCCAGGAGACCTACCGCTCCCAGGGTGTGGACATTCACGACAAGCACATCGAGGTCATCGTGCGTCAGATGCTGCGCCGCGTGACCGTGCTCGATTCGGGAGACACGAACCTCCTGCAGGGCGACCTCATCGAACGGTCGCGCTTCGAGGACGAGAACCGTCGCGTGGTCTCTGAGGGCGGGCAGCCGGCGTCGGCACGTCCCGAACTCATGGGCATCACGAAGGCCTCGCTCGCGACCGAGTCCTGGCTGTCGGCGGCCTCCTTCCAGGAGACCACCAAGGTCCTCACCGAGGCGGCGATGTCCGGTAAGTCGGACCCGCTGCTCGGCCTGAAGGAAAACGTCATCATCGGTAAGCTCATCCCGGCCGGTACCGGCCTTGGGCGCTACCACGACGTGAGCGTGGAGCCGACCGAAGAGGCGAAGACCGAGGCATTTGCCCGCCTGGGTCTGTCCGATATCGACTTCGCTCCGGTCAAGCGCGAGCCGCTGAACCTGGACGACCTCGACTTCGGGGACGACTTCGGGGTGGACTTCACCTAACCACCGCACCGCCCGCAGGACGGGCGATGGCACGGGCGCGGGGACGCCGGATCCGATCCGGGCCCCCGCGCTCTGCTGTGCGCAGGACCCAGCGAGGGGCTGCTCACGCATCGCGAGCCCTAAGGTGGCCGATACCACGCGCAAAAGCGGTGACTCTCCTTTGACGCGGCGCACCGGCGCGCGCTAACCTGGACGACGGTGCCCGCACGCCGGGCCCTCGTGTGTGGTCCCCGTCGACGGCGGAGATTCCACAGGCGCTCCGAAGCGATCCAGCTCGCCTGGTCCCCGGAGCGTAGCCCCACCACTCGCCGGTTTCGTGCCGGTCGTGTCTCACGGGCCGAGGGGTCAACGCGCGAGCCACATCCGCCAGACGGATGAGCGCCAGCCGGAAGGCGGGCAGAACAAGACAGTGTGTCAGTTAATCGAGACGGAGAAGTAGTGCCCACGATTCAGCAGCTGGTCCGCAAGGGCCGCAGCGTCAAGGCCGGGACCTCCAAGACGCCGGCCCTCAAGGGGAGCCCGCAGCGCCGTGGGGTGTGCACTCGCGTGTACACCACCACGCCCAAGAAGCCGAACTCGGCGCTGCGCAAGGTTGCTCGTGTGCGTCTTTCCAGTGGCATTGAGGTCACCGCGTACATTCCTGGTGTCGGCCACAACCTTCAGGAACACTCCATCGTGCTCGTGCGCGGTGGCCGTGTGAAGGACCTCCCCGGTGTCCGCTACAAGATCGTGCGCGGCGCCCTGGACACCCAGGGTGTGCGCGATCGCCAGCAGGCCCGCTCCCGCTACGGCGCGAAGAAGGAGAAGAAGTAATGCCTCGTAAGGGTCCCGTACCCAAGCGCCCCCTGGTCAGCGATCCGGTCTACGGTTCGCCCCTCGTCTCGCAGCTCGTGAACTGCGTGCTGCGTGACGGCAAGAAGTCGACGGCCGAGCGGATCGTTTACACCGCCCTCGAAGGGGTCCGGGAGAAGACGGATTCGGAGCCGACGACGGTCCTGAAGCGCGCCCTGGACAACGTCCGCCCGCAGCTGGAGGTTCGCTCCCGCCGCGTCGGTGGTGCCACCTACCAGGTTCCGGTCGAGGTGCGCCCCGTGCGCTCCACGACCCTCGCCATGCGCTGGCTCGTTGAGTTCTCCCGGCAGCGCCGTGAGAACACCATGACCGAGCGCCTCATGAACGAAATTCTGGACGCCTCCAACGGGCTCGGAGCCGCGGTTAAGCGCCGTGAAGACATGCACCGCATGGCCGAGTCCAACAAGGCGTTCGCCCACTACCGCTGGTAATCCCAGCGGGTACGTGACCGATCGACGGAAGAGAGACCCCACGTGGCACTGGACGTGCTAACCGACCTCACTAAGGTCCGCAACATCGGCATCATGGCGCACATCGATGCCGGCAAGACCACCACTACTGAGCGCATCCTGTTCTACACCGGTATCAACTACAAGCTCGGTGAAACGCACGATGGCGCCTCGACGATGGACTGGATGGCCCAGGAGCAGGAGCGCGGCATCACGATTACGTCCGCCGCGACGACGTGCTACTGGAAAGACCACCAGATCAACATCATCGACACCCCCGGCCACGTGGACTTCACCGTCGAGGTGGAGCGCTCCCTGCGCGTCCTCGACGGCGCCGTCGCCGTGTTTGACGGCAAGGAGGGCGTCGAGCCTCAGTCCGAAACCGTCTGGCGTCAGGCCGACAAGTACAACGTCCCGCGCGTGTGCTTCATCAACAAGATGGACAAGCTCGGTGCGGACTTCTACTACTCGGTCAAGACCATCAAGGAGCGCCTGAAGGCGACTCCGCTGGTCATGCAGCTGCCGATCGGTGCGGAAGCCGACTTCGAGGGCGTCGTCGATCTGATCGAGATGAAGGCGCTCTACTTCCCGGCGAAGGACGACCAGGGCAAGGACACCCTGGGCGTGCTCGTGGAAGAAAAGGACATCCCCGCCGACCTGAAGGAACGCGCGGAAGAGTACCGCGCCGAGCTCATCGAAGCGGTCGCCGAGGCCGACGAAGAGCTCATGGAGAAGTACTTCGAGGACGGCGAGCTCACGAACGACGAGATCCGCAAGGGTGTGCGCACCCTGACGATCGCGGGTGACGCGTTCCCCGTGTTCTGCGGTACCGCCTTCAAGAACAAGGGCGTGCAGCCGGTCCTGGACGCCGTCCTGTCCTACCTGCCCTCCCCGCTCGATGTTCCCGCCGTGCAGGGCTACAAGCCCGGCAACGAGGAGGACACCGACTCCCGCCCGCCGTCGGAGGACGCCCCGTTCTCCGCGCTGGCATTCAAGGTGGCGAGCCACCCCTTCTTCGGCAAGCTCACTTACGTGCGCGTCTACTCGGGTATCGCCCCGCAGGGTGCGCAGCTGCTGAACTCCACCAAGGGCAAGCGCGAGCGGCTCGGCAAGCTCTTCCAGATGCACTCCAACAAGGAGAACCCCGTCGAGGAAGCGCACGCCGGCCACATCTACGCGTTTATCGGCCTGAAGGATGTCACCACCGGTGACACCCTCTGCGCGCCGGACGCCCCGATCGTGCTGGAGTCCATGACCTTCCCCGATCCCGTGATCCACGTGGCCATCGAGCCGAAGACCAAGGGAGACCAGGAGAAGCTGTCGACGGCCATCCAGAAGCTGGCCGAAGAAGACCCGACTTTCACCGTCCGTTTGGACGAGGAAACCGGCCAGACCGTCATTGGCGGCATGGGCGAGCTCCACCTCGACATCCTCGTGGACCGTATGCGTCGCGAGTTCAAGGTGGAAGCGAACGTCGGTAAGCCCCAGGTGGCCTACCGCGAAACCATCCGCAAGACGGTCGAGAAGGTCGACTACACCCACAAGAAGCAGACCGGCGGTTCCGGCCAGTTCGCGAAGGTGCAGGTCACCTTCGAGCCGCTGGATACTTCCGATGGGGAGACCTACGAGTTCGACAACGCCATCACCGGTGGCCGCGTCCCGCGTGAGTACATCCCCTCCGTGGACGCCGGCATTCGTGAGGCGATGGAACTCGGCGTGCTCGCCGGGTACCCGCTCGTGGGTATTAAGGCCACTCTCGTGGACGGCGCCTACCACGACGTCGACTCCTCCGAGATGGCGTTCAAGATCGCCGGCTCGATGGTTCTGAAGGAAGGCGCGAAGCGCGCCAACCCCGTGATCCTTGAGCCGATGATGGCCGTCGAGGTGCGCACGCCTGAGGAATACATGGGCGACGTTATCGGCGACCTGAACTCCCGTCGCGGCATGATCCAGTCGATGGAGGACGCGACCGGCGTGAAGGTCGTGCGCGCCCTGGTGCCGCTGTCGAGCATGTTTGGTTACGTCGGGGATCTGCGTTCCAAGACGCAGGGCCGCGCCGTTTACTCGATGCAGTTTGACAGCTACGCCGAAGTTCCTCGGAACGTTGCCGAGGAAATCATTCAAAAGACCCGGGGCGAGTAGTCCCACCGGTCAACCGGAAGAACAACAACCGACCAGTAGGAGCTCTGCGGCCAAGCAGGTACACTGAAAACCTGCCATCCGGCTGTGAGAGAACTACCCGAGTCCCAGGAGGACACCAGTGGCTAAGGCCAAGTTTGAGCGGACCAAGCCGCACGTCAACATCGGTACCATCGGTCACGTCGACCACGGTAAGACGACGCTGACCGCGGCAATCACCAAGGTGCTGCACGACAAGTTCCCCGAGCTGAACGACTTCACGCCGTTCGACCAGGTGGACAACGCTCCCGAGGAGCGCCAGCGTGGCATCACGATTAACGTGTCCCACGTTGAGTACCAGACCGACAAGCGTCACTACGCTCACGTCGACGCCCCCGGGCACGCCGACTACATCAAGAACATGATCACCGGTGCCGCCCAGATGGACGGTGCGATCCTGGTGATCGCGGCGACCGACGGCATCATGGCCCAGACCCGCGAGCACGTTCTGCTCGCCCGCCAGGTGGGCGTTCCCTACCTGCTGGTGGCGCTGAACAAGACCGACCAGGCTCTTGTCGAGTACGGCGACGACGCCGAGGACATGCTCGAGCTCATGGAAGAGGAAATCCGCGAGCTGCTCTCCTCCCAGGGCTTCGACGGCGACAACGCGCCCATCGTGCGTGTCTCCGCCCTGAAGGCGCTGGAAGGCGACGAGAAGTGGGTTGAGGCTGTCGCCGAGCTCATGGAGCAGGTCGACGAGAAGGTTCCGGAGCCTGTCCGTGACATGGACAAGCCCTTCCTCATGCCGATTGAGGACGTCTTCACCATTACCGGCCGCGGCACCGTCGTGACCGGCCGTGTGGAGCGTGGCAAGCTCGCCATCAACTCCGACGTCGAGATCGTGGGTATCCGCAAGCCGCAGAAGACCACCGTCACCGGCATCGAGATGTTCCACAAGCAGATGGACGAGGCCTGGGCCGGCGAGAACTGTGGCCTCCTCCTGCGCGGCACCCGTCGCGAGGACGTGGAGCGCGGCCAGGTTGTCGTGGAGCCGGGTTCGATCACCCCGCACACCCAGTTCGAGGCTCAGGTCTACATCCTGTCCAAGGACGAGGGCGGGCGTCACAACCCCTTCTACACGAACTACCGTCCGCAGTTCTACTTCCGTACCACGGACGTCACCGGCGTCATCACGCTGCCCGAGGGCACCGAGATGGTCATGCCCGGCGACAACACCGAAATGACGGTCGAGCTCATCCAGCCGATCGCCATGGAAGAGGGCCTCGGCTTCGCCATCCGTGAGGGTGGCCGCACCGTCGGCTCCGGCCGTGTGACCAAGATCCTGAAGTAGTCCGGCGCTCCGTTCGGAGCACGACCTTCGGGTAGGCGGGGTTGCCTCGCCTGACAAACCACCGGATGCCCGGTCCCGCCTATGCGGGGCCGGGCATCCGGCGTATGTACCGGCGTGGGGGAGCGGCTCCGGTTGCGGGCCGCCGCCCTCACCGGGCCAGTGCGCTACTGGCGGACCGCCGACCTCGCTTGGGCAGCGTGCTACTGGTGGTACGCCGCCGGCCGTTCCTGTCGTGCCTCCCTTCTGAGGGGTGCTGCGCGGCGCGGGTCCACCCTGCGCGACACGCCCGGGCGCGTGGGCGTGGCGGGACTCACGCCGATGAAGTGCTAATCGGGCTTTCGTTCACCGGCGCACTGCGATAGTCTCGAACGGCCGGAAAGCCCGGTGTGCTGCGCGGCTGCCTGCCACGCGGTGAACGCCGGCCGGACCGCTCGTGGCTCCTTCGCCGCGGAGACGGCCTCCACAGAGGCCGAGCTCACGCGGTGCAAGTTGTCAAGCAGCGGGCGGTTCTGGCAGACTAGTACGGTTGCTCGAGCTCAGGCTCGGGTGTGAAGACTTCGGGCGTGCGGTAATCGCCGTCGCCCACACAAGTAACCAACGACCCGGTACCTCCCGGTGCGTGGTCACGTGCGCTCTTGCGCTCGCGACACGCCCGAGCGCGGGGGTCGGTGAGTTGCGGTACGAGGAAGGTTAGACGACGCCATGGCGGGACAAAAGATCCGCATCCGGCTCAAGTCCTATGACCACGAGGTCATCGACAGCTCGGCACGTGAAATTGTCGACACGGTGACCCGCGCTGGTGCGACGGTCGTGGGCCCGGTGCCGCTGCCGACTGAGAGGAACGTGTTCTGCGTTATCCGGTCGCCACACAAGTACAAGGACAGCCGCGAGCATTTTGAGATGCGCACCCACAAGCGGCTGATCGACATCATCGACCCGACGCCGAAGGCGGTCGACTCGCTCATGCGCCTCGACCTGCCGGCCGACGTCAACATTGAGATCAAGCTCTGAGGAACCCGACATGACTACCATTACCCAGCAGGGGGCTGGCCGCGCCGTCAAGGCACTGGTCGGCACGAAGCTCGGCATGACCCAGGTCTGGGACCAGGACGGCGTCCTCGTTCCCGTGACTGTCATCAAGGTGGACACCAACGTGGTGACTCAGGTGCGCACCGCCGAGACCGACGGCTACGAAGCCATTCAGGTGGCGACCGGCGAGGTCGACCCGCGCAAGGTCACCCAACCGCTCAAGGGCCACTTCGCGAAGGCGGGCGTCACCCCGCGCCGCACCGTGCTCGAGATCCGCACCTCCGACGCCTCCAACTACGAGCCCGGCCAGGAGATCGGCCTCGACACGTTCGAGGTTGGCGAGGCCATTGACGTCACCGGCACGAGCCGCGGCAAGGGCTTTGCCGGCGTCATGAAGCGGCACGGCTTCGGCGGCGGCCCCGCCTCCCACGGTGCCCACAAGATTCACCGCAAGCCGGGCTCCATCGGCGCCTGCGCGACCCCGGGCCGCGTGTTCAAGGGCCTGCGTATGGCCGGCCGCATGGGCAACGAGCGCATCACTGTCCAGAACCTCACGGTCCAGGACATCGACGCCGAGAACGGCTACGTCCTCGTCGCCGGTGCCGTCCCGGGTGCGAAGCGCTCCACGATCGTGATCCGCAACGCCGTGAAGGGAGCCTAACCATGAGCACCATGACGGTTGACGTCCTCGATGTGAACGGTGAGAAGTCCGGCACCGCCGAGCTTCCCGCCGAGATCTTCGACGTCGAGGTCAACGTCCCCCTGATCCACCAGGTCGTCGTCGCCCAGATGGCCGCCAAGCGCCAGGGCACCTCGGCCGTGAAGTCCCGCGGCCAGGTCTCCGGTGGCGGCCGCAAGCCGTGGCGTCAGAAGGGCACCGGCCGCGCCCGCCAGGGCTCCATCCGCGCCCCGCAGTTCGCCGGTGGCGGCGTCGTCCACGGCCCGCAGCCGCGCTCCTACGCGCAGCGGACCCCCAAGAAGATGAAGGCCGCCGCGCTGCGTGGCGCCCTGTCCGACCGCGCCCGCGCCGGTCTCGTGCACGTGAGCGAAGCGCTCATCGAGGGGGAGACCCCGTCCACGAAGAGTGCCCTCGCCGCTCTGAATCGCATCGTCGACGGCGCTAAGACGCTCGTCGTCCTCGAGCGGGGCGACGACCTCACCGCTCTGTCGCTGCGCAACGTGCCGACCGTCTCGCTCCTGTGGCCGGACCAGCTGAACACCTACGACGTCCTCGTGTCGGAACACGTGGTGTTCACCTCCGGTGCGCTCGAGGCGTTCCTCGGCCGCAAGGCGGAGGAGAAGGAGGAAACCAAGTGAGCAGCATCGAGCCCGCAAAGAACCCGCGCGACATCATCGTCGCCCCCGTGGTCTCCGAGAAGAGCTACAACCTGATCGATCAGGGCAAGTACACCTTCCTCGTCGATCCGCGCTCCAATAAGACCGAGATCAAGAACGCGATCGAAGCGATCTTCGACGTGAAGGTGGCCTCGGTAAACACCATCAACCGCAAGGGTAAGACCCGCCGCACCCGTACCGGCGTTGGCAAGCGCAAGGACACCAAGCGCGCCATCGTGACGCTGCGTGAGGGCACCATCGACATCTTCGGTGAGGTGGCGATCTAACATGGCTATCCGTAAGTACAAGCCGACCACGCCTGGTCGCCGGCAGTCCTCGGTTTCCGAATTCACGGAGATCACCCGAGGCACCCCGGAAAAGGCCCTGCTGCGCCCGCTGCACAAGACTGGCGGCCGCAACTCCTCGGGCCGTATCACCTCCCGCCGTCGCGGCGGTGGCCACAAGCGTGCCTACCGGGTGATCGACTTCCGTCGTCATGACAAGGACGGCGTCCCCGCGAAGGTCGCGCACATCGAGTACGACCCGAACCGCACCGCGAATATCGCGCTGCTGCACTACGCCGACGGCGAGAAGCGCTACATCCTCGCTCCGGCGAAGATCAAGCAGGGCGACCGCATCGAGGCCGGCCCCGCGGCCGACATCAAGCCCGGCAACAACCTGCCGCTGCGCAACATCCCGCTCGGTACGGTCGTGCACGCCATCGAGATCAAGCCCGGGGGCGGCGCGAAGATCGCCCGCTCCGCCGGCTCCGGCGTGCAGCTCGTCGCAAAGGAAGGCACCTGGGCTCAGCTGCGGATGCCCTCTGGCGAAATCCGCAACGTGGATGCCCGCTGCCGCGCCACCGTCGGCGAGGTCGGCAATGCCGAGCAGTCGAACATCAGCTGGGGCAAGGCCGGCCGCATGCGGTGGAAGGGACGCCGCCCGAAGGTTCGTGGCGTTGCCATGAACCCGATCGACCACCCGCACGGCGGTGGCGAGGGCAAGACCTCCGGTGGCCGCCACCCGGTGAGCCCGTGGGGTCAGCTCGAGGGCCGTACCCGCCGTCCGAACAAGCCGAGCGACAAGATGATCGTGCGTCGTCGCCGGACCGGCAAGAAGCGCTGATAGGGAGACGAAATGCCACGCAGTTTGAAGAAGGGCCCCTTCGTCGACGACCACCTGCAGAAGAAGGTCGACGCGATGAACGAGTCCGGCAAGAAGAACGTCATCAAGACCTGGTCCCGTCGGTCCGTCATTACGCCGGACTTCTTGGGCCACACCTTCGGGGTGCACGACGGCCGTAAGCACGTGCCGGTGTTCATCACCGAGTCCATGGTGGGTCACAAGCTCGGGGAGTTCGCCCCGACCCGCACCTTCCGCGGACACGCGAAGGATGACCGCAAGGCCCGCCGCCGCTAAGAGCGCGCGACAGACGTTACGACCAAGTTAGGCAGGAAGCGATGGAAGCCAAGGCGCAGGCGCGATACGTGCGCGTCACGCCCATGAAGGCACGGCGCGTCATCGACGTCGTTCGCGGAAAGAACGCCATGGAGGCCCTCAACATCCTCCAGTTCGCTCCGCAGGCGGCCGCTGAGACCGTACGCAAGGTGCTGGAAAGTGCAATGGCGAACGCCCGCGTCAAGGCCGATCAGGCCTCCGAGGCGTTCAATGAAGACGAACTCGTCATCCTCGAAGCATTCGCTGACGAGGGCCCGACGATGAAGCGATTCCGGCCGCGCGCCAAGGGCGCGGCAGGCCGAATCAACAAGCGGACCTCCCACATCACCATCGTGGTGGGCGATCGGGCGGCCGTGACCGAATCGAAGGAGAGGAATCGGTAATGGGGCAGAAGGTTAACCCGACCGGGTTCCGCCTCGGTATTACGACGGATCACCGCTCGCGCTGGTTCTCGGACTCCGACAAGGATGGGCAGCGCTACCGCGACTACGTCCGTGAGGACGTCGCGATCCGTAACCTGCTCTCCGAGGGGCTGGAGCGCGCGGGCATCGCGCGGGTCGACATCGAGCGCACCCGCGACCGCGTCCGCGTGGACCTGCACACCGCCCGCCCGGGTATTGTCATCGGGCGCCGTGGTGCTGAGGCCGACCGCCTGCGCGGTCAGCTCGAGAAGCTCACGGGCAAGCAGGTGCAGCTCAACATCCTCGAGGTGAAGAACCCCGAAATGGATGCGCAGCTCGTGGCCCAGGGGATTGCCGAGCAGCTCGCTGCTCGCGTCTCCTTCCGCCGCGCCATGCGCAAGGGCATCCAGTCCGCGCAGCGCGCGGGTGCCAAGGGCATCCGGGTGCAGTGCTCGGGCCGTCTCGGCGGCGCCGAAATGTCGCGCTCCGAGTTCTACCGTGAGGGGCGCGTGCCGCTGCACACGCTCCGCGCGAACATCGACTACGGGTTCTTTGAGGCCCGCACGACCTTCGGCCGTATCGGCGTGAAGGTGTGGATCTACAAGGGCGATCTCACCGATAAGGAGTTCGCTCGCACCCAGGCCAAGGCCGCTCCGCGCGGCGGGCGTCGTGGCGAGGGCCGTCGTGGCCGTCGCGGCGATGGTCGCCGAGGCGAAGGGCGTCGTGGCGAGGGCCGCCGGGGCGCACCGCGCCGTAGCGAGGCCCCCGAGAGCGCGACCGCACCCGAGCAGGCTCCGGCCGAAGCCAAGCAGACCGGATCGGAGGCCTAGGCATGCTGATTCCCCGGAGGACCACCTACCGCAAGCAGCACCGTCCCAACCGTCGCGGCACCGCGTCGGGTGGCACCGAGATTAATTTCGGTGACTACGGCATTCAGGCGCTCGAGCACGGCTACATCACGAACCGTCAGATCGAGGCCGCCCGTATCGCCATGACCCGCCACATTAAGCGTGGCGGCAAGGTCTGGATCACGATCTTCCCGGATCGCCCGCTTACCAAGAAGCCGGCCGAAACCCGTATGGGTTCCGGCAAGGGCTCGCCGGAGTGGTGGGTATCCAACGTGAAGCCCGGCCGCATTATGTTCGAACTCGGCGGCGTGTCGGAGGATCTGGCGCGTGAGGCCATGAGCCGCGCGCAGCACAAGCTGCCGATCAAAACTCGCTTCGTGAGCCGTGAGGGTGGTGAAGGCTGATGGCCATCGGATCCAAGGGCCTGACCCCGTCCGATCTGGACGGGATGGACAACGAGCGCCTCGCGGAGGAGCTTGCTAAGGCGAAGGCGGAGCTGCTGAACCTGCGCTTCGCTGCCGCCACTGGGCAGCTCGAGGACCACGGCCGGGTGAAGGCCGTGCGTCGCGACATCGCTCGCATCTACACGATCGTGAACGAGCGCGAGCTGGGCATCCGCACGGCTCCCGTGAAGAAGTAAGGAAGGTCTGTAGGACATGAGCGAGAACGCGAACGAGCAGACTCAGCAGCGCAACTACCGCAAGACCCGTCGTGGTCTGGTAGTGAGCGACAAGATGGACAAGACCGTGGTGGTCGCCCTCGAAGACCGCGTGAAGCACCCGCTTTACGGTAAGGTTGTCCGGCGGACCTCGAAGGTCAAGGCCCATGACGAGGACAACAGCTGCGGCGTCGGCGACCTCGTCCGCATCATGGAGACCCGCCCGCTGTCTGCTACCAAGCACTGGCGGATCGTGGAGATCCTCGAGAAGGCCAAGTAAGGCTTAACCCACCACAGTTCGGCTAGGCTCGCGGCTTTGCCCGAGAACCGGCACGACGACAGGAGAACACTCAATGATCCAGCAGGAGTCGCGGCTCAAGGTCGCCGACAACACCGGCGCGAAGGAAATTCTTTGCGTGCGTGTGCTCGGCGGCTCCGGCCGGCGCTATGCCGGTATCGGCGACACGATCGTCGCCACCGTGAAGGACGCCATCCCCGGCGGCAACGTGAAGAAGGGCGACGTGGTCAAGGCCGTCGTCGTCCGGACCCGCAAGGAACGTCGCCGTCCGGATGGTTCATACATTCGATTCGATGAAAACGCGGCCGTCATCTTGAAGAACGACGGCGAACCGCGCGGCACGCGCATCTTCGGCCCCGTGGGCCGTGAGCTGCGTGACGCCAAGTTCATGCGCATCATCTCGCTCGCACCGGAGGTGCTGTAGATGGCTAAGGTGAAGAAGGGCGACCAGGTCGTCGTCATCGCCGGACGCGACAAGGGTAAGACCGGGCGCGTGCTGGAAGTCATCACGGCGACCGACCGCGTCGTCGTCGAGGGCGTGCAGCGCGTCAAGAAGCACACCAAGGTCGGCCAGTCCGCCCGCGGTGCCCGCACGGGCGGCATCGAGACCATCGAGGCCCCGATCCACATCTCCAACGTGATGGTCGTGGATCCGGAAACCAAGAAGGGGACTCGGGTCGGCTACCGCGAGGTCACCGTCGAGCGCGACGGTCGTAAGAAGACCCAGCGGGTGCGTATCGCCAAGCGATCGGGCAAGGAGCTGTAAATGACGGAGAGCACGAACATGCCCCGCCTGAAGGAGCGCTACCGCACCGAGGTGATCGACGGGCTGCGCGAAGAATTCAACCACCCGAACGTGAACGAGGTGGCCAAGCCGGTCAAGGTCGTCGTCAACATGGGGGTCGGAGACGCCGCGCGCGACTCCAAGCTCATGGAAGGCGCCCTGCGCGACCTGGCGGCCATCACCGGACAGAAGCCCCAGGTCACCAAGGCACGCAAGTCCATCGCGCAGTTCAAGCTGCGTGAGGGCATGCCGATCGGCGCGCACGTCACGCTGCGTGGCGACCGCATGTGGGAATTCCTGGACCGCCTGCTGTCCCTCGCACTGCCGCGCATCCGCGACTTCCGCGGACTGTCGCCCAAGCAGTTCGATGGCCACGGCAACTACACGTTCGGCCTCACGGAGCAGTCGATGTTCCATGAGATCAACCAAGACACGATCGACCGCGTGCGCGGCATGGACATCACCGTCGTGACGTCGGCCTCCACCGACGACGAGGGACGCTCGTTGCTGCGCCGGCTCGGCTTCCCGTTTAAGGAGAACTGACAGATGGCGAAGACCTCCCTGAAAGTCAAGGCCTCCCGCAAGCCGAAGTTCGGTGTGCGAGGCTACACCCGGTGCCAGAAGTGCGGACGTCCGCGCTCGGTGTACCGCAAGTTCGGCCTGTGCCGGATCTGCCTGCGCGAGATGGCTCTCGCCGGCCAGCTTCCCGGCGTGACGAAGAGCAGCTGGTAACGACTACGCCGTAGGTCCCCCGCGAGGGGAAACCGCGACGAGGAAGGGCGAAGGCCCGACACAATGACTATGACAGACCCCATCGCAGACATGTTGACCCGTCTGCGCAACGCCAACTCGGCGTACCACGAGACGGTGAGCATGCCGTTCTCGAAACTGAAGGCGAACATCGCCGAAATCCTGAAGACCGAGGGTTACATCGCGGACTGGTCCGCGGAGGACGCCCGGGTGGGCAAGACGCTCACCCTTTCCCTCAAGTACGGTGCCGACCGCCAGCGCGCCCTCGCGGGCGTGAAGCGCGTGTCCAAGCCGGGTCTTCGCGTTTACGCCAAGTCCACCAAGCTCCCCAAGGTGCTCGGCGGCATGGGCGTCGCGATCCTGTCCACCTCTTCCGGTCTGCTGACAGACCGGGAGGCCGAAGCGAAGGGCGTAGGCGGGGAAGTCCTCGCATACGTCTGGTAAGACCGGAAGGAGAAAAGAATGTCACGTATTGGCAAGCTTCCCATTCCGGTTCCCTCCGGTGTGGATGTGACGATCGACGGCTCCGCCGTGACGGTCAAGGGCCCGAAGGGCACCCTGGAGCACCAGGTTCCCGCCCCCATCACCGTGGAGCGCGCGGAGGACGGCACGCTCGAGGTGAAGCGCCCGAACGAGGAACGCGAATCCCGCTCGCTGCACGGCCTGACCCGCACGCTCATCGCGAACATGATTGAGGGCGTGACCAAGGGTTTCGAGCGTCGCATGGAAATCGTCGGTACCGGTTACCGCGTCACCGCGAAGGGGCAGGACCTCGAGCTCGCGCTCGGTTTCTCCCACCCCGTGGCGGTGAAGTGCCCCGAGGGCATCACCTTCGCGGTGGAGAGCCCGACCAAGTTCACGATCTCGGGGATTTCCAAGCAGCTCGTCGGCGAGACCGCCGCGAGCATCCGCAAGCTGCGCAAGCCCGAACCCTACAAGGGCAAGGGTGTGCGTTACGCCGGCGAACAGGTCCGTCGCAAGGCAGGAAAGGCTGGTAAGTAACCCATGTCCGTCTCAATTAGGGGCAAGGGCAAGGCGATCGCCCGTAAGCGTCGCCACCAGCGCGTGCGTAAGTACGTGTCCGGCACCGCCGAGCGTCCCCGCCTGGTGGTCACCCGTTCCACCCGCCACATGGTGGCCCAGCTCGTCGACGACGTCGCGGGGCACACCCTCGCGTCCGCGTCCACGATGGAAAGCGACCTCCGCGCGATGGAGGGCAGCAAGATTGATAAGGCGCGTAAGGTGGGCGAACTCGTCGGCCAGCGCGCAAAGGATGCCGGCATCAGCGCTGCGGTCTTCGACCGTGGCGGGAACAAGTACCATGGCCGCGTGGCCGCCGTCGCTGAGGGCGCCCGCGAAGCCGGCCTGGCCCTGTAACCAGCGAGAACGAAGAGAGCAAGGGATTATTCATGGCTGACAGCCAGCGCAAGACCGGCTCGGGTTCCGCCGAACAGGGACGCGAGCGCAATCAGGGCCGTCGGGGCCGCGACAACCGTCGCGATAACCGCCGCGGCGGCGACGACAAGAACCAGTACACCGAGCGCGTGATCACCATCAACCGCGTCGCGAAGGTCGTGAAGGGCGGACGCCGGTTCGCCTTCACCGCCCTCGTGGTGGTGGGCGATGGCGACGGCACGGTCGGTGTCGGCTACGGCAAGGCCAAGGAAGTTCCCGCGGCCATCGCCAAGGGCGTGGAGGAAGCCAAGAAGAACTTCTTCCGGGTCCCGCGAATTGCCAAGACCATTCCGCACGCGGTGCAGGCCGAGGACGCCGCCGGCGTCGTGCTCCTGCGCCCCGCCTCGCCCGGTACCGGTGTAATCGCCGGTGGTCCGGTGCGTGCCGTGCTGGAGTGCGCGGGTATTCACGACATCCTCACGAAGTCGCTCGGCTCGCACAACGCGCTCAACATTGTGCGTGCGACCGTGGCGGCCCTCAAGCAGCTTGAGCAGCCTGAGGCGGTCGCGGCTCGCCGTGGCCTGCCGCTGGAGCGCGTGGTTCCCTCTGCGCTGCTGCGTCAGCGCGCCGAGGGTGAGGCCCGCGCGAAGGCCGAGGCCGAAGCCGAGGCAACCGAGGCAGGTGCGTGATGGCAGAACTGAAGATCACTCAGAAGAAGTCCACCATTGGTGGAACCCGCAAGCAGCGCGACACCATGCGTGCACTCGGGCTGCGTAAGATCGGGCAGTGCGTGAGCCGGGAAGACAACCCGGCCGTGCGCGGCCAGATCCAGGTTGTCCGTCACCTCGTGACGGTCGAGGAGGTCGAGTGAGCATGGCGAGTGAGAAGACGAACCCGCTGAAGATCCACCACCTGCGTCCTGCTCCGGGCGCCAAGAAGGCCAAGACCCGCGTGGGTCGTGGCGAGGCCTCCAAGGGTAAGACCGCAGGCCGGGGCACCAAGGGCACGAAGGCCCGTTACCAGGTGCCCGCCGGCTTCGAAGGCGGCCAGATGCCGTTGCATCGTCGCCTGCCGAAGCTGCGTGGTTTCAACAACCCGAACAAGGTGGTCTTCCAGGTCGTGAACCTGCACACCCTGGCCGAGCTGTTCCCCAAGGGCGGCGACGTGAGCGTCGCGGACCTTGTGGAGGCGGGCGCCGTGCGCGCCAAGCAGCCGGTGAAGGTGCTCGGAACCGGCGAGATCACGGTCGCGCTGAACCTCAGCGTCGACGCCTGGTCGGCTTCCGCCAAGGAGAAGATTGAGGCGGCGGGCGGCTCCATTCAGGAGGCCTAGCCCGCGGCCGGCGAGATGCCCCCGCGCCGCTCGGCGCGGGGGCATCGTCGCGAACAGCTAAATGTGCTCTAGACTTCTAGACAACTGAGAACCCGGGCCCGCGGCCCGCGCGAGCGGGCATCACGGCCCCGTCCACGCGGATCGTCTCCGACGGCCCGCCCGTTGGGCAGACGCCCAACACCCTCCGGGAGGAATTTTGCTCGCTGCATTCGCTCAGGCGTTTAGGACGCCTGACCTGCGTCGGAAGCTGCTGTTCACGCTCGCTATTATGGCGATTTTCCGCTTCGGCTCTTTTGTGCCGGCGCCCGGTGTCGACTACGGCAACGTCCAGCAGTGTCTCGCGGGAGCCGAAGGCGGCTTCCTCACGATGATGAACATGTTCTCCGGCGGGGGACTGCTGCAGCTGTCCGTGTTTGCGCTCGGCATCATGCCCTACATCACGGCCTCGATCATCGTGCAGCTCATGCGCGTCGTGATCCCACGTTTCGAGGACCTCCACAAGGAGGGGCACGCCGGCCAACAGAAGCTCACGCAGTACACCCGCTACCTCACCATCTTCCTTGGCGTCTTGCAGTCCACCGTCATGGTGACGACGGCGGCCAACGGCCTCATGTTTGCGGGCTGCCCGGTAAACCCCTTCCCGAACTCGAGCCCACTCACCCTGTTGCTCACGATCCTCACGATGACCGCTGGTACCGGCCTCATCATGTGGCTCGGTGAGCTCATCACGGAGCGCGGTATCGGTAACGGCATGTCGCTGCTGATCTTTACCTCCATCGCCGCCTCCTTCCCGACCGGGCTCGGCCGCGTGCTCGCGCTTGAATCGGGCATCGCAAAATTCCTGCTCATCGTGGCGGTCATCTTGGTGATCACCCTCGCCGTCGTCTTCGTCGAGCAGTGTCAGCGCCGGATCCCGGTGCAGTACGCGAAGCGCATGGTGGGCCGCCGCCTCTACGGTGGCTCCTCCACCTACATCCCGATGAAGATCAACCTCTCGGGCGTCATCCCGGTGATCTTCGCGTCCTCGATCATGCAGCTGCCGATGATGTTCCAGAGCTTCAAGCCGGACTCGGCCTGGGCGCAGTGGTTCAGCCACTACTTCAATCCCGGCCACCCGTTGCGGATCACGATCTACACGCTGCTCATCATTTTCTTCGCCTTCTTCTACACGGCGATCACGTTCAACCCGGAAGAGACTGCGGACAACATGAAGCGCTACGGTGGCTTCATTCCCGGGATCCGGGCCGGTAAACCCACGGCGGATTACCTCAATTACGTGATGAACCGCATCACGGCGCCGGGCGCTCTCTACCTCGCCGTCGTCGCCCTGATCCCAGAGATCCTCTTCGCAGTCATGCACCTCCAGGGCGCGATGCCGTGGGGTGGAACGTCCATCATGATTATGGTGGGTGTCGCGTTGCAGACTGTGAAGGACATCGATTCACAGCTCCAACAGCGCCATTACGAAGGATTCCTCTCATGACCTCGCGTCTCGTCATCTTCGGTCCGCCCGGTGCGGGCAAGGGCACACAGGCCGAGCGCCTGGCGGCCCACCTGTCCATCCCGACCATCTCCACCGGGGAACTCTTCCGCGGCCACATGCGGGAGGGCACAGAACTCGGCCACCTGGCCGCCTCCTATATTTCGCGCGGCGAGCTCGTCCCAGACTCGGTGACGGTCGACATGCTGAAGGACCGCCTCCAGGACCCGGACACCTCCCGCGGGTTCCTGCTCGATGGCTTCCCCCGCAACACCGCCCAGGTTGAGCTACTTGACGAGCTTCTCGGAGACAAGCGCCTCGATGGCGTGATTGAACTGGCCGTCGACGAGGAAGCGATCGTGGAGCGCCTCCTGAAGCGCGGCGAGCTCGAGGGCCGCAGCGACGACACGGAGGACGTGATCCGCGAGCGGCTGCGCGTCTATTCCGAGCAAACCGCCCCCGTGGCGGCGCTGTACAAGGAACGCGGGCTGCTCACGACCGTGGACGGCATGGGCGAAATCGATGAGGTGACCCAGCGGCTCATTGCCGCAGTTGACGCCCAGTGATGTTCGGACCCAAACCCGAAATCAAGACGCGCGCCCAGCTCGCAGCGATGGCTGAGGCAGGGGCCATCACCTACGCGATGCTCGAGGCCTGCGAGCGGGTCGCCGATGTCGGCGTGAGCACCGCCGAGATCGACGCCGTCGCCGAGGCTGTGTGCCGTGAGGCGGGCGGCCGCCCGAACTTCAAGGGCTACCAGGGCTTTCCCGCGACCGTGTGCATCTCCGTGAACGATGAGATCGTCCACGGCATCCCGAGCCCCGACCGGGTCCTTGCCGACGGCGACGTCGTCTCCGTGGACGGCGGCTGTACCGTGAGCGGGCCCGGCAACCGCCGCTGGCATTCGGACAGCGCCCGAACCTTCATCGTGGGCGAACCGCGCCCGGTGGACGTCGAACTCGTCGAGGTGACCCTCGAGTCGATGTGGCGCGGCATTGCCGCGCTGGCCGGGGCGAGCCGGGTGGGCGTCGTCGGTCGAGCCGTGGAGGCCGTCGTCTCGCAGCGCCCGGTCGATGGGCGGGAACTCGGCATTGTCGAAGAATTCGTCGGACACGGGATCGGCTCAACGCTGCATCAACCACCCGATGTTCGTAACTTCGTGACGCGCGACCGCGGCGCACGCCTGCGCTCCGGTATGGCGCTGTGCGTCGAGCCCCTGCTGACGCTCGGTGAGCCGGATAACGACACCCTCGACGACGGCTGGACCGTGTGCACACTGGATGGCTCCCGCGCCGCCCACTTCGAGCACACGGTCGCCCTGTGGGAGGGCGGCCTGCGGATCCTCACCCTGCCCGACGGCGGAGCAGCCGAGCTCGCGGCACTCGGGGTACCACTCGCAGACCTAAACGCCTAGCGGGACCGCCCTGGGGAGCCACGTGTCGGTGTCGTCGTCATGGTGGTGGACGTCACCTCGGTTCCATGTTTCCATCCGGACGAATTTCCCATAAGATGGATCGCTGGACGTGCGTAAACGGACCCCGCACCCGCGGGGTGTCGCACGGGGGCGCTTCGGGCGTCTCACCAAAGCTGAGGAGTGGTTCTTAGAGCATGGCTAAGAAGGACGGCGTCATCGAGGTTCAGGGCACTGTCGTCGAGGCGCTGCCCAACGCGATGTTCCGAGTGGAGCTGGAGAATAAGCACGTGGTGCTTGCCCACATTAGCGGGAAGATGCGCCAGCACTACATTCGCATCTTGCCTGAGGACCGTGTCGTGGTGGAGCTCAGCCCCTACGACCTCTCCCGTGGTCGCATCGTCTACCGCTACAAGTAACAGTTAGCCGCCGAGGGATCGGCGGCGGAGGAATGACATGAAGGTCAAGCCGAGCGTCAAGAAGATCTGCGACCGGTGCAAGGTGATTCGCCGGCACGGTCGCGTCATGGTCATCTGCGACAACGTGCGTCACAAGCAGCGCCAGGGCTAGCTGAGACGCGGACGGGGCTCCCCGTCCACTCCTTCTGCCAGCGCCCACAGCGCAACCCCCGGTCCGGAGGCCGGGGCTCGCAATCCCGCGAGAGGGCAGAGGGAAAGACCTCCGGTCCGACAGTCAGGAACCGACAATGGCACGTCTTGCAGGCGTCGACCTCCCCCGCGAGAAGCGGCTCGAGGTGGCGCTCACGTACATCTACGGGATGGGGCGCACGCGCGCCCAGGAGACCCTGAAGGCCACCGGCGTTTCGCCGGACCTGCGGGTCAAGGACATGACCGAGGCTGACCTGGTCGCGCTGCGCGACCACATCGAGGCCAACTACAAGGTGGAAGGTGACCTCCGTCGCGAGGTGGCCGCCGATATCCGCCGCAAGGTCGAAATCGGCTGCTACCAGGGGCTGCGCCACCGTCGTGGCCTGCCCGTGCACGGCCAGCGCACCAAGACCAACGCTCGCACCCGCAAGGGCCCGAAGCGCACCGTGGCCGGTAAGAAGAAGGCCCGCTAACAAGTAGTCCGGCATCACCTCGATACCGGTCCGACAACCTAACGGAGATTCACCGCATATGCCTCCCAAGACTCGCACTTCCGCGACCGCCCGCAAGGGGCGTCGCAAGGGACTGAAGAGCGTCGCCCAGGGCAACGCCTACATCAAGTCCACCTTCAACAACACCATCGTGTCGATCACCGACCAGGACGGCGCCGTCATCGCTTGGGCGTCCTCCGGTCAGGTTGGCTTCAAGGGTTCGCGCAAGTCCACGCCGTTCGCGGCTCAGCTTGCCGCCGAGGCGGCCGCCCGCCGCGCCCAGGAGCACGGCATGAAGAAGGTTGACGTCTTCGTCAAGGGCCCCGGCTCTGGACGTGAGACCGCCATTCGTTCGCTCCAGGCCACCGGCCTGGAAGTCTCCTCGATCTCCGACGTCACGCCGCACGCGCACAACGGCTGCCGCCCGCCCAAGCGCCGTCGCGTCTGAGACGCTCACACCCTGATCGGTGGACAGATACCCATCAGGGGCCACACGTTGTCCCGCACGGCGTCATATAGCGGATGCCGGCTGAAAGGATTACCCAGTGCTGATTGCCCAGCGTCCCACGCTGACCGAGGAGGTCGTGAGCGATAACCGCTCGCGATTCGTGATTGAACCCTTGGAGCCCGGATTCGGATACACCCTCGGGAACTCGCTTCGCAGGACCCTGCTGTCCTCGATTCCGGGTGCCTCGGTGACCTCCATCCGGATCGACGGCGTCCTCCACGAGTTCTCGACCATTCCCGGGGTCAAGGAAGACGTCACCGAGATCATCTTGAACATCAAGAATCTCGTGGTCTCCTCCGACCACGACGAGCCCGTCGTCATGTACCTGCGTAAGCAGGGCCCCGGCGTCGTCGTCGCCGGCGACATCACGCCGCCCGCCGGAGTCGAGGTCCACAACCCCGACCTGCACATCGCCACGATCAACGAGAAGGGCAAGCTCGAGATCGAGCTGACCGTCGAGCGTGGCCGCGGCTACGTGACCGCCGCGATGAATAAGCGAGAGGACGCCGAGATCGGCCGCATCCCGGTCGATTCCATTTACTCGCCCGTCCTCAAGGTCACCTACAAGGTGGAAGCCACCCGTGTCGAACAGCGCACCGACTTCGACCGCCTCATTGTCGACGTCGAAACGAAGCCGTCCATGGCTCCGCGCGACGCACTCGCCTCGGCTGGCAAGACCCTCGTGGAACTGTTCGGCCTCGCTCGCGAGCTGAACGTGGAGGCCGAGGGCATCGAGATCGGCCCGTCGCCGACGGACCAGGCGCTCGCTCAGGATCTGGCGCTGCCGATCGAGGACCTCGATCTGCAGTCCCGTTCCTACAACTGCTTGAAGCGTGAGGGTATCCATACGCTCGGGCAGCTGGTGGCGCGCTCCAAGGAAGATCTCCTGGACATCCGCAACTTCGGCAAGAAGTCGATCGACGAGATTCAGGAGAAGCTCGTGGAGTACGGTCTCTCCCTGAAGGACTCGGGGATGGACTACGCCTCCGAGAGCGGCGAAACCTACGAAGACCTCCACTTCAGCGACGAGCTCTGATCAGAAGTAAGGACCAACTATGCCAACCCCCTCTAAGGGACCCCGCCTCGGCGGATCCCCCGCCCACGAGCGGCTCATGCTCGCCAACCTCGCGACGGCGCTGTTCGAGCACGAGGAGATCCGGACCACCGAGAAGCGCGCCAAGCGCCTGCGTCCGGTGGCGGAAAAGCTCATCACCCAGGCGAAGCGCGGCGACCTGAACTCGCGGCGCAAGGCGATGGAGACCATCCGTCGCAAGGACATCATCGCCAAGCTTTTCGAAGAGCTCGCTCCGAAGTTTGCCGAGCGCTCCGGCGGGTACACCCGCATCGTGAAGCTGCCGAACCGCAAGGGTGACAACGCTCCCATGGCGCTCATCTCCCTTGTTCTCGAGCCGGTCAGCCCGAAGCAGGCCGTGGTGAAGGAAGCCGAGAAGGCGACCGCCAAGGCCGCGCCGAAGGACGAGAAGGCCGACGAGCCGACCGAGACCGACGAGACCGAGGCCACGCAGGACGACGCCAGCGACGCCGACGAGGCCGCCACTGACGAGGCTCCCGAGGCCGAAGCCCCCGAGGCGGACGCCGAGGAAGCTTCCGAGGCCGACGCCGACGAGGCCAGCGACAAGGACGCCTAACGCTCCTGGCGCACCGAATCGAACCGGCGCCCCCGCATCGAGTTGCGGGGGCGCCGGTCGGGGCGCGCGGAGGCCGCGCGGGGGCGCGCGGCGAACCGGGGGTGGGGGGGGGCCTGCCTGGGCGCTGGTATGCCGGTCGGGCGGTGTGCCCTGCGGTGGTGTGCCGGCCTGCCCGTAGTGTGCTCTGAAGCGTTGGCGTGCGGGCCTGCCAGTGGTGTGCCCTAAGGTGCTGTGCCGGTCCGTCGATGGTCTACCCGGCCGCGCGAGGAAGGCTTCGCGGCGGTCGTGCCTGCCGGAGGTCACGGGGGATCCTAGGTGATGGGGGACTGCCCGCCGACCAGCTGCCAGGCCCGAACGCCCCCGGAGATGCCGGCGGCGTTCGGGATGATAATGCACTCGGGACCGAATCTCGCCACGTTAGTCGGCGTGATGCGCGTAGAGTTTCCGCCCCCGATGTAGAGCCGATCCCAATGCATGACCGGCTCCAGCGCTTCGATGACTCGGCGCACCCGTCGTGACCAGTGAGCATCGCCAAGGCGCAGCCGCTCATGCTCCCCGATGTAATCGTCGAACGTGAGGCCCCACTTCACCGGGCACTGAGACCATTCCTGGTGGGGGGCGAGCCGACCATTGTTGAAGATGGCGTTGCCGAGCCCTGTTCCCAGCGTGAGGACCATTTCGACGCCCGTCCCTGTGATGACACCACAGGCATGTACTTCGGCATCGTTCATCACGAGGGTTGGCAGGTCGAGACACTCACGCACGGCGGCCTGCATGTCAAAGCCCGTCCAGGCGGCCTGTAGCTCGGGCAGCACGCGCGTGCGCGGGCCCGAGCGACAGATGTAATGAGGTGTGTGCACGACGACTCCGCTACGAATCATGCCGGGCATCCCCACTGTCACTCGCCGGGCTGGCGGGAGCTGCTCCGAAAGTGAGCGGATCACGGAGACCAGGCGCGCGGGAGAGAGCGGGTAAGGGGTAGCCGTTCGCACCGGAGCGGCGTGCATGACCCCGCCGTCATCGAGGACCGAGGCCTTGATCCCCCCGCCGCCGCAGTCAACGGCGAGTGTGGTGCGTAACGTCATGCCTTGAACGCTACCGCGTCCCGGCAGCGCCGGTCATGTTCGCTCGTTGAGCAGGCCCGCGGCCCAGTAGGCTGGGCGGCGTGAATGAGACCGTCCGCCTGCGCCTCGATATCGCCTATGACGGCGCCCCGTTTTCCGGGTGGGCCCGCCAACCGGGGCTGCCGACCGTTCAGGGCACGCTGGAAGAGGCGCTCGCACTGGTCACGCGCGAAGACGCCCACCTCACCGTGGCGGGCCGCACCGATGCGGGAGTCCACGCTCGCGGACAGGTCGCCCACCTCGATCTCTCCGCACAGGCCTACGGACGCCTGCCTGGCCGGAGCGCGCGCACGCCCGAACAGGCGCTCGCAGCCCGGCTGCATGGCGTTCTTGTACGGGGGAGTGGCCAGGCACGCTCGAGCGCCGTCGTCGTCACGAACGTCACGCGCGTACCCGACTCCTTCGACGCGCGGTTTTCCGCGATCTGGCGGCGCTACCGGTACCGGATCGCCGACGCAGGCCGCTTCGATCCGTTGACGCGAGCCTCCCAGTGGTGGGTCACTGAGACCCTCGATGAGGCCGCGATGGGGGAAGCAGCGGAGCTCCTGGTGGGCGAATGGGATTTTGCGGCCCTGTGTAAACCGCGTGAGGGTGCCTCCACCATTCGGTGCCTGCACGAGGCACGAGTGTGGCGTTCCGAGGACGGGGTCCTCGTCGTCGAGCTACGCGCCGACGCCTTCTGCCACTCGATGGTGCGCTCAATCGTGGGGTGTTTGCGCGACGTCGGCCGGGGGGTGCGCTCACCCGCATGGCTGGGGGAGGTGTTGGCGAGCCGCGACCGATCGCGCGCCTCGGCGGTCGCGCCGGGCCACGGGCTCGTGCTCGAAGAGGTGGGTTACCCGGAGGTCAGCGAGTTCGACGCCCAGCAACGTCGCGCCCGGCGTTTACGCACGAGCGCGGCAGGTCGGGCAGCACTCGAGCCTCGCAACGGACGGGAGCCGAAAGCCGCGGGAGCCGTAAGCCAACGGGGGCGTGGAGTGCCGCGTCCGGCAACTCAACCCCGGTCCTGGACAA
>JAUNVA010000018.1 GCA_030537895.1 Bowdeniella nasicola
ACCCGCGACCCTCACCTTGGCAAGGTGATGCTCTACCAACTGAGCCACATCCGCACTGCGCTAAGCGCTCACCCAGTGTAACTAGGTGGCCCCGGAGGGTCAAAACGCTCGAGGAGTCCTCAGCTCTTTCACCCAGTACTGGCCAACGCACGTGAAGCCAAACGCACGTGAAGCCAAGGGAAGCGTAGTAGTCAGGCCCCCAGCCGGGGTCACCACCCTCCGGTAACCGGGGCCGATCTGTTCACCGAGTCGCTCGAAAGAGAATATGCCCGGCGTCAGGTCCCAATACGTTGCCGTCACGTAGTCCAGATCACGCTGCAGGGGCCCGGCCTCCGCGTCGTGCGTCAGTACGTACCCGACCGTGTCCGTGCCGCGCATGATGAGAGAGGCCGATTCCGAATCATCGGAGCAGTGGATGACGGTGTGAAATCGCGCACGTCGTCCGCATGGTGAGCGAGAAGATATCGCAGGTAGGGATCTTCGGCGCGAGTTGGGACGACCGCGTCGCGCGAGTCGCCGGGCCGCGGGGCGAGGAGCCGGTAGAGGCTCGCGATCTGAATGATGACCAACACAACGGTGGGGCCGTCCATCGGCCAGACGCTGAGCGCGATGTGATAGAAAATCTGGGCGATACAGCCAGCAAGGTTGATGAAGAGTAGGCGCATGAGGCGTAACTCCATCATCGAGATGATCACAATGACCGATCCAAACCAGCCAAAGAGCTCGAGCCACGGCATTGCGGACCTGCCTGTCGATGTGAGGGAAGCCTCGCAGTATAGGTCGAGTCTGATGCGCTAAGCCAGAACTGTGACGAAGCGCAATCCCCGCAGGGCTCGGCGAAGCGCGCCATGAGGCGTGAGTCCATGTCACCCTTAGACCATGCAGATTTGGCCTGGACAGCCCTACCCCCTCGGTGCCACCTACGATGGCTCCGGGACGAACTTCGCGTTGATGTCGCGGATCGCGGACGCCGTCGAGCTGTGCCTTATCGCGCAGGACGGCACAGAGACGCGCATCAACCTCACCGAGGTTGATGCCCACGTCTGGCACGCCTACTTGCCCGGTATCCAGCCGGGCCAACGCTACGGCTATCGCGTGCACGGCCCCTACGATCCGGGTGCGGGACATCGTTGCGATCCCTCAAAACTGCTGCTGGACCCGTATGCGAAGGCCATCCACGGTCAGATCGACGGCGACCAAGCCCTGTACTCCTACCGTTTTGGCAACCCGGAAGAACGCCACGAGGAAGACTCAGCCGCCCACGCCATGCTCGGCGTCGTTGTCAACCCGTTTTTCGACTGGGGGCATGACCGCCCGCCGCGCCACGAATATCACGAGTCGGTCATCTATGAGGCGCACGTGAAGGGTATGACGCAGCTGCACCCCGACGTGCCCGAGGAGCTGCGGGGCACATATGCGGGCCTCGCGCATCCGGCGATGATCGAGCACCTGTCCTCGCTTGGGGTCACGGCGATCGAGCTCATGCCCGTGCACCAGTTCGTGGATGACCCCCATCTGCAAGAGCGTGGGCTGCACAACTACTGGGGCTATAACACCATTGGATTCTTCGCACCCCACAACGGCTACGCTGCCTTCGGTTCGGATGGTCAGCAAGTCCAAGAGTTCAAGTCCCTTGTGAAGGCCATGCACGACGCGAACATCGAGGTGATCCTCGACGTCGTGTACAACCACACGGCCGAGGGTAACCACCTCGGTCCTACGCTCTCCTTCCGCGGTATCGACAATGCGGCCTACTATCGGCTGGTCGATCACGACCCCTCGCACTATTTCGACACCACGGGGACGGGAAATTCGCTTCTCATGCGCTCCCCCGCCGTCTTGCAGCTCATCATGGATTCGCTGCGCTACTGGGTTGAAGAGATGCACGTCGATGGCTTCCGTTTCGATCTGGCCTCGACGCTCGCGCGCCAGTTCCACGAGGTGGATCGGCTCGCTGTCTTTTTCGATCTCGTTCATCAAGACCCCGTTATTAGCCAGGTGAAGCTCATCGCGGAACCGTGGGACCTGGGCGACGGCGGCTACCAAGTGGGTGGCTTCCCTCCCCTGTGGACCGAATGGAATGGGCAGTACCGCGACACGGTGCGTGACTTCTGGCGCGGAGAACCCTCGACCCTCTCCGAGTTCGCCTCCCGGCTCACGGGTTCCTCCGACCTGTACGAACACTCGGGCCGACGCCCGTTTGCCTCCATCAACTTCGTGACCGCCCACGACGGGTTCACCCTGCGTGACCTCGTCTCTTACAACGAGAAACACAATGAGGCAAATGGCGAGGGCGGCGCCGACGGCGAGGCACACAACCGCTCGTGGAACTGTGGAGCGGAAGGTCCGACCGACGACCCACAGGTCAATCGGCTGCGCGAACGCCAGCAGCGCAACTTCCTCGCAACCCTGCTCGCCAGCCAAGGGGTCCCGATGATCTCGCACGGTGACGAACTCGGGCGCAGCCAGGCGGGCAACAACAACACCTACTGCCAGGACACCGAACTGTCGTGGATCTCCTGGGATCTCGACGAATCGCAGGAGGAGCTACTCGCCTTCACACGTCGGCTGATCGCGCTGCGCCACAATCACCCGGTATTCCGGCGCCGCCGCTTCTTCGCGGGCGCCCCCGAGCATGGCGGTGAATCAGACATCGGTGACATCGAGTGGTTCACCCCGGCCGCCTCACGGATGTCGGACGCCGACTGGAACACCACCTACGCACGCTCCATCATGGTCTTCCTCAATGGGCACGCCATCCCCGAACCGGACCAGCGCGGCCAGCGCATCGAAGACGACTCCTTCCTCGTGCTGTTCAACGCGGCTGCCGAGCGAATCGAGTTCACGATGCCGGACGTGACCTACGGAGCTGCCTGGGAGGTCGTCGTCGACACGAACTCGCCCGAGACACGCGGAACCTTGGTCTCGCCGGGTGGGACACTCATGGTCGAGTCCCGCTCCGTGGCCTACCTGCGCTCGACCGACGCGCCGAGCGAACACGACGACGTCGATCTTGCAAGCAAGGCCGAACGCGTAGACCCCGACATCCCTCGCTCGGATGGCGCACCCCACGGCGAGCACGTGGGCGGGAGTACACACGACGGTTAGCCTAGGGATATGCCTCATCCGCAAAGCCACGTGCCCGCGGCCAACCGCCGCACCCCGATCACGACCTACCGGCTACAACTGACCGAAGACTTCACCTTCGATACGGCCCGTACGGTCCTGCCCTACCTTGCCGCGCTCGGGGTGAGTGACCTGTACCTGTCTCCTATCCTGCAGGCCGCTCCCGGCTCCACCCACGGGTACGACGTCGTTGATCACACGGCAATCTCGGTAGAACTCGGCGGCCGAGACGCCTTCGAGCGCCTTGCCGAGGCCGCGCACGACGCCGGACTCGGGGTCCTCGTGGATCTTGTGCCCAACCATATGGCCGTCCCCACACCAGCCTGGCACAACCGAGCACTGTGGTCCGTCTTGAAGGAGGGCGAGCACTCCCCCTACGCGCACTGGTTCGACGTGGACTTTGGCTCCGATGGGCTCCTCATGCCGGTCCTCGGTGACCGGATCGGGGCCGTGTTGGCGCGCGGTGAACTGGTCGTCGAGGAGCTCACCGACCCGGGTTCTCCCGGTGGCACGGTGCTGCGCTATTTTGATCACGTCTTTCCCGTGCGATCGGGCACGGAACAGCTGCCGCTTGCCGAACTCGTGGAGCGCCAGCACTACCGCCTCGCGTATTGGAAGGTCGCAGACGAAGAGACAAACTACCGACGCTTCTTCGATGTCGGCACTCTCGCGGCGGTGCGGGTCGAAATCCCCGACGTGTTTGACGCCACCCACGCGCTCCTGCTCGACCTGCTGAAGAGCGGCCACATCGATGCCTTCCGTGTCGACCACCCCGACGGCCTCGCCGACCCGCAGGGATATTTCGAGCGGCTACACGAAGCAACGGGTGGCGCCTACGTGGTGGCCGAGAAGATCCTGGAGGGTGATGAGAAACTGCCCGAGGGTTGGCCGGTGGCCGGCACGACGGGCTACGACGCCGCGTGGCGGATCGGCGGCGTGCAGATCGACCCGCACGGAGCTACGGACCTGGCGAGCGTCATGACGGAGCTCACCGGCGACCTGCCCGGGGCACTTGACTCCCTCATTGAAGAAGCCAAGCGGCAGATCATCGCGACCTCCCTGCAGGCGGAGGTCGACCGGATCGCGGCCCTTGCGGCCGAGATCTGCCACGACGACATTCGCTTGCGGGACCACACGAAAGTGGCGTTGAAAGCCTGCCTCATCGAACTCGTCGTCGCGATCGATCGCTACCGCGCCTACGTGCGCCCAGCCACCCCCGGGGAGGCCTGGCACGACCTGGAGCCAGAACAGGCCGAAACCCTAGCGGAGGCGGCGCGCACCGCTGCCGAACGCCTGCCCGAGGACATGCAGGACACGCTCGCCGTCGTCATGGATCTCATTACCGGGACGGAGGTTGGCTCCGCGGGTCGCACCCACGAGGAACGACGCGCCGAGCTCGCTGTGCGATTCCAGCAGGTCTGCGGTGCCGTCACGGCAAAGGGGGTGGAAGATACCGCCTACTACCGCTATACGCTGCTCGCCTCACTCACTGAGGTTGGTGGGGATCCGCACGCGTTCGGGGTACACCCCGACGACCTCATCGCCTGGGCCCAAGATCTTGGGCGGCGCTTCCCCCTGTCCATGACACTGGGCACGACGCATGACACGAAACGCGGCGAAGACGTGCGTGCCCGCCTCGCGGCACTCACCCAGGGCGCGGATATGTGGCGCGAGCTTGTGGCTCGGCACGCGCATCTCTTTGCGGGCGTCGACGGGCGCATGACGAACCTTCTGTGGCAAATCCTGTACGCAACCCACGGCGCATCCGACCCGATGACTGCCAGCCGACTGTCTGCCTTTGCGGTGAAGGCTGCCCGAGAGGAAAAGACCTTCACCACCTGGACGGCCCCCGACGAGGAGGCCGAGCAGCGCATGGTCCAAGCGGCCTGCACGGCGCTGAACGATCCGCAGGTCCTCGCTGATTTCCGTGCGCTCGATCGTCGCCTTGCCGAGGGGCTGCGCGTCGCAATTCTCGCAACGAAGGCCATCCAGCTCACGCTCATCGGCGTCGCGGATATCTACCAGGGCAGCGAGGTGATCCGCACCTCGCTCGTCGACCCGGATAACCGCCGCCCCGTCGACTTCGAGGCACTCTACTCGCAGCTGCGTCTCTTAGACGGCGGCGCCCGCCCGCAGGGGCTCGACCAGGAGAAACTCGCCCTGACCGCGGCAATCACACGGCTGCGACGCACGCATCACGAGGCTTTTTTGGATGGCGAGATCACCCCTCTTCCCACGACGACGGCCTACGCTCTGGCCTACGCACGCGGGGCTGATCGCGACGTCGTCGTCGTAGCCGAACGGCTGGGCGCCCGCGTGAGCGACCGTGGCGGCTTTGCCACCCACGAAGTGGTGCTAGAGGAAGGTAGCTGGCGCGATATCCTCACCGGACGCACGATAAGCGGCGGGCCCGTGCGTCTCGCTGAACTCCTGGATACCTGGCCTGTCGCGGTGGTGGTGCGCGCATGATCCCGGTCCGCGTATGGGCGCCACGTGCGAGACGAGTCGACCTCATCGTTGAGGGCACGGCCCGTGCGATGTCGCCCGAGCCGGGTGACTGGTATGCCGCACAGCTACCGGCGGGCACCCGCTATGCCTTTTCTCTGGATGGTGGGCCAGCCCGCCCCGACCCCCGGTCGGCCTATCAACCGGAGGGAGTACACGGCCCGAGTGAGGTTGTCGATACCTCGGCATTCGCTTGGACGGACCGCAACTATCAGGGGGTGGAGGCGCTCGGCGCGGTCATGTATGAACTGCACGTGGGGACCTTCACCCCGCAGGGCACGCTCCGCTCCGCCATTGAGCGTCTGGATTACTTGAAGGACCTGGGCGTGACCATGGTCGAGCTGATGCCACTCGCCGCGTTCCCGGGCCGCGCAGGCTGGGGCTACGACGGCGTCGCCCTGTGGTCTGTGCACGAGGCCTACGGCGGACCGCGAGCCCTACAGGAGTTCGTGGACGCCGCCCACGCGCGCGGCCTCGGTGTGTGTCTGGATGTCGTGCACAACCACCTCGGTCCCTCGGGCAATTACCTGGGCGAGTTTGGTCCGTACTTCACGGACCGCCACCACACCCCGTGGGGCGCCGCCGTTAACCTCGACGGGGACGGATCCCACGAAGTGCGCCGCTTCATCATCGACTCGTGCCTGCGCTGGTTCTCCGACTTCCACGTCGACGCGCTGCGTCTGGATGCCGTGCATGCCCTCATCGATGAGTCTCACCCCCATCTTCTCGCGCAACTCTCGGATGAGGTCGCCGCCCTGCGCGACCGTCTCGCCCGTCCCCTCAGCCTCATCGCGGAGTCGGACCTGAATGATGTCTCGATGGTCACTCCAACCGCTCGCGGTGGCCTCGGGATGGACGCCCAGTGGGACGACGACGTTCACCATGCCCTCCATGCCTGGCTGACCGGGGAGCGCCACGGATACTACGGCGATTTTGGAGATTCTGAGACTCTCGCAAAGGCCTTCACAGAGGTGTTTGTCCACAATGGCACATACTCCTCGTTCCGCGAGAAGATCTGGGGACGTCCCGTACCTGCAGAGGTGGACAGACGCCGATTTGTCACGTTCACCGAGAACCACGACCAGGTCGGCAACCGCGGAATGGGAGACCGCCCGAGCGAGCGCCACCCGCTTGGCCTTGTCGCCGGTGGCGCCGCCCTCGTGCTCCTGAGCCCCTTCACGCCCATGATCTTTCAGGGCCAAGAGTTTGCCGCGTCGACTCCCTTCCCCTTCTTTACCGATCACGACGACGACGAGCTCGCCGAGGCGGTACGCCGCGGTCGCCGCGAGGAGTTCGCCCGCCACGGATGGGCCGAGCTCTATGGCGCCGACGCCAGTGTGCCTGACCCTCAGTCCCCCTCGACCTTCGAGCGGGCACACCTGCGTTGGGAGGAACTGGACCAAGACCCGCACCGTACGATGCTCGCCTGGTTCCGCCGCCTCATCCAGGTCCGCGCTCGCCTCGAGGAAATGCCGCGCCCGCACACCGCATTCGACTACGGGCGCGACTGGTGTGCGCTGCGCCGAGCTGATGTTGTGGTCGCTGTCAACCGAGCTGAAGAGCCCGTACACATTCACGTGGGTGGCGGAGACCTCGACGCCGCCATGGGCGAACACCAGCCATGTCTCAAGGACGGTGTTCTGCAGCTGCCGGGGCGCTCGAGCGCCCTGGTCCTCGGCGTGCCGACCTCCGCCCACTAGCGCGCGTGTCCTAGCCTTGAGGGTGTGAAGACTTCCAGTGCGCCCGGTGAGTTTGTCCGCGCACTGTCGTCCCTTCGGGGCCACCAGCTGCGTCCCGAGATCAGTGTTGAGGAGATCCCCGGGCCCACCCGACTCGCTCCCTACGCGGCGGCACTGAGTGCCGAAGTCACTCGCCCACCCAGCGGTGAGGACCTGTCGGGCCACGCGAAATTCGTCGTACTCTACGATCCGGACGGACAGCCCGCGTGGCACGGCGCCTTCCGACTCATCATTTTGGTGCGCGCTCCCATGGACGACGAAGTCGCGGACGACCCGCTCCTAGGGGAAGTCGGTTGGTCCTGGCTCTCCAGTGCTCTCGAGGAATGCGGGGCCGGCTACCATCACCTATCGGGCACCGTGACGCGCGTCCTGTCGGAGAGTTTTGGAGGCCTCAGCCTGACCGACTCCAGCGTCGACATGGAAATCCGCGGGTCTTTGACCCCGGTCACGGAAGACCTCGGGCCGCACCTGAAGGCTTGGTTGCGCCTCATCGAAATGGCGTGCGACCTCACGCCGCTGCCGCAGCTCATTACTCCCCGCACCCACCCGAAACCGAACGTATGACAACACCGCACACCGACCCGAGCGATCGTCCTCTCCTGACCCGCCCTGCGGATGGCGTCCCCGACGTCATGACACACCGTGAGGAGCTTCATTCCTACATTGAGCGAGTGCGCCGTGGCAAAGGCCCGTTCGCCGTCGATACGGAACGAGCTTCCGGCTACCGCTACGGCCAAAACGCCTACCTCGTCCAGGTGCGTCGCGAGGGGGCGGGCACAGCGCTTATCGATCCCGTCGCCCTGCCGGATCTCAGCGCCCTCGCCGAGGCCACACAAGACGTCACGTGGGTGCTGCACGCCGCTTCCCAGGACCTGCCCTGCCTCAAGCCGCTTGGGATGGTGCCTGCTCGTCTCTACGATACGGAGGTCGCGGCTCGCCTCCTTGGTGACCCGAAGGTATCCCTCGGCGCCGTCGTCGAGCGGGAGCTCGGCATTCGTCTGAAGAAGGAGCATTCCGCCGTCGACTGGTCCAAACGTCCCCTGCCGGAAGACTGGCGTGCCTACGCGGCACTCGACGTCGAACTGCTCGCCGACGTCATGGACCGGCAGGTTGCGCGCCTGCGCGAGGACGGCAAGCTCGCATGGGCCGAAGAGGAATTTGACTATATTCGTACGGCACCGCCGCGCCCAGCAAAACCCGAGCCGTGGCGACGTACAACAAAGATTTCCGAGGTACGTTCCCCGCGAGGACTCGCGCAGGTGCGCGAGATTTGGCGGGAGCGCGATGCCGTCGGTCGGGAAACCAATACCTGTCCCTCCCGCATCCTGCCCGACCGGGTCATGATCCACCTTGTGACGGCACAGCCAAGTACCGAACTGCAGATCAAGAAGGTGCGTGGGATGCGCCATCGCGAATATGCGGGGCGCTGGCTGGCCGCCTTAAACCGGGGCCGGAACTTGCCGCGCGAGCAATGGCCGTCCACCCGTGGGGCGCCGCGTTCGGGCCTACCCGACCACCGGCGCTGGGCACACAACCACCCCGAGGCGCACCGCCGCCTACTCGCCGTGCGCCGCGTCGTCGCGCAGGTGGGTGAGGCGCACAATGTCCCCGCCGAGACGATGCTCCTTCCCGCCCACCAGCGGCTATTGGCGTGGGTGGAATTCCCTCCCACACCCGCAGGCGTCCGAGCGGCACTCGATGAGATGGGCGCCCGCTCCTGGCAGATCGGCCTCCTTGCGGCTCCGCTCGCGCAGGCGCTCGCGGAGGCTTAAGTGCGTCGCGGCGGGTGATGGCGCGCGAACTTCCGGAACTGGTTCGCGTACGCCGCCAGCGCGTAAGCCCACCTCTTCGGGTGACGTTCGCGCCGATTAAACAGGGGACTGGCCACACGACCGCGGGCGACAAGCCGGAGGATACGAGAGCGTTCCCCGGGCGTGTAGGCGAGCAGCAGGCTGATCGGGACGACCGTGTACAGGCTCTCTCGTTCGACCACGTGGCTCTCGATGTTCTGGTCACCCTCCACCCAGTCGCGTAGGTAATACTCGGCGGGGTTTGCCCCGACGGCGGTGAGGTAGTGGTGGGCCCGACCCAGCCGGGCGTTAAGTTCGAGAATCTTTGCTTCCCCGGTGCGCGGATCCACTTTCACATCGAAACAGGCGAAACCATGCCAACCGAGCTCGGCGACGATTCGCGAGGCCTGCTCGATGATGTCCTGATCGGCTTCGGTAATGATGGCTGCAGAGTTGCCAATCGCCGAGGGCGTATGTTCTTCGAGCAGGACCCGGCCCAGTCCCGCGAAAACGACGCGTCCCCCCTTTTGGCAGTACACGTTCAGCACGCGCATCTGAGAATCGGGGCCTGGTACGTAATCCTGAATAAGGAACTCACCACGGTAGCCGGCCGCATCCGCCCGAGAGAGCATCTCGTGAGCCTCGCTGGGTGTCTCGAAGGTGAAAACCTTCTTCTTCCCCGCGAACTCCACAGCGTGATAGGCGCTGGTATCGCACGCTTTCGCAACAACCGGGTAGGTGAGTCCCTCGATGGGGACTGGCTCCTTCGGAGCACGCACCCGACTTGCCGGATGGGCGATGCCGAGGTCCTCGCACAACTGGGAGAAGGAGGCCTTATCGGTCGCGCGGTGCACGGTCGCGGCGTCCGGATAGGGGACGATCCAGCGCTCGGGAAGGCGGTCGCGCAACGCGAGGAGCGCCTCAACGTTCCAATCGGCGCTCGCCACCGCGATGACATGACCGGCTTCCACCTGGCGGTCGAGGACGAGCAGACGGGCGTGCAGTGCGTCGAGGTCCTCCATGTCGGGGGCGACCACGAGATCCGCGATCGTGGAGTGGCGAACGACGCCACCGCCAAATGCCGAGATCACGATGGGGCGGTGGCGCGTCACCTCGCTAAACGCGCGGGCGATCGAATAGGCGCCGATATCGCCGCCGAGGACGACGGCCTGAACATCACGGAGCTGAGTCATACTTCCCTTTCCGCTCCCGAGCCTAGTGGGTGAGAAGACCTCGCGCGCGCAAGACCTGGCCGGTGACGTCGAGCGTCTCCTGCCTCGGCGCCGGATAGGGCTCGACCATCAATCTGTCCGCTCCACGGTCCGGGAGTGAAGGCCTTTCGGGCGGCGGTGTGCTGGCGTGTGCAGCGGCGGTATCGATAGCCGCAATCGGGCCCTCCTCAGTCAGCCGCGCGGATGCCTCGAGGCGATCGCCACACTGTCCCGAGGCTCGCGGACCTTCGAGCTTCTCAGGCCGATGCGCAGCCGCACCCCCGAGTGCCCCTCAGCTCCCGTAGTAGGCGCCGAGCACCTCAGCACGCAGGGCATCGAAATCGCCGTGAGCGAGTGCCTCGCGAATGCGGTTCACGAGGGTCACGATGAAGTACTCGTTGTGAACGGTCGCAAGTGTGGAGGCGAGCATCTCCTTTGCCTTGAACAGGTGGTGCAGGTAGGCCCGCGTGTAGTGGGTGCAGGTGTAGCAGGGGCAATCGTCCTCGATCGGCCTGAATGCGCGTCGGTTTTCGGCGCGGGTGAGGTTGGTGCGGCCCCGTGCCGTGTACACGGCGGAGGTACGGGCCACCCGGGAAGGCGAGACGCAGTCGAAGGTGTCGGCCCCCGCCTCGATTGCCGCAAAGAGATCGTCCGGTTCAGAGATACCGAGCAAATGGCGAGGACGATCCTCCGGCAATTCATCGGTCACCCAGGAGACGATCTGCCCGAGCCGCTCCTTTTCGAGCGCGCCGCCGATCCCGAATCCCGCAAAGCGGTAGCCCTCAACCTCCATCGCGGCGAGTTCGCGGGCGGCCCGGCGGCGCAACGGTTCGTACTGCGCGCCCTGCACCACTCCGAAGAGGAGCTGACGTGGCCGATGTGGGTTCGCGGCGAGCAGTCGGCGATGCTCGGCGAGACAACGTCGTGCCCACGCCTGCGTGCGGCCCAGCGCCTCCACCTGGTACTCGTGGGAGTTCAACAGCGTGGTGAGCTCGTCGAAGGCGAAGATGATGTCCGCCCCGATATCAAACTGAGCGCGCATCGAGACCTCCGGCGTAAACCGGTGTTTTGTACCGTCCCTATGGGAGGTGAACCAGACGCCGTCGTCATCGACGTGGGCGCGGCGGATCGCGTCGGCCGCAAGGCCCGTGTCGGCAGTACCGGCACCGGAGAACTGTTCGGACAGGACCTTTTTGAATCCCGACCCGAGCGAGAGCACCTGGAAACCGCCGGAGTCGGTGAAGGTGGGACCCGGCCAATTCATGAACTGAGAGAGTCCCCCCGCCTGCGCGACGATGTCGGTGCCCGGCTGCAGATAGAGATGATAGGCGTTGGCCAGCACCGCCTGAGCGCCCAACTCCGCCACTGTCTCGGGAAGGAGCGCCTTCACGGTCGCCTGGGTGGCGACCGGTATGAACGCCGGGGTGCGGATCTGCCCGTGCGGCGTCTCAATGACACCGCTACGCCCGGCTCGCCCTTCCAGGCGCGCCTCAATTCGGAAGACGGTGCTCACACCTCCACCACACCATCGAGTACCGCGTCCCTCCGGGGGGCATCGCCGTGACGGTGGAAAGCCGCGATCACGCGGGCTGTGACGGGTAGCAGGAGTGCTTCGATACCCACCTTGTACAGGAAGCCGACCACAACATAGTTGACCATCGCGCCCGCGCTGATCACCCCACCGAACGCAATAAGGCAAAAGCACACGGTGTCGACGCCCTCTCCGACAATGGTCGAGCCAAGAAGCCGGGTAAAGAGGTGGGAGGGCCAGCGCCGTTTCAGGGCGGTGAGCACGTAGGCGTTCAAGAATTGGCCGGCAAGGTAGCCCACGAGTGAGGCGGCGACGATGCGCGGAACGAAACCCAGCACCTCGGCAAACGCCTCCTGGTGTGCGTACTCGGGCGCGGGCGGTGCGATTTGGACGATAAGAAAGACGAGTGCGGCGAGCACGGAGACCACAAACCCCATGATGATGGCGCGGCTCGCGCGCGCAAACCCGTAAACCTCCGCAAGGATGTCCCCAAGGATGTAGGACAGTGGGAAGAGCACGGCACCGCCGTCCACGATGAGGGTTGCGGAACCGACGGGGATCGCGATCAGCTTGGTCGCCGTAATGTTCGACAGGAGCAGCACCGTCACGAAGGAGACGAGGACGACGTCATAGCGCAGCACCCGGCGCGCCAGATTTCTCACGCGCCGACCGCCTCAAGGATCGCCTCGGGCGTCAGACCGAAATCGCGGATGAGCTCAGCACGCGGAGCGTGGCGATGGAAGGCCTGCGGGATGCCGAAAGTCTGGACGCGTGGGGGCTGTGGGAGATCGGCCAGCGCGTCACGGAGCCCCTCTCCGATCCCGCCGTTGACCATCCCATCCTCGATGTGGATGATTCGGTCGAAGGAGGAGGCGAACTCGAGCAGGGTGCGCGAATAGGGCAGCACCCAGCGTGGATCGACGACGGTCGTCGGGTGGTCCCGCTCAGCGAGGACCGATGCGACTGCGAGAGCGGTCGATGCCATCGGGCCAAGCCCGATCACCAGGATCCGGTCGGCCGCCCCGTCCGGATACTCGGCGAGCACGTCCACACGGTCGGGGCCCTCCCCCAGCTGGCGGGTGGCGGGCACGGCTTCGGGAAGGGCGCCCTTCGGGTAGCGCAAGAGCGTGGGCCCCTCGGACTCGTCAAGCGCCTCGTCGAGCAGCTCGGCGAGGCGGTCTCCGTCACGCGGCACGGCGACCCGCATGCCGGGGATGGTGCGCATGAGCGCGAGGTCCCACATGCCGTTGTGGGAGGCGCCGTCATCACCGGTGATGCCGGAGCGGTCCAGGGCGAAGGTCACGGGCGCGCGGTGCAGGGCTACGTCCATGAGGACCTGATCGTAGGCGCGATTCAAGAAGGTGGCGTACACGGCAACAACCGGGTGCATCCCCGCGAATGCGAAACCGGCAGCGGACGTGACGGCGTGCTGTTCGGCGATCCCGACGTCGAAGACCCGGTCGGGGAACTCGGCGCGCATCGGGGCAAGCCCCACCGGCTGGAGCATCGCGGCGGTGATCCCCACCAACTCCGGGCGCGAGCGCGCCTGGCGCACCATCTGTTCGGCGAAAACACTGGTCCAACCAAAGCGCGAGGGCGCGACGGGCAGGCCCGTCTCAGGGTGGATGACGCCGACGGCGTGGAAGCGGTCCGCGACGTGTTCCTCGGCGGGTGTGTAGCCGCGCCCCTTCTCCGTGATGACATGCACGAGGACGGGCGAGCCGAAGGCCTTGGCCCGTGTGAGTGCGAATTCGACCGCAATCGCATCGTGGCCATCCACGGGACCGATGTATTTGATGCCGAGGTTTTCGAACAGCCCCTGGGGCGCGATCACGTCCTTGACACCCTTCTTCAGTCCGTGCAGGGCGTCGTAGGCGAACTGTCCGGGAGCTCCACCCTTGGTGAGGGTCCGCTTCCCCCAGTCCATGATCTTTTCGTACGAATCGGTGGTGCGTAAGGCGTCAAGGTGGTGGGCCAGTGCCCCGATGGTGGGCTCGTAGGAGCGGCCGTTGTCGTTGACGACGATGACGAGGCGTGAGTCCCGGTCATCAGCGATCGTGTTCAGAGCTTCCCAGGCCATGCCGCCGGTGAGAGCGCCGTCCCCGATCACCGCCACGACGCTGCGGTCCTGCTTGCCCTGCAACCGGTGGGCACGCGCAATGCCCTCCGCCCAGGAGATCGCGGTCGAGGCGTGGGAGTTTTCCACGATGTCGTGTTCGGATTCGGCACGCGACGGATAACCGGACATGCCTCCCGATTGACGGAGTTTGGAAAAGTCACGCCGGCCCGTCAATAGCTTATGAACGTAGGCCTGATGACCGGTGTCGAAGACGAGGCGATCCTTGGGCGAGTCGAACACGCGATGCAGAGCGAGAGTCAGCTCGACAACGCCGAGGTTCGGCCCAAGGTGTCCGCCCGTCTTGGACACGGAATCGACGAGGAAGTCACGGATCTCCGCGGCCAGGGCCTTCAACTCCGTTGGAGTGAGGCCACGCAGGTCCGCTGGCGAACTGATCTGATCCAGATGGGCCATGTGACTCCTTCGGTGACATCCACGCTCGACCTCCTACTCTAGGACGTGTCAGCCGCCAATGCGTAGCCGGCGTGGCGCGTAGACTGTCCCCATGACCCCACGCAGTGATGCAGCGGCCACTGATGGCACCCCCGTCGCCCCCTACGGGACCTGGCCTTCGATGCTCAGCCTTGATCGAATGGCGAGCGAGAAATCGGTCTTGACCGCACCCGTCTTCGGCCCCGATGGCGCCGTCTTCGGGGTGCAAGGTGCTACGGGCCGCACCTCACTCGCCCGAGAAATCTCCGGGGCGGCCCGCGAACTCGACATCGTCGATGCCGCGGGGGAACCGATCGACGTCGGATCCCGGGTTCACGAGTACGGCGGGCCAGCCCTCGCGATCGACGGGGAAGCCGCCATTTTTTCTCACCGCACGGACGGCCGTCTCTACCGAGTGCTATTGGATGCCGACGGCTCCGCGGCGCTGCCGATCACCCCCGACGACGGATGGCGCTACGCGGACCTGCAGGTGATCTCCGGCCACGTCATCTGCGTCGCCGAGATCCACGACGCCGACCACTCACGCCTGCCGCGCCACGTGATCGTGGACATCGACCTGTTCGACGGTGACCGCCAGATTATCTACGAGGGCCCCGATTTCATCGCCGGGGTCCGCCTGTCCCCCAGCGGCGAACAGATCTGCTGGTATGAATGGGACCTCGGGCAGATGCCATGGGACCACACGCGCGTGCGGGTTGGCGAAAGGTTTGAGACGGGGATTGCGGAGATCCGCACCCTGAGTTCGGGCTCCTCTTCCGCCATTGCTCCGCTCTTCGTCACCGAAGACGACGTCGTCTTCGCCGACGACGTGAGCGGTTGGTGGAACCTCTACCGGGCCGAACTGGGCGCCGAGGTGCGCGTGCGGCCCCTGCATCCGGCCGAGGCCGAGTTCGCGGTCCCCCCGTGGACGATGGATCAGACGTTCACGGTGCTCGACGACGATCACCTGCTTGTGACCTGGATTGCCGACGGGCATGCCCACCTCGGTTCAATGAACTGGCACAACGGGGAGCTCGAGGAGTGGCTGATCGGCTACGAACCGAGCGGACAGCCCGCCGCTCGCGACGGACGTGTCCTGCTACGCGCCGTGAGCGCCACCGTCGCTCCCGTGATCCTCGCGATCGATCTACCGCACGCCACGAGCCAGATCCTGCGTCAGTCCGACCCCGAACCGCTACCCGAAGAGTGGATCTCCCTGCCGGAAGCATTCACCTACCGGGTGGCGCCCATCGCACCCGATTCGCCCGAAGGGCGTGCCCTCGGCGGCGGCGTCGAGGAGCACGAGGCTTTCGGTTACTTCTATCCGCCACACCACCCCACCGTCACCGGCCCCGAGGACGCCGCACCGCCCCTCGTCGTCATGGTGCACGGCGGCCCGACCTCCGCAGCCCTGCCGACCTTCGCGGACCGCATCCAGTTCTGGACGACGCGAGGTTTCGCGGTCTTTGACGTCAATCACGTCGGCTCCACGGGGTACGGCACCGCCTACCGGGACGGGTTACGAGGTGAATGGGGCGTCGTCGACGCGGCCGACATCGCGGCCGGGGTACGCGCCCTCGCCGAGCGGGGCCTTATCGACCCGACGAAGGCCGTGATCCGTGGTGGGAGCGCGGGCGGATTCGCCGTGTTGCGGGCGCTGACGACGAGCGACGTGTTCGCGGCGGGCACGAGCCTATACGGCGTGGCCGACCTCACCGGCCTCGTGCGCGAGACTCATATGTTTGAGTCGCGCTACCTGGACACCTTGATCGGGCCCTACCCCGAACAGGAGGCGCGCTACGCGGAGCGCTCCCCCATCAATCACCTAGAACGCCTCACCGCGCCGCTCCTCCTGCTCCACGGCGCACGCGACGCCGTCGTGCCCCTGGCGCAAGCTACCGGGATCCGCGACGAGCTCGCAGCCGGCCAGTTCGACGTCGAACTCGTCGTCTACCCTGAAGAATTCCACGGCTTCCGGGCCGCCTCGGTGCGCAAGGACGCACTCGGTCGGGAACTTGCCTTCTATCGCAGGGTCCTCGACCTCACCTGATCCGATGTCCGCGCCGATCACACCCCCCTCACCCGCTGTCCGGCGGATCCGGTCGCTGGTGACCCACCACCGTCCGGTTTTCGCGGCGCTGTGCGCACTGGTGGGTATCGGGGTCGGGATCGCCGCCGTCATCTTTCACTACACGATCCAGGGTTACGAGCGTCTGATGACCGGCACCCACGCCTACGGGCTTGAGGGAGGCACCACGCACACGATCTTCGGGCTGCCCCCCGTCTTCATCATCGCCGTGCCGGCAATCTCCGGCCTGATCTGCGGCACTCTGGTGAACCGATACTCGCCGTTCGCGCGCGGCCACGGCGTGCCCGAGGTGATGCTCGCGGTGCGCCGCAAGGGCGGGCGCATCCCCGGGCGCGTCGCGATCGTGAAACTCGTCGCGACAACCCTCACGATTGGCGGGGGCGCCCCCGTCGGTAAGGAAGGCCCCATCGTGCAGGTGGGTGCCTCGATCGGCTCGTTCATCGGCAGCCGGCTGAAGCTGTCGACCCGCCAGCTCACCCTGCTCGCCGGAGCGGGCGCCGCGGGGGGCATCGCGGCGACTTTCAACACGCCCCTCGCGGGCGCCGTCTTTACACTCGAACTGATCCTCGTCTCCTTCACCGCCGAGACCATCGGCATGGTCGTCATCGCGTCCGTGTGTGGCGCCGTCGTCGCCCACCTCGTCCTCGGCGACAACCAGGTCGTGTGGATCCCCGACGTCGCTCTTACCTCCACCCGGGACCTGTGGCTCGTCGTCATCGTCGCCCTCGTCTGTGGGCTTGCGGGGCTCGCGTTCTCCCGCTCGATCTACCTGGCCGACGACCTCATGAACTGGCTCTATCGCGGCCCGGAGTGGGCTCGGCCCGCCGTCGGCGGCCTGCTCATCGGGGTGGCGATCTACTTCGTACCCGCCATGTATGGGGACGTGACCGGCACGCTCGCTCGGGTACTTACCGGGTACTACGGTGCGGGAATGCTCGCCCTCCTGTTCATCCTCCAGATGGTGCTCGCCTCGGTCATGATCGCGATGGGCGGCTCTGGTGGCGTGTTTGGTCCCACGCTGTTCGTCGGGGCGACAACCGGCTCACTTGTTGCCCTTGCCATCGCGCCTTTCGCCACGAGTTCCTTCACGACCTTCGCCGTCATCGGCATGGGCGCCGCCTTCGCAGCCGCCGCCCGCGCCCCCCTCACGAGCGTCCTCATCATCCTGGAGATGACTGGGCAATATGCACTGATCTTGCCGATGATGCTCGCTGTCGTTCTCGCTACCGGGCTCTCAGAGGTTCTCACCCGGTACACGATCTATACGACGAAACTCGTACGTCGCGGCGACGTGCTGGATGACCCGGTCGAGAAGACCCTCGTGGGGCGCGTGCGGGCGGAAGGCCTCATGGGAGAGGTTCCGGCCATCGTCGGGCCGGCGCTCTGCCTACGTGATGCCGAGGCCGTGATCCGCGAATCCGGCTCTACGGTCGTCCCGGTCGTAAACGAGGACGGCACCTATCGCGGCACGCTGGGGGCGCTCACGCTCGCGCGAGCACACGCGCGCGGTGTGCCCGATGATGCCCTCGTCGCCGACCTTGATCTCCCACAGGTGAGCGTGAACACCCGCGAATTCGCCTCGGTCGTGCTGCGCACACTGGTCGAGGCCGGCGCGGAGGGAATCGCCGTCGTCGACGCGAACAGCACGCTCGTCGGATGGGTGGCACAGCGGGACCTCGTGCAGCGAATTTACCGCCAGCAGCGCCGCGCCCTCGAAGCCGCTGAAACAGAATCGTCGTGGGGCTCGCGCATCAGTGCACGCATCATGGACTACCGCCGCCGGCGGGACGCGCTCGAAGCACAGGAGGAGGGCCGACTGCCCCGCGATCCACGCACGCTCGACCCCTAGGGGGTAGCGCCGAGCTCGCGCCCGTGTCATCGTGACGTTATGAAACAGATGATCGTGGCCGGCGCGTCCGGTTTTCTTGGCTCCGCCCTCTCCCGCTATGCCCGATCCCGGGGTTGGCAGGTACGCGCCCTCGTGCGCCGCGCCGCACAAAGCCCCGAGGAGCTGTCCTGGGACCCCCTCTACGGACGCCTTGAGGCGAGCATGCTTGCGAACGCGGACGCTGTTGTCTGCCTATCCGGTGCCCCGATCGCGCCGAATCCCTGGACCGAGGCACGCCGCACCACGCTCGTCACCTCGCGGGTGGGCAGCGTCGGCTTGCTCGCTTCCGCTATCGCGACCCTGCCCGCGTCAGAACGTCCCACGGTGTTCCTCACGGGGTCCGCCGTCGGGTATTACGGATCACGCGGGGCGGAGGTCCTAACTGAGGCATCCGCCCCGGGACACGGTTTCCTCGCCGACCTGTGCCAAGCGTGGGAGGACGCCGCACAACCCGCCCGTGACGCCGGCGTACGGACCATACACTCCCGGACGGGAAACGTCATGGATGCCGACGCGGGTTTGCTCGGGATCCTAGCCCCGCTCTACCGCGCCCATCTCGGTGCGCGCCTCGGTGACGGCCACCAGTACTTCCCCACGATCTGGGTGAAAGACGCGGCCGCGGGCCTCATGCACGCCCTCGAGAGCCCAAGCCTGTCCGGGCCCGTGAACCTGGTGGCGCCCGAGCCCGTCCCGTTTGGTGTGTGGCATGAGGCTCTGCAGGAAGCCCTGGGGGCTCGCTCCCCCCTCATCGCGCCGCGGGCCATTCTCTCGCGGCTCGGTGATATGGGCCCCGAGCTTTTGCTGACCTCCCAGCGGGTTGTCCCGGCGGCGCTACTGGATTCCGGTTTTGCTTTCGAGGCGGCGGATGCCCGCACGATCATCTCCCGCGCCCTAGCCGGCCCGTGGGTCGAGCAAAACTAAATCCGGTACCTCTCCCGCACAACGCGACGGCGTGCCCCCACCTCAGTGCGGGCACGCCGTCGCGATGTGTTAGGAGCGTACGAGGTCGCGCAAGACGTACTGGAGAATCCCTCCGTTGCGGAAGTACTCACGCTCGCCGGGTGTATCGATGCGCACCCGCGCATCGAACGTGATGCTCGTGCCGTCCTCGCGGGTGGCGACGACGCGCACGGTGTCGGGGGTGCGGCCTTCGTTGAACTCGGTGATGCCAGAGATCTCGAACGTTTCCGTACCATCGAGTCCGAGCGAATCGGCGCTCTCCCCCTCTGGGAACTGCAGAGGAAGAACTCCCATCCCGATGAGGTTGGAACGGTGGATACGCTCATAGGATTCACACACCACGGCCTTCACGCCGAGCAGCGCCGTACCCTTAGCCGCCCAGTCGCGAGAGGACCCGGAGCCGTACTCCTTGCCGCCGAGGATCACGAGCGGAATGTCCGCAGCTTGGTAGGCCATAGCCGCATCGAAGATCGTGTCCTGCTCGCCGCTCAGGAAGTTGAAGGTGTAGCCTCCCTCGACCCCGTCGAGCAGCTGGTTGCGCAGCCGAATATTCGCGAACGTGCCACGGATCATGACCTCGTGGTTGCCGCGCCGGGACCCGTAGGAGTTGAAGTCCTTGCGCGCGACTCCGTGCTCGGAGAGGTAGCGTCCCGCGGGCGAGTCAGCCTTGATGGCGCCGGCCGGTGAGATGTGGTCGGTCGTCACCGAGTCGCCGAGCTTCGCGAGAACGCGCGCGCCTGAGATGTCCTCAACGTCGGTGAGGTCCATGCTCATGCCCTCAAAGTACGGGGGCTTGCGCACGTACGTGGATTCCTCATCCCATGCGAAGGTCGCGCCATCTGGGGTGTCCAGCGCACGCCAGCGCTCATCACCGGCGAAAACGTCCGCGTAGTCTTCCTCGAACATCTCTTGCGTGATGGACGAATCCATAACCTGCTGGACTTCCTCCGGGCTCGGCCAGATATCGGCGAGGAAGACGTCCTTGCCGTCCTGGTCCTGGCCGAGCGGCTCCTTTTCGAAGTCGAAGTCCATGGTGCCCGCCAAACCGTAGGCAATCACGAGCGGCGGGGACGCCAGGTAGTTCATCTTCACGTCCGGGTTAATCCGACCCTCAAAGTTCCGGTTACCCGACAGCACCGACACGACGGCAAGGTCATTGTCGTTCACGACGGCCGACACCTCTTCGGGCAGGGGTCCCGAGTTACCGATACATGTGGTGCAGCCGTACCCGACAAGGTGGTACCCCAGCTTTTCGAGTGCGGGCCACAGGCCGGCCTTCTCGTAGTAGTGGGTGACAACCTTGGATCCGGGCGCCATCGAGGTCTTCACCCACGGCTTGACCGTGAGCCCCCGCTCGACCGCGTTACGAGCGAGGAGTGCGGCGGCAAGCATGACCGAGGGGTTCGACGTATTCGTGCACGAGGTGATCGAGGAGATCACGACAGCCCCGTGATCGAGTTCCGTCGTGGTGCCGTCTGCCAGCGTCACCGGAGACGGATTGTGCGCCCGCTTCGTCGCAGTGGTGTAGTGGGGCGCCGTGCCAGTTTCGGCATCGTCAAGGGCGACCGGATCCGACGCAGGGAAGGTTTCCTCAACCGCTTCGTCCAGGTCGGTCTCGGGGGTGTCCTCCGCGTAGTTTTTGAGAGCCCCGCGGAAGGACTCCTTGGCCTCGGACAGGAGGATTCGATCCTGGGGGCGCTTGGGCCCGGCAATCGAGGGAACCACGGTGGACAGGTCAAGCTCGAGGTATTCCGAGTAGCGCGGTTCCCGCGCCGGATCGTGCCACAGCCCCTGTTCCTTCGCGTAGGCCTCGACCAGCTGGCAGGTCTCTTCCGAACGCCCCGTGAGGCGGTAGTAGTCGACCGTCACGTCGTCGATCGGGAAGATCGCGGCCGTCGAGCCAAACTCCGGCGACATGTTGCCGATGGTCGCGCGGTTGGCGAGCGGGACCGCCGACACGCCTTCGCCGTAGAATTCGACGAACTTACCGACCACCCCGTGTTCACGCAGCATCTGCGTGATTGTGAGGACGACGTCAGTCGCGGTCGCACCAGCAGGGATCTGTCCCGTGAGTTTGAAGCCAACCACCCGCGGGATGAGCATCGAGACAGGCTGACCCAACATGGCCGCTTCGGCTTCAATCCCACCGACGCCCCAGCCCAGAACGCCGAGCCCGTTCACCATCGTGGTGTGTGAGTCGGTGCCCACACAGGTGTCTGGGTAGGCGCGCAGCACCCCGTCAACCTCGCGAGTCATGACGCCGCGCGCCAGGTACTCGATGTTCACCTGGTGCACGATGCCCGTACCGGGGGGCACCACCTTAAAGTCGTCGAAGGCACCCTGACCCCAGCGGAGGAACTGGTAGCGCTCCTTATTTCGCCCGTACTCGAGCTCAACATTGCGGGAGAAGGCCTCGGGGGTGCCGAACACGTCGATCACGACCGAGTGGTCGATCACCAGTTCGGCGGGGGCCAGCGGGTTGATCGCGTCTGGGTTGCCACCCAGATCGCCGACGGCCTCTCGCATGGTCGCGAGGTCGACAACGCAGGGCACGCCCGTGAAGTCCTGCATCACCACGCGCGAGGGCGTGAATTGGATCTCGGTATCTGGTTCGGCGTCCGGATCCCAGGCGGCAAGAGCCCGGATGTGATCGGCGGTGACGTTCGCGCCGTCCTCGGTCCGCAGCAGGTTCTCGGCGAGGATCTTCAAGCTGTAGGGAAGCTTGTCGAGTCCGTCGACGGCGTCCAGTCGGCGGATCTCGTAGGACTGGTCCCCCACACGCAATGTGTCTCGGGAGGAAAATGAATCCACCTGGTTCTCCTTCATTGTCAGTCGCGTTCCGGGCGGCGACTCGCACCGCGTAAAACTCTCTCGACATCAAGATAGTTTATCGACGCGATGTCGTCCACCTGACGGTTCCACTTCCGTTCTAACACCGCTGTCGCCCGTGCGGGGCCGGATTCGCGCCTCAGGGACGAGTCAAATGCGCCGCAATTTCCATGTGGTGAGTGTGTTCGAAAAGGTCGAACGGCTGGATCATCTCGACCCGGTAACCAGCGGTAAGAAAAGGAGCGATATCTCGTGCAAAGGCAGCGGGATCGCAGTAAATCATGACGACGGCAGTAGCCCCGTGGGAGGCGAGCTGAGCCGCGACGCGCTCGCCGGCGCCCGAACGCGGCGGATCGAGCACGACCGCATCGAAGGTTCGCTCTGCCACCATCTCACCCACGGTGCGGTGATCGATGCGGGACTTGTGCACCTGCACGGTGCGCGGACAGTTGTGGCGGGCGGCGCGCACCGCCTGTGCCGAGCCCTCCACGCAGGTCAGGCGGCCATGCTCACCGATGGCTCGCGCAATCGGAGCGGACAGCAGACCGACCCCGCTGTAGAGCTCGAGCACCTCGATGCCGTTCGGATCCCCCGGGGCACGCAGCCCCGCGAGGGCCGCCTCAATCAGGAGGCGGGGCGCATCGAGATGCGCCTGCCAGAATTGGTCGGCCCCCAGGCGGTAACGAAATGTGGTGCCGTCGGCGGCGACCTGCTCGTGCACGACGGGGGCCTCCTGCTCGGGCACGAACTGAACGGGCCCGGCCGAGGGGGCGACGTGGCGCAGCCGGGTCCCGGCCTCGAATCGCAGGTCGGAGACGTCCGCGAGAGCGTCCACCGCGAGGGGAATCGTGTCCAGGGCAACGAGGTCGTGGGAATGGAAGCGCCGCATGGCGACGCGGCCGTCCTCGTTCGCGATGGTGCGCAACCGGGTGCGCGTGGCCCCACCCAGATGTGGTGAGCACGGCTGCATGGGGCGGCGTGCTTCTGCTGCTGCCTCAGCCACGTCGACGCCGCCGATGCGGCGCAGCGTGTGGGTGAGCACGGCCTCCTTGAAGGCGCGCTGGCCGGTCAGTGTGAGGTGGCCGAGTTCCGCACCGCCGAGGTCCTCGCGGGCGGCCAATGGCCAGACGTGGGCGCGACGCTGCGGGTGAGCACGTAATACCTCGATGGCGTCGCCGAACGCGCGCTTGGCACGTTCCTCACGCAGCGCGACCCGCACCAGTTCTCCCGGGGCGGTGTGCCGCACAAAGACCACCTTGCCCGAGGGCAGCCGTCCAATGCAGCTCCCCCCGTGGGCCACATCGGTGATCTCAACGACGGGATGATTCTCGCTCACGACGATCTTTCACTCGAGGATTTGGGTAGCTGATATGGCACGGAGGACACGACGACACCGGGTACAAACAACAGGCGTGACTTCAGCCGTAACGCCGTCTGGTTGTGCAAGATGTGCTCCCACCACGATTGCACCACGAACTCCGGGATAAAGACGACGACGAGGTCGCGGGGGCTGGAGGTCTTCATGGAGCGCACGTACTCGACAAGAGGCCTCGTAATTTCACGGTAGGGCGAGGCGAGCACCGTGAGGTCGATGGGGAGTTCGGCCTCCTCCCATTGGCGGCGCAGCTTCTCCGCGTGGCCATCTTCGACCGCTACGGTCACGGCAGACAGCGCGAAGGGACGGGTGGCGCGCGCATAGGAGATCGCCCGCAGGGTTGGTTTGGAGAGGTTCGCAACGAGCACGATCGCGTGCACCCGCGAGGGCAGGGCGCGTGCGGCATGCAGGTCCTGGACACGCAGCTGCGCGGCGACCTGCGTGTAGTGGGCATGCACTCGATTCATGATCGTGAAGGTGATCGCCATGAGGAGCACCGTGAGCCATGCGCCGTGCGTGAACTTCGTGATGAGCACGACGATGAGGACAAGGCCCGTCATCGCAAAACCGATCGAGGCGACGACCCGCGAGCGGCGGAGCCGGGCGCGGTCCCGTGCGTTGGTCGACAGGCCGAGCTCCCGCGAGAAATGGCGCACCATCCCGAGCTGTGAGGTGGTGAAGGAAACGAAGACCCCCACGATGTAGAGCTGGATGAGGCGGGTCACCTCGGCGTCAAACACGACGATGAGGACTATGGCGGCGACTGCGAGGGCGAGGATGCCATTGGAAAAAGCGAGGCGATCCCCGCGAGTGTGCAGCTGGCGCGGCAAGAACCCGTCCCGAGCGAGGATCGAGCCGAGGACGGGGAACCCATTGAAGGCGGTATTGGCGGCGAGCAGCAGGATGAAACCTGTGACGATCGTGACGAGCAAGAAGAGTGGGCGGGCTCCCGCGAAGACAGTCTCGGCGAGCTGCCCGATCACGGGCGCCTGATGGTAGCTCGCCCCCACCGGTACGCCATCGCGTAGCAGCTGGGTGGCTGGGTCGGCAGCGTAGGTGATGTGGGTGGCGCGCCCAAGCAGGACGACGCTCATGAGCATGCTCGCCCCGATGAGGCCGAGGAGGAAGAGTGTGGTGGCCGCGTTTTTCGACTTGGGTTTACGGAAGACCGGCACCCCGTTCGAGATGGCCTCGACACCCGTCAGGGCTGCACACCCCGAGGAAAAGGCTCTCAGCACGAGGAATCCTCCGGCAAGGCCGGTGAGGCCGGCGTCGAAATCCGAATGGTGCTGCAACGTGAACACCGCCGAGGGGGCCGAGCCGAGTGATCCGGTTGCGTATTGGACCGCACCGACGACGGCCATGAGCCCGATCGAGAACATGTAGAGGTAGACGGGTAGCGAGAGCGCCCGTCCCGATTCGCGCGCCCCGCGCAGGTTGATGATGGCGAGCAGGGCGACGGCGCCGATCGCCACTTCGGTCGCGTACCCGTTCAATGCGGGCACCACGGTGATGAGATATTGGGCCCCTGAAGAGATGGAGACCGCAACCGTGAGGACGTAGTCCACCAGAAGCGCGGACGCGATCGTGAGACCCGCATTTTGTCCGAGGTTGACGGTCGCCACCTCGTAATCGCCGCCTCCAGAGGGGTAGGCATGCACGTTTTGCCGGTAGGCAGCGATGACCACGAGCATGACGATGACGACGACGAGCGCCACCCACGGCGAGAGCGTCACCGCGCTCACGCCCGCAAGTGAAAGCGTCAAAAATATCTCATCGGGGGCGTACGCCACCGAGGAGAGGGCATCCGAGGCAAACACGGGCAGGGCAAGGCGCTTGGGCAGCAACGTATGCCCGAGGCGATCAGAGGCCACGGGCTTACCGACAAGGAAGCGCTTCAGGGCGCCTGGGTGCATGGACACGTCTCCTATGCTAAAACTCCACGGCGAGGGCGTGCGCACCTTGGGGCAATGCGGGTAGCGTGAGGTTTCGTGCACTTCGTGATTATGGGATGCGGCCGCGTCGGCGCGATGCTGGCCACACAGCTGGATGCGAGCGGCCACTCCGTGGCTGTCATCGACACGAACCAGGATGCGTTCCGTCGCCTCGGTTCAGATTTTTCGGGACGGCGCGTCACGGGCCAGGGCTTCGACCGCGATGCCCTCACACAGGCCGGCATCGAAGACGCCTATTCCTTCGCCGCGGTCTCATCGGGCGACAACTCCAACATCATTGCCGCACGCGTCGTGCGTGAGGTTTTCGGCGTGCGTCACGTCGTCGCCCGCATCTACGATCCCCGCCGTGCCGAGGTGTTTCAGCGCCTCGGCATCACGACGGTCGCCACGGTGCGATGGACGACCGACCAGGTGATCCGGCGTATGTTACCCATGGGAGGTGCCACCGAATTCCTCGATGCCTCCGGGCGCATCACGCTGACGGCCCTTCCCGCCCCGGACGTGTGGATCGGCCGTGAACTGACCGAACTCATCGATGATACGGGCGTTCACATCGCGTTCCTCACCCGCCTCGGTAAGGGAATGATGCCCACCTCCGACACCGTCATCCAGGAGCAGGACGTCCTGCACTTCCTCTCCCCGAAGGATGACGCCGCCCAGCTCGAACGCGCCATCGCCAAGGGACCGAAGGGAGACGCCTCGTGAAGGTCATGATCGCCGGGGCCGGCTCGGTGGGCCGCTCCATCGCCCGCGAACTGCTGACCCACGGCCATGAGGTCACGCTCGTGGACAAGAACCCCGCCGCCATGCGGATCGCCTCAGTGGCCGATGCAGACTGGCTGCTCGCCGATGCCTGTGAGCCAATGTCCCTGCAGCAGGCTCGTGCGGATGAAGCCGACGTCGTCGTCGCCGCCACCGGAGACGACAAGGTAAACCTGGTGCTCGCGCTCCTCGCAAAGACCGAATTCGGCGTACCGCGAGTCGTGGCGCGCGTGAACAACCCGAAGAATGAGTGGATGTTCGATGAGTCGTGGGGAGTCGACGTTCAGGTCTCCACACCGCGCATCATGACCGCGCTCGTCGAAGAGGCCGTCTCCGTTGGTGACCTGGTGCGGCTGTTCACGTTCCATGCCTCGGGTGCGTCCATGTATGAGATGACGCTGCCCGCGGATTCCCCGGTTGTCGGCACGCGGATTGCAGACCTCACCTTCCCGCCGCAGGCAGTACTCGCGACGATCATCCGCGCGGAGCAGCCAATCGCGCCGAGCCCGGATGACACGCTGGAGCAGGGTGACGAGCTCCTGGTGATCGTCTCCGCGCAGGGCGAAGAGGATCTCAGCGAGCTGCAGAACCTTCTGGCGCCACGTCCTCACGTAGAAGAAGCCAACTGAGGAACGTCGCGGCGGCAAACATCGGCACGCCCATGATGAGGCGCGCTGCCCCCAGCGCCCCCACCGCCCCCGCGCTATAGAGCGGCCACTGCACGGCCAAGCGCAGCGCAAACAGGGACGCCCACATGAGGGTGAGCCAACGGTAGCGCCCCATCTTCGGTCCGGCACGCCACGTCGCGCGTTCCCGCCCGCGAGCAAGACCGTCGATGATTCCGATGAGGGGAACCCCCGCCAGTACCGAGATAAGGGCGGCACCCCCGTAGGCGGCATTAATCCACAGGCCGGGCGCAAAGTAGCCTTCGGCACTACCCGTCCACCACGCCCACGCCGCGCATATCGCCACGCCGCCAAAGCCGCCGAGAGCCTGCGTCACCGGCGTGCGAGCAACCAGCCGGGCGAGGAGCATCACGGTGGCGCACAGGAGGGCGAGCCCGGCGGCCAGTGGCAGGCGGTTGCTTGGCAGGTACACCCCAAGGAAGACGAGGACCGGTAGCACCGATTCGATCACCCCGCGCACTCCCCCGACGGCGGCAGCGAGATCGAAGCTCTCAGCGCCGATCTGGCGCATGCCCTGCTTCGTCACGAGGCGTACTCCTCACGGGCCGGAAGCAGGCGGTATTCGGGGTTGAACATTACTGGGGCACCGCCGTCGTCAAACACGGTTCCGGTGGCGATCAGGGCGCGCCCCGGTTCGATCCCGCGGATGGTGCGCTGCCCCTGGAAGATGAGGTCCACCGATCCCGTCTCATCCGTGAGGCGGGCGATAAGGCGCGGGTTCTTACCGGCTGCGCGGTAGGTCACCGCCATGACTGTGCCGCATACGCGAGCCCTGATGCGGGGGCGAACCTCACCAATCGGAACGGCGTGACGCCGGGCGGCGCGCGGCACCCTGATGTGTTGGCTCATCGCTACCTGGTTTCCTGGATCTCCGGGCCGCGGCTCGGCATCTGGAGAGACGGGCGTGCGTCGTTGGACTCGGGCTGGCCCGGCAGCGTCAGCGGGATGATGCGCTTCGGCGGATAGGGGCGGTCCCCCCGCGCGACGACGACGTCCGCGAGGAGGTCCTCCAGGCTCCGGGCCCGTGTGGGATCCTTCGCGGCCGGACCGAAGAAGGTGGCGAGTAGGAGCCAGCGGGAGCCGTCCACGCCGACGAATCGCATCGGCCGCACGCCTGAGCCGGCCGGGGTCGTGACCGGGACCTCCGCGAGCAGTTCGTGACCGTGCGGACCGTAACTCTCCGTAACGGTGGCAGACTGGGCGGCCAGCATCTCGGCACGCTCGGCGCGCACCTCATTCCAGATTCCGCGCGACTTGGGCGCGGCAAAGACCTGCAGCTGGAGGGCCGAGTCACCGAGCGTCACCGTAATTCCGACGGGAGCCCGTTTCGTCGAGTCGAGGCCGATCTGTGCCTGCATGCCCTCCACCTGCGGGACGCGCAGTACCCCAAGGTCGATTCGCTCCCCCAGGTCGGGGACCTCGCTCACGTCGAAAGGGCCACGAGCCTCAGTGACCTCACCCGCGTCTGCGGCCGCGTCGTCGTCGCTTGGGCTCGGGGTATCCTCGCGGTCCACCGCCATCGTCGGTGGGTGAACGGCCGCGCGTCGCTTGCGTCGAAACCACGCCATGACTGTCCTTCCCTACACTCCGCTCGATCCGAAGCCGCCACCGGAGCGCTGCGTATCGTCGAGGACATCGACAACGTCAAACCGGGCACGTGTGACGCGCTGGATCACCAGTTGGGCGATCCGATCACCCGCCCGGATCTGCGCGCTCTGGTGGGCGTCGGTGTTATGCATGATCACGCCGATCTCGCCGCGGTATCCCGCATCGATCGTGCCCGGGGCGTTCACGACTGTCAGACCGTACTTCAGGGCGAGCCCCGAGCGGGGGTGCACGAAGGCCGCGTAGCCGGCCGGCAGTGCGATCGCGATCCCCGTCGGGACGAGGGCCCGCTCGAGCGGACCGATCCGCACGTCGCACACGGCACGCAGGTCCGCGCCGGCGTCCCCCTCGTGGGCGTAGGTCGGCGGCTGTGCCTGCGCGTGGCGCAGCTGGATTCTGATCGGCAGCTCATTCACGGGCCCTACGGTATCACCGGGAATGTGCCACAGTGGGAGGGTGAGTATGGAGCCCTACGCCACGCGTTACTACCCCACTGTTCCTCTGGTGGCCGTCATGACGGCGCTCGGGGCATCCTTCGGATTGATCTTCGTCCCGACCTCCCGGACGCTCGCGCTGATCGTCGCGATTGTGGGCGCCATCCTCGTGCTCGGCCTGTTGCTCGCCTCAGCCCCGCTCATCGAGGTGCGCGACGGCGAGCTTCACGCCGGCGGCGCCCACATCCCGTTGCGTTATCTGCGTGATCCCAAGGCACTCGATGAGGCGGAGCTGCGCCGCCTCATGGGCACGGACGCTGACCTTCGAGCCTGGGTCGTGCACCGGCCGTGGGCGAAATCCGCGGTACGGGTGCGGGTGGAGGACCCACGTGACCCCACCCCCTACTGGCTCCTATGCGTGAAGGACCCGCACCAGCTGGTGCGAGTCCTTCACGAGTCAACGCGCTCCGCTTAGGAGGCACACTCCTCACAGATCATCTGGCCGCCCTCGGTGCTGGCCAACTGTGAGATGTGGTGCACGAGGAAACACTGCATGCAGGTGAACTCGTCGGACTGCGCCGGCAGAACCCGAACGGAGAGCTCCTCGTTCGACAGATCCGCACCGGGAAGCTCGAACCCTTCTGCAGCCTCAGCCTCATCCTCGTCCACGGCCGGCGAGTTCGCGTCGCCCCGCCGCGCCTTCAGCTCTTCGAGGGAAGACTCCTTCAGGTCGTCGTCGTTCTTGCGTGGTGCGTCGTAATCGGTGGCCATCTGGCGTCACACTCCGCTTGCTCGTGGGTGGCTTTCGCTCCTTCACCCAACAGGTGGGTACCAGGGATTCTTACCACATATTTGCGTCCGGCGCTTCCCCGACTTGAAACTGCCTCGGCTCCCAGCCCCGAGACGGGCTCGAGTGTGGTCGGTGCTTGGGCCTGCGCGGCGTGGCTCCGGTTCGCATTCGCCCCTACGATGTAGGGTGCAGGCGTAGTACCGGGAGGTTTCATGACCACGCTGACATTCGTGTCCCTTCGCTCCGATGGCACACAGCTCGTGCTCCGCGACGAGGAAGGACACACCTATCAGCTCCCCATCACCGCGGAGCTTCGCCAGGCCGTGCGTCGGCCCCGCCCGGTTTCACCCACAGCGAAGCCCACAACGCCGCCGGCGTTGCGGCCGCGCGACATTCAATCGATGCTGCGTGCCGGGCTCACCGTCGCCGAGGTCGCCGACCGCGGCGGCGTGGAAGAGGACTACGTGCGCCGCTATGAGGGGCCGATCATCGCGGAACGCAACTGGGCGATCACCCAGGCGCGTGAGTGCGCCGTCGGTCACGAGGTTGGCGCCCCAACGCTCGGGGACCTAGTCGTCGATCGGCTCGCCGACCGCGGGGTACGCACGGAAGACCTCGAGTGGAATGCCTTCCGTGACGAGGGCGGGCCCTGGCATGTGACTGTGCGGTTCACTGCGGGCGGCAAGGACCGCGAAGCACGCTGGAAGCTCGACCTCCAGACCTCCACCGTGCGAGCAGTTGAAGAGGACGCTCGTTGGCTCTCAGAGACCGACACCTCCACCCCGCGCGGGCGCCGCCACGCTCGCACCTTTTCCGACTCGCTTCTCGGTGACGGAGAGGAGACCCTCACCCGCGGAGGTGAGAGCGAATCCGCACAGGGGCGCGACTCTGATGAGAAGACGCCCACCGAGTCCCTCTTGGAGCAGCTGGCCCGGCGCCGTGGGCGGCGCCACGAACTGGAAGACACGGGCCTCTTTGACGAAGAGCCGGTCGGAGAGGTGCCGCCGGCCCACCCTTCCCGTCCCGAAGATGCCGAGGACGCCGTGGTCCTCCCTTTCCCCGGTCGCGAGGAGGACATCAGCACCCCGGGCGACGGGGAACTTGATATCCCCGTCCCGAAGGTGGATCCGGAGCCGCGGAAGCCGAAGAAGAAGTCCGGGCGCCGTTCGGTGCCCTCGTGGGACGAGATCGTCTTCGGCGGGCGCTCCGAGGACTAGAGCGCGCGGACGACGAGCGGTACCTCGCACTCGGCCGCGCTATCGGAGCCGTGGCCCCCGCGAAGGGCTCGCTGCATCGGACTCATCCAGCGCGAATCCGAGATTCCATAGGTACCTCGCGCAAGGATGACGAGGTCTCCCACGCGCTCACGCACGTGCGGAGCGAATGCCCCGAGGTGTGCCTCGGCCTGATCCCGCGTCAGGACGGCACCTGCCTGCCCAAGCCAGTCGGTCAGCGGAGCGCGCAAGGCGTGCGCATCCTGCGCATAGACGTGCAAGAAACGTTCTTCGCCGGCAGTCTCGAACGTGTCCGCCGCCGGTGCGTGCGCGACGTCGAGACGCGCGGTCAGCGGGATCATTCCGTGATCGGAGGTGACGACGAGGGCGCTGCTGCGCGGTAGACGCCGCTCTAATTCACCGAGCGCGGCGTCCACCGCCTCCAATTCCGCGGTCCAGTGCGGTGAGCCCGGCCCGTGGATGTGCCCCACGTGGTCCAATTCCGCCCAGTAGAGGTAGACGAGACGCGCCCCAGAGCGCACTTCACGCAGCGTGTGCTCCACACGCTCGGACAGCGTCTCGGCAAACACCTCGCGCACGCCGCGCCATGCCGCCCGGGTGAGGCCAGAACCGGAGAACTTGCGCGGACCGACCGAACAGAATGTGCCCTCGTGCTCGCACCGCTCGGCGATGGTGGGTTCGCGCTGCCACGCCTCGGGGCTGAGTGGGGCACCGGGAAAAGAGATCAGTTGGACGCGCTCCCCGCTATGGGGGTCACGCGCCGTGTAGCCCACCATGCCCGTACGTCCCGGCTCGCGCCCGGTGCCCAGGGTCGTGATTGCGCACGCCGTCGTCGATGGCAGGCTCGTGCGAGCGTACTTGTCGAGGTGGTGGCGTAGGTAGGGAAGATGCCCGCGGTGGGCTGCCAACTGGTGGGCGCCCATCCCGTCGATGAGGACGAGTACCGCGCGTTCGACCCGCGGAAGCTCAAGTGCGTGCCGGTCCCGCTGCCAGTGGTCCTGTGGATCGGTACTGGAGTAACCGACGGCGTCGCACAACCCGCCGAGAACCTGGCGCAGGTGGGGGATCACCGGGCGGCCCACTGGGCGCGACGCAGGTCGGCAACAAAGCGGCGCGCGGCCGCCATCGCGCGGGGCCCCTCGCCATCAACGCTGATGCGTACGACGCAGTCCTCTGAGACGACAGCGCCGTTGCCGTGCGTGGAGACGCATTCGGGATCGGCGCACTCAGCCCAATCGACCATGAGGCGCGAATTGCCGCCCCAGCCGAGCGAGATGACGAGATCGGTGGGCTCCAGGCCCTCCTCGGTGTGCCCGTAGGTGACATCAATCGTCGCGAGCTGAGCCAGGGGAACGGCCTGGACCTGAACGTGCAGGTCAAGGTCGGAATCCGGGTACGGGACGTCGGTCGCATACACGTGCAGCAGCCGCGTGGCAGTCACGACGAAGAGATTGGCGTAGCGAGCCATCTCCCCGCGTTCGAAGGTCGCCTGGGCGAAGGCGAAATGACCGAGAATCTCCTCCCCGAAACGCACCTCTTCGAGGTATTCCCGCATCAGAGCAGGATGGAATGCGACCCGGTCGAGTTCCGCGTCAATATCCCGGATGTCGTAGTGAGTCTGCGTGGGGGCCATGACGAAACCCTACCGCGTGGGCATGCGCAGCGCCCGGCGCGCATCGTCGCGCCGACGCCGCTCTTGCAGGCGTACCTCAGCACCCGCGACCGCCACGCCGGAGCGCGTGACGATCACCGGGTGCAACCGGAGTGCGGACAGGTCCGTGAGCTCGTCCTTCAACATTGAGACCCGCTCGATGACCTCGGCAAGACCCGCGACGTCGAGGGGCGGTAGGCCGCGGTAGCCGCGCAGCCGTACCGAGGCGGCGACCTCCTCAATCATGCGGGAGGCATCCCCTTCGGACAGTGGCGCAATCCGGTAGGAGATGTCCCCGAGGATCTCTTCGGCATCACCGGCGAGCGCGAAGCTCACGACAGGGCCGTAGAGGTCGTCCTCCCACGCTTGCACGACGCAGGCGACACCGTTGCCGGCCATCGCTTGCACATCCCATTCAACCTCGCCACGCTCCCGGAATCGCCGCACGGCGCTCCGCACGGCATCGGGATCTGGCAGGTCGAGAGCGACGCCGCCTAGGTCGGTGCGGTGGCGCAGCTCTTTGCGTCGAGTCTTGAGCACGACCGGGTATCCGATCCGGTCGGCAGCCGCTACGGAATCGTCCTGCCCCTTCGCGCGGATGGAGGCCATCAGGTCAACACCGTAAAAGGCAAGCAGAGTGGCCGCTTCCTGGTCCGTGAGGGTGCGCTCACGGGCGTCGGCCCGCGCTTGGACGAAGGAGTGCGCCTCGATGAGGTTCAGGTCGGGGAAGGTGATCAAACTAGCGTCCGCGAGCTGGCTCGCGCGCTCGTGTCCATTGGCGAGCCGCCCGAGTGTGTCGAGGGCGGCATCCACGCAAGTGAAGTGCGGGATTGGCCCGACCGGCGTCGCGATCCGATCCTCGCGTACTCCCCCAACGACGGCGACCCACGGAACCCGGCGATCGACCTGGAGGAGGTCCGAGTGCGCAACGTTCAGTGTCCGGGTCTGCTGTTCATCGAGTGCGGTCAGGGCGACGATCACGGCATCACAGTCGTCCTGCAGCGCAGTCGCCTCCCTGGCGATGGCTCGGTAGTCAGTCAGGTTGAGTTCGAGTACTGGCCCGTGTGTGAGCCCGTGCCGTTCGGTCGCCGTGGCCACCGTCGTGGCCAGGGCCGCCGAGGAACAGACCACACCGATCCGCCGGCCACGCAGGGGCCCCTGGCTGTCAGTGACCCGGACTAAATCGAGCAGTACAGGCAACGAATGGGTCGCGACGACTCCCGACTGGGCGAGAATGTGGCGCAGTACCTGGGGACGCTCCGAGGTGGACACGAGGTGGCCGGGTAGGCGAGCAGCCCCGATACCAGCGGTGATGAGCGCAAAGACAGGCCGGCTGGTGGCCAGGTGGCGGGCGATACGAGCGAACTTGCGAGCATTGCCCATGGTGTCCAAGCAGATGATCGCGGGCCCAGTGGAAGGGTGCGCCGACCAGTACTGCATCGTGTCATTTCCAGAAATGTCGAGACGGTGCCCGGCGGCAACGAGCGAACGGATGCGGGCCCCTGAGCGGCGGAGCCCGGACAGGAGGTGCACGGCGGTTTCCGCCGATTGCACGAACACGTCGATCGTGCCCCCGCTCGGCACGCCCGCCTCAATCGTGAGGTCGGTACCGTCCGGGGTCACGATGCCGTGCGAGGCGGGGCCAAGTACCCGCAGTCCCGAGGAACGTGCATCTGAGAGGATCTCGGCGGCGAGATCCGCGTCCACGAGGTGGTGCCCCGAGTAGACGATGGCCGCCTGCACACCGCGGGCGGCCAGGTCGTGGAGGCGCTCTGCGAGCATATCCGTCGGTACGGAGATGAGGGCGAGACGCTCGGCGATATCCTCGGCACTCGCGGGTACGAGGTCCGCACCGGAGTCGAGGAGCCGGGACGCGAGCGGGGCTAGCGTCGCGTGCTCGTCGTCCACAAGGACGTAGGCACTTGGCGCCATGAGGGCCTCCATGGCGCGGGCCTCGGAGTGCTGTTCCCGCTGCATCATGACCCGCCACGCCTTGGTGGTGGAGCGCAGGTCGACTCGCAGTTCGATCACGCCGTCCTCCAGGGCTGTCTCCAGGCGGTAGCCTGCGTCCTTGAAGACATTGATCATTTTGCGATTCGCGGGTAGCACGAACGCCTCGAAGACGTGGATACCCACTTCCCGGGCGGCCGCGGCGAGGTGATCCAGGAGGACGGAACCAAGGCCCCGTCCGTGTTCCGTGTCGGCCACGTAGAAGGCCACTTCCGCCACCCCGGGGCCGGTCGTATTAAAGCCGCCGATCCCCCGCATCCGGGCGCCCTCACCAGCTCCGTCGAAGAGGGCGAGCGAGACGTCCGAGTGCTGATCGACGTCGATCAGATCTTGAATCTGAGTGTCGGAGAGCGTCGCGCGCGGTGCGAAGAACCGGTAGTAGACCGAGGTGTCTGATTGACCGGCATGCAGGGCTCGAAACTGGTCCGCGTCACTCGGGCGCACCGGTCTGATGTGCATGGTCGCCCCATCGCGCAGGACGACGTCGGCTTCCCACTCGCGCGGATAGTTCCTGCTGACCTCATCCATGTGTCCAGCCTAACGCGAGGATTCGCGGTCCCGCCGGTGTTGCTCCGTGCGTTTTGGCGCGCCATTTCGGATAATCGCCCCATGTCTGCTGCCAGTTCGCCCGCCGCGTCGAAGGAAACGATCGTCGATATCGACGTCTCTAGCGAGATGCAGACCTCTTTTTTGGAGTACGCCTACTCGGTGATCTATGCGCGTGCGCTGCCCGATGCGCGCGACGGCCTCAAACCCGTGCAGCGTCGGATCCTCTTCCAGATGGATCAGATGGGTCTGCGTCCCGAGCGCGGCCACGTGAAATCTGCGCGCGTCGTCGGCGAGGTCATGGGAAAGCTCCATCCGCATGGTGACGCCGCCATCTACGACACGCTCGTGCGGATGGCACAGCCGTTTTCGCTGCGCCTCCCGCTCGTGGACGGGCACGGCAACTTTGGGTCTCTTGATAACGGCCCCGCAGCGCCCCGCTATACGGAGGCGCGACTTGCCCCAGCGGCCCTGGCGATGACCGAATCCCTCGATGAGGACGTCGTCGATTTCGTCCCGAACTATGACAACCAGTACCTGCAGCCCCAGGTCCTACCCTCGGCACTGCCAAATCTGCTCGTGAACGGGGCCTCCGGAATCGCCGTCGGCATGGCCACGAATATGGCCCCCCATAACCTCGGGGAGGTCGTCGCGGCGGCTCGGCACCTGATCGAGCACCCCGACGCCACCCTCGATGACCTCATGACCTTCGTGCCGGGGCCCGATCTCCCGAGCGGCGGCAAGATTGTGGGTCTGCAGGGCATCCGGGACGCCTACGAGACCGGGCGCGGGACCTTCCGCACTCGCGCGACAGTCCGCATTGAGAACGTCACCGCGAGAAAGAAGGGCATCATCGTCACGGAACTGCCCTATCTCGTGGGACCCGAGCGGGTGATTGACCGCATCAAGGACGCGGTCGAGAAGAAGAAGGTCACCGGTATCTCGGGCGTGACCGATCTCACCGATCGTCACCACGGACTGCGCCTGGTCATCGAGGTGAAGAACTCGTTCAATCCGGAGGCCGTGCTCGCCCAACTCTATCGGGCAACCCCGCTGGAGGATTCTTTCGGAATCAACAATGTGGCACTCGTCGACGGAAAGCCCCGCACGCTCGGTTTGAAGGAGCTGCTCGAGGTCTACGTCGAGCACCGGCTCACCGTGGTGCGGCGTCGCTCTGAACACCGGCTCGCTAAAAAGAGTGAACGACTGCACCTCATTGAGGGCCTGCTCATCGCGATTGCCGACATCGATGAGGTTATCCAGGTCATCCGCACCTCGGAGACGTCGACCGAGGCGCGCGAGCGTCTCATGGTGGTCTTCGACCTATCCGAGCCGCAAGCTGAATACATCCTTGAGCTCCGACTCCGTCGCCTCACAAAGTTCTCCCGCATCGAACTGCAGGGCCAGGCCGACGAGTTGGCCGCTGAAATCTCCGAACTGCAAGAAATCCTCGGATCGGAGCGTCAGCTCCGGCAGGTAGTCTCCGATGAGCTTGCGTCGGTTTCGCTGCGCTATTCGACGCCGCGGCGCACCGTGCTGCTCGAATCGGAGGGGGCGGGCGCACAGGTGGCCGCTCCTGACGTCCCCCTCCAAGTGCCCGACGTTCCGACGACGGTCACACTGTCCACGACCGGCCTCATCGCGCGCCTGGACGCTGCCGACTCCGGATTTGCTCCGGGCGAGGATCAACTGCCGCTGGGTGAGGAGGCGCCGCCTTTGCTCTCCCGGTCGGGCCCGCGCGTCACCCACGACGCGATCGCCTCCGTTGCACCGGCGCGCACCCACGGCGATGTGGGACTGGCGACGTCACACGGCCGCGTCGTGCGCCTCAACGTCCTCGACGTGCCCGCGCTCGCGGTCACCGGCTCGGCACCATCACTGGCGGGCGGGGCTCCCGTAAGTGAGCTGGTCTCACTGGAGGCGGGCGAGCGCGTGATCGGGCTCGCCTCACTGGAGCGGGATGACGCCATCTGGGCACTCGCCACCAGCCAGGGGCGCGTCAAGCGCCTGCGGGCCTCGGAGTTCCCGAAGGCTGCCGACAGTTTCGACATCATGTCGCTCGACGCGGGCGACACCGTCGTAGGATTCGCGCCCGCTGAGCAGGACTCGGCTCGGATCGTTCTCATCACCGATGATGCCCAGCTCTTGCACTTCCCCGTCGAGGCGGTCCGCCCACAGGGGCGGGGCGCTACCGGCGTCGTCGGCATCAAACTAGCCCCGGATGCGCGTGTCCTCGCACTCGGCGTGATCGCATCTGAGGAGGTTGCTGCGGCCAGCGTCGTCACCGTCGCCGCTGCGAGCGAAGCCCCCCTGATCGACCAGTACGCGAAGGTCACCCCGCTCGACCGCTATCCCGGCAAGGGGCGGGCCACCATGGGGGTGCGGGCCCACCGGATGCGGGCCGGCCACAACGCCCTCGTACGGGCGTGGGTGGGCCTTGATCCGCGCGCTGTCGGCGATGCCGGACAGCCCGTCGCACTACCCGAGCCGGACGAACGCCGCGATGGCTCCGGTCAGGCACTTTCCTACCCGCTCTCCTCGATCGGCTAGGCCCGTCAGAGGGGGTGCGCCGCGCGTCAGGCGGCGGTTGCCGGCCCCGGCTCGCGAGTGACCTAGGCCTCCAGAGGCGGGACGTCCAGCACGTAGCGGGTGGTCGCATGAGTGTATTCGAAGCCAATCAGCTCAAATACGGTCTGCGCACCGGTTGGGTTTTGAGAGTCGGCGTCAATCCCCGCGTATTCCATCGAGTCCGCGCGCATGGCACGCATCGAGTGGCTGAGGAGCGATTTGGCAACCCCCTGCCCGCGCCACTCTTCGAGCACTCCGATGGCCTCGATATAGCCCTCGGACCAGCCGAGTGCATCCCAGTCTTCTTCCCATTTGGACGCAAGCACGTATCCTGCGACCCGGGCGCGATCGCTGGATCGATCCAACGCAATGAAGGACCATTCGGGCACGAGGGCTGCGCGGGCGCGCCCCCACTCCTTCACGCTCACCATCGAATCCCCACCAGACTGACTGAAGGCCTCCTCGTGGGCGAGGCGTACGGCGTCGTCTAATTCATCCGACCACGGCTCGATACGGATGTGACTTGGCGCGTCAGCCGCCGGCAGCTCCTCGGTCAGAGAACGCCGCATCTGGATGATCTCGCCCTGGTCGATGAAACCGTGGCGGGTCAGCAGATCCTTGATATCGCGTTGGCCCTCGTCGACGATCACCTGCAGGTAGCCTCCGCCGTGCGGCGCGAGGCTCATGATCATCTCCCGGGCACGTAGGATCTGCCAACGCAGTAAATCCGCCCCAATGTTCCGCTCACGCATCTCGGGGTCAACGCTGCCGTAAAGCGTGGCGACGAGGACTGGCACATCGAGCCGTGGAATTCGCACGAATCCAAACGCTCGCAGGCGTCCCTCAGCGTCATAGCCACCCCGCGAGTCGATGTGGTAACCCGGGTCGAAGAGCTCGCGCACTTCGGCTCGGGTCGTGCGAAATGGTGCCCGTTCGGATGTCTCGACGTGGGAGATCAGGGCAGCCAGCGTGTCCGTGTCCTCGCGGCTGAGGGTGCGCCACGTGAGACCACCAACGGTCAATAACTCACATGGCTCAGGCAGTTCGGCGCGTTCCGCACGCCGCGCGTCGGCCAATCGGCTGAGGTGGCGTAACACGAAGAAGGGTCGCCGATCCGGCCGCTCGGAATAGGTTTCCGATTCTTGCCGCAGTTCGCTCACGTGACTCCCTTCAGGTGCACTGTCGGGCGCGGTCGAGGCCGCGCATCACGTCCCCCATGATAACCACGGGGCGGATCGACTCAGGCGTCGATACGATCGTGGGACACCGCGGCTGCGCCGTCCACAATGAACTGTTTACGGGGGGCCACCTCGGATCCCATGAGCAATTCAAAGATCCGTTCGGCCTGCACGAGCGCCTCTTCATCCGCCATGCGGATGCGCCGCAGGGTGCGGTGGGCTGGATCCATCGTGGTCTCCGAGAGTTGATCGGCGTCCATCTCGCCAAGCCCCTTATACCGCTGAATTGGCTGCTTGTAGGTGCGGCCCTGTTTGTCTAACCGCGCGAGAGTGCGATCCAGTTCAGCCTCGGAGTAGAGGTAACGCAGCTCCCGTTTGCGCCGGCCCTGGGCGTTGATGTCGAGACGGAAGAGCGGCGGTACCGCGGCGTAGACCCGGCCGGCTTCGACGAGCGGGCGCATGTAGCGGAAGAACAGGGTGAGCAGCAGGGTGCGGATGTGGGCGCCGTCGACGTCGGCGTCCGTCATCA
>JAUNVA010000019.1 GCA_030537895.1 Bowdeniella nasicola
CTATTGTCGGTTTGTCCGGTTTGTTCTATCTGGGCGGTACGGGGCCCGTGCAGGCTGACCATCGCCCGTTCCCAAAATACGAGTTGACGTACGAGAAGCTCACCGGACACCCCACGCCTAACGGTGAACCGGGCCCCTGGGGAGATGGCTGCATTCGCGACCTTGAAGCACCGGTGGTTCCCCTCACCTTCTTCGGGGTTTCGGCCATGCTCGACCAATGCGAGGGAGTGCGCACAACAGTTCGCTTTTTCCTCGAGGAGGACTCTCCAGGTTCCCCCACGCTCGAGTTTCGTTGGGGGGTCACCTGGCAATATCAAACACAAGAGCAGATTGGGTCAAATGACCTCACACTGAAGCCCGTTGAGAACTTCACCTACGACGGTGAGAGCGTCTCAACTGAGCAGTATGATCCGGAAAACCCCGCCGTTGTCGACGATGAAGGCAACCTTGTCCGAATGAGCGACGGCGACGGCTGGTACCGGCCCATCCATTACGTGTTTGAGGACACCTTTGGAGCCGGCGAAGAACACATCCTCCAGTTTGATGCGTACGTTCCCCTGGGGGCGGAGCGCGCTGGGATGACGTGGGGAACCGGCTCGACCGGAGATACCAGCGGAGGCTCCATCGGGGCCACAGCGAATAAGCTCAAAGTCTTTCCTCCAGCTCGCATGGATTTCCGCTACGTTCTGCACTCCGAGTACCTTGCGGCACGCGGATTCGCTCAAGACGAAGAACTCACGAAGGATTATGATGTCCCCGGCCTGCCCGAGCGGAAATGGGCTACTGCGGACTCCGGAATCGAGGGAACAGCTTTCGAGCTGATCGATTGCCTGGAGGCCAATCATCAGCATCTTGCTGACGTGTCTTCATCGGCACCAGTGAACGAAATCTACCCTGAGCTTCCATTCGATACGCTGACACACTTCGAGGATCGCGTTGGAGACTTCGGTTTTGCACTCTGGCCGTGGGAGTTCTACACGTATCAAAGTGGCCTGTGGGATCCAAAGTCTGGCTTGCGTCTCATGAATCGAAACCACGATACAGGGGAAATTGATCCGTACCTGAAGGACGATGGCAGCTACATGGCGCTGCCCTACAAGCCCACTGTTGAGTCTCTTATCCGCGATATCCCGGGATACCGCTACGTTGATAACGACATCACGATGTTCGAAAAAGGCAAGTTCGACTTAGAATCGCCCCCCAAAACTTACAACTACCTGACTGCCCCGAATGTTCAGCTCCGCAAGGTGGGGGACGAAAGGACACAACACTTTTACTACACCTATGAGCCGATTCCGGGAACCTTCGAGCTAGAAAAGTCCGCGGTCAATTATGTGGCCGAAGATGAGGGCTTCACCGCAATGCCCGTTCCTCTTGAAGGAGCCGAGTTTGAGCTTTATGAGGTCGTCGATCCCACAACTACCGCGTGCGGACTCGAACCAAACCTGGACAACACGGAAACCGTATCCGTCTGTGCTCTGAAGGAACCAACCACCCCCGCGGAGCTGCAGGAGGCACTGGAATCCGAACCGACAGCATGTGAAGAAAAGACTGTCCGCAAGATCACCCTTGAAGGAACCGACGGCACCTTTGTGACAGATGCCGACGGACGATTCACCCCTGAGGGTGACCCCACCCTCCTTCCAGGCGATTACCTCCTGCGAGAAATCTCCGCCCCCGGCGAGCATCTCATCCTCAATGAGTGGATTCCCTTCACTATCCCGCTGCAGGACCAGGAAGAACCTGAGGCAGTACAGGTGACGGCCGACAACTACCTCACCCCACCCCCACCAGAGACGCCCACGCCGACGCCCACGCCGACCCCGACGGGAACAGAGACACCACCGGAGTCTCCAGATGATCCCGAAATGCCAACTACCGGAACCAACGTAGCCATCTTCGCCACACTGGCAATCCTGCTCTCAGCTGCCGGCCTGGCACTACGGAAGGCAAGCTACCGGAGCTAACCCTCCAATACGCCTCACCTTCAAGGATCCATAAGACGTGGGTCAGTGAGCCGCCACAGGTGGCACACTGACCCACGTTTTGTGGTTGGCACCTCCCCCTCCACCCTCAAGATGCAGGTGCCACAGACACACATCGAGCAGCCATCACACAGACAGATCGGTGAGCCACGTAGGCACTCATCCGTGACGGCTCACCATCGCTCCTTGGCGTGTTGTCGGGTTGGCGTGAAGTGGCACTATCAGGAATTCGACAGAAGTCCCCCCAAGAAGGCTCCGGTCGTCATCGAGAGGATGATGAGGCCCGCCAAACCGATCAACATCCAGGCAAAGGCAGCCCGTGCCCAGTTGCGCCGGGCCACCGAAGCCGTACCGCCGAAGGCGATGACGATCAGGTAGATGAAGCCCACAATCGGGATGCCCGCGACGAGGATCGCGAGCATCCAGCTCCCGACCGAATCGACATGCGCCAGTGACGGATGCTGTGGGCTCACCGCCTGGGGGTAGGGCTGAGCTCCCGTATTCGGGTAGGGCTGAGCCTGAGGGGGCTGCTGGTAAGCCGGAGCTCCTCCCTGGGCGGATACTGGCGCGACCTGCTGGGGCGGGTAGGCCCCGCCCGCTGGCGGCTGTTGCGGGCGCTGCTGCGTCGGAGTGCCATGGGGTGGCGCCTGGCGTGGCGGCTGCTGAGGTGGCGGGGGTGCACTCGCTGGATAGAGCGAGGGATTGTCGTTCGACGCCGGCGGCTGTCGGTGGTCATTCTGCGGCGTCGGCGAATGTCCAGGCGTTGGTGGATTAGTCACGATCCTTACCTTTCTATGACGTACATCACGCTGGTTCCTACTATAGGGTTCCCTGGTGGTGCTATGGCGAAATATTGAATGGGGTTGTGAGAAGCCCCCTCCCGATACGAACAGCACTTTCGCGCTCACCGCACAGCGATGTGCCACCGCCGCGGCTACCGGCATCGAAGCGCTGACACTGCGCCCACGACCGGGACTCCAGGACTTATACTCGCGCCCATGGACCACCCCGTGATCGAGATGATCGTCTTCGGATTGGCCTCCCTCATCACGCTCAGCATCACCTGGGTTGGGATGCCCAACCCCAGGGATAAGAAAACCGGACGACAGCGCACCCTCGTGGAACGCTGGGCTCTCGCGGGCGGGCACGTCCGCGGGGGGCTGATCGGCGGTGCCATTGCCGGCTGCATGGCACTCGTCAGGGCGCTTCAACTCCTTGGAGTCTTACCCCACTTCTAGCTCGTCGTCGCAGGACATGCCGCCACGGTGTCTTCCCTACACCGAATGGTGCCCAGCAAGGTCGGCTACTCGCACGCGGCGGCCATGAGCCGCGCCTTCCAGGCCTTTCATCCGGTAGGCCCGAGCGTGTTTCACGCCGGATGTGAGTCAACGGCCCCATGTCACAGGCATGCGGATCAGCCGATAGCGGCGTAGCTTTCGACAGGACTCTTCGCGGGCCGCTCGTTTTCCACCACTCGTGAACGAGGGCGAAGCAGGCGCATGGCGTTGACGATCACGATCAGGACCGAGGCTTCGTGCACGAGCATCCCGAGGGCCATCGTGACGCCCCGGGCAAACACGCCTGCAATGAGAAGGGCCACGATGAGGAGAGCAATGGCGATGTTCTGGCGCATGATGGATCGGGTCCGCTTCGCGAGGCTGAGCGCCTCGGGCAGGCGCATGAGATCGTCCGCCATCAGGGCGATGTCTGCACTCTCCACGGCCGCCGGCGAACCAGCCGCACCCATCGCGACGCCGATATCCGCGGTTGCCAGGGCAGGGGCATCGTTCACCCCGTCGCCCACCATCGCGACTGTGCGGCCCTCCGAACGCAATTCCGCCACCCGGTCGAGCTTTCCCTCCGGCAGGAGCTGGGAATAGACCTGGTCGATTCCCGTCTCATTCGCCACGGCGTGCGCAATGGGCTCCACGTCGCCCGTGAGCATGACGACATCTCGGACCCCCGCCTCGTGCAGGGCTCTCACCATATCGGCGGCCGCGGGCCGGACCCGGTCCGCCACCGCGATGACGCCGATGACGCGCCCATCGACCGCCACGATCATTGGCGTCCGCCCGGTACGGGCCAGTTCCTCGGCGCGGCGCACACCCACGTCGGCATTCTCGTCGACGCTCTCATCCTTGAGCAGAGCTTCGTTGCCCACCAGAACGAGGCTCTCACCCACCCGGGCTCGCACCCCGCGCCCGGGAACCGACTCGGAGGTCTCGGACAGTCCCACGTCGTGACCGGCGTCTCGACCGGCCGCCACGATGGGTCGGGCGAGCGGATGTTCGGACCCCGCCTCCGCGCGCGCCGCCCACGCCAACACCTGGTCTCGGCTCACGTCCGGGACAAGGGTGATGACATCGGTCAGGTCGGGAGTCCCCCGCGTGAGGGTGCCCGTTTTGTCGACGGCGACGACGTCGACGTCGGCTACCGTTTCGAGGAACTCTCCACCCTTGATGAGGATGCCGTCACGGGCTGCACGCCCGATTCCCGACACGATCGCCACGGGGATCGAGATGACGAGCGCCCCGGGGCAGCCGATCACGAGGAGCGTGAGAGTGAGCTCGAGGTCGCGCAGGGCAAGCCCGGAGACGAGAGCCAGGACGATGATCGCCGGGGTGTACCAGCGCGAGAACCGTTCCATGAATGTCTGGGTCGGCGCCTTCGCGTCCTGGGCTTCCTCAACCCGGTGGATGATTCGAGCGAGAGTGGTGTCCGCGCCGACGCCCGTCGCCCGCACGTGAAGGAACCCATTCGTGAGGATCGTGCCCGCGAAGACATCGTCGCCGATGCCGCGATCCACGGGTACCGACTCGCCCGTCATGGAAGCCTGGTCAAGGGCTCCTTGTCCATGGATGATCTCGCCGTCGACGGGGACCTTTCCGCCGTTTTTTACGATGACGGTTTCCCCGTGACCGACCTCGTGGGCGGCCACCTCAATGAGGGCATCATCGCGCAGCACAAAGGCCACATCCGGGGCGATGGCGACCAGTTCCTGCAGGGCACGGCGAGTCTTCGCCAAAGTGGCGCCTTCGAGTGCTCCGCCCACCGCGAAGAGGAAGGTGACGGCCGCCGCCTCCCAGTAGTTGCCGATCGCGATCGCCCCAATCGCAGCGACACTGACGAGCGCGTCGATCCCGATGTCGCGAGCACGCAGTGCGCGAACCGCTCCACGCAGCACGGGCCAGCCCGCCACGAGCGCGGCGCCGATCATGAGGCCGTCTGAGAACGTGAGCCCCGTGCCGTTCGGGCGGGCTAGACCGACGAGCCAAGACGCGACAATGAGCGCGCCAGACACCACGGGCACGGCCCACCGTCGCACCGTTGGATTCTGCACTGATGTCTCCTTTCGGCCAGATGTCCCTACGGCCCCGAGCGCCGGCCTAAAACGCGGCCGGTTTCGCGGCGAAACCCGCCTTTTTGACCTCAGCCACCAGGGCGTCGACACCCACCACATCGATGTCGTGGTCGATTTCGATTCGCGCGGACGCAAAGTGAACGGTCACGTTCTGGACACCGTTCACACGCGCCAGGCGCTTCTCGATCGTCGCCACGCATGAGGGGCACGAGAAGCCTTCAGCACGCAGGACGGTGTGGGTGAGGTTGTTCTGGGAGGTTGCTGCCGACACGGGGACTGTCCTTTCGATGTGGCGGGCGCTCCGCCCGCGGGTGATCTGACAATCCCGAATGTAGAAAGCCCCAGGAGGCGTGTCGTTGACCTAGATCAAAGAACGGGGAATTCGCCCGAGAGCTCACGCAGTCGCGACATATCTCGCACCGCTGTCCACTGGCGCCCCGTGCTAATCACGCCATCGCGTCTCATCTGACTCATCACACGGCTCACCGACTCCGTCGTCGCGCCGGTCATGGCGGCGAGGTCGGCGCGGGTCAGGGGGAGCTGGAGAAGAAGCCCATCCGCGCTCGACTCGCCAAATTTCTCCGCCAAGCGGCACAGCGCGTGGGCGACCCGTTCAGTGACGGTTCCGGTGGAGGTTTTCGCGAGCACATCACCCACGTCACGCAACTGGCGGGACACCTCATCAAAGGCACTCACCGCCACCTGCGGATAATCGACAAGAAGGCGACGAAAGTCCTCGACACTGATCCTCAGCGCGCAGGTCGTGTGGAGAGCCTGAACCGACTCGGCGTATCCGGTCTCCCCCAGATGCCACAGGCTGCCACACAGGTCCCCTGGTCCGAGCACGGACACGATCGTGTCCACGCCCTCCGGGTCGCTGCGTACGGCTTTGGCCCGCCCCGAGGCAATCACGTAGAGGTTGTCACCACTGTGGCCCGCGACATAGAGAAACTCGCCCGCAGCCCACGCCTCAGCCCGCATCCGCGAGTCGATGTCTGCCAGCGCATCACCGCACTCCCGGAACAGGGGCGTGGCAGCTAGCACTTTCATGCGCGTGGCGCGTGGGCAATGGTGCGGGTGCCCACACCCGGCTCGCACTGGAGAGTGCCGCCGTCCCTGCTCAGCGCTGGTCATGTGCCCACCTTAAATGCGCCGCGCTCCCGTCGCCATGCTTCGTGTTCGGCCCAATCGGCGCACTGAGAGCGCCGCGCTCGTCCCACGAATAGCACAGATACCCGCGAGATGTTCTCGCGCAGTATCCGCGGATTGTCACACCTGTCCAGCGTGACGCCTTAATCACCTTTCATGGCACACGCGAGACGACAGGCTTGAGTGAGTCCACCGGCTGCGCCACCACCGTGTGGGGGGCCACACTCACCTAAGATGGTGACAGGTCTCACCCACCTGACCCTTGGAGCGCCCCATGTCCGATTTTGATCTGTATCCACAAGACCCTGACAACGCATCTCGCAAGCACAAGCGAGCACAACAACCCGAGCCTGAACAGACAGACCAGCCCATACGCGACACCGATCTGTATGGCTCCCCCACACCGGCGTCAGAGCCTCCCGCGGTCTCGCCACCGGAACAGTCGAACCAGGACGAGCCCCCGGCGGCCTCTCAGATGAGCCAGGGTGAGCCGCCCGCAGCCTCGTTGCCTCCGAATGTCGAGGCCGCGCAGGGCCATGCGGGCGCCGGCGGCACTCCCCCCAGCTCCCAACCGGAGCAGCCCGAGGGGTTCCAGCCGTCCCAGGTTACCGAGCAGTTCCCAGCCCAGGAGGCCCCCCAGACTGGCGACCAGCAACCGACCGCCTACATTCCCGCACCCCAGAATCAGCCGGCAGCCTACTCACCCGCCCCCGCGGGCGCGCAGTACGCGGCCCCCGCACCGATGCCTCGCAAGAAGCGTCGGGGCCTCACAGTGCTGACGGCGGTCCTCGTCGTCGTCATCGGCCTGGGGGTCGCTGCCTACGCTTACATCCAATACCAGTCACGCACCACGTACGCCCCCGAGGCGCGCGTTGAGGCCTACCTGCAGGCGCTCGTCGATGGCCGTGCGAGTGACGCGCTCGAGCTATCCGACATGAACGCCGCGACGGCGCAGCGGGTCCTGCTCACCGACGAGGTGTATCGCGCCGCAGACATGCGGCCCACGGATTTCCGCATCGACGACGTGCAGGCGGCCACCGATGCGGAAGAACAGGCCTACGCCGACGACTCCCCGGCCGGCGAGGAAGCGAGCAAGCACGTCACGGTGGAGGCCTCGATCACGATCGACTCGAAGCGCTACCCCATGGTGTTCGAGCTGCGCCGCGCGGGCAGCGTCGACATGTTCTTCGACGACTGGCAGATCATGTCCTCACCGGCCTCCGGGCTCTACCTCATCCCGATGAGCGAGAACGTCACCGTGAACGGAGTCGAGGTGAGCGTGCCCGAGGTCCCAGACGACATTGACGACCCGCTCCTCCTCCTGCCCGCGCTGCCCGGCAACTACACGGTTTCCGCCCCCGAGGCCACGAAGTACCGCACCTTCGGGGAGGACCAGAGCGCGCTCGTCGTGCCCAACTCCATCACCGAACGTGAGGACGGGGAATATTACGGTGCTGAAACCACCGAGACGATTGCGTTCACCCAAGGCTGGACCGATCAGCTCGCCGAGGACGCCATCGCTCAGGTGAAGGCGCGGATCGACCAGTGCATGGCTTCAAACACGTTTGAACCGGAGGGATGTGAGGACACGCTGGACATGTCCGAGCCCTCCTACGCGGTGACGGACATCAAGCGCACGTGGACAACCGAGCCCGAGATCACGTTCGACGACGGGACCGGTGAGGACACGATTACAACCCCGGACGAGCCCCTCGTCGTCATCCGTGGCGGCGACCTGAAGATCGACTACAAGTGGCGCTACGAGGCGGATGAGGCCTGGGAGCCGGACGACTCGAAATACTCCTCGGTCTTCTCGAGTTGGCTCTCGAATGGCACGCGCGTACCCGTGATCGTGGGACAGGATGACTCGCTAGAGCTCGACTTCTCGAACTTCTAGGTGCTCCGCTTGAGCGGGACCCTCGCAGAGAAAGTCCCAAGTCAAGACGCCTACAGTGGGCGTGGGGTGCGGTGATGCGCCCCACGCCCAGGCGTCAATGAGGAGCGTTTAGCATGCGTGCATTGGTCAAACCCGAAGCTGCCCCCGGTCTTGTCCTCACCGACGTACCGGAACCCGAGGTGGGGCCCGGCGAGGTGAAGATCAGGGTGTTACGCGCGGGTTTGTGCGGCACTGACCTCCATATCCAGGCTTGGGACGACTGGGCGGCAGAAATGCTCACTCCTCCCATGACGATTGGCCACGAGTTCTACGGTGAGATCGTCGACATCGGTCCCGATGTCCCCGTCGGTCCGGGTCGCGACGAACTGCGGATCGGACTCGGCGTGAGCGTCGAAGGACACGTCGTATGCGGGCGCTGCCGCAATTGCCGGGCGGGGCGCCGCCACATGTGCATCCGAACCTCCTCCATCGGCGTGAACCGCGACGGCGCGTTCGCGGACTACGTGGTCGTGCCCGCCACGAACGTATGGGTGCAGCCCGAAGCAATCGATCCCGAACTCGGCGCCATTTTCGACCCGCTCGGCAACGCCTTCCACACCGCTCTTCAAACCCCGATGGTCGGCGAGGACGTCCTCATCACGGGCGCCGGACCCATCGGTGTCATGGCCGCGGCAATCGCCCAGCACGCGGGGGCCCGCAACGTCGTCGTCACCGACGTCTCGCCCGAACGTCTCGAGCTGGCCCGCTCTGCTGGGGCGACGCGCGCCGTCGATATCTCCGCGCAAAGTGTGCACGACGTGCAGCGTGAACTTGGGATGCGTGAAGGTTTCGACGTCGCCATGGAGATGAGCGGAAACCCCGCCGCAATGGGCGACATTCTCGAAAACTGCACGCACGGCGCCCACATTGCCCTGCTCGGAATCCCGACGGACCCCTACCCGATCGACTGGGGCAAGGTCATCACGCACATGTTCACAATCAAGGGAGTCTACGGGCGCGACATGTTCGATACCTGGTACCACATGACCTTCTCGATGGAATCCTCGCGCAAACTACGCGAAGCAGTGCGCGGCGTCATCACGCATCGATTCCCCGCCGAACAGTGGGCCGACGCCTTCGACGCCGCCCGCTCCGGCACGGGAGGGAAGGTCATCATGGATTGGTCGTGATTGTGACCGACTCCGTCCGACCTCGGTGACCCTGCCCACCTCCGACCCGAAAGGCTCCCCATGACCCGCGACGCCGTCGCCGAATTTCTCTCCTCTGTCTCCGCAGAACTGGGCGAGATCGAGCAGGCTGGTCTGTACAAGCGTGAACGTGAACTCACCACGGCCCAGTCCGCTCGTATCGCAACCACCGCAGGGGCATCACTGAACTTCTGCGCGAATAACTACCTCGGGCTCGCCGATGATCCGAGGATCGTCACCGCCGCGAAGGACGCCCTCGAGGAGTGGGGATTCGGCATGGCATCGGTGCGTTTCATCTGCGGCACGCAAAGTCCGCATCGCGCGCTTGAAGAGGAGATCGCCGACTATCTCGGCCTCGCCGACTCCATCCTGTTCTCCTCCTGCTTCGATGCCAACGGCGGCCTCTTCGAGGTGTTCTTCGGGCCGGAGGACGCGATCGTCTCGGACTCTTTGAATCACGCCTCCCTCATCGATGGGATCCGGCTCACGAAGGCGAAGCGCCTGCGATACGCCAACGCGGACCTTGACGATCTGCGCGCCCGCCTCGAGGAGGCTCGCGACGCCAACTGCCGACGTATCGCGATCGTGACTGACGGCGTGTTCTCGATGGACGGATCCTATGCCCCACTTGAGGGCATCTGCGATCTGGCCGATGAGTTCGGCGCTCTCGTGATTGTGGACGACTCCCACGCCACCGGCTTCGTCGGCGAGCAGGGGCGCGGCACCCACGAACTCCTCGGTGTCATGGGCCGAGTCGACATCATCACGGGCACGCTGGGCAAGGCGCTCGGTGGAGCCTCCGGCGGCTTCGTGGCCGGTCCGAGCGAGGTCGTGGACCTCCTCCGCCAAAAGGCCCGGCCCTATCTGTTCTCCAACGCCGTTGCCCCCGCCGTTGTCGCCGGATCTCGGCAGGCCCTCAGCCTGGCCCGTGCTGCAGACGCCGAACGAGTCCAACTCCGTGCGAACGCTGCCCTCTTCCGCTCCCTCATGGAAGAGGAGGGCTTCGACCTGCTGCCCGGCACCCACCCGATCATCGCCGTCATGTTTCCCGGCGACGACGGGGCGCGGCTCGCCACCGAGATCGCCGACGCGATGCTCGACGATGGCGTCTACGTGATCGCGTTCTCCTTCCCGGTCGTGCCGCGCGGCAAGGCTCGGATCCGCGTCCAGCTCTCGGCGGGCCACACCGAGGCGGACATCCGTGCCTGTGTGCGTGCCTTCGTCGAGGCGCGCGCTCGAGTGGCGGGGAACTGAAGAGACCCGGGATCCCGGTAAGGACCGAGGCTCGCGCCACTGGGTGGTCAGAGGGACGGGAACGGGTGAGCCGCTGCGCGGTGGCCGCTCCCCCTCCACACAGCTGGATAATCGGCCACATTGTGGCGGGCTCCCTCGATTGCGTGGAGACACCCTGATGAGCGCCCACCCAACGTAACGTGACATATCCACCACATGATGGGAGCCTCAGCATCGCATAAGTTTGTTACGGTGGATGAACCTCACTTCAACGAAGCCGGGAGGCTCCAACGTGACACAACACATCCATCGTTTTGATAACAAAGCCGTCATCATTACGGGCGGTGCTGGCGGAATCGGACTCTATACCGCGATCCGTCTTGCGTCTGAAGGCGCAAAGGTCGCCCTCGTCGATGTCGCAGAAGAGGGACTTAAGAAGGCGAAGAAGCAGCTCCTCGAGTCCGTCTCGGGCGCCGAAGTCATCACCTGCGTTGCTGACGTCTCAAATGAGGATGACGTCAAGGCCTACGTCGCCGCCACGCTCGAGGCCTTCGGGTCAATCGATGGCTTCTTTAACAATGCTGGTATCGACGGAAAGCGCTTCCCGCTTCCGGAATACACTCCCGAAGAATTCGAACGCGTGATGACCATCAACTCCACGGGCGTTTTCCTCGGTCTCAAGCACGTCCTTGAACAAATGGAAAAGCAGGGCAGCGGCGCTATTGTGAACACCGCGTCCATTGGTGGCATTCTCGGCTGGTCTAGCCAGTACGGCTACATCGCGTCCAAGCATGCCGTCGTCGGAATGACCCGCGCAGCGGCGGCCGAATTCGCCTGCAAGGGTCTGCACATCAACGCCGTCGCCCCCGGTGGAATCAAGACCCCGATGGCGGCTGACGCCATGCGCAAGCTGAATCCGGAAGATCCCGAAGCCGCCGAGCGCCAGTTCGCCGCCGGCATTCCGGCAGGCCGGATGGGCACGCCAGATGAGATCGCCGGTGTGGTCGCCTTCCTGCTTTCTGAAGACGCCGCCTTCATCAACGGCCAGATCCTCGTGGTCGACGGCGGCCAGACCTGCCAGTAGTCCGTTCATTCCACGGCGCCCGGCATCATGCTCGATGAGCGGATGCCGGGCGTTGTGTCGCCACCTGAGTGTGCGCCCAGAGATATCGCACGGGGCGCTATCCGGGCTGGTGACCTCTAGTAGATCCCGTCGCCAGGATTGTTCCCCGAGAAATAGTCTCCAATGACAGAGGAGTCAACGCCCTGCCCCGATTTGAGGCGCCCTTCCCCCTGTGGACCTCGGTACCTGAACTGGCGATGCTTAGCATCGTTCAGGGCCTGCTGATAGTGCTCAGCACAGGCTGAGGCATCACCGGTGGGAAGGATGGAGGAGAGCTCCGCCTCCTTGGGGATCGCCAGCACTGGCGTGACCACGACCTTGGACTTGACGGTGCCCCACGTCCGCCCCCAGGCAAACCGGAAATCGGGTTCGGCCCCCGGAGCCAGCGTCGTACGCAGCTGCCAGATGAAAGTGCGGGTACGGCGCGCTTCGTCATAGCCGAGATCTTGAACTGTCTGCCCGAGGTCACTCCCGGTGAGATTACGCTGTCGGTTCCCCGTAATATCCACGGCATCGATCCGCAGTGTCAGCGGATTCTCTTCTTCAAACGTGAGGCTTTGCCCGCTGATGTTCTTCACGTTCACGACCGAGAAGCCCGTTCCACCATTAATGGAGTACACGGCTTGGTAAAAGTTGATCTCCAGGCTATCCACAACGAACGTCTCCAGCGCCGCCGCGATCTGCGCCTGGTTCCCGGCGGTGCAATACGATGCCGCGTAGGCCGGCACGGCCGTCGCGACCGTGACCGCTGGAATTGCCCACGTTCCACCCTTGATGACGGTACGTCGCGAAATGACGCTCGCTCGTTCCTCAGTCATCTGTCCCCCTGAATAATTCGCATCACGTGGACCACTTATCAAGTGATCTACCTATTGTAGCGAGCGCGGGGGCGCCTCCCAGTGTTTTACGGGGAGCCAGAATCCCGGTTCCAGCGCACCGTGGGGTGGTGCGGCCCCTCCGGTGACCGTACCCACCTCTCTCCCCCACCAGTCCAGCAACGCTACGCCGCAGGGACTGGCGCCGTTAGCTGCCTTCGGCGTGGGTGTCGACGTCGTGCACGGGCCGGTTCTCGCGTCACTGGTGAACGCTCGTGCCGATCTGGGCGCGACGCGCATCCGGGTAGGCCACCACCCGACCGAGCAGCATCTTGTCCGGAGAGAATCCGATGCCGGGATGAGGTGTGACGGAGAGAAGGCGGCTTGCTCGACCTGGGCGACGTAGTGGGTCGGGTTGTCGTTCAGTTCGAATTCACCCACCTCGATCAGGGGAAGTCCGCGTGCGACCAAGTCTTGGTGAGGTCGGAGGGGTTGATCCGATAGGTCTTGCCCTCGTCATACGTCATCACCTGGACCGAGAGCTTCCAGCGCGGATAGTCACCCTTCTCAATGGCCTCAAACAGGTCGCGACAGTGGAAATCGGCATCCAGGCCAGCCACCGCGGTGGCCTCGCCCGCACCCATGTTCTCCCCTCCGACCGCCCCTCTCGCCCCCGGGTAAACCCTCAGCCGATTGGGGGACTCATCCGTCATCACTCCACCTCGGGAATGAGCATGACGGCGCGGCAATCGTGCGCACGCCGGATCTGCAACACGCGGTTTTCGGGCAGTGTGAACAGTGTCGGGATCTGACGATCCTATGAGAACACTGTGGGAGGAACCGACCATGGAACGCACCGTACGGGCCAGCCGAGCCCACCGGCTCGTCGCCGCGACGACGATGCCCATCGCCGGCGCCGTTCTCGGGGCGCTCACCGCGCTAGCCCTCGAGGTCATCGCCAGTCGCCGCTGGCTTGGCCTCACGAATATCGCCGGATGGGGTACCTACGTGGGTGAACCTGTTCTTATCGCCATCGTCGTTGTCGCCGGCACCCTTGGAGGCATTGCCTTCGCCGCGGCAATGTTCGGCGAAGCCCTGCGCCTTCACGTGACCCCCCACCAGCTCACGCTCATCTGGGACGACGCGCGCACCGTCATCCCCGCACCGCAGATCTCCGCAATCTCGGTCTGCGAGGACGTCATCATCTTCGGCCCGCGCGGTTCAGAACTCGCGCGCGTACGAAACGACCTGGACCGGGCCGACCTGCTCACCGCGCTTGACGACGCCGGCTACGCCCCGATCCTCTACCACGATCCGCACGAGTTCGAATTTACAACCCTCACCCCCGCCGACACCGCACTGAGCGACGACGCTCACAAGCTCCTCGCGGCGCGCGGTCACGCCGTCGCCACGGGCGCCCACGGGGATGCGGAACTCCTCCGCCGGAGGCTCGCCTCCCTCGGGATCATGGTGCGGGACGTGCACCGCCGAGGCCGCCGGCCACTCACCCAACAGTGGCGTGTGATCCACCCTGCGGACTCGACGTTGGCGCTGGCCGTCGGGTCCTGAGACGGAGGGAATTACAGCGCCACGATCACGTGCACGAGCACGATCTTTGCGACCATCGCGAGCGCAAAGAGCGCGGCGTAACCCGATTCGATCCGGTCATCGTCGCTGAGTGCACTCGCGTGGGCGAGGATCGCTGGCTGGCCGATAATGCCTGCAATACCCCCCGCTGTTCGGGGTGCCGAGAGCCCCAGAAGGCGGCCCCCCATAGCGAGGAGCGTCGTCGTCGCCGTCACGACGACGAGTCCCATCAGAGCCGCCGCCGCGCCGTCGGCCGTGAAGGCGAACGCCGCGAAGGAGGGGCCAGCCGAGAGCCCGACCGCCGCGAGGAAGATGAGGAGGCCGAGCTGCCGGATGGAGAGGTTCGCAGCCTGCGGAATCTGCCAGATCACCGGGCCGGTGCGCTGGAGGTAGCCGGCGATCATACCGACGATTAGCGGCCCCGCCGCGGCTCCGAGCGCGAACGAGGAGCCCGTCGGCAGGGGGATCTCAATCAGGCCGAGTGCGAGCCCCAGGGCCATCCCGAGTCCGACCGACAGAGCGGAAAAGGAGGAGACGCCGCGGTCAGAATCGCCAAGAAAGCGCGCGACAGACTGCAGCTCGGCACGCGGCACGACCACGAGTACGCGGTCGCCAAGCTCTAGGGCGAGGTCGTCACGGGCGAGCAACTCGTGATCGCCACGCCGCACGCGCGTCATGACACCGCCGAATCTGCCCGGCAGGTTGAGGTCCGCAACGGAACGGCCGGCGAGATCGCGGTTCGAGAGAGTGAAATGTGTGAAGTCCACGTGGGCGCGGTCGTCGGCAAGGTGCCGGGGCAGCTCTTCGCCCACGCAAGCAATGGCGCGTTCGACAACCGGGCGCTGCCCGACGAAGAGCACCTCGTCGCCCTCCTGCAGTTCCTCGCCCGGTGCGACGACGCGCGTGCGCCCCTGCCGACGCAAGTAGCTCATCCGTAGCGACTGGGCGGCGTAGCCCGGCACCTGGCGCACGGGCATCGCATGGAGAACGGTCACCGATGTCGCGTAGATGTCCCCATCGGAGAGCGGTTCGGTATCACGACTACCCGGCCATTGGCGGCCTACCACGAGGGAGACGACGCCAATCGCGACGACGACGCCGACGGGGTAGCCGATCGCGTAGCCAATCGAGGCGGTCGTATTGCCGGCTGCGGCATTCGCGGCGGCGAGCGCCGGCGTCGCGGTGAGGGCCCCAGAGTAGACGCCGGCCGTAATCTCGGGGCTGAGGCCGAAAAGCCGGGCAAGGAAGGCGACGGCGACGGCGAGGACACCGAGGATCACCAGTGCGCAGACCATGATGGGGGCCTGCCGGGTGAGGTCGGAGAAGAAGGTTTGCCCCGCGGTGAGACCAACCATATAGACGAACAGTGCGAGGCCGAGCGTCTGGACGAGCGCCAACTCCGGTCCGACGTCGGGTACGAGCGAGCCGAGCGCGAGTCCCACAAAAAGCGCGCCCGCAGCCCCGAGACGCAGTGGCCCGAGGGGGACGGCGCCGAGCGCGGCGCCGAGTGCGAGTACGACGAACACGGCGAGCAACGGGGACGAAGCGAGGGCATCAAGCATGGCAGTCCTCCACACACGGGGGCGCGGCGGCGATTCGCAAACCCGGCAGCCTAGGAGGCGGGAGGGCAGGCGCGGGCCTGCACACATCAGCGCTCATCACGTCACGCATCGTCTTCCTCCAGGGCTCGGGTGAGAGCGACGGCGGGGCTGGCATCGCGCCGACTTAGACTGGAGCCATGCCTGACGTCGTCGCCGCCGCTATTGTCCGCCCACGCGGCGCATCCGTCGAATTGCTGTGCGCACAACGCTCCGCCCCGCCCCGCCTCGCGGGCCTCTTCGAGTTTCCCGGCGGCAAGGTCGAGCCGGGCGAGGACCCGTGTGCCGCCCTGCACCGCGAGCTGGCCGAAGAACTCGGTGTCTCGGTGCGGCTCGGTTCGCGCGTGCGCGCTCCCGGCGACGGTGACTGGCCCATCACGTCGAACCTCACAATGCGCGTCTGGCTCGCCGAACTCGCCGACGGCCAGCGACCGCGGGCACTCGAGGATCACGCCTCACTCGTGTGGGCGACACTGGCTGACGCGGAGGCGCTGCCCTGGATCGAGGCAGACCGCCCGATCCTTGCCGCGGTCGCCCGCGCACTTGAGATCGGGCCTGAGGGCTAGGGCTTCAAGCTCTCCGCCGCGCTACCAGGCCTCGCCAGTCCCGAAGCCCGCGCCCTCGCGGCCCTCGCGTTGCTGGAGCACCTCCTCGGCCTGGCGCTGGTTCTCCTCCAGCTGCGCCTGTTTATCATCCAAGGTCGGGGTGGGCGTCGGCTCAGCCGGCTCCTCTCCCGGTTCTTCACTCGCGTCGTTCTCCTGGTCGGAGTCAGCCCCGGAATCGTCCGATTGGTCCGCTTCCGGTTCATCAGTCGCGTCCTCACCCGGGTCCTGCGATTCCTCGGCTGCCGTCCGAAGGACGTCGACCTGGCGCTGCTGGCGCTGGTGGGTCACGTCTTCATCCGCAGTCGAACTCTCGCCGCCCTCACCGTCGGTTGTGCAGGGCTTCGATGCCTCGGCGGCACGGTCCATGAATCCGATGGCCTGGTCGAGACGCTGCGCGTCAATCGTGGAACCGAGGAGCTCGCCGCTCGCCTCCACCCCGGCCTCCTCCGCGGTCTCGAGTGCGAGTCCCTCAAGCGCCAACGAGAGGTTCGTGCGCACGCGACATTCTGTCGAACCTTGAATCGAGCCCGACGCCGCCGGCGTTGCTTTCGGCACGGACGTGAGCGCTCGCTCGAGGTGCATAACCGCGGCGGCGTAGTCCTCGCGCTCGGCCGCGAGCGTGCCCCGGTTATAGGGCGAGCGCCAGGCATCCGGGCCCGCGAAAACGACGGCGCGGTGGCTCGCGTAAATGCCGTCGGAGGCCTCGGGGCCACGCCCCGCCATGACGTGCGCACTGGCGACCGTCCAGATGAGCGCAAGGCCAATGAGCCCGCAAATCGCGGCGAGGACCCGGGCCCAAAGCGGGCGGGACGCCCGTCGCTGCGGGGTGCTATGCCCCTCAGATCGTTCAGTCACGAGAGACCTCCCGCATCCGGCGAATCAGGTCGGCTAATTCCCAGGCGCACAGCAGCGCCAGGATCCCGAATATCGGCCAGGAGACGAGCTCGGGAACGTCGACTTCCCGCCGACCGTCCTCGCCCAGCTGCTCGGCATCGATCGCGGCGGTCACCTCGGTGAGCGGCCCTGGCTCGGTCCGATGCAGGTAGGGGACCTCCAGCAGGCGGGCGACCTCGGTGAGCGCCCGCTCATCGATCCTCGAGATCGCGTCTCCGCCGCGCTTCGGATCGATGATGTAGGGCGCATTCGAGCCCGCCCCCGTCGACGGTGTCCCGTCATAACTGCGCATCTTCCCACCTGCGAGCGTGCCGTAACCGAGCACGGCCCCGCCGTCGATGTAGGGCTTCAGATCTCCGAACGGAGCCTCGCGGCCCGTATCCTCCTGCGCGCCCTCACCATCGGTGGACTCACCGTCGGTGAGCAAGAACAGGAGCCGCACATTATTCGGGTTTCTTTCCTGAGCCGCCGCGAGAACCTTGAGCAACCCGTTCACGGGCCGATCAATCGCGGATCCAACCGAGTAGTACGTGATTTCCTGCCGCGCCGTCTCCGCCCAGGAACGGACCGCCCGCGTATCCGTCGTAAGCGGCAGTTGACGGCTCGCCACTGACGAATAGGACACCACCGAGAACCTCGCGCCCGGCAGTTCCGCCACGAGCTGTTCGACGTCGTGCCGCACCCCCTCCAGGCGCGGCCTCTCACCGTTGTAGTCCTCGGCCGCCATCGACCCTGTCAGATCGACGGCGAGGTAGACCTCCACGTTCGAGGTGACCTCGCGCGTCGTCGTCGTGATTGTCGGCCCGACGACGACGGCAAGGGCCGCCACCACCATCGCGACCCGGCGGACGCGCGCCTTCGTGCCAGCGGAGCGGATCCCCACGATCAGTCCCACCACAAGGAGGGCCCCGATCACCAGGATGCTGACCGCTGGCGAGTACGTGAATTGCAGACTCACAGGCGCCACCACCCCAGAAGCCCAAGGCCGATCAGCAGCGGAACGAGGAGGAACGGGGCGAGACGCTCGGGCCGGTCGGTAATGATGACGGTCGGATCGGCGTCTAATTCCGCGGCCTGCTGGCTCGTCACCTCGTCGATGATGGCGTCAACCGCCTCGGGACTCGTCGTGTCAAACACGAGCCCCCCGTGCCCCTCAACATCCCGCTTGAAGGCCTCGCGCAACTCTCCAGTGTCGGCACTCTCCGCGGTATCGGAAAACAGGCCGATCACCCGGATGTCACGCTCCTGGGCAAACGTCATCGCTTCGGAAAGCTGGTAGACAGGCTCGCCCTGCAGGTCGTTATCCGTTGCGAGGATGATCGAACGAGAGCGCTCGGTGTCGGTGAGATCGAAGCTGAGTACGCAGTTCGCGAGGCCGTCCCCGATGAGGGAGGCCGACGTGCCCTGCAGTGCCGTCGTTCCCGCGAGAAGGTCGAGCACATCGCGCGTCGCCTGGGAGCCCACGACGAGGCCACTCACGTCAACGTCGAGCACCTGGGCCGCGTGCTCGAGTTCCTCGTGAACGAGCACGTAGTCGTCGGTCAGGGGAAAGAGCGTGCGCGCCGTGTTGTTCCACATGACCAGTGCGATGCGCTCTCCCTGAAAGTTTTCGACCAGGCTCGCGAACTTCTCGAGAATCTCCGAGTCATAGGAGATCATCGAGCCCGACACGTCCAGACACAGCACGATGTCGCGGGTCGCGAGCTGCTCCGACTCGGTGTGCACGTCCGCGGGGCGACCCGCGAGCGCGGCACTGCTCAGGGCGGCGATGCCGATGGCGATAGCGGCGGTGAGGAGGCGACGACGACGCGCGCGCACCGCACTCACGTAGGCGGGCAGTCGGCGCAGCACCCCGGTGTGGGCGACGGGCACGCCGTCCGGTACGCGCCGGCGCCGGTGCCAGCGCCATGCCACGAGCGCGACGAGAATGATGAGCACCCACAGGGCGAGGGTGAGCGGCCACCACACGAGAGAGTTCAGCGGCCCAGCAATCATGGGTCTCACGGGGCCGGCTCCTCCCCCTGCGCGTAAGGCAGCGCCGGGTCGGGCATCGCGACCATCGTCTCAAGGGCCTCGAGGACCCGCTCCGCACGCTCGCCGGGAAGCAGGTCGAAGCTCGGGCGTTCGGCAGCGTCGACAACGGCGGCGATCTCCGCGATATCGGGCTGGAGGCGTAGCTGAGCGAGGGTCACGCTCGTGAGATCACGACCTGTGATCTCGCTGCCGAACTCGCGCGCGAGGCGCGCAGCATCAAGGTGCAGGGTGCGCACGTCGAGCTCTCCGACGCGCCAGGACTCTTCCAAGCGCGCGACACGGGTGGCATAGCCACGACGACGCCGGCCGGTGAGGCTCCTCGGCCCGCTTCGGCTCCGGCTCGCAGCCGGATCGCGCGGACGCGCGAGCCAGACGATGAGAGCAGCCACGCTGAGCGCGAGCAGGCCGGCGACGAGGTAGGGCCACGGGTAGCCGACCTGCGGCAGGACATCATCGGGGGTCATCGGCATCCCCCCTCCCGGGGTAGGTGCCGATCATCGGTCGTGCGCACCCCTCGACCGCGGATCATCACTGGCCTCGCCCCCCGAACAGGTCGAGCAGGACGTCGATGACGTCTTCAGAGCCCGCGACGCGGGCGTGTCGGATACCAAGTGAGCGGAGTAGCTCGCGCACGCGGGCCCGGTTGCGGCTCTCCTCCTCGGCGGCCTCGGCGAGTAGGGCCCGGTCGGTCGTGACGAATGACGGTAGGGGCCCGTCGGCGACATCTACGACTCGTTGCCCGGCGAGGTCCGCGAGCGCAACGTCGGCGATCGAGAAGAACAGCACCTCGTGGCGCACCCGCAGCCGTTTGAGGGCGTCTTCGCACGCACCCGAAAGGGACCAGTCATCCCCCACGATGACCACGAGGGAGCGCCGCCGCGCGAGCGCCTCGGCCCGCTCGAGGATCTCGATCATCGTCGTGTCGGGCTCATCGCTTGCGACAGAAGGGCCGGGCCCCGCAGTCGAGGAGGCCGCATCGTCGTGATGAACCGCGCGCCGCAGTGTGTGGCGCACGAGTTCCAGGTGATCCGTGCCCGAGCGCGGCGGCAGCTGGGTGACGCGGCCCGCGTGGGAGAGCACGAGTGCAAGCAGGTCGGAGCGCATACGCGCGAGGTAGGCCAGCACGTCGACCAGGTCGATTGCCACCTCAATCTTCGGTTGTCCGTCCGGACAGGTTCCGCGCATCGCGGCCGATGTGTCGACCGCGAGGATCACCTGCAGGGTCGTCTCCTTCACAAACCTGCGAATGATCGGCTGACCCGCCCGGGCCGAGGCCTTCCAGTCGATGTCAGAGACATCGTCGCCCGGCCGGTAAGCCACCATGTCATCAAAATCCTGACCGTGGCCCGTGAAGATTGAGCGGTGCTGCCCCTCGATCGCTCCCGAGACCTGCCGCAAGACCGGCAGCGAGAGGCGATGGCGCAGCTCCGCCAGACGCGCGTAGCTGACCGTCACTACGGCACCGGCACCGCCGCGAAGGCGGCGTCCACAATATCTTCGGTCCGCACGCCGCGCGCAATCGCGTCGAAGGTGCGAACAATCCGATGGCGCAGCACCGAGTGACGGAGCGCGTGGATGTCATCGGGCACCACATAGGCACGCCCCGCCATGAGAGCAAGGGCCTGTGCGACCCGCACCAGGGCGATCGCGCCGCGCGGCGAGGCGCCAACGCGCACGTCGTCGGCGAAGGCCGGAACCGGGTTCGGTCCGCCCCCGCGCGTCGTGTTCACGAGGTCCACGATGTAACGCTTGAGCGTGTCGTGCACCCACACGCGCACTGTCATGGACTGCAGCGTGAGGACGTCCTCCAGGGTGATGGGGGCGACGTTGCTTAGGCGCTTCGGCGCGCCCGGCGTGGCAAGCGTGCCCGCGACGACACCGTCGAGAATCCGCGTTTCTTCCTCGGGGTTGGGGTAGGTCAGCACCTCTTTCAGGAGGAAGCGGTCCATCTGGGCCTCGGGTAGCACGTAAGTGCCTTCTTCCTCGATGGGGTTCTGGGTGGCGAGCACCATGAACGGGTTCGGCACCGGGTAGACCTGCCCGCCGATAGAGGTCTGGCGCTCCTGCATGGCCTCGAGCATCGCGGACTGGGTCTTGGCCGAGGACCGGTTGATCTCATCGAGCAGCACGAGGTTGGCGTGCACCGGGCCGAGCTGGGTTGTGAGCTCGCCGGTCGTGTAGTTGAACACCTGGGTGCCCACGATGTCGTTCGGCATGAGGTCCGGGGTGCATTGGATGCGGTGGAACGTGCCGGAGATCGCGGAGGCGAGCGTCTGGGCGGCCGTCGTCTTAGCAAGACCAGGGACCGACTCGAGCAAGATGTGCCCCGACCCGAGCAGCGACGCGAGCAGGGCGCGGCGCAGGTCCTCCTGCCCCACTACGGTAGAGCGGAAGATTGCGTTGATCCGCTCGATAAGGCGGTGGGCAACGCCGAGTTCGTCGCCGGTGAGCTGAGATGCAGCCATGAGTACTCCTGACGATGGTGGTCCCTGCCTACGTTAGAGCGTACGCGCACCCCTGTCCGCCCCGTGTGGCCGGTTTCGCACCATTGAGTGGCGATACGGGGCTGACAGATTCCAGTCTTCGCTCTCTCATTCGGCCCATCCCCGCAGAGTTGGCCACCTCCTCCGCCCGCTTTGTCAGCCTGTGGGCGCCCCGGGTGCCTTCACGTCGGAGGGAGACCTCAGCCGCGGTAGGCGCCCTGCCACACCGTGCGGAACGGCGTCGCCGTGTGCAGGCCCCCGCGGATTCCCGCCGTCACCACGTCCTTCGCCACCTGAACGGCATCGCGAATCTCGGCGCCACGCGCGAGCTCGGCCGTGATCGCCGCCGCAAGCGTGCAGCCCGCGCCGTGCACGCGTTCCTCACCGATCTTCTCGCTCTCGTAGACGGTCACCTCAGAGCCGTCCCACAGCACGTCGACTGCCTTGGGCCCCGCCAGTTCCACCCCGCCCTTGGCGACGACGTAGCGCGGCCCCTGCTCACCGATCACCTTCGCGGCGTCGATCAGGTCATCGACTGTCTCAATGGTGCGCCCGCCGGCGAGTACCCCCGCCTCGAACACGTTCGGCGTCACGACGGTTGCGCGCGGCACGATCTTCTCGCGCAGCGCGTTATCGACCTCCAGGGCCGGGGAAAGCTCCTGGGTCTTACAAACCAGGACGGGGTCGAGCACGATCGTCTCGAAGGGATAGGTGTCGAGTGCCGTCGATACGACGTCGATTGTCTCGGCGGTGCCGAGCATGCCGATCTTCACGGTGCTGGTCTCAGGCAGGGCACTCGCAGCCGCCTCAATCTGATCGGCAATCACCTGGGGCTCGATGGGCACGAAGCGATGATTCCAGTTGTTGGTCGGATCCATCGACACGATGCACGTGAGGGCGCCCATCCCATAGACACCTCGCTGATGGAACGTCTTCAGATCGACCTGGATGCCGGCACCGCCGGTAGCTTCGGACCCTGCGATAACAAGCGCACTGGCGATCATGGAGACTCCTTTTCCCGATGGTGTGGGCCCTCGAGCCCGGACTTAGTTTAGGGCAGGGCGCGTGACACACACGTGTGTCGCAAAAGATTAGTTCCGCCACACGAGGGAGATCAGCGGGGACGATGCCCCACGGTTGGTGCGAGCGCACCACTCACCTATACCTCATCCGCCAGGCTGCCTCCGCATCTCAACCCCCACGGGTAGGCTGAAACCATGCCGTCTTCTCGCCCTGCCGACGCCGCCCACGGCGCCCCGACATCCGGCGTTGAGGCGTCACCCGCCGCCCTCGAAAGCCCCACATCACGTGCAGCCCCCGAGGCTCGCGCGGTGCCTCTGGACGCCGATGGGGCCGGCGCTGCCCCGCTCAGCCCATGGCGGGTCGTCCAGGCGCTCGCGCCCGTCACAATCATCGTTGCGGTCCTGTCACTCTTCTTTTCCGGAGCGGTTGCGCCCACCCCGCCGCTCGATCCGGGACCCCTTGGACGCTGGTCACTCCCACTCCTGACTCTGGTGGTGCGGGCGGCCGCCGTCGTCACCATCGGCGGCGCCACGCTGTGCGCCCTCGTCCTTCCCACCGTGCCGAAGGACGCGCACCGCCACCATCGCCACCACACGCCCATCGACGGGCGCGCTTGGCAACTCAGCGCCCGCATCACCCGCATCGCTGCGATGGTTTGGGCTCTCACACAGCTTGCGCACGTCATCATCGAATACTCTGTCACCGCCATGCGGCCGATCTCGGAGCCAACCTTCGGTAGCGAGCTGTGGATCTTCCTCACCCAGGTGGATCTTGGCGTGGCCTACCTCTGGGCGACGATCCTCACCGCTGTTGCCGCCGGATTCGCGGCCCTCATGAACCACTACACGTCAGCCGCGTGGACCGGGGTCATGAGCCTGCTCGCCCTCGTCCCCCTCGCCCTCACGGGACACGCCGCCGGAGCCGCGGCACACGACCTCGCCGTGTCTTCGATGTTGATGCACCTCGTGGCCGTCTGCATGTGGGTTGGCGGACTTCTCCTGTTCCTCGTCACTGCGCGCCGCATCGGCAGCGACCTGCGCCCGGCCGCGGCGCGCTACTCCCAGATCGCCCTGTGGTGCTTTGTCATTACCCTCGTGTCGGGCGTCGGCGCCGCCTGGATCCGCCTGAACTCGGTAACCGAGCTCTTCACCACGCCGTGGGGGCTTCTCCTGACGGGGAAGATCATCGGCTTCATCGCTCTCGGGTATGCGGGCTACATTCACCGCGAGCGCACCCTGCCCGCCCTCGCCGGAACTCCCGACAACCCGCGGGGCAAGGCGACAGCGTTCTGGCGTTTCGCGGGTATCGAGGTGCTCGTCATGGGAGCCGTCACCGCTCTCGCGGTGACGCTCTCGTCATCGGCCCCGCCCGTACCGCAAACTCCACTGCCCGATCCCTCGCCCGTGTGGGAGGCGACCGGCTACCCCGAACCGCCGGAACCCACCCTGCTGCACTGGTTTACGCAGTGGCACATCGACCCGCTCCTCATTTTCGGATGCCTTGCCGCCATCTGGGTCTACCTTCGTTGGGTCTATCGGCTCCGTCAGCGAGGTGACCACTGGCCCGTCGGCCGCACGGTGTGCTGGGTAGCGGCGTGGGTGAGCCTGCTGTGGCTATCGAACGGCGGGCCAACGGTGTACGGCCGAATCCTGTTCTCAGCACACATGGTCCAGCACATGTCGCTCGTCATGATCGTGCCCATTTTGCTGGCGCTCGCCGGTCCAATCACCCTGGCCAGCCGAGGTCTGCCCGCTCGACACGACGGCTCGCGGGGGCCCCGCGAGTGGCTCCTCGCGCTGGTCCATTCGCGCTATGCCCGGGCTTGGGCGAACCCGTTCGTGGCGGCGGTGAACTTCGTGGGTTCGATGTGGATCTTCTATTACACCCCGCTCTTTGAGCTGGCGCTCACGACCCATATCGGGCACATCCTCATGACGGTGCACTTCACGATCGCGGGCTACCTGTTCGCGAACGTCGTCATCGGGATTGATCCGGGAACAAACCGCCCAGGCTATCCCCTGCGCCTGGTCTTCCTCCTGGCAACGATGGCGTTCCACGCCTTCTTCGGCATCTCGATCATTTCCATGAAGGCACTGCTCGCGGCCGATCATTTCGGGCGGCTCGGCTTGGCCTGGTGGGTCGATGCGTTGCGCGACCAAAAAATGGGCGGGGAGATCACGTGGGGGATTGGCGAACTGCCCACCCTCGCCCTCGCCGTCATCCTCGTCGTGATGTGGGCGCGCGCCGATACGAAGGAAGCGAAGCGCCGCGACCGCCGAGCCGACCGCGACGAGGACGCCGAGCTTGAGGCCTACAACGCGATGCTGGCCCGCCTTGCGGAGGCCGACCGTCACGAGGCAGAGCGGCGGGCGGCGCGTACCGAGCGCCATCCTGGCCACCGAGATGCAGGCTCCACACCCAGCAGCGGCGCCGAGGCGGTGGAGTGAACTGCAACGTGCCTGGACCTCGCGACTCTCGCCGCCACGGCAAGGGATAGTCGAACGCGAGGGCCGGGTTGTGCAGGAGCGCGGCGACGTCGGACAACACCCGCGAGCCGAGCCCGCCGGCTGCACGGCCTACTGAGCGAACGCGAGGGCCGGGTTGTGCAGGAGCGTGGCGACTTCGGACAACACCCGCGAGCCGAGCTCGCCGTCCACCAGGCGGTGATCGAAACTGAGCGCGAGAGTGGTGACATCACGCGCAACGACCTCCCCCTCATGTACCCACGGCTGCTTCTTTACGGCACCGAACGCGAGGATCGCCGCCTCGCCCGGGTTCAGGATGGGAGTGCCCGAATCGATACCGAAGACGCCGATGTTTGTGATCGTGACCGTCCCCTGGCTGAGTTCGGTGAGGCTGGTCGCGCCCGAGCGCGCCCGCGTGGTGAGCGTCGCAAGCTCCCTCGCCAACTCGAGAAGGCTCAGACGATGGGCATCCTTAATGTTTGGCACCATGAGCCCGCGGGGCGTGGACGCCGCGATTCCGAGGTTCACGTAGTGCTTGTAGACAATCTCGCGCCTTTCCTCATCCCACGAAGCGTTGATCTGGGGGTGGCGCCGCACCGCCATGAGCAGCGCCTTCATCACAAGCACGAGCGGCGTGAGGCGTACGTCGCGAAACTCCGGCAGCGCGCGTAGCTCCTGAAGCAACTCCATCGTGGGGGTGACGTCGACGGTCTCAAAGACCGTGACGTGTGGTGCAGTAAACGCCGAGGCCACCATCGCCTCAGCGGTGCGACGGCGGACGGACTGCACCGGTACGCGGGTCTCACGCCCGTCACGCGACACGGTCCCCCCATCGAGCCAGGGGCGGTCCGACTTCACCGCGTCGTGAGGGTAGGTCGCCAGGTGCTTGGCTTCTTGGCGTTCCGCGGCGTGCTGCACATCCTCACGGGTCACGATGCCACCGGGCCCGGAGGCGTGCACGGTCGTCAGGTCGATTCCCAAGTCTTTCGCGAGCTTGCGCACGGGCGGCTTCGCCAGCACTCGCGGTGGCCTTGAGCGCGCCGCACGCCGTGCGGACCCGCCCGTGCCGTACCCCACGAGGATCGCGCCCTCGCTCTCGGTGCGGCCCGCGCCGGTGTGGGCATCGTCGGGCTGCGCGCCCGCCGGGGCGTCCTCGCCCACGGTGTCGATCGCGAGGATCGGGGCGCCGACCTTCACCTCCGTTCCCTCGGGAACGAGGATCTCGGCGACCGTCCCCTCCCAGGGACTCGGCAGCTCAACAGAGGACTTCGCGGTCTCAATCTCGACGATTGTGTCGTTGGTCTGGACGGCCTGTCCGGGCTCGACATACCAGTGGACGATCGTCGCCTCGGTGAGGCCTTCGCCGGGATCGGGCAGGAGAAACTCTCGTCTCATGGGTGTCCTTAGTGCTCCAGGGTGCGACGCACGGCCAGGTGGAGGCGCTCAGCCGTGGGCAGGTAGGCGTGTTCGAAGGCGGCCGCCGGGTAGGGAGTGAACGCCCCACCCACCCGCTCAATCGGTGCTTCCAGTGAATAAAAGCACTCGTGTGCGAGGTGGGCGGCCAACTCGGCGCCCGGCCCGAAAGTCGTCGGCGGCTCGTGCGCGATGACGGCGCGACCCGTGGCGCGCACCGAATCTGCGCACGTCTCGAGATCGAGTGGGCTCAGGCTGCGCAGGTTCACGACCTCGGCGGAAACGCCGCCGTCGTTCAGTTCACCCGCGACCTCGTGCAGTGTGGGGACCACAGGACCGTACCCGATGAGCGTCACGTCATCGCCGTCGCGTTCGATCACCGCACCGTCAAGGTCGGAGGCCTCGGGCGTTGATCGGCGTACCTCGCCCTTGACCCAGTAGCGAGACTTGGGCTCCAGGTAGATGACCGGATCGGGGCATCGGATGGCCGCCCGCAAGAGCGTGTAGGCCTCCTGCGGGTGCGCGGGGGTCACCACCCGCAGGCCTGGCGTCTGCGTGAAGTACCCCTCGGGGCTCTCGCCATGGTGTTCAATCGCGCCGATCCCGCCTCCGTAGGGGATGCGGATCACGACCGGCACCTCGAGCTGGCCGGAGGAGCGGTAGCGGAGTTTTGCCAGCTGCGTCGTGATCTGGGAGAAGGCCGGGAACACGAACCCGTCGAACTGGATCTCAACGACGGGCCGGTAGCCTCCCATTGCCATCCCGATCGCGGTGCCGACGATTCCTGCTTCCGCAAGTGGCGTATCGCGTACCCGATCGGAGCCGAACGTCTCGATGAGGCCTTGCGTCACGCGAAAGACTCCGCCGAGCTGGCCGATGTCTTCGCCGGACAGGATGACGCTCTCGTCCGACGCGAGTTCGTCATGCAGGGCGGCGGTAATGGCCTTCCCGAACGGGAGGCTCACCGTCTCGGCGTCCTGGGCAGAGGGGCTTGAGGCAGAAGGACGAGCGGTTTGGGTGCTCATCGCGTCTTCCTTTCCTCGGCGATGAGGTCCAGCTCATCGGCGTCGGCCGCGAGCGCCTCGTGCGATGCGCGCACCTGCGCGTGCTCGGTTCCATACACGTGCTCGGTCATGGTCTCGATTGCGACCGGCTCGAGGCTCCGGGTGTAGTCACGGATCCGCCGGCGCAGGGCATCCGCTTCGCCGTCCACGGCCTCGAAGAAGTCCTCGCCCACGGAATATTCGTGGCTCAGAGCGGCCCTCGTCCGCGCAATGGGGCAGCGTTCAGCCCAGTACTCCTCCTCGGCGCTGGTTCGGTAGCGCGTCGGGTCGTCGGAGGTGGTGTGCGCCCCCATCCGATAGGTCACCGCTTCAATGAAGAAGGGGCCGCGCCCGGCGCGCGCGTGCTCAAGCGCGAGGCGGGTCGCGGCGTAAGAAGCGACCGGGTCGTTACCGTCTACACGCAGCGACGGGATCCCGAATCCGAGCGGCCGCGTCGCGAGCGGAACGATGGATTGAACCGACGTTGGCACCGAGATGGCCCACCCATTGTTCTGGCAGATGAACACAATCGGGGCGCGCGCCGAGGCTGCGAACACGAGCGCCTCATTCGCCTCCCCCTGCGACGTCGACCCATCACCGAAGTAGGTCAGGACGACGTCCTCACTACGGGAGGCACCGGCGCGACGCGCGTCCTGCTGGAGCGCCAGAGCCCGCCCGACGGCGTGCGGCAGGTGGGCGGCGATCACGAAGGTGTAGAGGTGAAAGTTGTGGGCGGCCGGGTCCCAGCCGCCGTGGTTCACACCCCGGAAGACCCCCATCAGGCGGGTGAGATCGAGGCCGCGGACCTCAGCCACCGGGTGCTCGCGGTAGGAGGGAATGATGGGATCACTCATGGGTGTGGCCAGCGCGGAGCCCACCTGGATGCCCTCCTGTCCTCGGCTGGGCGCCCACAGGGCGAGCTCGCCTTGACGTTGCAGGCTGGTGGCTTCCGCATCGAAGGCACGCGAACGCACCATGTGGGCGTAGGCCCGTTTCAGGAAGTCAACAGTTCGGTCCGCGTAGGGCTCAAGCTCGGCGCAGGGTCGAAACTGGCCGTCGGGTGCGAGAATCTGAGCCGGCTCGTCTTCGAGCAGGTCGGCTGGCACCGCGGGGCGCGCAAGGGTCATCTCATCCTCCTAACCTACGCCAGCGTAAGTTACCGAGGCGAGGACGACGATTGTCGTTTCCCTACAGAACTTCAACGCCGGTGTTGAAGGGGGGTCGCGGGGCGGGACTCGGCCCGTGGCATCGCGGGTCGTGACTCGGCGCGTGACGGTCTCCGCGGGGCCTCACGAGGTGCGCGTCCCCGTGCCTCCGGCGACGAGTCGACAGGAGGAGCGCCAGGGTGCCTGCACCACGGTGAAACCGCGCTACCCCATGAGCAACCGGGGCGTTCATTCGAGGCTTTCGACTCTAATTTTCCCCACCTACAATAGGAAATATGACTGCGTCGCCCAGACCGAAGGCCCCCAACGATTCCCCCGCGGGTCCACGACGCGGCGTGCCGGTGCAGCACCCGCGCTCGAAGGCTAGCGGTCGCCCAAAGGCTGGCGGTCGCCCGAAGAAACGGCGCGCCCCCGGCTGGGTGCCCGACCATCACGGCGCGTGGGCCATGATTGCGATCCCCGCGCTCGCCGGCGTCGTGATCGGCGGCCCGTCCTGGCGGCACCTGCCCCTGCTCGGCCTGTGGTGGGTTGGCTACTTCTTCTTCAACGCGGCGAGCCTCTGGCTGAAATCTCGACGCAGGGCGCGCTTCTTCCCACCCGTGCGTGTCTACGGCCTCACCCTCATTCCACTCGCCCTCGCCGTCGCCATCAGCGCACCGTGGCTCATGGGCTGGGCACTGTGGTTCGCGCCACTGCTCGCGACGACGGCGTGGTGTTCCGCCCGTCGCAAGGACCGCAGCCTCCTCAACGATGTCGTGACGGTTGCCGCCGCCTGCCTCATGACGATGGTGACCTTCGACGCCGCGAGTATCCCCGCAAGTTTCACGAGCGGCGTCGCCTTCGACCCGCTCGCTGTGACACGCCCCGACGTGTGGGCCCCAAGCCGTACCTGGGGCGTCGATCCCATCACCTCGACGGCCTGGGCGTGGCGCGTGACCGCCGTGTTCGCGGTCTATTTCATCGGCACAATCCCGCACGTAAAGGCGCTGATCCGTGAACGGGACAACCCTGCCTACGTCGTCGGTACGGCGGTGTATCACGCTCTCGCTCTCATCGGCGCGATCCTCGCGGTCGCCACCACGTGGTGGACGCCCGGTCTGCCCTCCGCATGCTTGGTCGCGCTGGCGGTTATCTGCCTCGCGCGCACCATCGCAATGCCCCTCATGCAGCGCCGGTCGGGCACGATGCGTCCGCGCGTCATCGGAGTGACAGAGGTTGTGGTCTCGCTGCTGCTCCTGCCGATTGTGTTGATCAACTAGCCAGCGAGACGGGCAGGCGAGCCACCCCGCTCATCGACCAGGCCGACCTTCCCGCGACAGTGACCTAGCAGCCGCGAGCGGAACCCCGGCGACGGAAGAAGTCGAGGAGACGGTCGTTTTCTTCGGGTGTGCCGACCGTCATGCGTAGCCCATCCCCCGCGAAGGCTCGCAGGAGGATGCCCTCCTCGCGTGCCATCGCGGCGATCAGTTCGGCTGGAGCTCCCGGGCTGAACCCCTGGGCACCGGCGCTTTCGGCCCGGTTGCCCTCCGTCCAGTGGGGGTCTTCGGGCAGGTAGACGAAATTCGCCTGCGAATCAGGAACGTCATAGCCGAGTTCGCGCAGGGCCTCACTCACGCGCTTACGTTCCGCCACGATGGCCTGCACGCCCGCGCGCATCGTGTCCTGATCCGCGAGCGCGGCACACGCGGCCACCTGGGCCAGCGAGTTCACGCCGAAGGGAGTCGACGTCGCCCGCACGGCGGCAATGGTGCGCGGCTGCCCGATGACGTATCCAACGCGCAGACCGGCGAGGCCGTAGGCCTTCGAAAAGGTGCGAAAGACCAGAACATTCGGGTGGGTCTCACAGTCCTCGGTCCGCCAGCTGGACTCCGGCAGCGTCACATACTCCTGGTAGGCCTCGTCGAGGAAGACGTTCACCTTGGGCGGCACGCTCGCTACAAAATCGAGGATCTCAGCGCGCGTAAGCCCCCGCCCCGTCGGGTTGTTGGGGTTGCACACGATGACGGCGCGTGTGCGCTCGGTGATGGCATCGCTCATGGCGGCGAGGTCGTGGGCGGACTCGGCTGTGAGGGGCACCCGGATTGAACGGGCGCCGACCGTCTGGGCGACGATCGGGTAGGCCTCAAAGGAACGCCAAGCGTAGACGACGTCGTCGCCAGCCTGACTCACGGCGCTGAGGGCGTGGGCCAGGAGGGCAACGGACCCGTTGCCGCACGCGATCATCTCGGGGCGCACTCCACAGTGGTCCGCGAGCGCCTCCGTGAGAGACGTGACCGCCATATCGGGGTACCGGTTGAGGGAGTCGACCGCCGACTCGAGTGCCGCACGCACGGCCGGGGAGGTCGGCGTCGGAGACTCGTTCGAACTCAGCTTCGTCATCACGACGCCCTCGGGTGGGCGCGCGCCCGGCACATAGGCGGGCAGCGAGAGGATGTCGGGCCGGATGTAGGCGGGCGCGACGGTGCGATGAGGCTCAGCCATGGAACTACTGTGCCACAGGCGCCCTATGCTTCCTCGTGGTCGTGGTACGCGAGATGAATGTGCCACGATGGAGTCATGAGGTTTGCGGTTCGTCTGTTCGTATCGGCCATCGCGATCTGGCTTGCCAGCATTCTGGTGCCGGGGGTGCAGCTCGCCCCCTCCCAGTCCTTCGGGGAGAAGGTCCTCATCCTGCTGATCGTCGCGTTCTTCTTCACGATCATCAACATGGTGATCCGCCCCGTCGTCAAAATCCTGTCACTCCCCCTCTACGTCCTCACGCTCGGCCTCTTCGCTCTCGTGGTCAACGCCCTCATGCTGATGCTGACGGGCTGGGTCTCCGCGCACACCGAGTTCGCACTCTACGTGCAAAGCTTCGGGGCCGCGTTCTTTGGTGCCCTCATCATCTCCATTGCGACGTGGCTGATCGACGTCGTCCTGCCACGCCCCCTGGAGACCCGCCGCTAACCCTCAGCGCGGGCCCCTCACACGCGAGACAATGGGGGCGTGCGGCACGTTGTGTGGGATATGGGTGGCACCCTGATCGACACCTATCCGGAGGTCGATCGGGCCCTTGCGCGAGCCGTGCACGGACCTGAGCCTACGGTGGGCCAGCTCCGCGAAGTCGCGCACCTGACGCGCATCTCGTCGGCGCACGCGATCGGTGAGCTCGCGACCCGCTACGGCGTCGATGAATCTCGGGTGCGTGCAGCCTACGACGACTTGAAGGCGCTGTGGCGCCGGGATCCCGCGCCCGTCATGCCGGGAGCGCGCGAGGTCATGGCGGCCGTGCGCGCAGCAGGGAAGCTGAACCTCGTGGTGACCCACCGCGACCGTGCGAGCGCGACAACGCTGCTGGAGGGTCATGGCCTCCAGGTCGACGACATGGTGTGCGCCCCCGACGGCTATCGCCGCAAACCCGACCCGCAAATGTTCGTGACACTCCTGAACCGCCATCAGCTCACCCCAAGTGACGTGATCGCGGTCGGTGACCGAGCGATCGACGGCGCCGCTGCCCAGGCGGCGGGCGTGCGCGCCTACCTGCTGGTGACGCCCGGAATCGCGGTGCCCACGCCACACGCGAGCGCAATTGCACACCTCACCGAACTCCTGCCGTAGGCGCGCTGAACGACGCACTGCCCGGCATGACATCCGGTGGCATCGGATCTGCGGGGCCCGCGCCTTCGAAGGGCGGAATGGGAGGCGTCGTGAGTAGCGGCGGGAGGGAGAAGCGCCCCAGTGCTCCGCCCAGCTCCGGCGGCCAGGGGGCCGCCCCACTCGGGGCCGCGTGCTCCTGCCTGTGCTTGGTGAGGTGATCGAGGTAGGCACCCAAGGCTTCACCCTGCGGCGTCAGGCGCAACGGGTGGTGGGCGAGAAATCCCACGTCATCGGCCGCGCTCTGCATCCTGCCCGCGCTGAGTGCGCGGGCTGCCCCCAGCCCGTGCACGCTCCGTTGCACTTCGAACACTCGCGAGGACGCCGTCGACTCTGTGCCCATTCCCAGGTGCTCGCTCAGGCGTAGGCGCATCTGCGCGAGGTCGGGGTGGTGGGATTCCAGGGCGGCACGCATGCCCTTCGCGTAGTTCGTCATCGAATGGACACCGTCCGCGGCAACGAGCCCCGGCGACGTCGTGAAACTGACCGTGATCTGGTTTGGCGCGTGGTGGTTCGCCGCGCCATCGAGGCCGGGAACGACGTCGTCGGCGTCCTCGAAGTGCAGTGTGTCGATCTCCGGATCCACGCGCGCACCCGCGACCGGGGAACCGAACGTCACCACGTGAGTGACGTGATACGTGTCAGTAAAATCCCCCTCTGAGGCGAGCGCCATGGCCGCGATTCCACCCTGTGAGTGCCCCGTCAAGACCACGTCGGCACCGGCGGGTACACCCGCCATCCGCATCGCGCTGCGAACCGAACGCTGCACGTCGGTGTCAAGGCCGGCGACCAACGGAACGTTCTGGTCGTGGGAAGCCGGGTTTGCCGTGAAGATCCGGCTCCTCGCGGACGTTCCGGGGATGTGAACGACGTAGGAGGTCCCGCCATCACCGCGCCGGATCGAGTCGATCTGGATCATCATGCGTTGGCGGCTTGCGGAGAGCCGATCAAGGGTGGTGAGGGTGCTCGCCACGTAGGTGACGATCCCATTGACGGAGGCCGGGTGCTGGGTGGGGAACGTGACGCTGGACAGCAGCGGCGAGCCAAGACTCGGGTAGCCGAGCGGCTCGGTGGCGGTGACGACCTGGTGGGCGGTGCGCGTCCCGTCGATCATGAGGGTGTCGACATCGACCGGGACGGCTTGCGGGTCCGCCCCACCCAGGGTGAGGGTGCGCGAGGCATAGAGACGGACAGCCACACCGCCGTCGTAGGTGTCCAGTCCGGTGGCGTGGCTGAGCGTGAGCGCCGCTCGCTGTACCGGGGTGAGGGCGAGCGGGTCGGCGGGGCCGTTCGCGGTGAGGTAGCGGCCCGTGGGGGTGCGCAGGTCGAGGAGTGTGGCAACGGAGCGCAACCCCGACTGCGTGGCGCTCCCGCGCGGCTGCCATGGCGCAAGCCAGTGCTGCAGTGCGAGGCTCCCGGCGTGCAGGAGCGCGACGCCCGCCCGCTGTGGGAGGGATAGCCCGAAGGAGGTGACGCCCGGCGGGGTACGACCGAACTGGGTCGCGACGCTCTGCTCGGCTTCCAGATAGTGGGAGCGCACCCACAGGAGCGTGCGGGTGAGGTCCGCGAGTTCTCCGCTCACGGATGCAACCGAGGTGCCACCCCACAGGAGCTGCCCGATGGTGGAGGGCAAGCCGCCGTAGCGCCACGGGTCGGCGGCAACCTGCGCGGTGGCGAGCGCAAGCGCTGCCGACAGGCGGCCCGAGGCCTGAGTCAGCTGCCACATCGCCGTCTTTAACGCGGCGCCCAGCTCCGCGAGGTGCTCGGTATCGACGTACCCCGCCGACACGGAGACGATTCGCGTGCCGTCGCCACTCACTGCGCCGCCTCATGCCGCGCATACCCCACCCGGGTGCGTAGGCGGGCGACGGCGGCGATCACCTCACTGAGACGGTCTGCATAGGCCTGCGCGGCAGAACCATCCCACGCACTCGGGTACGCGCCACGCAGGGCCGTTTCAGCGACGGCGAGGTCGGCGTCGGCCTCGTCGAGATGGTGCGTCATCGTGACGATACTCAGCATGTCTCCCTCTCCCCCGGCCCCCTCAGGCGCGGTGAGTGTCACGGTAGGGAGTACCCACGCCATCGACCCGTGGCCCCACGTGGAGCGGGGACAGCCTCACGTCACCCCAGCCCTGTGGACGGTGAACGTCAGCGGCACGCGGCGTCGCGCACGGCGCGAGCAGTGGCGACCCTCAGGTACGTGGCGGCCCCGCGTATGGCAGCGCGCTCGTCCATCCCGCGTGGGGTGGCACTCACGATCGCGCTGAAGTGGTCGGCGAGCTGGGCAACATCACTCACCGTGCCGCCGATGGCAATGACCGGTACACCCGCCGTTCGGGCGAGGTCAGCCACCCCGGCGGGGGTCTTGCCACGCAGGGTTTGGGCATCGATTCGTCCCTCGCCGGTCATCACGAGGTCCGCGCCGGCGATCGCATCGGCCAGCCCGAGCGTCTCGGCCACCACCTGCACGCCCGGTCTCAGCCGCGCTCCCAGCGCCACGAATGCCATCCCCATGCCACCGGCAGCGCCCGCGCCGGGGATGTCGGCCAGGGAAGGCTGGTCCGCGCCGAGGGAGGCCAGCCCTGCCGCTTCGTCACATCCGCACTGCGCGGTCGTCAGAGCGGCGACATCGGCACCACGGGCCGCATCCAGGAGGGAGGCCAGGTGCGCGAGAATGCTCTCGAGGCGAACGACATCGCGTGCTCTCGCGCCCTTTTGCGGGCCGAACATCGCGGAGGCACCACTCGGGCCAAGGAGGGGATTATCGACGTCGCACGCTACCTCGATGAGGCCGTGCGGCAGGTCGGGTAGCACCACACGCCTCGCATGAGCCAACCCGGCCGGCCCCCACCCGACCGGGTGGCCACCCGCGTCCTCGATGCGTGCACCCAATCGCATGAGCATGCCCGCGCCGCCATCGTTAGTGCCGCTCCCGCCGAGCCCCACAATGATCCGACTCGCCCCAGCAGCGCGGGCGGCCTGAATGAGGTCGCCGACGCCTGCCGTCGTCGCCGTCATGATGTCGCGCTCCTTGCGCGACAGGAGGGTGAGGCCGCAGGCGCTGGCCGAATCGAGCACCGCCGTCCTGCCGACCAGGACAAATTCGGCGCTGCGGGGCCGTCCGTTGGGCCCGGTGACCTCGACGGTGTGTTTCTCGCCGCCGAGGACGGTGCGCAATGCCTCGGCCGTGCCCTCCCCGCCGTCGGCCATCGGGATACACACGACGTCGGCATCCGGACAGGCGGCCAACACTCCGGCGCGCATCGCGTCGGCGGCTTCGGCCGCACTCAGGGAGCCTTTGAAGCTGTCGGGAGCGAGCACCACGCGCACGCGCGATCACCTGCCTCGGTCTGGGCCCGGCACGAGGTCGGGTCGGGGTGCCCCCATTGTCTCTCGTGCGCGTCGCCGCGGGCGTGACGATCCGAAAGGAGCAGTGGCGAGCAGGGGGCCGTTCGGCTCTGCCCGCCGCGGAGCGGGGACCTTCCTAGACTGGAGCTATGAGCGCACCCGACTTCGTGAAACACGCCCCCGCCGAGGAAATTCGCACCGAGGCCGCCTCCCTGCAGTGGCTCGCGGAGGCGAGCGAGGTAGGCGGCGTCGACGTCGTTGACCTCACCTCGGTCGACGCCGAGGCGGGCATGCTCACGACCCGGCGTCTCACGGCCGCGTCGCCCGATGCCGACATGGCGCGCGAGTTCGGGCGGCGCCTCGCCCATACGCACGCCGCGGGCGCACCACACTTCGGGGCACCGCCGCCGGGGGTGGGGCCGCGGGCGCGCTACGCCGGCGTCGCCCTGCCCATGGTCGAGGAGGGGCTCACCTTCGGGCAGTTCTACGCGCGGCACCGCATGGCCCCCTACCTGCGTGCCGCCGTTGACCGCGGTTCCATCAGTACCTCTGGCGCGTCGGTGATCGAGGGGTTGATCTCCCGTGTCGAACGAGACGAACTGACCTCCCAGCTACCCGCCCTGTGTCGCGAACGGAAGGTCGCTGCCGCGCGCACTCACGGGGATCTGTGGGGCGGCAACGTGTTCTACGCGCACGCCGACGGCGGCGCCCGGGCCTTTCTCATCGATCCCGCCGCGCACGGCGCGCACGCCGAGACGGACCTCGGGGCCCTCGCCCTCTTCGGTACGCCCTACCTATCGGAGGTCATCGCCGGCTACGAGTCGGCCTCTCGGCTCGCCGCCGGATGGCAGGAGCGGGTGGGGCTGCACCAGATGCACATGCTGCTCGTGCACGCCGTGCTCTTCGGCTCCGGCTACGGAGCCCAGTGCGTCGAGGTGGCACGCCGCTACGTGCGCTGAGTCGGTGTCTTCATTCACGTACGCCACCGTGCGCTCCGGGTCCTTCACGACGACGAACTCTCGGCCGTCGAAGTCGTCGAAACGCAGATAACCGAACTCCTCATCGGGGCCTCGAGGCGCTCACCACGCTGTCGCACCCCTACCCACGGCGCTGTCGTCCCTGTCGAGACGTAAGTACGCAGTCCACTAGTCCTCGCGAGACGGCTCATACGCCGGAAGTGAGAGGACCCGCGCCCCCTGGGGAGGACGCGGGTCCGTGTGTCATGCCGGAGGTGGCCGGCACGTGTGTCGCGGCTGCGAGCGGGGCTCCCCAGCCGCCGTGACGGCGGCCGGGGGCTTCCCCTCAGACCGCGGAGGGAAGGCTAGATGCCAACCCGCTGGGTGGGGCAGGACATGCAGCGCGGGCCACCACGACCACGACCAAGCTCACTACCCT
>JAUNVA010000020.1 GCA_030537895.1 Bowdeniella nasicola
AGGAAGACGGTCGTTGAACCGTTGCCGCGTTCACGGAAGAAAGGGAGGGTGTGCGACATCAGCAGCCTCATTTCTGATCAAAGTGGTCATTCGCTTCGACACAAAATGTGATCTATGTCTAAGCGCATGGTGACACTTTGTCAGCACGCACCCATATTGTCTAATAGTAAGTTGGACCTACCGCTATAGGCGTGCGTTATTAATCGCGCTGGAGATAGGCTCCCGGCTCGAGCGGAGTGGGGATCACGTCACGGACGACGTCGAGCACGGCCTTCAGTGCCGGAGAATCGTTGTCCTCACGCCAGGCCATCGCCGATTCGATGATCGGTCCCCCACCCGTCAAGGGAACGAAGACGACTTCGGAGCTGGAGCGCTGGCGAGATTCGACTGAGGAGACGGTGAGCGTGACGCCGACACCGGCGGCGACAAGGTCCAAAATCGTGAGTGAATCTGGCGCCTCTTGCACAATTTCGGGGGTGGTGCCGACTTCTTGCATGACGTGGTCGAGGGCGGCGCGCATCGCCGATCCCCCCATGCCGGGGAATGACACGAAGGGCTCTTGGGCAAGCTCCGTGAGGTCGATTTCTTCCCGGTCGGCAAGGCGGTGATCGGCGGGCAGTGCGGCGAGGAGCCGTTCCCGTTGCAGCGTGTAGGTGGCGAGCCCTGCACGCTTGACGGGAAGGCGCACGAGCCCCAGGTCGATGGTGCCTTCCGCCACCCTGTTGACGGCCTCGCCCGAATAGACCTGACCGACGAGCCGCAGGTGGATGCCTGGGTGCTGCTTGCGGACGGCCCGGGCGAGGCGGGGCAAGACGACATGCGCGCTCACGCCGGCGAAACCGATCGTGACGCGCCCGACCAGGTCCCCACCGGATTTCACGGCCCGCACGGCGGTCTCGACATCGAGCAGGATCCGTTGGGCGAGCGGCAGGAATGTCTCCCCCGCGGGGCTCAGGCGCACGGAGCGCGTGCTGCGTTCGAAGAGCGTCACCCCGAGCATGCGCTCAAGGGCGGCGATCTGTTGGCTAAGCGCGGGCTGGGCGATATGCAGCCGGGCAGCGGCGCGCCCAAAATGCAGTTCCTGGGCAACCGCGACGAATCCATTGATATGGCGAAGTTCCACGAGGCCTCCCCCTGGGGCGGTGATGTCCCCAGAGTGTAGGGGAGGTCTCCCCCACGCGGGGCGAGTATCGTGCGCGGCGGCGGGAGCACCCCCATGCCCCGCCGCCGCGCCGCGTGTTCGCGCGTTTGCGCGAGCTCGTTTCGGCCCTCTAGTCCGTTTCGGCGCCGAGAGAAACGAAGGAGTTGCCGTATTCGAGATTCTGCATCTCCTGGGGAGAGCGGTTCTCCCCGTCGATGCGGTCGCCCTCCACCCAGCAGGCGTGCACGCCCACCGAGATGCGTTCGGGCAGCGTGATGGTGCACACCGGCCCCGCCGCGATATCGTCCGCGCGAAGGATTAGACACTCCGACTTGTCTTCCGTCATGTCGGTCACGAAAGTGATGAGGTAGCCGTCATCCTCCGCCTTGGCCCCCACGGCGCGGGCGATACACGCCTCCGAGCCAAATCGGCCTTCGCCATACTCGTAGCGCGCGTGATCCCCGGTGGCCAGGTCATAGCGCTTCATGCCGGCCATGAGCCACTTATGCGGCACGAACAGCGAGTTGTAGGAGTAGCGGTACTTCAGCCCGTTGTAATCATTAGAGAGCACCGGGAATTCGGTGACCTCGTCATCCAGCTCGAATTCCTTGACCTGCCCGGTACGCATGTTGAACATCCAGCGGTACATGTGGGTGTTGGTGGCGTGCTTGTCCAGGTTGCGTTCGATCTTGGCGTAGATGTCCTTGTCGTTGTCTCCGAGCGGGGGCTTGACCGGGTTGTCCCAGATGCAGCCATCCTGAATCACCCAGTCGCCATCCTCGTAACAGTTCGTAATGTGCATCACCCAACACGGTTTGCACTCGAACCAACGCACGTCCTCGCTCCGGCCGAAGCGCGGGATGATCCCGAAGCGGGCCGGGACGTCGGAATGGAAGGCGAGCTTGCGCTTGCCCTGAGCAAGGAGCTCGGTGTCGAAGAAGTAGGGCAGGTCGTGCAACACCGAATAGTTCTTCGTCATCCCCAGATCGTGCGGCCAGCGCGCGCCCGGCAACTCGATCGGCACGTAGTGCACCAGGTGATCGTCCTTATTGATCACCCCGTAATGCATGAACGGTGCCTTTTCCGGGTAGTTGAAGAAAATCATGTCCCCGGTCTCGTTATCCACCTTGTAATGCGAGGCCACACCATCAGGTACCAACGCGCCCCACCTGGCCGCCCCGAACGTCTCGAGTGTGTGCGGACTGAGCTGCCAGGGTTCCGATCCCTGCGACATGGCGGCCAGGAGCTTACCGGAGTGGGCCACCACATCGGTGCCGGCGTTGTCCTTCATCACGCCCATCGAGCCCCAGCCGCGGCGGGTGTACTCCCCCGGCTGCAAAATCCCAGGCCATAGGGAGCGCTTCGCGCCCTGCTCGGCCCAAAAGCCCGTGGTACGCACCCAACGGTTACGGTACTCAGCCTTGCCATCCTCGAATTTGATGGCATGCAACATGCCATCACCATCAAAGGGGTGGTAGACCCCCATCGGCGCCTGAATCTGATTGTGGGTGTTACGCACATACATGCCGAACAGGTCGCGAGGCACCTCGCCCTTAATCTCCAGCTCATCATGCGTGGCCCAACACTCGTTGCGCTGCGGACGGAAGGGTCCCTTCAGGAACGGGTTGTCTTGGTCCTCATCCTCCGGGACCGAGATGTACAGTGTCTCATCACTCATGTGTCGTCCTTTCGTGATGACGGCTCATGGGACACCTTCGTGGCGAAGAGCCCCGTGATGGGTTTATGGGTGCGGGACGTGGGACGTACCGCTGTGTGGTGCGGCGGCCGGGAGTGCGATACGCGCTCGAACCTCCTCGGGTGCGCATCGCACTCGCCGCCGCGCCTTAGTGGTCATTGAAGAATGCGGGGCCTGGAAGCTCGCTCAAATGGCCCGTATCGACAAGGAGTTGCAGGTCGGCACGCAGTTCGTCCGCCTCGGGGCCGGGGAACGGCTTCACATCGAAGATGAACAGGTGGGGTTCGGTGAGCATTTTCTCGATGGTGCCTTCCAGACGCCCGAAGTCCTGCGCCCGGGAATCTGCCTCGCCGGGATTTTCCCGCATCCATTCGGCCTGGGCGGCGTAGGCCTTGACCAGGCGGTCCGTCACCTCCGGTGAGAGGTTGTCCGAGTTCACCGCGATGGCGAACTGGATAAACGGCTCCTCGCCACCCGCCAGTTCCTCGGGATCGGCCACGATGGTGATGGTGGGGAACTTCTCGAGCCCCTCGACTAGGCCTTCGCCCCAGGCCATCGCGAAGTCGGCAGTGCCCGCGGCGAGCTGCTGGATGGAGGCATTTGAGTTCTCGGCGGTGACCAGCTGGTAGTCCTTCTCGGCCTCCAGCCCGGTCACATCCTCGATTTGCAGGCGCACGAACTGCCAGGTGCTCGTCGTCGTCGGGGCCACCATCCGCTTGCCGCGCAGGTTCTCCGCGGTGAGCTCGGGGCCCGTGGAGAGGATCATCGCGTTAGAGCGCGAGAAGGAGCCGGCGAGGATCGCTGACGCGCCCTTGTTCGAGCTGGCTGCGAAGGCCTCGGGGCCGCCGAGCAGTCCGTCGATCCTCCCGGTGGACAGGTCCGTGTACATCGCCTGGAGGTTCTTGTATTCCGTGAACTCCACCGTGAGATCGTGCTCGTCTTGAATCTCCTGATTTTCGGCGAGCATGAGAGAGGTGAGCGCCGTGAGGGAGGGAGCCCCCGGGATCCACTGGCCGAGCCGGACCTTGTCGTGACCGGAGGACCCCTCGGTCTCCGCGTCATTGTTAGAGGAGCCGCAGGCCGTCAGGGCGAGCAACGCGGCGAGAACGGCAGCCACCAGAGCGGGGCGGCGGCGAATGCGATGTGTCATGTGAATGATCCTCACTACCCGGGCCGATGCCTCATTCATCGGTTTAGTTATGATCGACACAGCATGGCACACCTCACATAGTGGCGTCCAAGATTAATTACATCTCACCTGATTGCCCGTTTGTATAGATCGTCCGCGTGGTCGCCCACCGCGCTTGCCCACGAGAAGGTGGGCACGGTCCCGCTCCCCATGTCACCGGGCCCCGCACACTGCGGGAACGCTGGCATGGCCCCGCTCCCTCGTGTCACCGGGCTCCGCACGCCGCGTAACAGCGGTGCCGCGTTCGTGCCGCACCGGAGCATGCACCCATACGAAAGCGGCCCCGCTCACCTCTCGGTGAGCGGGGCCGCGTCACGTCTCAGGCGGCTAGGCCGCCGAAGCAAATGCAGACCCGGTGGTCTGCGGCCGAGTTACTTGAGGGTGACGGTCGCGCCGGCAGCCTCGAGCTCTGCCTTGGCCGTCTCGGCGGCCTCCTTCTCGGCGCCCTCCAGAACGGGCTTCGGGGCGGAGTCGACGAGCTCCTTGGCCTCCTTGAGGCCGAGGGAGGTCAGGCCGCGGACAGCCTTGATGACCTGGATCTTCTTGTCGCCAATGGACTCGAGGATGACGTCGAATTCGCTCTTCTCTTCCTCGGCCGGGGCGCCTTCGCCGCCAGCAGCCGGGGCGCCGGCGGCCACAGCGGCAACCGGGGCGGCAGCGGTGACGTCGAAGGTCTCCTCGAACTGCTTGACGAACTCGGACAGCTCGATGAGGGTCATTTCCTTGAAAGCATCGAGCAGCTCTTCGGTGGTGAGCTTAGCCATGGTGGCTTTCCTTTCGTGGTTTGTCTGCTACGCGAGCAGGGTTCTTGGTGGGTTAGCCGACTTAGGCGTCGGCCGCCTGCTTCTCGCGCAGGGCATCGACGGTACGAGCGGTCTTGGTGAGCGGCGCGTTGAACACGTAGGCCGCCTGGAACAGCGCCGCCTTGAAGGCGCCGGCTGCCTTACCAAGCAGAACGTCACGGGACTCGAGATCAGCGAGCTTGGTGACCTCTTCGGCGGACAGAGCCTTGCCGTCGAGGTACCCGCCCTTGATGACGAGCATGGGGTTCGCCTTAGCGAAGTCGCGCAGTGCCTTAGCTGCGTCCGGCACCTCGCCGGACACAAAGGCGATCGCCGTGGGGCCGACGAAGGACTCTTCGAGTCCCTCAACTTCGGCATCCTTGGCGGCGATGGCTGCGAGGGTGTTCTTCGCCACGACGTAGGTTGCGTGTCCAGCGAGCGAGCGGCGCAGCTCTTTCAGCTGCTCCACGGTCAGCCCGCGGTACTCGGTCAGCACAACCGCATTGGAGGAGCGGAACTGGTCCGCCAACTCGGCTACGGCAGCTGCCTTATCAGGCCTCGCCATGGCCCTCCTTTCGATCGGTGCCGCCCGCTTCTCGCCCGGGAGGTGGGGCCCCAAGGAGGGGAATAAAAAATCCCCGTTCGCGCACGCGACGGGGAGGCCAGTATCCTGGCGTATTCGTCACCTGCGCGGGCTCCTTGCAGACTTCGCCTCCCTTGCGGGAAGACCGGCGGTCTTCGGCACCCCTCAGACTAACCGAGCCGGCGGCGCTCGTCCACCGCGATTCACTCCCTGCGGCTATGGGGTGCGGCACATCACGACGACGAAGCTCGCCTCCCCCGCGTACCCGGCCATGCCATCGAGCTCCCGCGTGCACGCACCGGGGCCGACTACCGAGGGCTACTCGCCGGCGAGTGTGCGCAGCAGGTCGCCGCCCTGGCGGCGCAGCGCGTCGTGGGGCGCCGCCAGGTCGAGCGCGTGGATGTGCACGTGTACTCCGCTTCCGCGTAGTTCGACGCGCGTGCGCCCCACATCGGTCGGGTAGATGAGGTGGGCCTCGGCCAGGTCGAGACGTTGGGCGTAGGCAGCCACCTGATAGAGGTGGTCGGTCGCGACGGCGCGCGCGTATTTCACGTCGGCGACGGCGAGAGTGCGCGGCGCCTCGCCCGCGGCGCCGCGGCGCAACACGGTGAGGTCGGGCAGAACCGTGAACTCGCCGTCCGTGTCCAGAGCCATCCGCCACTGGGGTCGAACGAGGACTCCCACCTCCGGCGCGGCCTCGGCCAGTCGGACGCTCACGAAGTCTTCGAAGACGCGCGCCATGTCGAGGGTGAAGGCCGCCAGCTGGGTCTGGCCTGGGGAAGCGCTCGCGTGCCAGTCGGCGTCGGCGCCGAGGTAGCGCCAGATGAGGGAGGCGAGGGCGAGGGCGGGTCCGTAGTGCTCGTTCAGGCGTGTGAGGTGCACGCGCGGCAGCGGGGCGCCGGGGGTGAGCGGCGCGACGTCGCGCAGGAGTGCCGCGGAGGCCGCGAGCCGTCGGCGCACGTCGGCGGGGACGCGCGGCACGCCGGACATCACGCGCAGGGCCGCAGCCAGGATGCGGTTTTCCGCGCAGTCGATACTGCGCTCACGCACCGTGACTTCGAGCGGGAGGGGGCGGCCCTGGTGTCGGGAGATTTGCCGTCCGATCCGCAGCCGGCCGCGCGCCCGCCAGGAGGTCTCCTCGCGCCACCGGTAGGCGCGTAGGGGCCCGGTACGCAGCGCCCGCTCGGCCTGCCGGGCGAGCGAGTAGGCGAGCGCCCCCACCAGTTCGGCGCCCGGCAAGGCGTGCACGTCACCGGGCAGGATCCGTACCTTCGAGGTGTAGCCGAGGAGCGCGAGCACCGAGGTGACGGGCACCTTGGGGCGGATCGTGACCTCGAGGGTGTCGGTCGCGAGCGCCCCCACGCGGTTGGGTGCCGCCTCGATCCGCCAGCGGGCCCCGGTGCGCGTGACGCGCAGCTCGCGCAGGCGGGAGAGGGCCGCGACTTCGGACTCGCTGAGGGAGCCTGGGCCGTCGAGCGGAAGCTCGAGCGTGCCGTTTTCTTCGAGCGCAAGGTGGCGCCGCCCGGCTTGAAGGCGGGGGCCGGGCCTGGTCGCGAGCGCTCGGGTGGTCATGGCTTAGCGCGACTCGTCGTCGGTCTCGGGCGGCAGGAGGGAGGCGAGGGCAAACTCGGCGGAGATGTCGTCGGGATCCATGCGTCCGTAGAGCTGCTCGTGCAGGGTCGGCAGGATGTCGTGTTCCCAGATCCGCTCGAGGGCTGCTCTCCCGCCCTCGAGGTTTCGCATGAGGTAGGACGGCCCGATCGCGAGCGCCGGGTCGATCTGCGCGAGCCGGGAGTTTAGGGCCGCGAGCACGTCGGCGCGCTCGTGCCCCGTCCCAGCGCGCTGGCAGAAGCGGCGGAGCAGCGAACGGACGGGTTCGCTCGCCGGGTGCATGGTGACGACGGGGAAGCGCCGCCGGATGGCGGCGTCGAGCAGCGCGATGGAGCGGTCGGTCGTGTTCATCGTGCCGATGAGGTAGAGGTTGTCCGGCAGCATGAACTCGGCCTCGGGCGAATATTGCAGAGCGACGGCTTCGTCGCGGTATTCGAGTAGGTAGTACAGCTCACCAAAGACGCTCGCGAGGTCGGCGCGGTTGATCTCGTCGATGATGAGGATGTGCGGGGCGTGCGGAGCGGCTGCGGCCTGCGCGGCGATGGTGCGTAGCGGGCCGGGCGTGAGTTCGTAGCGCATGGCGCCGTCTTCCATGCGGGGGCGGAAGCCCTCGAAGAAGTCCTCGTAGGTGTAGGAGGGGTGGAACTGGATGAGCCGCACGTTCCCCTCCCCCGCGAGGTCGGTGGCCAGGTGTTTGGCCACGTAGGTCTTGCCCGTGCCGGGTGGCCCCTGGATGATGAGCTGGCGGCGCTCCTCGAGGAGGTCGCGCACCTCCTGGAGCCAGTCGTGCGGAAGGTTGAGGGCAGGGGCGAGCTCGGCGTGCGGGTCCGGCAGGCGCACCGGGCCATCCTCTCCGCCCGGATCGTCCAGGGCCACCCGCAGATCCTCGAAGGCGCCGCTCACGTTCGTAAAGATGCGGTTGTTGTTGGTCCGGTTGAGTTGGCCGAGGAGCGCGCGGCTGCCCGGGACGGTCGCGACCCATTTGACGGCGCGCTGCGGCGCGCCCTGCGAGGAACAGAACTCGACCGGCCCGGTGATGCGGCCGATTCGCAGCTCGGGTGGGTTCCCGCCCCGCTTCTCGACGACGAGGTCCCCCACCGCCATGCGCTCGTAGAGCGCCTCGATGTCCTCGACGATGGCGTCACGTTGGCGGAGCTCACGATTCTCGTAGGCCCGCGCCACGATGGCGCGGGCGCTCGCGACGGGTTCCTGAGCCTTCGCGAGCTCACCAAGCCGGGCGTAGGGCAGAACGATCACGGAGCGGCCCTCTGGGGCGGTCACGGGAGCGGAGCGCTGCCCCGCGGCGGGTGTCACGAGCCAGGCGTTGGCCGGTTCGGTAGTCATGGGGTGTCCTCCACGATCAGGTCTTCGGGCTCTAACGGCCCACGATAGGGCTGCTGAGTGCGGGCCGCGGCCTTCAGGGCGGTGAGGAGAGCGAGGATCCGCTCCTTCGTGCGGTAGCTCCCATGCGCCTCTTCGTCCTGGCGCTTCACGATGGGGAAGGTCTCCATGATGTAGTCGGCGTCGTCCTCCTCGATGCCAAAGAGGTAGAACATGGCGGCGTCGAGCTCGGCGCGCAGCTGCTCGCGGGCCTCGGTGTCCCACCGGTAGATGCGGTCCTCGCCGGTGACCTCCCGGGCGAGCGGGATCATCGACCTCGAGGTGCAGCTCAGGGCGAGCACGCGCCTGCTGACCCATTCGCCGAGGGTCCCCTCGCCCCAGGGGCACTGCTGATTAAAAGTCGCTGGTGGGAGAATCGCGAGCTGCTTGAGGTAAAGAAAATTCAGGTGAGTTCCGGCAATCTTTTGCCGTGCCAGATAGTCAAATACCAGAGAGCTAAGTAACGCTGCGAGCCACAGTCTCTGAGTCGGGCGAAGGATTAGGGGCAGTGTGTTGCCGACAGCAACGACTGGAAACAGTGCAGCGATAACGGTTCTCTCATTCGTCGCGTTGGTGACGTCTCGAAATCCGGTGAATAAGCAGTCGCGCCCTACCGTGTGCAGCCGGTCTTTGACCACCTCGTGACGCACCCAGTACCGCGGCAGCGGCTCACGGGCCCAATCTTCGCGGTCCGCATCGGTCAGTTCCCTTGTGCCGTCCCCCTCGGTGAACTCGAGGGCGCGGTGGTCGTAATGATGAATCATCTTGCCCTCGTACAGGGGCAGCATGACCTCGTGGGTGCTCGTCATCGGTCCTCCCGGGTGCTGGCGCCCGCCGGCGCGGCAGCGGGGCGCGGCGCCTCGAAGGGGCTCTGGTAGGGCTTGCCACTGCCAATCGCGCGGGACATCGCGTCGTAGGCGGCCAGGATCCGATCGCGCGTCGCGTATCTGCCCTCCGCCTCAAGGTCGTGAGCGCGCACGCCGGGGAAGGTCGCCATGATGTGGGTGACCTCGTCGCGTGCACAGCCGTAGAGGTGGAAGGCGTACGCGTCGAGCTCGGCGCGCAGCTCGGCGCGGGGCGACTCGGAAATATCCCAGGCGTTCAGCCGGTCGACTCGCAGCCCCAGCCAGGAGTCGATCGGACGATCAAACGTCAGACCGGCAACGAGTGCCTCTGGGCCGGGCATCGGCAACTGTTTAAGCACAAAGAAGCTGGCGTTCGATCCGCCGAGTTTCTGCCGCGCGACGTAGTCCAAGACAAATGATGACACCCACGCATTAAGACGACGGCTGTGTCCCGGAACCCGCAGCCGGATGAGGCTAACACTGTGTCCCACGGGGACCCTGGGCAGTAAGGAGGCGATCAGCGAACGCGAATCGGTGGCTCGGGCAATAGTGCGCATTCCAATGTGGCCATGGCCCGAGCGTTGCCCTCCTTTGAGCACCGCCGCAAAATCTCTTTCATGCACCCAGTAGCGCGGCTGCGGTGGGATGTGCGCCGTCTTCTCGTTCCAGGTCATGTCGCGCCACACCTCATCCCCGAGGTACGTCGCAAATGCGGCGTCGAAGTGGTGGAACATCTTGCCCTCATAGAGCGGCATCATCCGCTCCCATCCGGCCGTCGCGCCCGAGAGAGAGAGAGAGAGAGAGTCGGGCTCACCCTGCTCGGCGCCCTCCAGGGGGCGGGCGAACACGTTGCCGTAGAGCGTCCAGCCGTCGGCCTCCAGTTCCTCGCGGGTGTGGAAGAGGTGGGAATCGTTCGTCATGTGGAACATCGACGAGAATCTGACACCCCACGGGTTCTCCTCGGGCCGGTCGTCCGTCGCCTCGCGCACGAGGACCGGGAGCCTGCGGTAGATCCCGAGCGTGATGTCGGCGTCGCGCCGCGTCCGGAAGATGGGGAGTGTTCCCGTGTTGGGATTGACCAGCGCGATCTCCTCGGCGGAGAGCGCATAGGCACGGTCGGCGATCTCAGCCACCGAATGGAGGAAGAAGGCGTAGTGCGCCGCCGTCACAGGTTGGTCTGCACCCGTAACGGTGAGGAGGCAGAACTTGAAGCTGCTATGCACCTCCGGGAAAATCCCCTTGTTTTCAAAGTCGTAGAGGCTCTCGACCCGGCGCGCCTCCGTTACCGACCGGAAGAAGGCGCTCGTGGTCTTATCCGTGGCGATCCCGGTCGGCACGATGATGCCCAACCGTCCGTTCGGCGAGACGAGACGGGTGGTCAATTCGGTGAAGAGCGCGTAGGTATTGAGGTCGCCCGTCCCCGTGAGTGGGAAGAGCCCGCCTCCCTTGGCGACGGCCAGGAACCGGTTGGCGCGCTCGCGAGCCTCGGCAAACTCCCGATACAGTCCCTGCTCCTCCGGCGTGCCCGCCTCGAGCGCGGCGATGGCCGCCTTGCGTTTCGCACCGGCCATGGCCGCGAACTCAGGGGCGCGCGATTCGAAGAACTCCCTCTCCTGGAACTTCGCCTTCTCCCACGGCGGATTGCCGAGGACCGCGCTGAATCCCCCGCGGGCGAAGACCTCGGGGAACTCGAGGTGGAAGTGGAAGAACTGGAGGCGCTCGGCGATGTCCGCCACCTGCGTCGTGAACTCTTCGCTCTGGCTCGCCTCGTTCACGCCCAACTCGGCGATGACGGCCGTCGTCGGCGCGGGGGCCGCGCCCTCGCGGAAGGGCCAGAAGAACGTCGCGAGCCAGGCGTTTGCCTGCAGCGCGGCCGCCCGGTACTCGGGGCTCCTGCGCGCTTCGCGCCAGCGGCGCCGCTCGGCGTGCACCTCGTCCAGGGTCTCGGGGATACTTGTCCGTCGGATCGCCGGGTCGGGCGCCCGCTGGATGCTCGCCGCGTCCCCAAGCGCGAACAGGCCCTCGTGTTCGTCTTCCCGGGCGGCCAGTTCGGCCTCGGACTTGTTGCGTTTTTTCAAGAGCCTCACGAGGGCCTTATCGTCGCCGTCCCACGCCCGATAGGCGGCGTCGGGAATGGGAGAGGTCACCAGGTCGGGGGTGATCCCCAACAGGGAGTTCCCCACCCGGATGTGGGAGTCCAAGAACGTCAGCGGCTTGCCCGGTTCCATGGCCTCCAGCCAGAGGGAGACCTTCGCGAGCTCGGCGGCCAGCGGGTTGATGTCGACCCCGTACAGGCAGCGCGAGACCACGTCGCGCAGCGCCGCGCGCACCTGGCCGGGTGTGGGCTCGTCGTCGCCCTGCCGCAGCGCCGCGACGCGCCGGGCGATGCGCCGGGCCGCCGCCACGAGGAAATGGCCCGACCCACAGGCCGGGTCGCAGATGGTGAGATCGAGCAACGCGCGCTCGGCGCTCGCGCCGTCGCGGGCCTGCGCGACGGCTCGGTCGAGCACCGGGTCGAGCGCGGTGTCGAGCAGTTGGGAGACGAGCGTCGAGGGCGTGTAGTAGGAGCCCGTCGTCTTGCGGGCATTGCCCGCCGCCTGCTCGAGCGTGAATCGGGCGTGACGCCAATCCACGGCCGGGTGAAGTTCCAGGAGCCCCTCGTAGACTCCCCCGAGTTCCTCGGCCCCGAGGTTGCGGTAGTTCACGGCCTCCACGCGCGAGCCCGTGCCGATCCACGCGAGGTGGCGCACCGCACTCAGGAAGGCATCGTTCGGAAGCTCCCAGGTGTAGGCCGGATCGCGCTCCGGGCCGAACGGCTCGAAGAGCCCGCCGAGTGCGGGCACGCCGAGTTCCGGCAGGCCGGAGGCGCCGAGGCTCTCCCATACGAGCCGGTAGGCGGCGTACAGATCCGAATAGGCGGCCGATCCCACCCGGCGCCGAGCCATGATGCGCAGCCGCTTCGCCGAATAGAATTCCTCGTAGCGCTCCCGGGCCTGTTCGGGAGCCTCCGGATCGAGCAGGAGGCCCCGCTCCTCCGCGACGAAAACGAAAAGCATCCGGTAGACGAGGCGGAGCAGCTCGTGCTGAAAATCCTCGAGGCCGAGCTCACCGGTGCGCAGCGCGTCGGCAACCCGCGGATCGGTGAGGAAGCCCGAGCCTAGGGCCTCGATGGCCTGCTCCACCCCGACGCGCAGATCACCCATCGCGCGCATTCCCACGTCGATGGCGGACTGCCGCCACCGCTCCAGGTGGCACAGCTCGGGGTTTGGCTCGCCCGCGGCGCCGACCTGGGGCCGCAGGCGTGATTCATGCAGCAGGCGAAAGACGAGGAGGAAATCGGAGAACTGTTCGGTCTCGAACATCTCGGCGAGGTCGACCTCGAGATAGGAGGCGCCCGCGAGCGCCATCGAGTCACGCAGAAGGCGGAGCGTGCGGCCGTTCGTGAGCAGCGCCCACAGGTCGGTCTCGCTCCGGTTCAGGTACTCCTGCATCATCGACTGTGGCGCCCGCTCGAGGCCCGCGGAGTCACCGGCGCGGTCCAGGTCGACGCCCGGTCCGACCACGTGCACCGGGGTGTGGGCTCCGCGGTGGGAGATCGGGTAGGTGGCGTCGCCAGCCACGAGTCCCCCGCCCGTGTCCTTGAGCACCCCGTAGCCGAGCTCGTAGCACAGGCGCTCCACCCAGGCGAGCACCGCAGGGGACGTGCTCTCCGCTTCCATTCCCCCGGGGGTGCGTCCCTGGGCGGTGTGGAACTCCCGCCACGATGCCTGCAGGAAACGCCAGGAGGCCTCCGCGATGTTGTTGATCGACAGCCCGCCCGGGAAGTCGTAGGAGGCCGGGCGGTGGGTATCCGCTGCGCCGAGCTGGCCTGCGGCAAGCGAGGTGAGGAAGTGGCCCGGCAGGACGTCGCCCACCACGTGAATCGTCGTCATGAGGGTTCTCCTGGAAGGTAGAACACGATACCGAGGATGTCCGGCGGGAGCTTCGGTTCCACCGAAATCTCGCGCACCCGGGTACGCCCGGCAAGGCCGGAACCGCGGGCGACCCGGCGCACTCGCGCATGTTCGGCGCGCAGCTCCTCGGCGATCTGCCGGGCGTGCTCATTCAGCATCGCGTCGGCGTGGCTCGCGATGGCCCCGGTGATCGTCGCCATGAGGTCCTCGGCGCCCGCGACGTTGCCGCTCGGCCGGGCCGCTAGGAGCGCCGCGGCCTGCTCGTCGTCCAGCCATGCGGGCTCGCTCGGTAGGCCGGTGAACGCGAGCACGCGGGCCTCCTCGGCGATCTGCCGCTCGGGGTTGTCCGGGTCGGTGGTGGGCAGCTCCACCGCCATGCGGAAGCGCGCGAGCAGCGCGATTGTCGGCTCGGTGACGTCCGCCGTCTTCACGACGGCGGCCCGCGAGGCCAGACGCTCGCCCTCGCCCGGCGGCATGAGGGCGGTATCGAGCACGTAGCGGGCGAGGCCCGCCACCCGCGGATCGGTCCGGACCAGGGAGGCGTAACCGCGTGGAGCCGGCGCCGCCGACGTGAAGCGTAGCCGCTCGGCGGATCCGGCCCCGAGCGCCTCACGCAAGCCCACCGGGAGTTCGGCGCTATCCACCTCGACGGTCGTGGCGCCGTCCTCATCGCGCACACTCACGGCCGCGCCCGTTTCTTTGAGGGCCGCGATCACGAAGGCGGCGACGTCGCCCGGCGAGCCCGCCCGGTTCACGGCCGAGTCGATCAGCGGAGCGATCTCCTCGGCCCGTACCGACGCTTGGGCGTAGAAGGTTTGGGAGCGCCGCTCCGCCTTCTGGAGCGACTCCCAGTAGGGTGTCGCGACACTCGCGAATAGCTCGTCGTCGAGTGTCTCCTGCGCGTCTGCGCCCCGCAGGAGCTGCCCCTCGAGCATGGCCTCCAGGACCCGCTCGCTCGCGCCGTCCGGCACGGGCACAGCCACCCCGAGGGTCTTACGGATCTCGCGGTGCTTCTGGATGAGCACCTCCATCACGATGCCGTCGATCCCGTTGTCCTCCCCGAAGATCGAGACCGACCGCACCTCGCTCGCCGTCTGGCCAAACCGGTCGACGCGCCCCTCACGCTGTTCGTGGCGGGTGGGGGTCCACGCAAGGTCGTAGTGCACAACCGCCTGGAAGCCCTCCTGAAGGTTGATCCCCTCGGCAAGGCAGTCCGTGGCAACGAGGACGCGGTTTTTCGTGCCCGACTCTCGCACCATGGTGGCGACCCGCTCGGCACGGTCGCTCGGTGGTAGCTCGCCCGTCACCACCTCGACCGTGACGCGCGGCAGCGCCTCGGCGAGCGCCTGCGCCACGTAGTGGGCCGTCGCCATGTAGCGGCAAAAGACGATCGGCTGGGACTTCTTCTTGTGCAGGGAGCGCACCTCGCGCACGAGCGTGGCGAGTTTCGCGTCCTCCTCGCGCGCGAGGGCCTCGAACCGGTCGGCGAGGTTCGCGAGGTAGGCGCGTTCGCGTTCGTCCGCGTCCGTCGGGACGGCCGAGGGCAGGACGTCGTCGGCATGTTCGAGGTCGCTCACGTCGTAGACGCGGGGACGATCCGCCGTCACTGCCTCGGCCTGCCCGTCCTCCCCCATGCCCGCGACACGGGTGCGCAGGGCCGCCGTGGCGGCCGCCGGGGAGGAGGCAACGCAGCGCAGCAAAGCGAGCGCCGACCACCAGCGCAGCCCGCGGCTCTTCACCTGGGAGACGAGGTGCTCGCTCACGGGCTCATCTCCCGCAACGCCCTCGGCGGGGATGCCGAGCTGCCCGCGCGCGAAAGCGACTGCCTCGTCAAAGAGGTCTCGCATGGGAGGCGTCATCCGGTAGGACACGTCCCGGGTGAGCCGGTCCGTCGGGAAGGAGGTCTCCGCGTCAAGGAAATGGCGGATGTCGCCGCGGCGGCGCTGCACCATGTAGTCGGCGAGGCGCTGGCGCCCCTCCCGCTGGGAGAGGTCGAGCTCGGGAAGACTCGGCTCGAGCAGGCCGATGAGGTTGTTGAAGGAGTCGTCGTCGCCCGAATGCGGCGTCGCCGTGGCGCAGATGAGGTGCCGGTTGGGATCGGCGGCGAGCGCCTTGACGAGCCGGTAGCGTTCGCTCGCGGCCTTCGAGCGGCCGCGCTTACTCGTCGCCGTCCCATCGCCTCCCACACAGGTGTGGGCCTCGTCGATGATGACCAGTTCGGGCGCCTGCGCCACGAACTCGTCGCGGCGCGAGGCGTCCTTGATGAAGTCCGTGGAGACGATGGTGAAGGGGTAGTGGCGAAAGAGGGACTCGTCGTAGCCGACGGAGCGCTGGAGTTTGCGCACCGTCGAGGAGAGCACGAGCTCGGCTTCGATCCCGAACTTTTCGGCAAGTTCGGCCTGCCACTGCTCCGCGAGCGCCGGAGGGCAGAGAACCGACAGACGCGAGATGGCCCCCTCGGCGAGGAGTTCGGCGGCAATCAGGCCCGACTCGATGGTCTTACCGATGCCGACGTCGTCGGCGATCAGGAGCCGCACGACGTCGTGGCGCAGTGCGACGAGCAGGGGGACGTACTGGTAGGGCCGCGGCGTGACCGCCAGGCCGGCGAGCGAGCGCAGCGGGCCGCCCGTGTGGCGGAACCCGATCCGCAGGGCGTCGCGCAGCAGCGCGATGGAGCGGTGATTACCCAGATCGTGCTCCGAGGGCGGTGGGAATGCCGCGCTGGTGACCTCCTCCAGCGCCGGGAAAATCCCTGCCCGATCCAGGCCCGCCCCCGCGAGCGGACGCAGGACGAGGAAATCCTCGCTGGACTCCGGTTCGACCACCCATTCGCGGCCGCGCGCGGCCACGAGGGCACCCGGCGAATACGTCGTCATGCGCTCATCCTCTCAAACGAGTAATCGCCTGTGCGCCCCTGCCGGCTAGGCACCGAGGCTCCCAAAGACGTCGGGGTGGGCGCGGACGATCTCCTCGGGGGTGCCCGCCACGCTGAGCGCGCGCCAACCGGAGAAGGCGAGCACCTGCTGCTCGGTGACGCTGAACTCGCGTCCGACCGCGAGGGCGAGGTGCTGCGAACCGTAGACCAGGTCGACGGTGATCCCCGCGATGGCCTGCTCCGTCCCGTCCGGGCTGTTGAGACCCTTCTCCTCGAGGTAGTGCAGCAGGAGCTCGGCCCCGCTCTGCTCGGATGCGGGGCGGCTCTCCGCTTCCGGGTCCGCCGGGGCATGGCGGCTACTGGCGTTCTCGCCGCCGTCCGTTCCCGGACGGGGGTCGGGGCCGCCCGAGTCGCCCTCGGCCGGTCCGTTCGAGCCGCCGTCGGCCGGTCCATCCTCGCCCGCCACGGTGCCGCGCGCGATCCGCATCAGTACGTCGCGGGCCTGGGCGCGGTCGAGTTCCTCGTGGATGCTCTGGTTGTAGAAGGCGAGCAGGCACCGGTAGCAGGCCCGGGTGCAGGCACCGCCCATATCCTCACCGGTATCGGGATCCACGTGGATGAGGCGCAGCGCCTCGCGTGCCGCACGCGGCAGGGCATCCGGGGTCGTCGCGATTCGACGCAGCACGCCGGCCCCGCCCTCGGCCGCCTCGGTGAACATAATCCGGGTGGGCCCGGCCTCGTTCGGCAGGAGCGTGGAGTCGAGCTCATTTTCTTCGAGCTGGAAGGCCAGCTCGATGCCCCGCTCCAGTGCCGTCTGCACGCTCACCGCGCGGGTGTCGCTGGCACGCTGGCGCCACGTGAGGATCGCCGTACTGAGGTGGTCCTCCACGTAGGGGATCACCCGCGGGATCGAGCGGGCGTCCTCCGGGTTTTCTTCGCGGCGCGCCTCGACCTTCTTCTCGGAGAGCCACTGGCCGGTGTCGAGGTCGAGGAAGAAGCCGTGCTGGTCCTTGCGGGCCCGCCGGCGCAGCCCGATGTTAATCGAGCGGATCTGGGCCGAATCCCCGTAGTCGATGGTGAGCGGACCGCCGTCGTCCACGGCATACCCGTCCCCGCCGATGAGGCGCGCGCTGAGGTAGCCGGGATCCCCCGGGTGGCGTCCAATGAAGCGGTAGGAGGTGAGGGTCTCGAACCCCGCGCGCTGCCGCTCCTCCTCATTGGTGCCGATTCGATCCCGGCGGCGCGTGACGACCAGCTGCATCTGCATGGCCCGCTTGAGGGGTGAGGCGAGCGGGGCGTCGCAGTAGGCACACACCGACACGTCCGGACTGACGAGGTTGTCGTAACCGCACTGCTCGCACCGGGCGAGGTCGCGCAGGATTGAATTGTGCTGGCCCGGGGTGCTGGAACCCGCGGGCAGGTTCGTGCGCTCCACCGAATAGCGGGCGCCCTCGTGGTAGATGAAGGCGTGCGGACCGAACTCCCGCAGCGCGAGGAAACGCGGGCGCTGGATCCAAGTGCCGTGCCGGTTGCGACGCCCCGCACCGCGCTGGCCGGGGATGTAGGCCGCGAGGGGCAGGCGCGGGAAGGCGTAGCCCGGCAGAAATCCCTCGGACGCGAGGTAGCGGTAGGGGTAGAAGTCCGAGAAGGCGTTCGGGTTGTGACGCGAATTGAAGAGGAGCTCGAGCTGCCGCCCGGCTTGCTGGTAGCGTTCGTTCGCGCCGTCGCGCTCGGCCTGGGGAAGCCGGAAATCGCTCGTGAGCGCGTGGGCCTCCTCGCGTTGACTGGTGCACACGTTCACGAGGTGGCGCCACCGCTCCAGCGCCCGGTCGAGGCTGTCGACCGCGCCGTCAATCGTGGCCTCCAGCCAGCGCTCACTCCACCACGAGGAGTCCGCGAGCTCGGCCCGAAGCGGGGCGAGCATCTGTTCGCACGCCTCGCGGGTCCGCTGCGCGACGCCGGGATGGGTGAGCTCGGCACGAATGGCCTTCTTGAGCGGCCACTCGGGCCCACCACCATCGACGAGGTCGCCGAGGGTGGCGCCAAACCCCACCCCCGTTTCCGCGAGCCAGACGGCGTGCACGTGGGAGGTGAGCAGCGCCTCGCTCGTCAGGTCGAGCCGTGGCGGGACGACCCGCCCGGAGACCATCTCTCCGGGGCGCTCGAAATAGTAGGCGTCATGGGCGTTGCCGGACGCGCAGTAGGTGACAACGAGCGCCGCCTGGCCCGACCGTCCCGCCCGGCCTGAGCGCTGCACGTAGTTCGCGGGCGTCGGCGGAACGTTGCGCATGAGGACGGCGTTCAGGGAGGAGATGTCCACGCCGAGCTCCATCGTGGGTGAACAGTAGAGCAGCGGCAGGCGCCCCTCCCGGAAATCGTTCTCCCGCTCGGCGCGGTCCTCGGGTGCCACCTGCGCCGTATGTTCCCGGGCGTAGGTGCCTGCCAGGCGGGTGTCCTCGTTTTGATAGAGATGCTGGTAGTAGGACGAGACGACCGGAGGCGAGTCGATGGCGACGGTGCGCCGCACCGGATCGGCCGGCGCGCCGGGATTCTCACTCACCGTGATCTCGAGAATCGAGCGGTTGATGCGGTACTTTGTGCGCCCACTGTCGTGGGTCCTGGTGAGCAGCCCCGCGTCGGTCAGGATCGTGAGGAGCGCCTCCATTGCGGCGTCGAAGTCATTCTCCTCGAGTGTCTCGCCTTCGGGGACGAGCTCGCGCCTCAACCATCGGCCGAACTGGGAGCGGTAGGACAGCCCGATCGTTTCCTCGTATCGCGAGAAGCCGCTCGCGGATCCCACGACGGCGTAGCCCGGCCGCAGGCGCGCGGCATCGTCGAGGGCCCACAGCGGCATGAGGGCGTCGCTCGACTGTCGTTTCAAGTCTTCGAATGCGCCGTCACTGAGTTCTTCGCACTCGATCGCGAGCGCACGCCGGATCTCATCAAGCAGAGTTCGTACCAGGTATTCGCGTTCCTCGCGCGTCAGGCGCGCGAGTGGCTCAGGGGCCGCGCGCCAGGCATCCTCGCGCTGCACCACTTCCGCGAGACCCGCGTAGGTGATCGCCACCAAGCCGCTCATCTCCAGGCTCGGCATCGTGACCCGCCATCCGCGGCGCAGCTCGCTGAACGCTCGGTATTCGAGCACTCTGGCAAAGATGCGGTCCACGCGTTCGGGGCGAGCATCGCGCACGTTCAGGCGGTAGTGCGCGGGGTCAAGATTGAGGGCCTGGACCAGGGTGCGATGAAAGTCGACGACGGGCAGGCACCGCTCGGTTGCGTTGCGCGCCGCGTGGAAGATGGCGCGCCGGAGCAGGACCGTGAGCACGAAGTCGTTGAGGTGTCCCGCCTGGAGGGCCGCGTCCTGGCGGGCGTCGACGAACGCGAGGAGCTTATCCGCCTCGCGCGGCACGTCGGCTTCCCTCAGCAGGCGGATCATGCCGAGGGACAGCGCCGTGGTAGCCGAGGAACGCCCCTCGACGTTCAGTGCCGCGACCTTAGCGAATTCTTGGAGATGTGCCTGGTGGTAGTGGGTGCCGCAGCTCAGGCAGAAACGGAGCTTGCGGGGGATCCACGCGGCCTCGACGCCCGCGGTCTCTCGGCTCGAGCCCCGCTGGGGCAGGTCGGCCTGCGTGCCGTCGACGTCGAGGCGCAGCGCCGCGGGCACGTGAGCGGGGTTGCGCGGCTTACGCGTGTGTGGATTGAGCATCGATTCGGGCAGGCGATCGATCACCTCTCCCGGTTCGCTCGGCCAGGGGTCGCTCGCGGAGATGAAGAGGTAGCCGTCGTCCTCGCTCATCGTGCGAAGCTCGGAGCGCGCGACAAACGTGCCGTCGGCGGAACGTTGCGCCATGAGGTATTCCTTGCCGCATACGCGGCAGAAGGCGAGGGGGTAGAGCCGGCGCATCCGAGTGGAGTCCTCCCGCGGCGCGATCATCACCTCGTAGTCGTGGGTGATCTCGCGGTTCGCCTCACTCTCCAACGTCACGTAGACGGAGGCGCCCTTCGAGATGAACTGGTGCAGGCGGAAAGCGAACAGGGGCCGACCGGTCGCTGGGTTCGTGGTCTGCGTGCCAGCAAGCAGGATCGCTTCCAACGCGGCAGTGCAGTCCTCAGTATCGAGACCGGTATCGTCCGCTAGCCGCTGCGCCGCATTGACGAGGGTCTCGGGTTCTTGACGCACCAACCGATCAGTCACTGGGTGGTGCATCACGCCAAATGTGGATTCCACCCAGGCCGCGAACGGATCCGCGAGCAGCTCGACCTCGTCGGCACGGCTGCCGGCGGCACGCTCCACCCAGGCCGCGACCGATTCGCGCAGGTGGTTTCCGTCGTCGTCGGCCACCGTGGCCCGCTCGAGGGTCTCGCCGATCACCTGGGCGGGTGCGACGTCGGTGCCGAAGAGCTTAGCGGCAACAGCGGCGACGGATTCGGCCGCTTCGCGTGGATCGTCGGAGGAGGACATCGTGGCGGAGGTCCCGACACACACGACGTTCTCGCTCGCCCCCGTCGCCTGCTTCACGCGGCGCACGAGCATCGCGATATCAGCCCCCTGGCGGCCGCGGTAGGTGTGCAGCTCGTCGAGCACGAGGTAGGCGAGGTTCGCACCCGCGATGAGGGAGTCCCGTTCGCCCGGGCGGGTCAGTAAGTATTCGAGCATCACGTGGTTGGTGAGCAGGATGTCCGGCGGGGTCTGCCGCATGCGTGTGCGTTCATCCTCGTCCTCCTGACCTGTGTACAGGCCGTAGGTCACCCCGTGCGCGTTACTCCTGCCGAGATACTTGTCGAGCTCCTCGAGCTGGGAGTTCGCGAGCGCATTCATCGGGTAGACGATGATCGCCCGAATCCCCTGGCCGCTGCCCTCGCGGAGCACCGTGTTGACCGCCGGGATCATGTAGGCGAGCGACTTGCCAGACCCCGTGCCCGTGGTGAGGACGAAGGACTCGCGGCGGTGAGCCGCGCGGATCGCCTCCGACTGGTGGGCATACAGGCGCAGCGGCTCACCATTCGCCGTGAAGAGGCTGGCGATGCGAGCATCGAGGACGCCCTCATCACACAGCTCAGCGATCGAATCACCGGGGGCGTACGTCGGGTTCAGCTGGAGGAAGGGGGCGGGCCATTGGCGGCCCTCCTCGGTGGTGGCGGTGACGAAATCCCGGATCCGGGGATCGGCAACCGTGAAGGACCCCTCGGTGAAGGACTTGTAGTCCTCAATGAGTTTTCTGTGGAGAGAAAAGACATCGAAGCTCGTCGTTGCAGCCGTCATCGTTGCGCTCCCCCGGTCACTCCCGTCGCTTGTGCATTGTCACAAGTGTAGGGGCACGGGCACCGCGAGTGGGGGCACCATCGAAACCCGCCCTCTACGCGCCCGGGTCCGTCGGATCCGCTCCCGCTGCCCCGGCGGCGCGGCGCTCGGCCTCGTCGGTGATGTTCTTGGCCATCGCGGGGAAAATAAACCGATGGAAGGGCAGCACCGAGTACCAGTACAGGCGCCCCGAAAGCCCCGCGGGACGGTAGATGGCGCGCTGCGTGTAGACGCTGCCGCCGCCCGCACGTTCCTCGACCGCCAGTTCCAGCCAGGCGCGCCCGTTTACGCGCATGAGGGCGCGCAGCATCACGCTGCAGCCCGGCGTGATCGCCTCGACGCGCCACCAGTCCACGCGGTCGCCGAAGCGCAGATGGAGGGGGTCGCGCCGCCCTCCCAGGCCCGGACCACCAACGAGGCGGTCCATCCACCCGCGGATGCGCCACAGGAGGGGAGCCGAGTACCAGCCGTGCTGACCGCCGATCCCTTCGATAACCTGCCAGACCGTGGCGGCATCAACATCCGTCTCGCGGGTCTGCGCATCGACATACACCGCGCCACCCGACCACTGAGGGTCGGTCGGAAGGGCGGTCGCGGCGTCGTCGTCGCCCGATTCTTCGGCCTCGTCATACCACGTGGTCGGGACGATCCCCGCGCGGTCCTTCGCAAGCGCGCGCACGACCGCAGCCCGATAGCCGATGAACCCGCCGGGTGGATCCGGGATGATCTCGGCGATCCGGTGATCCGCGGTGACGGCGTCCTCACTCATGGAGCGGGCGAGCGGGATCGCGAGGCGGCGCGGGATCGGAGTCACGAGCCCCACCCACCAACCGGCCGTCTCAACGAAGGGCACGGGCAGCGTCTGCACCACACGGCGCAGGCCCCGCACCCGGCCGTACTCGGTGAGGAGTTGGCCAAACTCGTAGACCTCACCGCACCCGATGTCGAGGGTGTCGTTCACGGTCTCGGTGAGACCGCAGGCCTTCGTCAGGTAGTACAGGGCGTCACACACCGCGATGGGTTCAATACGGTTCGTGATCCAGCGCGGCGCCAGCATGACGGGGAGGCGTTCGGTCAGGTGCCGAATGATCTCAAAGGGGGCCGAACCCGAGCCGATAATGACGCCGGCGCGCAGCACGAGCGCGGGCGTGCGGGCCGCGAGCAGGACTCGCCCCACGTTCGTCCGGCTGCGCATATGCGCGCTCATCGCGTGCGCTTCACGCTCCGGTACCAGGCCCGATAGGTAGACGATCTGGCGCACCCCCGCCCGGTCTGCCGCCGCCGCGAGGTTCGTGGCCCCGCGAGTCTCCATATCCTCAAAGTCGGATTCCTCCGCCATCGAGTGCACGAGATAAAGGACGACGTCCACGCCGCGGCACGCCTCGGTCAGGGAGTCGGCGTCGTCCAGGTCCGCTTCGACCTTCTCGACGTCGTCCGACCAGTCGAATGCCTCGAGCTTCTGTAGCGAGCGCGACGCCGCCCGCACGGAGTGCCCTTCCGCGAGCAGGGCAGGAATCAGGCGCCCACCGATGTAGCCGGTGGCGCCGGTCACCAGCACCCTCGAGCACATGCCGGGCCGCGGCATCTGCGGCACACACGGCCGCTCAATCGAGGCCTTATCGACGCTGAGGGCTGGATCCATCACCATGTCCCCACGCTACTGCAGGGGCAGCCCACCGCGGGATGCCCCGGCGGATTCCTCGCTCACCGTTGCCGGTGGCCGCGGCCCGTGCCGAGCCCGCACGCCGCCCGGCACGGCGCAGCGCGAACGCGGGTCACCGTTCGGAACGCGGGCGGAACACCCGCCCCCGGACGCACGAGGCGGCCCCACAGCTCATCGCTGTGGGGCCGCCTGAAGTGTTGCCAACGCACGCCCGTGGCGGGCTGGCCTCCCTAGGAGGCGTCCTCCGAGGTGAGGTTGCGCGTCTTGGTGGCGTCCAGCGGAATGCCGGGGCCCATCGTCGTGGACATGACGGCCTTGCGGATGTAGCGGCCCTTGGAGGAGGCCGGCTTCAGGCGCAGGATCTCGTCAAGCACCGCGGCGTAGTTCTCCACCAGCTGCTCGGCACTGAAGGAGGCCTTGCCGATGATGAAGTGCAGGTTAGCGTGCTTGTCCACGCGGAACTCCACGCGACCGCCCTTGATGTCGGACACGGCCTTCGCCACGTCCATCGTCACAGTGCCGGTCTTGGGGTTCGGCATGAGGCCGCGGGGGCCGAGCACGCGGCCGAGCCGGCCGACCTTGCCCATCATGTCCGGGGTGGCCACGGCGGCATCGAAGTCCGTGTAGCCCTTGGAGACCTTCTCAATCAGTTCGTCGCCGCCGACCTCGTCGGCGCCGGCGTCCAGTGCCTGCTGGGCGCGCTCACCAACGGCGAAGACCAGGACCCGGGCGGTCTTGCCGGTCCCGTGCGGCAGGTTGACGGTGCCACGCACCATCTGATCGGCCTTACGGGGATCGACGCCAAGCCGGAAGGCGACGTCGACGGTGGAGTCGAAGTTGGTGGTGGCGGTCTCCTTCGCGATGCGCACGGCCTGAAGCGGCGCGTACACCTCGCCGGGGTGGATCTTCTCCAGCCCCTTCACGTATTTCTTGGTGCGCTTTGCCATCTGCTGTTCTCCTTGCAGTCGTGGTGCGGAGCTGCGCGGCTCCTGCCACTGAGTGGGGTTTAGTTCTCGACCTCGATGCCCATGGAACGGGCGGTGCCGGCGATGATCTTCGCGGCGGCGTCGATGTCGTTGGCGTTCAGGTCCGCCATCTTGGTCTGAGCGATCTCCTCAACCTGGGCGCGGGTCAGCTTGCCGACCTTCTCCGTGTTGGGACGCCCGGAGGCCTTCTTCAGGCCGGCGGCCTTCTTGATGAGTTCCGCGGCGGGCGGCGTCTTCGTGATGAAGGTGAAGGAGCGGTCCTCGTAGACCGTGATCTCCACCGGCACGACGTTGCCGCGCTGCGACTCGGTCGCAGCGTTGTACGCCTTGCAGAACTCCATGATGTTGACGCCGTGCTGACCGAGCGCGGGACCGATCGGCGGGGCGGGGTTGGCCGCACCAGCCTGGATCTGGAGCTTGATCAGACCAGCGACCTTCTTCTTGGGAGCCATGTCGGGTCCTATCTGTTAACTATCTGTGGTTGCCGCCGGCAGGCACCGGCGGTGTCCTTCCGTTTGCGCGGAAGAGCCTAGGGAACTATAGCCGAGATTCCCGCCATTTCGCACTGCGTGAAGGCGTGATCTCGGCCCTGGTTCAGTCCTTGCGGACCTGATCGAAACCGAGCTCGACCGGGGTCTCGCGACCAAAGATGGTGACGAGCACCTGCAGCTTCTGCGTAGCCGGGTCGATCTCGGAGATCGTGGCGGCCATCGTCTCGAAGGGGCCATCGGTGACGGTGACGGCCTCGCCCACCTCGTAATCCACGAGGATCGGCGCGGCGTCGGCCTTCGCGACGGGAGTCTTTGCCTGCGCCGCGGCCGCCTGCTTCACGCTCGGGGCGATCATCGTGAAGACCTCATCCAGGGTGAGGGGCACCGGGTGGTAGGCATCGCCCACGAACCCGGTCACGCCCGGGGTGTGACGCACGGCGTCCCACACGCGGTCCCAGGTCTCCGGGTAGTCATCGAGGCGCACCAGCACGTAGGAAGGAATGCGCACGCGCGAAACCTTCTTCTGCTTGGTGTTCTTGATCTCGATGACCTCTTCCATCGGGACCTGGATCTCGTGGATCATGTCCTCGAGCTGCAGGTATTCGGTGCGGGTCTCGAGGTTGGCCTTCACCTTGCGCTCATAGCCGGCGTAGGTGTGGATCGCATACCAGGAGCCGTCCTGCATCCGCAGGGTACGGCGCAGATCCTCCAGGACGTCGTCCTCACTGGGAGCCTCGGGTGCGGGAGCGTCCTTCGCGGCCTCGGCCTTGGTGCCATCAGTCTCATCGGGCGCGTTCGCATCCTCCGCAGCGCCCTGGGCGTCCGTATCCTGGCCATCAGCCGAGGGGGTCGGATCCTCCGCTGCGGCCGTCTGCCCCTCGGCGGTCGGCTCGGCGCCGGGTGCGGCCTCGCCGTCCTTAGGGGTGTCACCCTCGAGGGGTTCGGGCGTGGTGGAGTCAGCCACTGACGTACCTGCTTTCTGTATGCGGAGTGGACTAGCGTCCGTAGATGGCGAGCACGAATTTGCCGAAAACGAAATCGAGCACGCCCACAAACGCCATGATCGCGATCACGAACACGAGCACGACCGTGAAGAAGGTCCACAGCTCGGTTTTGGTGGGGCGAACCACCTTACGCAGTTCCGCGATCACCTGGCGGTAGAAGAGGGCAATGCGAGCGAAGAGGCCGCGGTTGTCACGGTTCGCTGGGGTGCTCGGTTTCCTGGCACCTGCGCTAGCGGGCTGGCTCACGCTGGCTCCTTCGTTGTTCGTCGTATCGATTAGGTCCCCCGCGGCCGAAAGGCGAGGACCGATTCGTCAACGCTCTGCCGATCCGCGAGCTGTTCCCTGCAGGGCAGGAGGGACTCGAACCCACAACCGCCGGTTTTGGAGACCGGTGCGCTACCAATTGCGCCACTGCCCTAACCGCTAGCAACCTAGCGGGCACTCGCACGAGTCTACCCTAGAAGCGCGCATGCTTCGCTATTGGATACCTCACGTGCGTCCTCCACTATAGGAGGGCGGCGCGAAAGGCGTCCACCTGGGGGGTCAGGACACCGCCGCATGCGCAGGCCTGGCCCAGCCGGGTCAGCGCGCCAGCGGTCCACCCGAGAGGCCTGCCCACCCGTCCACATCGTGGCCCCTATCCCACCATGTGACCGACAATCCTGGCGCGTACCCTCCAGCACGCCACAATGGAGACATGACGCACCCCGCAACGCGCCTTTCGCCGCGACTCGCCGCCATCACCCCGTCCGCAACCCTCGCCGTTGACGCCGAAGCCAAGGCCCTGAAGGCCGCCGGCCGCCCCGTCATCGGATTCGGTGCGGGCGAACCCGACTTCCCGACGCCGGACTACATCGTCGAGGCCGCCTGCGCCGCCGCGAAGGATCCGGCCAATCACCGTTACTCCCCCGCCAAGGGCCTGCCCGCGCTGCGCGAAGCAATCGCCGCAAAGACGCTACGCGACTCGGGCTACGAGATTAGCCCCGACGACGTGCTCGTCACCAACGGCGGCAAGCAGGCCGTCTTCCAGGCCTTTGCCGCGCTGATCGGCGACGGCGACGAGGTCCTGCTGCCCGCCCCCTACTGGACGACCTACCCCGAGGCAATCGCCCTGGCCGGGGGACGCGCCGTCGTCGTAGAGACCGACGCCGCCACGAGCTACAAGGTGAGCGTGGAGCAGCTCGACGCCGCCTGTACGGAACGCACCAAGGCGCTCCTGCTGTGTTCCCCGTCCAACCCGACTGGCTCGGTCTACACCCCCGAGGAGACGGCGGCGATTGGCGAATGGGCCCTCGAGAAGGGCCTGTGGGTCATCACCGATGAGATCTACGAACACCTCACCTATGACGGCGTGCCCTTCTCCCCCATCGTGAAGCTCGTCCCGGACCTCGCCGACCAGACGATCGTGTTGAACGGCGTCGCCAAGACGTACGCGATGACGGGTTGGCGCGTCGGCTGGATGGTGGGCCCCTCGGACATCATCAAGGCCGCCACCTCCTTCCAGTCGCACGTCACCTCGAACGTGTGCAACGTGGCGCAGCGCGCGGCCCTCGCCGCCGTCGCGGGCGACCTCACGGCCGTGGAGAAGATGCGCGAAGCCTTCGACCGGCGCCGCCGCACCATGGTGGAGATGCTCTCGAAGGTCCGTGGTTTCACCGTGCCCACCCCGCATGGCGCGTTCTACTGCTACCCGTCCGTGGCGGGCGTGCTCGGCACCGAGGTGGACGGCGAGCGGGTCGAGACCTCAACCGAGCTCGCGGCCCTCATCTTGAAGAAGGCTGAGGTCGCGCTCGTGCCGGGCGAGGCGTTCGGCTCACCGGGCCACGTGCGCCTGTCCTACGCGCTGTCCGACGACGACCTCGTCGAGGGCATCTCCCGCGTCCAAAAGCTCCTCGGAACCGAGTAGCCCAGGCCCCGGGGCGGATGCCACGGCGTCCGCCCCACCGGGTCCGCTCCCCGCCTAGAGGCGGACGGCATCCAGTTGCGTGTAGCCCTCGGGCATTGAACCGGCGGGCACGATGCGCTTACCAAACGGCACGCAGGTGACCGGGATCATCTTGAGGTTTGCGATCGCGAGCGGGATTCCGACGATCGTCACGGCCTGCGCGAGCGCCGTCGTCACATGCCCAATCGCGAGCCACAGGCCCGCGACAAGGAACCAGATGATATTGGACAGCGCCGACATCGACCCGGCCATCGGATCCGCCACGACCGTGCGGCCAAATGGCCAAAAGGCGTAGCTCGCCATCCTGAAAGACGCGATGCCCGCGGGGATCGTGATGATAAAGACGCAGGCGACCAGCCCGAAAAGCACGTAGGCAAGCGCTAGCCACAGGCCCCCGAAGATGAGCCAAATGATGTTGAGGAGCGTGCGCATGGCATGCCTTTCTGCCGAAGTCGCGGTCATGAGGGTCAACGAGGAACGCGGCCCGACTATTCCAACCGGCGTCGGGTTCGGCCTATCGAACGAACTGCGCCGCGAGCGCCTCAGCGGCCGCCTTGTAGGTGGCGGCAAGCTCACGAATGACCCCTCCGCGCCACGTGTGCTCGTGAATGCGCCCCTCTTCGTCCCCGATGCCGGTGGCATCCAAATCGAGGGAGCGGCACAGCGCCACCGCGCGCGGTAGGTGATAGGTCTGCGAGATGAGGGCCACCCGGTCGACGTCGTGAGCGGCGAGGTAGCGGCAGGTCGACATGGAGTCGAGTCCGAGCCCATCGACCTCGATATCCTCCTCACGCACGCCCCGCTCCCGCAGGTAGGCCCGCATGACGGCGGTCTCCGAATAGTTCGGGTCGCGCCCATCCCCGGAGACGACGACGCGCATCCCCGGTCGGTAGACGGCGATCGCTGTATCAAGCCGGTAGGCAAGGTAGCGAGAGGGAGTATCCGGTCCCCAGATCGCGGCGCCGAGCACGGCGACGACGTCGGGAACCTCCTCGCCGGATTCCTGCACCTCAGCGAGAGTCTGAACGCGCCCGGTCGAAGCGGCAATCCGCCACGCCTGCGGTAGGAGTGCTGCGAGAAGCAGAACACTCACGAACGTCGTCAAAAGTCTGGGTTTTCGCATGGTTGTCCTTCCTGGACCCCATCCTCACATGGGACTGAGCCACCGGGCGGGCGGCGCTCCCCGGGACCACGCCTCCGCGATCTGCAGACGGTGCACGGCCGCGCGATAGCGTGCCTCATACGGCCGCGACTCATCACGCATCGCGCCCGCTACGAGCGTCAACGCGATCCCACCGGCGCGCACCGCCAGGCGTTCGGGATCGAGGTCGGCGGCGGCCTCGGCCCACAGCTCGGTGATGGCCCACCCAAACTCCGGGGAGTAGGAGGCGAGCGGAATGACCGACAGATGCCCGAGCAGGCAGGCGAGGTCATCGATCCGGTAGCCCGGCCCAACCCCGTCAATATCGAGCAGTCCGGTAATCCGGCCCTGCTCGGTGAGGACGTTTGCCTCGTAGAGGTCCCCGTGGGTGGGCACAATCGGGCCCGGAGGGCCAGCGTCCAGGTCCTCGGCGACGGCGGCCGCTATCCGCTCGATGCGTTGAGCGTGCCCCGGCAGGACCGTGCGGGCGCTCCTCGCATGACGCTCGATGCGTTCACACCAGGAGCGGCGCGCCGGCAGGCGCGTCACTGCCGCCGGGAGGGAATCGAGCAGGGCCTTCACGTGCGCGTAGGTGCTCGCGCCTCCCTCCTCCTGCACCATCGCGGTGAGGCGGGCGCCCTGCAGGCGCGAAATAATGACGGCGCCGGGGTGTTCTTCGAGCACTCGCGGGACGGGCAGCCCAGCCGCGGAAAGCTGTTTGTGGCGGCGGGCGAGCTGGGCTGTGGCGCGCGGCGCGGCGATCTTTGCGAAGCCTCGCTCCCCCAGGTCGAGCACGGCGCGGCGGGTGGGGCGGTAGGCGAGCACGTCGGCGGGCGTGGGGACCTCGGCCTGGAGCGAGGCCAGCGCTGGCAGGAACGGGTCGTGCGGGTAGACGAACACGGTGACGGGGCCGATGTCACTCTCGACCGTCACCCAACGCTGCGCCGCCTGCTCCCTACCGTGCGTCGTCGTGTGCTCGGGCAGAGGCCGCGTCGTGGCGACGAGGTAGCCGGGCTTACCGTCGAGTCGGGCCTGATAGGTCACCGAGGTGTGAGAGATCTGGTAGACGAGATGGGCCCTCACGTCCTCGAGTTCAGCCCCGAGTTCACTAAGCGCCGCGACGAGTAGACGGTGGGATGACTCGCCGGTCAGGTAGGAGCGGATCTCCCGTGGATGGGGTGTCACACCACTAGCCAACCACATTCGCGATCTCTGACAGAATGAGGGGCGTGCGCGATCTGAATCTCCTTCCCAAGGCGCACCTGCACCTGCATTTCACCGGGTCGCTGCGCCCCTCAAGCCTGCTGAAGCTCGCCTCCGACATCGGCGTGCGGCTGCCCTCCTCCCTGACCGACGCCGATCCACTGCGCGTACCCGCCGACCAGCGCGGCTGGTTCCGATTCCAGCGCCATTACGACGCCGCCCGCGCCGTCGTACGCTCCGAGGCCGCGATGCGCGCGATCGTCTCGCAGGCCGCCGCTGAGGACGCCGCTGAGGGATCGCGCCGACTCGAACTGCAGGTCGACCCGACCTCCTACGCGCCATTCGTTGGCGGGATCACCCCCGCCCTCGAGATCATCATCGACGAGGCAAAGACGGCCTCCGCTACCTACGGCATCGAGGTCGCGATTATCGTCGCTGCCTCCCGGATCCGCCACCCCCTGGACGCCCGCACACTCGCGCGCCTCGCCGCCCAGTACGCGGGGCACGGGCCCGGCGAGGTCGTCGCGTTTGGGCTCTCCAACGACGAGCGTGCCGGGTCCACCTCCGATTTTGCGCCCGCCTTCCGACTCGCCCGGCACGCGGGCCTGCCCGGTGTGCCGCACGGGGGAGAACTCCTCGGGCCCGACCATGTGCGCCAGGTGGTCGCCCACTTGAAACCGCGCCGCCTCGGCCACGGCGTGCGCGCCGGTGAGGACCCGGCCCTACTCGAACGCCTCATCTCCGACGGGATCGCCTTCGAGGTGTGTCCGGCATCGAACGTGTCGCTCGGCGTCTACGCCGGACCCGCGCACGTGCCGCTGCGCCAACTGATCGAGGCCGGTGCCGAGGTGGCGCTCGGTGCCGACGATCCCCTGCTCTTCCACTCCCGCCTCACCGACCAGTACGAGATCGCCCGGCGCGACCACCACCTGAGCGATCACGAGCTCGCGGACCTCGCGCGCTCCTCGATCCGCGCCTCCCTCGCTTCCGAGGCCTCCAAGCGCACCTGGCTGGCCGAGGTCGACGCCTGGTTGGATGATGAACACCATGACTGACTCCCTGCTGGAGCGCGCCCACGCGCGCGGGCGCCGACTACTGCGTCGTCGTCGCCCCCTGCATCTGCATCCCAGCCTCGCGGGCCGTGACAACCCCCTCGATCGCCTCTCAGTAGAACTCGTGCGCAGTGGCAAGACGTGGGTGCGTGTCTACCGCAAGGCCTACAGCGCCCCGGGCACGACGCCGGGCGACCGCTTCCCCGGCATCCCGCACCGGCGCCATCACACCGAACGGCCCGCCCAACATCCCGAGCGGCCCACGTTCGTACTGATCCACGGGATCGGCGTGTCCTCGCGCTATTTCACGCACCTGGCCGAAGATCTCGCTGAGCTCGGCGACGTCTTCCTCCTCGACCTGCCCGGCTTCGCGAACCTCCCGCAGCCGAAGGATGCGCTCTCCATCGCAGGCTTCGCCGCCGTCGTCCATGAGGTCCTCACCGCCCACGGGGTGGTCTCCCCCGTGATCCTCGGTCATTCGATGGGGGCGCAGGTCGTGACCGAGATCTTGGCGCGCCGGCCGGGGTTCGCGCGCGCCGCAATCCTCGTCGGGCCTCCCGTGAACGACGCCGAGGGGTCTGTCGCAATGCAGGCCCTGCGCTTCATGCAGTCCTCGGTGCATGAGTCCCGAGGCCTGCGCCTGATCGCCATCCGCGCCTACCTCCAGTGCGGCCTCGCCTGGTTCCTGGACGTACTCCCCGAGATGATGCGCTATCCCATCCGGGAACGCCTCACGCACGTGAGTGACCCGGTCGTCTTTGTGCGCGGCGAATTCGACTACGTCGCGCCCACCGCGTGGCTCAAACGGCTTGGCGCCCGCACCCCCCACATCATCACCGGTGCCGCCCACTCCGTCATCTACGCCCACGACGGCGAGCTGTTCTCCCTCATCTCGAAGGTGTTGCCCTCCCTCGCCGCCGCGCGGGCTGAGGATGAGTGAGGAGCCCGTGCCAGATGCTCCAGGCGGGGGTGGGCGCCTCGCCCGCCTCGCGGCGGTGGCGTCGCACTGGGCGCGCCGCGTCACGGTCGGCCTGCACGAGAGCTGGGCGCGTCGGGTCACGGTCGGCCTGCGCGAGAGCTGGGCGCGCCGCGTCACGGCCGGCCTGCACGCTGGTGCCCACAGCCGCGCGGGGCGAGCGATAGCCGCGCCCATCCGAGAGGGCCAGCGGCGGGTCCGCACGTGGGGGCGCAACGCCCGCCTGATCGCCGCCGACCTCGCCTCGAGCCTGCCCCATTGGCGGGACTGGACAGCCGACTACCGCTACCTCACGCGCTCTCGACTGCGCGCGAGCGTGCGGCGCACACGCCGCCGGGTACGCCTCCTGCTCGCGCCACTCACGCCACGGGGCACAGCCCTCGACTGGGCACCGCCCGCACCCGGCGCCGACCCGGGCGAGCCACGCGACGTCGTCGTCCTGCCCGGAATCTACGAAACACCCGCCGATCTCTCGCCCCTCACCGACCATTTGAGGCGCGCTGGGCACCGCGTCCACACGGTGCGCGGGCTCGGCCGCCAACTCCTCCCCATGCCGCTCCTGCGGCACCGCGTGGAGGCGATGCTCGCGGATACGGACCTGCGCGACGTCGTGCTCCTCGCCCACTCCAAAGGCGGACTCATCGGAAAACAGGTACTCATGGGGCCCCAGGGGGCGCGCGTGGCGAGGCTCGTCGCCATCGCGACGCCGTGGCACGGGTCGCGCTACGCCGCACTGTTTTGGCCCGGGCTCGGGGTGCGGTCGCTCACGCCCGGTTCCGCACTGATCAGTGCCGCGGAGGCGCCACACCCGAGCGACGCGCGCATCGTCTCGATCGCGCCCGCCTTCGACCCTCACGTGCCCCTCGGCTCCGCACTTGAGGGAGCGCACACGATCCACGTGGCGGCAACCGGCCACTTCGCCGTCCTTGGAGACCCCCGGGTGATCGAGCTTGTGGGGACCCTCGTGGCGCAGGCCCCATCCGGCAAAGCGACCTAAGGTGGGGACGTGAGCATCTCGCCCGCAACCCGCGCCCTCGATCAGGCCGGCGTGCCCTACGTGCTGCGGCACTACGAACACCACGCCGATGGCCTGCCCTACGGTGAGGAGGCCGTCCGTGAGACGGGGCTGCCCGCCGAGATCGTCGTGAAATCGCTCGTCGTCGCCGCAGGCCCCGCACTCGTATTCGCGCTCGTCCCGGTCTCGGCCCGACTCAACCTTAAGGCGCTCGCGCGGGCGGTCGGCCAGAAGAAGGCGCGCCTCGCCGAGCCCACCGACGCCGAGCGCGCCACCGGCTACATCATGGGTGGGATCACGCCCCTGGGATCGCGTACCCCACTCGACGTCGTCATTGATGACTCCGTCCGCGGGCGCGAGAGCGTCGTCGTGTCCGCCGGCCGGCGCGGCATGAATGTGGAACTCTCCCCCACCGACCTCGCCCAGCTCACCGGGGCACGATTCGCCCCAATCACGGGCTAGCCGGGCTCCGCGCCCCGCCTAAGCCCCGGCTACAGGAGGAGC
>JAUNVA010000021.1 GCA_030537895.1 Bowdeniella nasicola
GCACCGGGCCGCGGAGCACCCGGGCGGGGAGCTCCGGGTCGCGGGCCGCCAGGCCGGGGCATGCCCTGGGAGGGGCTGAACGGGTTGTTCCCCGGGCGCGGACCCTGCCGCTTTTGCCCGGGCCGAGGCATGCCCTGCGAGGGGCTGAAGGGATTGTTGCCGGGACGCGGGCCGCTGCGGCGGCCACCGTCGCGCGGAGCGCCCGGTTTCGGGCCACCGGGCTTCGGGCCGCTCGGCTTCGGTGCGGCCTTGGCGGGGGTGGGCGCGACGTCGGCTGGGCTCGGTGCGGCCTCCGCCGGAGTCGGCGTCGCGGGACGCGGCTTCTCCTCGGCTTCCGACGCCGGTGCAGGCTTCGCCGCTGGCTTAGCCTTCGGCTTGGCTGCCGACTTCTTGGGGGTCTTGGGGCCGGGCTTCGCTCTGGACGTGGGCTTCGCGGCCTGATCGGCCTTCGCGTCCTCGTCCTTCGGTTCCGGCTTTGGCATGGCCTGCCGTACGCGGTGGACCACGGGGGGTTCCACCGTCGAGGAGGCGCTCTTGACGAACTCTCCGAGCTCACTCAACTTCGCGAGCACGGTCTTGCTGTCGACACCGAGCTCTTTGGCGAGCTCGTGGACACGCAACTTTGCCACATTTCTCCTGTCCGGGTCCGTTCCCGGGCAGGAACGGACCGCTAATTGTGCTGGCAGCTCATCGCTGGGTACTCATCGGGTGCCCATCGGCTTCCAACCCGCTTTCTTCGGTCTTGGCCACAGTGGCCGTGGTGGTCTGCTCGCCGGATGGCGAGCGGTTCTCGATCAGATCGGCGTCGCGCACGCTGGTCCGAAACGCCCGGGAAAAACCGCCCCGTTTCAGGGCGAGATCCCGGCATTCGGGGTGCAGCCATGCGCCGCGTCCAGGGGCCGAGCGTTGCGGGTCATAGCATGCTCGCTCCCCTCGGAGCACGAACCGCGCGAGCTGATCGCGCGGTGAACGACGTCGACACCCAACACAGGTGCGCCAGGCGATCGTCACGTTCACCGGCTCTACCCTAGCGCGTTCAGGCCTCATCCGCCGCATCGGGGCCCGCGTTCGGGGTCGAGTCGTGAGCGGTGTCACCGTCCTCGGCGTCGGAGTGGATGTCGAGTTTCCAGCCGGTAAGACGGTGAGCCAACCGCGCATTTTGCCCCTCCTTGCCGATCGCGAGGGAGAGCTGGTAGTCGGGGACGATGACGCGGGCGCGGCGATCCTCCTCGTCGATCGTCACCGAGACGACCTTGGCCGGTGAAAGCGCCGCCTTCACGAACGCGGCCGGGTCCTCCGAGTAGTCGACAATGTCGATCTTCTCGTTGCGCAGTTCGCTCATCACGGCGCGGGCCCGTTGGCCCATCGGGCCAATGCAGGCGCCCTTCGCGTTCAGGCCCGGCACTCGCGAGCGGACGGCGATCTTCGTACGCCGGCCCGCCTCCCGCGCGATAGCCGCGATCTCGACGTCCCCGGAGGCGACTTCGGGGCACTCGTGGGCGAAGAGGGCCCGTACGAACTCGGGGTGCGTACGCGAGACGATGATCTGCGGCCCCTTGCGCCCGCGCCCCACCTCGAGCACGTAGGCGCGCAGCCGCTCGCCATGCTGGTAGCTTTCGCCGGGCACCTGTTCGTGTTCCGGCAAGACCGCCTCGACGTCGCCAAGGTCGATGTGAATGTGTCGGGTGCGGTGGTCGTGGGCGATGACACCGGAAACGATGTGGCCGGCCTTGTCCTTGTACTGGCCGAGCACCTGCTCGTCTTCGGCGTCGCGCAGCCGCTGCACGATGACGGAACGCGCCGTTTGGGCGGCCACCCGGCCGAACCCCTCCGGCTCGTGTTCGAACTCCCCGATGATCGTGCCCTCGTCGTCGTATTCGGGAGCCCACACCTGAACACGCCCACTCGAGGCGTCGATCGTCACGCGGGCGCCGCGGATTGATTCGGGCAGGTGCGTGTAGGCGGTGAGGAGCGCCTCTTCGGTGGCACCGATCAGGACATCGAGCGGAACCTCCAGGTCGTGGGCGACCAGTTTGAGCGCAGACATATCGATTTCCACGGCTACTCCTTAGAACTTGAGGTGGACGCGGCCCGAGGCGATCGTGGCGAGCGGGAAGTCCCGCTGTTCGCCATCGACGTCCAGGCTCAGGGTGTCGTGAGTGGCGCCGAGCACGGTGCCGATCACGCGGTCGGACCCGGTTTGGATCTCGACGTCGTGTCCTTCGTTGCGCCGGTAGTGGCGGGCCGTCGTCAGGGGCCGGGACAGGCCCGGGGTACTCACCTCGAGCGTGTAGCTGCCGGGTACGACGTCGTTTTCATCGAGTGCGGCGGACAGCTCCCGACTGAAATCGGCGATCTGGTCGGCGTCCACGCCACCCGGACCATCGGGTAGGTCGACGACGACGCGCACGCGCGACTTGCGTCCCGCATCCGCGACCTGGATGTCTTCGATGTAGAGTCCTGCGGCCTTGGCCCTCGGCTCCGCGAGGGTCGCAACCTCGTGGCGAACAGCGTCCTGGCGCATCCCAGACCTCCGTGTGTAGTTGTGCGGGACCGCTATCGTATCAGGGCGATCTGGCAGACTACACTGCGTGACTCGCTCTCGACTAACGGTGCTCACAAGCCTCGCCCTCATGGCCCTTGCGGGCTGCGGTGTGCGATTCGATACCGCGCCGCCCACGCCCGCCCCGCCGAGTGCCAGTGAGGTGGCCCGCCAGGATCTCGCGATCGCGCTCTCCTCGCTCGCCACGTCCGCACCGGAGCCACTGTCTGACATCGCGGACGCCCAGGCCGAGAGCCTCGGCGGCGTGTGGCAGGCGTGCCCGCCCGGGGAAAGCGCGGAACGCTGCCAGGCGCTGGAGTCCGCGCCCGCGCTCGAGGAGGCGGATACCCCCGAGCAGCGCGCCGCCCTCGTCCAGCGGGCCCGCAGCGATTTTGATGAGCTGATCGCCAACGCCGAGCCAGCACTCGCGGCGCGTGCCGGCGCCGCCGCCCCGATCCTCGATGCGGCGACGGGTGCCGAGGCCCCCGTATGGGGCGAAGGCCTGTGGACGAGCGATCTGTCAACCCTCACGACCCTGCACTGGACGGCCTGGCAACTGGAGGGGGCAGCGGCCCGGGGTGCGCCAGTGGCGGAACTCGCGGCGCAGGTGCGCGCTGCCACGACCGCTCCCTACGAGGCGGGGCTCGACGCGGAGCGGCCCCCCGCCGTGATGCGCACGGAAGACCGTGCACCGAGTGAGATCCTCGCGCGCAGCTGCCGGGAGCTCGCCGCGCGCCTTCCCGTGGTGGCGCAAGAGGAACGCGGCGCGCTCGTCGCGACGCTGCGCGCCCTCACGCTCAGCTACGCACAGCTCGGCGGGCAGCTGCCCGCCACCTGGCTGGACTAGGCACCCTCGCCAGCGAGGCCGGCACGGACGCGCTCGACAATGGTCGCGGCGGCCTCCCCCACGGGCACGTCTTCCCTCTCGCCGCTCGCGCGGGTGCGCACCTCGAGGACGCCATCAGCAAGTGACCGCCCCACCACCACGATGATCGGCGCGCCGAGCAGCTCCGCGTCAGTGAACTTCACACCGGCCCGTACCTTAGGCCGATCATCGAGGATCACCTCGACGTCGTGAGCGGTCAGAGTCTCGGCCAGCTGTTCGGCGGCCTGTTCGCTGTCCTCGCCGCGGCCCGCGACGACGATGTGCACGTGAGCGGGCGCCACCTGTATCGGCCAGGTGAGCCCCTGCTCGTCGTGGTATTCCTCCGCGAGCGCCGCGAGAATTCGGGACACCCCGATCCCGTAGGAGCCCATGGTGACGACGCGCGCTACCCCGTTCTCATCGAGGACCGTGAGGCCCAGCGACTCCGCATACTTGCGGCCGAGTTGGAAGATGTGGCCGATTTCGATCCCGCGCGCCAGTTCGAGAGGGCCGGAGCCGTCCGGTGCGGGATCCCCCGCGCGGATCTCGGCGGCTTCGATGCGCCCATCGACCTCGAAGTCGCGACCGAAGACGGCGTTGATCGTGTGGTAGTTGGTCTCATCGCCACCGGTTACCCACGCGGAGCCGCGCGGCACGCGCGCGTCCATGAGGTAGGTGATGAGGGAGGAGCCGTCTTCCGCGCGCCGCCCCTGGGGCCCGATGTGGCGCGTCCCGATGAAGCCGGGCACGAGCTCGGGATAGTCCTCCAGATCCTCCGGGGTCGCGGTCTCGATCTCGGCGGGGGCGAGGGCGGCCTCCACCCGCTTCAGGTCGACGTCGCGGTCGCCCGGCAGGCCGATGACGACGAGGCGCTTGTCCCCGGTCGGCTCGGTGGCGGTGAGCACCACGTGTTTCAGGGTGTCGGCTGCCTTCCAGCCCGCCTCGCGCGGCGCCGCCTCCTCGAGCGCGGCCACGAGCGTCGCGATGGTCTTCGCGTCCGGCGTGAGCACTTGGCTCGGCTCCGGCGTGGTGGAAAAGTCGAGGTCCGCGGGCGTCGGAGTCGTCACCGCCTCCGCATTCGCGGTGTATCCGCCCGGCGAACGCACGAAGGTGTCCTCTCCGATCGGCGTCGGGAAGAGGAACTCTTCGGAGGCCGAACCTCCCATGGCGCCACTCATCGCCTGGCAGATGACGTAATCGAGGCCGAGGCGGGTGAACACCCGCTCGTAGGCGTCACGATGCTTCGCGTAGGCGGCCTCAAGCCCAGCGTCGTCGACGTCGAAGGAGTAGGAATCCTTCATCACGAATTCGCGCCCGCGGATCAGGCCGGCCCGAGGGCGCGCCTCATCGCGGTACTTCGTCTGGATCTGGTAGACGATCGCCGGCAGGTCCTTGTAGGAGGAGAAGTGGTCCTTCACGAGAAGGGTGAACATCTCCTCGTGGGTGGGGGCTAGCAGGTAGTCGTTGTCTCGGCGGTCCTTGAGCCGAAAGAGATTCGGGCCGTATTCGACCCAGCGGTTGGTGCGCCGATACGGCTCCGCAGGCAGCAGGGCGGGAAAATGCACCTCCTGGCCGTTGATGGCGTCCATCTCCTCGCGCACGATCGCCTCGATCTTGCGCAGGACCTTCAATCCGAGCGGGAGCCACGTGTAAATGCCGGGGGCGGCCCGACGGATATAGCCGGCGCGCAGCAGCAGTTTGTGGCTGGCGACGTCGGCCTCGGCCGGATCGTCGCGCAGGGTTCTCAGGAACAGGGTCGACAGTCTCGTGATCACGTCCCAACCCTATCGCCGTCGCGCGTGGTTAACAGCGTCCTTGCGTCGCGCGCGCCCAACACCCTCAACTCACGGCCCCACAGCAGGCAGGTGGTGGCCACGGCCCTGATACTCCGCCTGTGCTCTCGTGCCGCGCGAGAGCGGCCCGCTACATGATGACGGTCGCGAATTGGCCGACGCGCGTGAATCCGGTCCGCTCATAGAGGCGTAGGGCAGCGTCGTTGTCCGCGTTGACGTACAGGGAGATGTGCGGCGCGAAACGGCGGCGCACATCGGCAAGCACGGCCGCCATCGCGCCGCTTGCCAGTCCCCGGCCGCGTAGCCTCGGGTCCACCCACACCCCGTGCAGTTCGACGAGGTCGTCGACAAGGATGCCCACCTCGCAGATAAAGTGCGCGCTCGCGCCCACCCTGTCGCCCGCGGTGATGACGTAGGAGCGCCCCTGCGCTACGCGCTCGCGCATGTGTCGCTCATAGGCCAGTCCGAACCGGCGCGGGTCGTAGCCCACCTCTTCGCGGTACATCCGCCGCGCACTGGCCGCTACCGCATCGGCATCGCCCATCTCGGCAATGCGCACGCGAGGGTTCGGTTCGACGCTGCATTCACCCGTCGCGGCCAACAGGGGCTGGTGCCGACGGATCTCCCGCGGGCGGGGCCACAAGGGGGCGACGATTCGCCACAGGTCTGCGACCAGGTGATCGGGGCCGAGTATCGAGGTGCAGCGGCGCCCGTGAGTCGCGAGGATCCTCGCAAATTCGGGTAGTGCATCGTGCGCGCCGCAGGGCACGACGTTCGAACCGAGCCAGAGAGCCGCATCGACGCCCGCCTCGGTGCGTCGTACGAACAGGGTGCCGCCATCCGGAAGGCCGGCTTCAAGCCGGGCCGCGCGGTAGCGCACCGAGATGGAAGCGTGCGGCTCGCGCCTCGTAAGGCGCGCCAGTGCGGGCAGCAGGTCGCTGCCGGTGGCGAGCCGCTCGATGCGCGCGGCCACAGCTAGTGCACCTTCACCTCGACGTCGCCCTCAGACTCCTTCATACCGAGGCGCTCAGCCACGCGGCGGGCCTCAGCGATCAGGGTGGGCACGATTTCGGATTCGGGCACGGTCGCGATGACCTCGCCCTTCACGAAGATCTGGCCCTTGCCGTTGCCCGACGCGACGCCGAGATCGGCCTCGCGTGCCTCGCCGGGGCCGTTCACGACACACCCCATGACGGCGACCCGCAGCGGGAAGGTCACGTCCTTCAGGCCCTCGGTGACCTCATCGGCCAACTTGTAGACGTCCACCTGGGCACGACCACACGACGGGCAGGAAACGATCTCCAGTTTCTTTTCCCGCAGGTTCAACGACTGCAGGATCTGGATGCCCACCTTCACCTCTTCGACCGGCGGAGCGGACAGCGACACGCGGATCGTGTCGCCAATACCGCGCGAGAGGAGCGCCCCGAAGGCGACGGAGGACTTCACGGTCCCCTGGAAGGCGGGACCCGCCTCGGTCACGCCCAGGTGCAGCGGCCAGTCCCCCCGCTCGGAGAGCATCTCGTAGGCGCGCACCATCACGACCGGGTCGTGGTGCTTCACAGAGATCTTGAAGTCGTGGAAATCGTGCTCCTCGAACAGGGAGGCCTCCCACACGGCGGACTCCACGAGTGCCTCCGGGGTTGCCGAACCGTACTTCTTGAGGAGACGCGGATCAAGTGAACCGGCGTTCACTCCGATCCGCAGGGAGACGCCATGATCCTTTGCACAGGCGGCGATCTCCCCCACTCGGTCGTCGAATTTGCGAATGTTGCCGGGGTTGACGCGCACCGCCGCGCAGCCACCCTCGATCGCCTTGAAGACGTACTTCGGCTGGAAGTGGATATCGGCGATCACGGGGATCGTCGACTGTTTGGCGATGATTGGCAGGGCCTCGGCGTCGTCAGCACTGGGGCACGCCACACGCACGATGTCACACCCCGCGGCGGTGAGCTCCGCAATCTGCTGCAGCGTCGCGCCAATGTCTGTGGTCTTCGTCGTCGTCATGGACTGGACTGATACGGGTGCATCGCCCCCCACAAGAACGGACCCGACCCGAATCTGGCGGGTCGGCCGGCGCTCCGCCAAGACGGGTGGCGCTTCCTTCACGTGCGGGATACCAAGACTAATCGGAGTACTCACGCCCTCTAGGGTACCTGCGGATTCCGCCACTCGCGTGCGCACGCCTAGAAGGTGACAGGGTTGACGATATCCGCGTAGCCGAGCAGTACCGTCATGATGATGAGGGCAAAGAAGACGGTATAGGTCAGGGGCAAGAGTCGGGCCATATCCACCGGCCCCGGATCGCTCTTCCCCCGAAGCCTCGCCACCTGACGACGAGCCCCCTCCCACAGGGCCCCCGCGATGTGGCCCCCGTCCAGCGGCGGCAGGGGAATCAGATTGAAAGCGAAGAGGGCGATGTTCAGGGAGGCGAGAAGGGAGAGCATCGTCATGGCCCGTTCCCCGAAGGTCGGGGCGTCAATGACCCGGCCCTGATCGTCCGTCGTCGGCATCGTCGAGGCGACTTCACCGGCCACCCGGCCGACTCCGACGATCGACATCACGCCGTCCTCTCGGGGGGTACCGGTGACGGTGGAAACGGCCACATCGTACAGGCGCATCGGGAGCTTGACGATGACACCGAGCGTTTCCTTCACCGCGGTACCGGTGATCGAAAAGACCGTACCGACGCCCGTGGTGCGGCGCTCACTGCCAGCCACCACGCCAATGACGTAACGTTCGGGCGCATCGGCCGTCGCCTCGATTCGTACGGGCGTGACCTCGGCAGAGGCCGGGTGGCCGTGCGACACGTAGTCCACGCGGGCGGGAGCTCCGCCGCCCGCGGCAATCGCGGCGGTGAGATCCTCCCACGTATCCACCGACGATCCCCCGTAGGCGGTGATCGTGTCTCCCGCGCGTAAGCCCGCCTCGTAGGCGGGGCTCGGATCGGCGCACGGGCTCGTCTGGCTGCGGCATTCCGGTACATCCGACAGCGTGGTCGACGGTGCGGGTAGGCCCCATCCCATGAGGATCACGGCAAACAGAACGAAGGCGATGACCAGGTTCATGAGCGGGCCGCCAACCATGACCGCGATCTTCTTGGGGACCGAAAGCGCATAGAGTGCTCGATCATGCTCGCCTGGCGCGAGGTCGAGAGAGGATTCGTAACGGGCCTGCTCGGCGAGCGTACGGCGGGTTCTCGTGGCTGCCTGCACCGACGTCGCCTGGTGCGCGGTGTGCTCCGGAGCCGGCGCGACGCCGTCCACGGGCTCGCGAGACATCTCAGGGTTGGGATGGTCGGGAGCGTCAGTACTCGCTTGCGGCTCGGGTGGGAACATACCCGCGAGGCGTACGTAACCCCCGAGCGGGATGGCCTTGATCCCGTACTCGGTCTCACCCCGCCGCGTGGACCACAGCGTCGGTCCGAAGCCCACAAAGTACTGCGGCACCTTCACCCCGAAAGCCTTGGCCGGCACCATGTGCCCAATCTCGTGCAGCGCAATCGAGACCAGCAGGCCAAGGATGAGGGCCGCAATGCCGATCAGATAGGCCACGTCGTGCACCTTTCGCTCGCTTGCTGGCGGGCCCACTGGTCGATATCGCGCAGATCCTCAAGGCTCGGGGCGCGGTTCGTCGGCCACTCGTGGGCGGCCAGAACTTCGGCAACCGTATCAACGATCGCAAGGTAGGGCAGGGTGCCGGCGAGGAAACGGTCGACGCACACTTCGTTCGCCGCGTTCAGCACAGCGGGGTGTGTGGATGAGGCTGTCACGGCCGCACGGGCGAGCTCCGTGGCAGGAAAGACGTCCGTATCAACCGGCTCAAAGGTCCAGGACTGGGCCGCGGTGAAGTCGAGGCGTGGGGCGGGGTATACCCGCTCGGGTTCGGTCAGTGCGAGGGCGATTGGCAGCCGCATATCCGGCGGAGAGGCCTGCGCGATGGTGGAACCGTCCCGGAACGTCACCATCGAATGCACGATCGACTGCGGGTGCACCACGACGTCGATATCGCTGGCGGATACGTCGAACAGGAGCACGGCCTCGATGAGTTCCAACGCTTTGTTGATGAGCGTGGAGGAGTTAATCGTGACGACGGGGCCCATATCCCACGTGGGGTGGGCGAGCGCATCCTCAACGGTGACCCCCTGAAGGTCGGTGCGGTCCGCACCGCGAAAGGGACCGCCGGACGCGGTGAGAACGAGCCGAGCGACCTCGCTCGCGCCGTCCTGGTTGGCACTCGTGAGGCCCCGATGGTGCACACCGGAGCGCAACGCTTGAAACATCGCGGAGTGTTCCGAATCCACGGGGGTAATCTGGCCGGGCCGCACCATGGCGTCGGCCACGAGAGCGCCACCGACCACAAGGGATTCCTTGTTTGCGAGTGCGAGCTGCGCCCCCGAGCGCAGGGCGGCGAGGGTCGCCGAAAGCCCGACCGCGCCGGTGATGCCGTTCAGGACCGTCGTACGGGGGCCGCCCCTGGAGGCTAATTCGGCGCTAGCCTCCGGTCCAGTGAGGATCTCGGGAAAGGGGAAGCGACGACCCGCACCGAGGTCGCTCAGCGCCGCAGTGAGGCCCTCGCGTGCCTGCGGGCGCGCGATCGCGAGCACAGGTGCGCGGGTGGCAGCGGCCTGCTCCGCGAGCACGCGGACGTTGCCGCCACCGGCAGCAAGCCCCGCGACGGTAATCCCTTCGTGGGCACAGACCTCGAGAGCCTGGGTGCCAATCGAGCCGGTCGAGCCGAGGAGTATCGCGTCCCGCATTATTCGACGGCCGAGAGTACTTCGACGACGCGATCCAAATAGACATCGACGACGTCCTCTGCGTAGGCCTTCGCCCCGCGTGCCGAGGCAAACGTCACCTCGCGGATTTGGTAGGCGCTGAGCTCGTAGCCGTCGTCGAAATAGGAGACGAGGTTATTCATGAGCTCGTCGACCTCAGTCTTGGCGTAGCCGCGCTTCTTCGCGTCGGCAAACTTCTCTCCGTCGGGGCGCTGCAGGCGCGGGTAGAGGGACGTCGCCTGCTCAGCGACGTGCTCCATCCACGCGTCCTGACCATTGGCGGCGATGAAGTCGGCTCGCCGACGTTTGATGAAGGCCGCTTCGAGGCGATCGAGGGCGGCGTCGACTTCGGCGAACCGGTAGCCGCCGCGCACCTGGTCGAAGGCGACAGAGCGGACGTCGCGGTCGGTCATCTCCCGATGCCCGGCATCGGATTCGTAGGCCTCGCGGGCGCGGTCGAAGAAGTCTTCAACCTGGTCCGGATCGTAGCCTTCTTTCAGGCGTCCTTCGCGGGTGAACATTATCTTCCCTCCAACACTTCGGTGGCGAGCTGGCCGCAGGCCCCATCGATATCGCTACCTCGAGTATCGCGCACCGTCGTTCGAATCCCGGCACGACGCAGCGTAGCGACGAAACTCTCCTGCGCCTCCGGTCTCGACGCGGTCCACATCGAGCCGGGCGTGGGGTTGAGTGGGATTGGGTTCACGTGGGCCCACCCCTTGCCGCGGGCGTTCAGCTCATCGGCGAGGCGCTGGGCGCGCCACTGCTGGTCGTTGATGTCGCGGATAAGAGCGTACTCGATGGACACACGCCGGCCGGTGGCCCGGAAGTAGGCGCGGGCGGCGTCAAGGAGTTCACCCACCTTGTGCCGCGAGTTGATGGGCACCAGGTTGTCGCGCAGTTCGTCGTCGGGCGCGTGCAGGGAGACCGCAAGTGTCACAGGGATGCCTTCACCTGCCAGGCGGGTAATCGCGGGAACCAGCCCCACGGTGGAGACTGTCACATGGCGCGCAGAAAGGCCGAAGCCTTCGGGCGTCGGGGAGGTGAGGCGGCGCACGGCACCGAGGACGGCGCGATAGTTCGCGAGCGGTTCGCCCATCCCCATGAAGACGATATTCGACAGCCGCGCCGGGCCCCCAGCGAGCCCGCCGTCGCGCGAGCGGACGGCCGCCAGGCGCACCTGCTCAATGATTTCTGCGGTCGACAGGTTTCGCGTGAGGCCCATCTGGCCGGTGGCGCAAAACGGGCAGGCCATACCGCAGCCTGCCTGGGAGGAGACGCAGAGTGTCGTGCGGTCCTCATAGCCCATGAGCACCGACTCGACCGTGACGCCGTCATACAGGCGCCACAGCGATTTGACGGTGGCGCCGTCGTCGGCGCGGATGGAGCGGATCTCGGTCACGAGTTCCGGCAGCAGGAGATCGGCAAGCCTCTCGCGCTGGCTGGCCGGGATGTTCGTAAAGTCTGCGCCCTCTCGGGTGAGGCGAGCGAAGTAGTGCTGGGAAATCTGATCGGCCCGAAAGGCCGGCAGGCCGGCCTCTGTGAGGAGGTCACGACGCTCCGCGCGCGTGAGGTCGGCCAGGTGGCGCGGCGCCTTGCCGCGGCGCGCGGCGGTGAAGCTGAGCGGAAGGCGAAGGGCCGGGTCGAGGGATTCGACAGGTGCGGCGCTCGTCTGCTCGGCACCATTCGGTTTCTCGGCGGAGACGGCGTCGGTGGGGTTGGGGTGGGGTGTGCTCACGCGAGATGCTCCACGATGACGTAGACGAAGGGCGCTGCGACGAGCAGCGAATCGAGACGGTCCATAATGCCGCCGTGGCCGGGCAGGATCGAGCCCATATCTTTCAACCCGAGGTCCCGTTTGATGAGGGACTCCGAGAGGTCGCCAACCGTCGAGGCCGCGACGCCGGCAACCGCCAGCGCGATTCCCACCCACCACGGGGCATCGAGCGCAAAAACCGCCATGGCCACGGCCACGACCACGGCAAGCAGAAGCGACCCGGCAAAGCCTTCCCAGGATTTCTTCGGCGAGATCGAGGGCGCCATCGGGTGCTTGCCATACAGCACCCCGGCCGCGTAGCCACCCGTGTCGTTGGCGACGACGACCGCCACGAAGGTGAGGACCGCCCACGGCCCGTCGGGGCGGCGGGCGAGCAGGATTGCGAAGGACGCGAGGAAGGGGAGGTAGGTGGCGATGAACATGCCAGTCGCGGAGTCGCGAATCGAGGCCAGCCCCCCGTCTTCTAGGACCCGCCACATGACGATTGCCCCGCAGGTGAGGGCGAATGCCATGAGCAGGGGCGCCTCGCCCCCCACAAATGCGGAGACCATCATCCCCACGCCGCCCACCCACAGCGGGACGAGCGGCACGCGAATCGAGCGCAGGGTGACGGCGCGGGCCACCTCCCACACGCCGGCAGCGATCACCACGGCGGCCAGGCCTACAAAGATGCGGATGTCGAAATACAGGGAGAACAGCAGCAGTGCGATAAGGCCGAGTCCCACACCAATGGCCTGCGGGAGATTACGCCCCGCCCTACCGGTCGGCGGGGCTGGGTCGGCCGGGGTGGGTGGCGCCGGGTCGACGAGTGCACGTTGTGCTCGGCGTCGAGCCTCCCGCAGTCGTTCGAGGCTCGACGCCGCATCAAAACCGGCGCTCGTGGGCACTTAGATTTCGAGGAGGTCGGTTTCCTTGGCGTCCAGGAGCTCGTCGATGGTGTCGACGTAGCGCTTGGTGACCGACTCCAGTTCCTTCTCGCCGCGCTCGACTGCGTCTTCGCCGACCTCGCCGTCCTTCTTCAGGCGGTTCAGGGCTTCCATGCCCTTGCGGCGGGCGCCGCGCACGGAGATCCGGGCTTCCTCGGCCTTGGTCTTGGCGAGCCGCACATATTCCTTACGCCTCTCCTCGGTGAGGATCGGCAGGGCGACGCGGATGTGCTGGCCGTCGTCGGTCGGGTTCACACCGAGGTCGGATTCGCGCAGGGCACGGATGATGCCGTCGGTGGCGCCGCGGTCGTAGGGATTGATGAGCACGGTGCGCGCCTCGGGAATGGACAGCGAGGCCAGCTGCTGGAGCGGCGTGGCCGCGCCGTAGTAGTCCACGAGGATCGACTCGAACATCGCCGAGTTGGCGCGTCCGGTACGAATATTGCCGAATTCTTCGCGGGCGAAGTCTACGGCCTTGGTCATGGACTCCTCAGCTTCGAGGATGATCTCGTCGATCACGTCTGCTCCTTGGGTTCGGTGGTCGGGCGGGGAGCACGCGAGGGATCGGTGCTCACCAATGTCCCTATTGTCTCACCTCTGAGGGCCCGCGCCACGTTCCCCGCTTCACCCATGGAAAAGACCCGCATATCGAGGCCGTTGTCCATGCACAGCGAGAAGGCGGTGGCGTCCACCACTTTCAGGCCTGCGGCGAGGGCGTCCTGGTAGGTGACGAACTCGAGACGCGTGGCGCTCGGGTCCACGTTCGGGTCGGCGGTATAGACGCCGTCGACGCCGCTCTTACCGACGAGCACCTCGGTGCATTTCGTCTCGAGGGCGCGCTGCGCGGAGACGGTGTCGGTCGAGAAGTAGGGCATGCCGGCACCCGCGCCAAAGACGACGACGCGGCCCTTTTCCATATGGCGGATGGCACGCAGCGGGATGTAGGGCTCGGCGACCTGTCCCATGGCGATCGCGGTCTGCACGCGCGTGACGGTGCCGGCCTGCTCCAGGAAATCTTGCAGGGCGAGCGCGTTGATGACGGTTCCGAGCATGCCCATGTAGTCGGCGCGGGCACGCTCAAAACCGCGCTCGGAGAGTTCCGCACCGCGGAAGAAATTTCCTCCGCCGACGACGACGGCGACCTGGATCCCCTCCTCGGACACCTCGTGGATCTGCCGGGCGATCGATTGGAGGACGTCGGCATCGAGGCCGACACTGCCTCCACCGAACACCTCCCCCGACAGTTTGAGCAGGACGCGGCGGGCGGGCTGTGGCATGGCTGATCCTTGGGGTCGATGCGGGACGATATGAGTGGGCCCCGCCCCGAATCTTACGGGGCGGGGCCGCAACAGGTTAGGCGCCGACGCGGAAGCGGGCGAAGCCCGTCACCGAGCCACCGGAAGCCTCGACGATCTGGCCGACGGTCTTCTTCGGGTCACGGGCGTATGCCTGATCGAGCAGGCAGTTCTCCTTGAAGAAGCCATTCATGCGGCCTTCGACGATCTTGGGCAGAGCCTTTTCGGGCTTGCCTTCGTTCTTCGCGGTTTCCTCAGCGATGCGACGCTCATCCTCGACCTTCTCGGCGGGGACATCCTCGCGTGAGAGGTACTTCGGGGAGAAGGCGGCGATGTGCATGGCGACGTCGTGCGCCACCTCCGCGCCCTTCTCGTCGGTCGCAATCAGCACGCCGACCTGCGGAGGCAGATCCTTGGCGGTGCGGTGCAGGTAGACCTCGACGTGCTCACCGCTGACGCGGGCGACGCGGCGGATCACGATCTTCTCACCCAGCGGGGCGGTCGCGTCCGTGAAGGTCTGGCCGAAGTCGCCGTCCGTGAGGCCCTCGGGGCTGGTCACGTTGTTCTCGGCCGCGTAGGCGGCGGCCTTCTCGGCGATCTCGATGAACGGGCCGGACTTCGCCACGAAGTCGGTCTCGCAGTTGATCTCGACCATCGTGCCGACCTGGCCGCCCTCACCGGGGCGGATATCGGTGGCGACGACGCCCTCGGAGGTGGAGCGGCCTTCCCGCTTCGCAATGCCCTTCAGGCCCTTCACGCGGATGATCTCGTGAGCCTTCTCGGCATCGCCGTCGGCCTCATCGAGGGCCTTCTTCACGTCGAGCATGCCGGCGCCGGTCTTTTCACGCAGCGCCTTGATGTCTGCGGCGGTGTACTTCGCCATGGGGTTTCTCCTTAGGCCTTGTCGGTGGTCTCGGTGGCGGCGTCCTGGTCGCTCGCGCCAGCGGGCGCGGACTCGGGCGTCGCATCGGTGGCGGGCACGGTTTCTTCGGCCTTCTCAGCCGGAGCGGCCTGCTCGGCGGGAGCCTCAGCCTGCTCGGCCTTCTCAGCCGGAGCGGCACCCTCGGACGGGGCGCTCTGCTCGCCCTGCAGCATCTCGCGCTCCCATTCGGCGAGCGCTTCCTCGCCCTCCTCGCCGGTCGTACCACCGTGACGGGCTACCAGGCCCTCGGCGGCGGCGTCGGCGATGACGCGGGTGAGGACGGCGACCGAGCGGATCGCGTCGTCGTTACCGGGGATCCCGTAGTCGACCTCGTCCGGATCACAGTTGGTGTCGAGGATCGCCACGACCGGGATGTTGAGCTTGCGCGCCTCGGCGACGGCGAGGTGCTCCTTCTTGGTGTCGACGATCCACACTGCCGAGGGAACCTTCGCCATGTCGCGGATGCCGCCAAGGGTGCGGGTCAGCTTGTCCTTTTCGCGGGACTGCATGAGCAGTTCCTTCTTGGTGAAGCCGGAGCCAGCGACGTCATCGAAGTCGACTTCCTCGAGCTCCTTGAGGCGCTGCAGGCGCTTGTGCACGGTCTGGAAATTCGTGAGCATGCCACCGAGCCAACGCTGGTTGACAAAGGGCATACCGACGCGCAGGGCCTGCTCCTCAACGGCCTCCTGGGCCTGCTTCTTGGTGCCGACGAAGAGAATGGTGCCGCCGTGGGCGACGGTCTCCTTCACAAAGTCGTATGCCTTATCGATGTCGGTGAGCGTCTGCTGCAGATCGATAATGTAGATTCCGTTGCGCTCCGTGAGGATGAAGCGCTTCATCTTGGGGTTCCAGCGGCGGGTCTGGTGCCCGAAGTGGACACCCGACTCGAGGAGCTGGCGCATGGTAACAACGGCCATGACGCATCCTTTCGGCAGGCGTGCGCCTGCGATTGCGCGGGCAGGGCGAGCCCTCCCGCGGAGTTCGGTTTTCAACGTACGGTGCTGGCGGAGCCAGACCTGCGTTCCTAGTGCGCGCCGCGGCTGGCGCCCCGAAGGGACCGATGCCGTCCGCGGGATCTCGCGCACGCGATAGTCAACCCAAAGGTTGCCAGGGGTGACTTTACCCGATCCGCGCCCATCAGTGCACCCGCGCCCTGCGCGGTTTTCCCCACACGTCAGCCGATCGCGCACGGTCCACAGACACCTTGGCAGCCCCCTGCACTCGGGCCGATCACCCACCACCCTCGAAAGATGACTGGTCCTCGCCGCCCGCTGCACCCCCTGCCACGCCTTTTGCTCCTCCTCGTTTTCGCCTGTGCCGCAATCCTCACTGCTGTGCCGGCGCGCCCCGAGGCGACGTCAGTGCGGTGGGATGGTCACGCCACCGCGCACCGTGGCGTGACCGCGAGCCTGCGGGAGGAGCCGTTCGCACTCCGTGTCCGCCCGCCGCTCGATCAGCCGCGCGGCACGTTCCAATGGCCGACGGGCAGCCCGGCCAGGGTGCTGCGAGCGTTTGAGGCCCCGGCCAGTCGATGGGGTGCAGGCCATCGCGGGGTGGATCTCGCCGTCGCCGAGGGGGCTGAGATCCGCTCGGCGGGGCCCGGCCGAGTGGTCTTCGCGGGCACCGTCGCCACCGTCCCCGTGGTCTCCGTGGCTCACGGCGGGGGGCTACGCACCACCTACCAGCCGGTGCGCGCGCGGCTGGTGCGCGGGAGCGTCGTGCGGACCGGTGACGTCATCGGCACCCTCGATTTTGGCGCCTTCGACCCGGGACACTGCCGCGAGGCCTGCCTGCACTGGGGAGCCCGCGTGGGGTCCGCTCACCGGGCTCACTACCTTGATCCGCTGGCGCTGCTGCGACCGCTGCGCTACCGCCTGGTGCCTGACACGCAGTGAGGCCCGCGGCCCGCCGGGTGACTCGCTCAGGCCCGCGGATGTGCCTGGGTGAAGGCGGCCCGCAGCCGCTCTTGGGTGACGTGGGTGTAGCGCTGCGTCGTCGACAGTGAAGAGTGGCCAAGGAGTTCCTGAACGCTGCGCAGGTCGGCGCCGCCGTCGAGAACATGCGTGGCGGCCGAGTGCCGGAGGGCGTGGGGCGCGACGTCGCGCACCCCGGCCCGGGCGGTGAGGCGGTGCAGGGCGGCGCGAATGGTACGCGGATCGAGCGGGCCGCCGCGCGCCCCCACGAATAGGGATCTCTCGCCGGGTGCGGCAAGTTCGGCCCGGTGCTCTAGCCATCGTCCGAGCGCCCGCAGTGCGGGGGCACCGATGGGGACCACCCGTTCCTTCGCCCCCTTACCGAACACGGTGATGACGCCGCGCTCCCCCGTGACCGCATCCATCGGAAGGTTGGCGACCTCTCCAACCCGAAGCCCCCCAGCGTAGATGAGTTCGAAAATCGCGAGATTGCGTACGGCGAGGGGATCATCCTCCTCGGCCTCCGCCGCCGCTTGGGCGAGGAGGCGCTCGATCTCTTCTTCGCTGAGGACGGTGGGAAGGCGGTTGTCGGCGCGCGGGCCGGCGAGACGCAGGGCGGGGTTCGTCTCGATGAAGCCCTCACGTTCCGCCCAGGCGCACCAACCCCGGATTGAGGACGTCTTGCGGGCGAGCGTCGCGTGAGTGGCACCGGCCGTCGCGAGCGAGGCAAGCCAGCCGCGCAGGACGCTCAGCGTGATCTCAAAGCCGGCGAGGTCGCGCGGCCCCGCTTCCTCGAGGAGGGCCTGGGTGGGCGCGTCGGGCGCGGCGAAGATGAGCATCGAGCGCGCGTCACTGAGGTAGGAGCGCACGGTCGCGTCCGCCAGCCCGCGTTCGTGGCGCAGGTGGCGCTCGTAGCGATCAAGCACACCGGACATACCTCTAGGGTGGCATGGCATGTGCAGCCATACGCGCCCCCGCGCCGAGGCCTGCGTGGGTGGCTCGCAGACGCTGGCGTGCCTCGCGGATTCGTGCCGCATTAGCACTGGCGAGCTTTCTGCCCAGTCCTACCCAGGTCACCGGCTGCGACGGTAGCGCTCCCCGCGAACCTCGACGCGGCCCGCGAGCTGCAGGTAGCCGAGCGCCGAACGGACCTCGCCCACCGACAGCCCCGACACGTCGGCCAGGGTCACGAGCTCCGCACTGCCCGAGGCCGGCAGGGCGTCGTAGACCCGCGCCTGCAGCGGATCCAGGCCATCGAGCACACCGCGCCGGTGCGAGTGTTTCGACGCATCCACCTGCCCAATCGCGCTGGCCAACTCAGCGATCTCCGCCGCATCGGTGACGAGCGTCGCGAACCCGCTACGCACCGCCTCGTGGCAGCCCGCACTCATCTGTTCGGTGACGGGCCCGGGGACCGCGCCGACTCCCCGCCCCAATTCGGCGGCCCGCCGGGCCGTGTGTAGCGCGCCGGAGCGCAACGCCGCCTGGACGACGACGGTCGCCGCCCCGAGCGCAGCGATCAGGCGGTTGCGCTGCAAGAAACGAAACCGGGCGGGCTGACGGCCCGGCGGATGCTCACTCAGGATCATCCCCTCGGCCTCGATCGCGTGCAGCAGTTCGGTATTGCCGGCGGGATAGAGGCGATCCGGGCCGCCGGCCAACACCGCCACTGTCCTACCCGCGGCGGCGAGGGCCCCGCGGTGCGCGGCGGCGTCGATGCCGTAGGCACCGCCCGAGACGACCGTGTAGCCCATCGTGGCGAGCTGGCCTGATGCCGTCGTCGCGAAATCGAGCCCATAGCCGGTTGCGGCCCGCGCCCCGACCATCGCGATCATCCCGGTCCCGCTGCCACCGGCTGTGGGGCTCTCAACGCTCCCCGGCCCGACGTTGGGGGCGCCCCGTTCGGGAACGGGGCCGAGTGCCGCACCACCCCGGCCCCACAGCGCTAGCGGTGCGGCGGGTCCGAGGTCATTGAGTCCCTCGGGCCACGCGTCGTCCTCCGGGGTGAGCACGAAGCCGCCGTAGGCGAGGTGGCGGTCAACAAGGCGCTCAATCGAGGTCGTAGCCAGGCGCGGGGCGAGACGATCCAGCGCGTCCCGATAGGGGCCGGGCGCGCCCCGATCGACCCAGGACGCGACGCGATCTAGCGCTCCGATCGGCCCGTAGGTCGCGATCAGGGTGTGAGCGACAGGCAGGGTCGACTCCGCGATCGCGGACCACATCGCGTAGGCGAGACGTTCGGGGTGCTCTCCGCTATGCCACGCCACCATGATGATCTCCCGTCCGTAGATGAAGGGCCGCACCGAGGTCAGCGGCGTCCGGAGCGGACTTACCGGCCAGATCGGCGATGGTGAGGGTGAGTCGCAAGATGCGGTCCGCGCCCCGCAGGGTGAGGGCCCCAAGCGCGAGCTGGCGGTCGAGCATTGCGTGCACGCGGGGCGGGATCGACGAGTCGGGACCGCGCAGCACTCGCCCGGGCACTTCGGCGTTGGTCGACCACGGATAGTTTGCCCAGCGGCGCGCGGCACGCTCGCGCGCTGCGTGCACCCGCACGGCCACCTGGGCGCTCGACTCCGCGTGCGGGTCGAGCCGGGTCGAGGTCACCGGACCGACCGTGGTGCGGATATCGACGCGGTCCAGGAGCGGCCCGGAGAGTACCTGAAGGTAGCGCCGCTTCGCGTGCGGCGTGCACGTGCAGCGCTCTCCCTTGCCGTATCCGTAGCCGCACGGACACGGATTCGCGGCAAGCACGAGCTGGAAGCGCGCCGGGTAGGTGGTCGCGGTGCGCGCGCGGTGCAGCGTGATCGTCCCGTGCTCAAGGGGCTGGCGCAGCGCCTGCAGAGTCGAGCTCGGAAACTCCGGAGCCTCATCGAGAAAGAGCACCCCGAGGTGGGCACGTGAGATCGCGCCGGGCCTCGCGATGGCCGAGCCGCCTCCGACAAGGGCAACACGCGACGCCGTGTGATGGGGTGCGACGAACGGCGGCGTGTGATCCAGGCGCCCGGTGAACTCCCCCAGGACCGAGCGTACGGTCGCCACCTGGAGTGCGTCCTCGGTGCTGAGCGGTGGCAGGATCCCGGGAAGGCGCGAGGCGAGCATCGTCTTGCCCGTGCCGGGCGGCCCGATCAGGAGCGCGTGATGCCCTCCTGCAGCCGCGACTTCCAAGGCGTATTTGGCTTCCTGTTGACCGCTCACGTCGGACCAGTCCCCCAGGCCATCGCGGGGCGCTGACTGGCTCAGCGACGGAGCGCTGTGGGCCGCATCGCACTGGGGGCGGGTCGATGGGTGCGTGCCACGTGCACCGTGCACTTCGGGCCCGCCCGCGCCGGACCCGCGCGCCTCGGCACAGACGTGAAAACCGAGGTCGGCCAAAAGCTCGGCGAGATGACCGTAGGCGCGCACCGTCGCGCCGGTCACGAGTTCGGCTTCGGCCCGGTTGGCGCGCGGCACAACGACGTCGGGGTATCCGGCAGCGACGGCGGCCCGGACCGCGGGCAGCACCCCGCGCACCGGGAGGATCTCGCCGTCGAGCCCGAGCTCGCCTAGGTGCACCCTGGTGGCGACAGTGCCGCGGCTCGGCTCCGGTGCCGCCGCGGTGAGCACCGCGACGGCGATTGCCAGGTCGAACGCGGAGCCGGTCTTCGGTAGGGAGGCGGGCTGCAGGTTCACAGTGATCCGCTGGGGTGGCAGGGTCAAGCCGCATGATTCGACGGCGGCGCGCACCCGGTCACGCGATTCGTTCAGCGCCGTGTCCGGCAGCCCGACGAGGGTGAACCGCGGGATGTGCGCCGACAGGTGCGCCTCCACGTGCACGAGATGGCCCGTAATCCCGGTGAGCGCCACCGACGCCGTGCGGGCGAGCTTCACTGGTCGATCCCGGTCAGATGCGTGAGCTCGGGGCGCCCGGTGGCGAGGTCGATGGCGATCACGTCCAGCCGGACTCCCCGCCCCGCGCCGTGCTCGGCTCGCCAGCGTCCTGCGAGCGTCCGCATCCTGGCGAGCTTGCGTGGCGTGATGGCTTCCAGGGCGTGCCCAAAGGCGCGGCCCGTTCGGGTCTTCACTTCGATCAGGCAGACCGTGCCATCCGGGTCGCTCGCGACGATGTCGACCTCCCCGTCTCGGCATCTCCAGTTGCGTTCCAGGATGCGAAAACCGCGCCTCTCAAGGTAGGTGACGGCCGTGTCCTCGCCGTAGCGCCCAACGACCTGGTTGCGCCGCGGGCCGGACTGTGGTGTGGACTCCATGGGCTCTCCCTCCACCCCCAGGAAACCGGGGATGGGAGAGCAGACCGCAGCGGCGCCGGCGCGCCTGTGCATCGCGAGGCATAACGCGAACCGTGTGCAAAGCTCTCAGCGGGAGAGGACGCCGCGTGGGGAGAGTGGGATCCGATCTCGCACCACGCGAGAGGCCCACCCCGATTACAGGGTCATGTCGGGCTTGGTGAGCTCTTCGATGTTGACGTCCTTGAAGGTCACGATCGAGACCTTGGAGACAAACCGGGCGGCCCGGTAGACGTCCCACACCCAGGCGTCGGTGAGGGTCAGTTCAAAGAACACCTCGCCTCCGGCGGAGCGGGGACGTAGCTCCACCTCGTTGGCGAGGTAGAAGCGCCGCTCGGTTTCCACGACGTAGCTGAACAGGGAGACGACGTCTCGGTACTCGCGGTAGAGATCGAGTTCGAGGTCGGTCTCGTAGTTTTCCAAGTCCTCAGCGCTCACCGCTCTATCATGCCCACTTTCGCGACCGCGCCGCGGCTCAACCGCTCACGTTTCGCCCGTGGGAAAACTGCGGCGTTGCTCGCTCCTACCCGAGCAGCTTCCAGCTGCGTCGGTGCCACACGCCCGGCCCGAGGCGCGCAATAGCGTCCCGATGCGCCGCCGACCCATAGCCCTTGTGCTCCGCAAACCCGTAGCCCGGGTCCACCACCTCACTCATGAGGCGGTCGCGCTCTACTTTCGCGAGGATCGAGGCAGCGGCCACGACGGCGCAGTCGCGGTCCGCTTTCACGCGCGTCGTCACCTTGAGGGCGTCGACATCGTCCTGCTCGGTCAGCAGGTCGGCGGGTCGAGTGAGCCAGTTGTGGGAGCCGTCGAGCAGCACAGTGCACTCCGGCAGCTCCACACCACTTCCCGCAAGGGCCTGCCTCATCGCGCGCACGGCCGCGAGGCGGAGAGCCGCGATGATGCCCACCTCGTCGATCTCGGCGGGGCTCGCATGCCCGACGGCGTGGGCGCGTGCCCAGGCGCGGACGGGCTCAACGAGCGCGGAGCGGCGAGTAGGGGTCAGGAGTTTCGAATCGGTGAGGCCTGCGGGAGCGGGGCCGACGGCGTCGTCGATGATCGCCGCCCCCACACTCACGGGGCCGGCAAGGGCGCCGCGCCCCACCTCATCAAGACCGATGACGGCGCGTGCGGTGCGCAGCAGGTTGAGCTCGACGTCCCGGGTGGCGTCGCTAGGGCGCGGGCACATGGGAGAAGTACTCGTCCCCGCCCGCCAGCGATCCCCATCGCTCGTAGGGCCAGATCACGACGAACGCGCGGCCGACGACGTCGTCCATCGGAACAAACCCGCCGCCGGGCTCGCCAATGTGGGCACGGGCGTCAAGGGAGGAGGAGCGATTGTCTCCCATGAGCCACACGTGTCCCGGCGGGACGACGACGTCAAAGTCAATGAGGGAGGGTTCGACGTCCGGCTTGAGGTACGGCTCAGGCACCGGGACGCCGTTGATCTCGATGGCTCCGTCATCAGAACAGCACGAGACCCGGTCTCCCGGTAGGCCGATGACGCGCTTGATGAGGTGCTCGCCGGCGTCCACCGGCAGGATTCCCAGCGCGATGAGGGTGTCCCGACCAAGACGACGCAGCGCCGAGGGTTGCTCCATCCGTTCGGGTAGCCACCCACCGGGATCCTTGAAGACGACGATGTCTCCTCGGTTGATGTCCTCGGCCGAAATGGTCTTGTTGACGAGGATGCGGTCATTGATCGCGAGGGTGTCGTCCATCGATTCACTCGGGATGTAGAAGGACTGCACGAGGAACGTTTTGACGATGAAGGACAGGAAGAGGGCGATGATGACGACGACGACGAGTTCCTTCAGCCACCCACCGAAACCCTGGGGTTCGGTGGGCCGTGGGCGCAGATGTCGGGGCGGGAAACTCGGAGGGAGATCGTCACCCGGCGTCGGCGTGATGGAACGGCGCCTCACCAGGGGCTCGTCTGCCATGCATCCTTCCTCAATGCCGAGTGCTGTCGGGCTCGCGGCGAGATTCGGCTTCTCATCGGCCGCGTTTTCGATGGTGCCGCAGAATATGGGCCTGCCCGGCGCGACGCGCCGGGCAGGTCAGGAGTGTGGGGTGCTGGTCTACCGCTTTTCGCGGACCTTCGCAGCCTTGCCGTGACGGTCACGCAGGTAGTAGAGCTTCGCACGACGCACGGCGCCGCGACTCACGACCTCGATCTGGTCGATCGTCGGAGCGTGCAGGGGGAAGGTCCGCTCCACCCCCACGCCGAAGCTGACCTTGCGCACGGTGAAGGTCTCACGCACGCCGCCACCCTGGCGGGCCAAAACGATGCCCTGGAACACCTGGATACGGGACCGGCTGCCTTCGACAACCTTCACGTGCACCTTCACGGTGTCTCCGGCTCGGAAGTCGGGGATGTCATCCCGCATGGACTTCGCGTCGATTGCGTCCAACGTCTGCATGTTCTTCTCTTTCCGCTCGCGCCACAGGTCGCCAGCGCACATCGGGGCGGCGGGGCCGCCTTATGGGTATGTGGTGTGCTCGCGTGAGATCGCATCTCCCCCATGGCAGAGGTGCGTCGCAGGCACATGACCGGATCAGTCTGCCATATCGGGCCGCAGGCGCGCCAACTTAGTGAATGTGATGATCACATCGTCTTGGGGTTCTCCCCCAACATCGAAGGTGCGCGAGCCCGTGACGCGCAGCCCGCAGGCACGATAGAAGCGGGTGGCCCGCACGTTCGAGCGGTTTGTCCCAAGCCACACGGCGGCGACGCGAGGAGTGAAGGCGGCGATGTCGGTGAGAACCCGGCGCATGAGGGCGCGGGCCAGTCCGGTCGCACGATAGTCCCGCTCAACATAAAACTTGGAAATCTCCGCGACCCGCCCCTTCGGCAGGTGGTGGCGCACGTCTCGCACACCGACCTCCTCCTCGGGGCGCAGCCCCAGGATCGCGAGACTGTAGCCGACGGGACGTCCGTCGGCTTCGGCCAACCAGATGGGCCGTGTGTCATCGGCGAGCGCGGAGCGGAAGACGGCAACGCTGAGGTTGTTCTCAATGAAATCGCGGATCGCCGCGTGGCCGAGTTCGGGCGGGCACGCGTCGGGGAAGGTCCGGGCCGCGAGATCAGCGAGGGCTTGCGCATCGGTGCTCAGCGCCCGTCGCAGGGTGAGACGTTCGACCCGCTCGGGGCGCACCACCCAGCCGGCGTCGGCAAGAGTGACCCGATCCTCCATCGTCAGGGGCGCCTCACGCAGCAGGTCGGGACGACGCTCGGCCGTGCGCGTGAGGGCCGCAGCGCGTCGCCAGGCGCGGATGGCGCCGTGATCGCCACCGAGGAGCACCGGCGGGATGTCGCGGCCACGCCAGGAGGTGGGCCGCGTATAGACCGGGTATTCGAGGAGGCGATCGGTCCCGTGTGACTCTTCGATCAGCGAGTCCGGATTCCCGAGCACGCCGGGCACGAGGCGCCCAATCGTCTCGATGGCGACGAGCGCCGCGACCTCCCCGCCATTGAGCACGTAGTCACCGATGGAGAACTCGGTCACGCGCACCCGCTCGCCGTAGTGCTCGGCGACGCGCGCATCGATCCCCTCGTAGCGTCCGCAGGCGAATACCAGATGGTTCTCACCGGCGAGGCGCTGAGCGAGGTCCTGGGTAAGGGGAGCACCCGAGGGGGTGGGAACGAGGAGGTGGGCGGCGCCGTCGGCGAGGAGGGGGTCGAGCGCTTTGCCCCACACGTCGGGACGCATCACCATGCCGGCTCCTCCCCCGGCTGGCGTGTCGTCGACGGTGCGGTGTCGGTCGGTGGCATGCTCGCGCAGGTCGTGCACGCGAATGTCGAGGAGCTCGGATTCGCGGGCCTTCCCGATGAGGGAGAGGTCGAGTGGGGCGAAATAGTCGGGGAAGATCGTGACGATATCGATCCGCATGGCGCTAGGCTTCCTCGGCTTCCTCAGGGTTGAACAGCCCGCCCGGCGGGTCGACGACGACGCCGTCCTCGCTCACCTCCGGCACGATCTGTTCGACGAAGGGCACGAGCACCTCCCCGTCGGGAGCGACGACGACGATGACGTCCTGGGCGGGCAGGGCGAGCACGTCCCGCACGGTGCCAAGTGCCTCACCCGTCACGCTCGTGACCGGCAGACCGATGAGCTCGTGGTAGAAGAACTCCTCGCCGTCCTCGGCTTCGTCCTCAGTCTCGATGAAGAGTTCGGTGTCACGCAGCGCCTCGGCGGCGCTCCGGTCGGCGCTCTCCTCGAAACGGACGGTAACCGAGGCGCCCGAGCGGCGCACGTCCGCGATGGTGAGGGTGCCGTCCTCGGTCAGGAGGCGGGCGCCGGGGGTGAACCGGCCCTCGGGGTCGTCGGTGCGGACTTTGAGGCGGACGTGGCCCTTCAGGCCCACGGCGGAGGCGACGGTGGCGACGAGGAGACGCACGGCGGACCTTTCTCTTTCGCGACGCTGAGCGGCGTTGGGCGGGCAGTCGCCAGCGACGCGAGGCGGGGTGGTGAACTCAGCGGCAGCGGACTCTCATCCGCCGCCAGTTGGGTGTCAGCGAGTCAGGCACCGTCACCGGGGCGCAGCGGGGCGACAGTGCCAGGATATGCCGCACCCGGCCCACCGTGGGTGAGCCGGGTGCGGGTGCGATTAGCGGCGGTCGGTGTCGACGACGTCGATCCGGACGGATTCCTTTGCCAGCGAACCAATGACGGCGCGCAGAGCCTTGGCGGTCCGGCCGGAGCGACCGATCACGCGACCGAGGTCTTCCGGATTCACGCGAACTTCGAGGAGTTCACCGCGACGCTGACGCCGGGTGGAGATATCCACGTCATCCGGGTGATCGACGATGCCTCGAACCAGGTGGTCCAGTGCGTCAGCCAGCATGACTATTCGCTAGCCTCGGCGTCGGCTTCCGCCTCGGCCGGGGCCTCGTCCGGCCTTCTTCGCGGCGGCGTCGGCCTTGCGCTTCTCGGCCTCGTCCTCGGCGGCCTTGATCGCGGCGCGGGCGGCCTCTTCGGCGTCGCCCTCGGCGGTGCGCAGGGTGGGCGTGACGTCCTTCTCGCCCTTGAACTTCTGCCAGTCGCCGGTCAGCTCCAGGATCTTGCGGACCTGGTCGGTCGGCTGGGCGCCCACCGAGAGCCAGTACTGGACGCGCTCCGAGTCGATCTCGACGAAGGAGGGCTCGCGGGTCGGGTGGTACTTGCCGATTTCCTCGATGGAACGGCCGTCGCGCTTCTTACGCGAGTCCATCACGACGACGCGGTAGAACGGCGCATGGATCTTGCCCATGCGCTTCAAACGAATCTTCACTGCCACGGGTGTGGTCAACTCCTGATCATGATCGGGGTGGGCACATACCGGCTCCTGGTGGGTGTCAGGCCCGGGAGGCGCCCTGGACACGATCACGCGCAGTGAGAGGGGCCACGCGGATCGGCTACAGCAGCTCATTGTGCCACGACAGGGCGGGGTGCGGCTAGCTCGCTGGAACGCCCGATGCGGTGAATCGCGCCATAGTGGCACCGGTCCGCATCGTCCGGGTCTCGAGGGCAGCGCGGCGCTCCCTCACTCCCGGGTGCGCGGCTGGAAGGTCAGCACCGCCCAGGTGAGACCGGCCCACCACAGGCCCGCGGCAAGAAGAGTGAGGACGGGCGGTACGGGCCTGCCCAGTTCGTTGGGCGTGATCGTGACGAGGGGGACGAGGCTCGTCACGTCCCACCCGGCAAGCCCCACGGGGAACGACGCCGCCGCCATCGCGACAGCGGCCAGCACCGCGGGACCAACACCGAAGCGGAGGGCAAGCAACAGGACGATTCCCACGCCCGCGTAGACGATGATCGGGCCGGCTATGATCTCCTGGATCGCGGTCCACAGGTCGGGCCGTTCCACCGTCGCCCCGGGAATCTCGACTGAGCCCAGCACCCATGGGCCGACCATGACGAGGTTCAGGGCGATCAGGAGGGCGAGTGAGCCCCCCATAGCGCGGACGGCGCGCGGGCGGCTCTGTCCCGACCGCAGGGCGTACGGGAGGTCGAGCACCGCCATCGCGGCAAACACGATGGGCAACAGGTCGCTCAGATAGCCCACCACGAGGAGGGCCCCGAAGCTGGTGGACAGGAGCAGTCCTTCCCGCAACCCCCCGAGCAGCGCTCCTGCGGTAAGAATCAGCGCAAGGGCCGCAAACGCGAGGGTGATGCGCACCTGGGGCCGCAGGTAGGTCGTGGTGTTCATCATTGGGGCTCCTCGGTCTCGAGTGCAATCATCACGTCTGTCAGGCTGCGCGCACCAGGGACGGAGGCACGCAGATCGTCGGCGTCCCCGGCCCGCACGACGCGGCCGGACCGCATGATGATCGCCGCGGAGATCAGCGGCTCGACATCCTCGATGGCGTGGCTGGCGATGAGGAATGTCGCGCCGCTGGCAAGAAACTCATCGAGGATGGTGTCGTAGATCCTGCGCCGGATGACGGGGTCCAGCCCGAGATGAATCTCGTCGAGGAGGGTGAGGGGCGCTCGGCTCGCGAGGGCGAACGCCAGGTTGGCGCAGGCGCGCTGCCCCTGGGAGAGTTGGCCTGGGCGGCGGCGCGGATCCACCTCGAAACGGTCCAGGAGCTCCATCGCGAGGTCCGTCTGGAAGCCTGCCCGCTGAGCCGCCCACACCTCAGCTAGCCGCCCCAGCGTGGTGCCCGCCAGGCAGCGGCCGGCGCTCATGAGGACAGCCACGGAGGGATCGGCGAACGGGTCCGTCTCCCCCACCCGGATCGTGCCCCCGCTCGGGCGCGCAAGCCCAGCTGCCAGGTACATGAGGGTGGTCTTCCCGACGCCGTTACGCCCGAAGAGCCCCGTGACGGTCCCGGCCGGCAGGTCGAAGCTGACGTCTGCGAGGGTGTCCCGCCGTACGCCCGGGTAGCGGTAGGTGAGGTGGCGAATCCGCAGGGGTCGACCAACGGTGCTCTCATTCATGAGTGGTGTCCTTCTCGCTCAGGTGCTCGGCGGCGCGGGCCACGGCGGCAAGTACCTCGTCAATGGTGAGCCCGAGGCGGTACCCCTCGGCCACGCACGGCACGACGACGTCGTCGTAAAACCGGGATCGCCGCCGCTCGAGGAGCACGGCGTGCGCCGATTCCGTCACGTAGACCCCGAGGCCTCGGCGCTTCTCGACCAGGCCTTCCGCCTCCAGGATGTTGAAGGCCTTGGCGGCGGTCGCCGGATTAATGCGGTAGGTGGCGGCGTACTCCGTGGTAGACAGCAGCCGATCCCCGGCACGCGCCGTACACTCCAGGATCTGCCGCCGAATATCGTCGGCGATCTGAGAATAGATGGGAGTGTCTCTCGAGAAAGCCATCGCGAGCCCCCCAACCTTGTCGGTTCATTACTTAACTAACGAACCACAGAAGCTCGGGTGTGTCAAGACCCCAACGATGGTGCGGTGCGCCGCGGCGCTCGAGCAGCACCCAAGAGCGCGGCTCCGCCGCAGCGTCGCGCAGCCAGGCCCCGCCCGCGGGCTATCGGCTCTCGGCGCAGCAGGCGTCCTGGCAGGCGTCCTCGTCGTCCTTAGCGAACACCCGTCCGGAAGATGCGCAGCAGGCGTCTCCACGCCAGGCCGAGAGGCCCTCGCGGAACGCGAGCGCTGCAATCACGAGAGCGGCGACTGGATCGGCCCAGGACCAGCCCCACGCCGCGTTGACGAGGAGGCCGCCGAGCAACACCGCCGACAGGTAGGCGCAAATCAGGGTCTGGCGAGAGTCGGATACGGCCGAAGCGGAACCCAATTCGCGCCCGGCACGGCGCTCGAGATAGGAGACGACGGGCATGATGATGAGGCTCACAGCCGCCAGGATGATGCCCGGCATGGAGGTTTCGGCCTCCGCATAGCCGAGCAGCGCGCGCACCGACTCCACGGTGACAATCGCCGCCAACCCGAAGAAGGAGATGGCGATCAGACGCATCGCGGTCCGCTCGCGTCGCTGCGGCTCGGGTCCGGAGAACTGCCAGGCGACGGCGGCCGCGGACAGGACCTCCACGCTCGAGTCGAGCCCGAAACCGAACAGGGCGGAGGATGAGGCAATCTGACCGGCGACCAAGGCAATGATGGCTTCGACCACGTTGTAGGCGATCGTTGCGGCGACAATCATGCGGATCCGGCGTCGCAACACCGCAGCCCGCTCGGGACTCAGAGCATTCATTCGGACACCTCCGTACAACAGGAACAGGTGCGTGCCCCACCGGCAACGCATTCGGCGTCGGACCCACAGCAGGTGGGATCTATGGCGTGCGTCGCCTCCAGCAATGTCTGGAGAGCCGAGGCGACGTCGGGGGAGGCAAGTTCGTAAGCAACGCGGCGCCCCTCGCGCTCCGCGCTCACGAGCCCGCAACCGCGCAGGCACGCAAGCTGATTGCTCATGACCTGGCGAGTCACGTTCAGGTGCTCGGCGAGATCGGATGGGTAGGCGGGGCCGGCACACAGGTACAGCAGAATTCGGGTACGGATTCCGTCACTCAGCGCGAAGCCGAGCCGGGTCACCGCATCGGCATGGGAAGACGTCACATTCACTCTCAAGATAATACAGAGGACGATGTATTCACGCCAGCCTGTATTGTCGAAAGCTCTGAGCTCTCCCTCACACCTGCGCATCGCAGGCCGGTAACAGGCCGCTCCCCACCTCCACCGGTGCGCGCATTCTCACTCCGCCCCTCGCCCCGCTTCATGTTCTGCTCGTCGCGCCGCCCGTGCTTCTCGCCCCGCCTCCGTGTCGATCACGGTTGAGCACGATCACGGTGCGAGACAATGGGCTCACGCCATCACTCACCGCCCACTGGACTACCGCCGTGACCTCTCAGATCCCTGCTTCGCTCCTGACCGCCGAACGCCACCGAGTCCGACACCGCTGGCACCGCGGCATCGTCCTCGTCTCGAGCATCGCAACCGCGATGCTCCTGGTTCTTGCCATCGTCTCGATCGTGCTGATCCTTGCGGGCCGCCTTCGGGTCGGTGAGCTCAGTGCCGACGGGCACCGGCTCGTCGTTGGGGCAATCGCTCTACTCGCCGTCCTGCCCGCCGTGCTCGTCTTCTCGCGCCTGATCGCCTCGGATGCACCGCGGGCTCGAGGAGCGGTGGTCACGGCACGTCAATATCCTCAGATCGCACAGCTGACCGCCCACTATGCCGGGCTGTTGGGCCTGCCACGCATCCCGCAGGTTGTGGTGGTCTCCCACGGCGATGAGCTGACAAGTTCCCGCTCACGCCTTGGCCGCGACCTTATCGTGCTCCACGCCGACCTCCTCGAAGCCCCACGCCCCCGGAGCGGTGAGTTCGGGGGCCTCCGCTTCGCACTGGCCCGCGAGATCGGTCATCTGGCGAGTGGCGGTCGGAGTTTCGGCTATCAGTTCCGCACGGTCCTCGTGCGCACCATCCCCTACCTGTCGCGAGTATTAGCGCGCGCCGAGGACTGTACGGGAGACCGCTGGGGAGCTCTCCTCGCCCCCGATGGTGCGGCAGACTTCCTCGGCCATCTCGCGCTCGGTAAGAGTCTGTGGGTGGACGCGAACCTGCACGAGATTGGTGCCGAGGCTGGGCGGGGAGGGGTCACGGAAACGGCAAGTTCCTGGTTCATGAGCACCCCACCACTCCCCTGGCGAGTGCGCGCACTCGCCGACCTCGGGATTCTCACCACCTCCGGGCTGCATCGCCTCCTTGAATCGCCGGCCGACGGCGAGGGCGAAGCGTCAGCAGTGACGCGGTCCAGCTCCGTGGACGAACCAGCCTTGGGGGCTCACTCCGATCCATCCCCGGCGTGGTCCGGTGATGAGCCCAGCCAGTTCACTCACCAGGCGTTTCTGGCCACTGCGCACACGCTTCGGGAACGCATGGACCGGATGCGGATGGCCGCGACGCACGGTCCGTTCTGGCGCGCCCCCCTCCCCCTGAGCGACGCGCAGTGCGCCATCGTGCTGGACGACGTGCCGGTGGGTGATTTCATCGCCGATTGGGATTGCCCGACGCACGCCTGAGGGGTGCGCATGCCCCGCTGCCGAAAGTTCCCCCGGACTCCGGGGCTCGGCCCCATTTTCCGCGGGCGGTCCCCGGCCTGCGGAGCGCGGTCCGCATCCTGCGCGGGCGGTCTCCGGGCTACGGTGCGGTCCCCCGTCTCCGGGGCGCTCGAGAAACACCCCGTTGATAGACTCACAAGACCGAATCCCCCACCCACGATGATGATGAATACTGCCAAGCCCGGCTCCCCGCTGCCCACCGTTGCGCACCCACCCCGTCTTACCGCGCTCACCAATGTCCGCCCCTGGGGCGGCGCGCTCTCGAGGATTGAACTGAGCGGCTCTCGAATCACCTCCATCACTCCCCTCACCGATGAGGCGCACCCGACGGCTGGAAACGAGCAGAGCGTCCTGGATGGCCGCGGCATGCTCGCACTGCCGGGCCTCATCAACGCGCACGCCCACGTCGACAAATCCTGGTGGGGCCTGCCCTGGCAGTCCTATGCCGGCGAGGCAGGCACCCAGGGCCGGATCGCCCACGAGCGTGCTCGGCGCGAGGAGCTCGGCATCCCCGGTGTCGACATCACCAGGCGGGTGCTCGCAGAAATGGCCCGACACGGCACGACGGCACTGCGCACCCATGTGGATGTCGATCTCGGACTGGGCCTACGCGGAATCGATGTCGTGCGCGAGGCGGTGGCATCATTCGAGGGGGCCATCGAGGCGCAGATCGTGGCCTTCCCGCAAGACGGCGTGCTCCGCCGCGACGGCGTCGGCGAGCTCCTGCGGCGCGCCGCCAGCGAGGGTCGCTGCGAGTACATCGGTGGCCTTGACCCCGCGGGTATCGACCGGGATCCCGTGGGCCAGATCGACCTGCTCACCGACATCGCGGCCGAGACGGGCGTCGGAATCGACATCCACCTACACGACCCGGCCGAGCTCGGCGCCTTCCAGATCGAGCTGCTGTGCGATCGCGTCGAGACGCTCGGCCTCAAGGGGCGCGTCACGATCGCCCACGGATTCTCCGTCGCGCAGCTTCCCGCGGGCCGGCGCCGCGATCTGCTCGCGCGGATGGGCGAGTGCGGAATGTCGATGACGACGGTCGCCCCGCTGCGACTCCCCCAGCTTCCCCTCGGCGAGCTTCGGACCGCGGGGGTGCCGCTCGCCCTCGGGACCGACGGCATCCGCGACCTGTGGAGCCCCTACGGCGACGGCGATACGCTCGGCATCGCCTGGCAGTTCGCCAGGGCCTCCTCCATCGTCACGGACGAGGACCTGCTGGACGTGGTGCGGCTCGCAACCAGCGACGCCGCCTGGGCCGTGGGGCGCACGAGCCACGACCTCGTACCCGGTGCGGTTGCCGACATCGTGCTCGTGGACGCCGAAAACCCCATGGATGCCCTGGCCCGGGTCCTGCCGCGCGAGGCCGTCATCGGCGGAGGCCGCCTGCTCTACCGGGCCGAGTAGGCACGCCCGGGGTCAGCCCCCGAACTCTTCGCCGGCGCGCACCACGGTGGTCGGCTCGAGACGGCCCGTGAGAAGCGCCTCGGCGGGGTCCTCAGCGTAGTAGACGAAGTCCGCTGGGGCGCCCTCACGCAACCCCGTCCTGGCGGCGCGTTCCGCTGCGTGTCCCGGCCCGGAGGCGAGATAGCGTCGGGCCCGCCAAGTGGCGAGTTCGAGCGCCGTCAGCGGATCGATGCCCGCCTGCACCCACAACCCGAGCTCATCGGGCAGTGTGCCGTGCTCGAGCGTCCCACCGGCGTCGGAGCCCGCGAGGATCTGCACACCCGCGCCCACCAGGCGACGGACCAGCTCGAAGCGCCGCTCGTAGAGCCAACGCATCTGTTCGGCATAGGCCGGGAACTTCGCCGCACCCGCCTCAGCAAAATCGGCGAAGTTCTCCGACTGGATCAGGGTGGGTGTCACCGGGATGCCCCGCCGGGCGGCCTCTTCGATGTGTTCGGGGAGCATACCGGAGCCGTGCTCGATGCAGTCGATATCCGCCTCGAGTAGCGGACCAATCGCCTCGGTCGAAAACGTGTGCGCAGTGACGCGCGCACCGTTCTCGTGTGCCGCGGCGAACGCGTCCTTCACGATCTCCGGTTCGAAGAGGGGGGCGACGACGGCGTCAGCGCCCATCGAACGATCGATCCAGTCCGCCACGATCTTGATCCAGCCGTCGCCGCGGCGAGCCTGTCGAGCACACTCCTCGGG
>JAUNVA010000029.1 GCA_030537895.1 Bowdeniella nasicola
GTAGAGCCTCTGCCTTCCAAGCAGATGGTGCGGGTTCGATTCCCGTCATCCGCTCTGTACTGTGAGGTCCGAATCCCCAACCCTGGAGCCAACCGCTGTGAAGAGCGTCGTCGAGAACCTAGAGCCCACCCGTGTGAAGATCACGGTCGAGACCCCCTATGAGGAGATCGAGTCGGCCGTTGAGAAGGCCTACCGTGAGATCGCCGGCCAGGTGAACATCCCCGGCTTCCGCAAGGGCAAGGCTCCCAAGCGCATCATCGACCAGCGGGTTGGGCGCGGCGTTGTCCTCGAGCAGGCCGTGAATGAGGTCCTGCCGAACCTCTACCGCGAGGCCATCGTGGACAACGGCATTAAGGTTCTTGGCCAGCCCGAGGTGGACGTCACCGAGATCCCGGCAGCCACCGGCCCGCTCGGCGGCCAGCTCGCCTTCACCGCTGAGGTGGACGTGCGCCCCGAGATCACCTTCCCGGACCTGTCCGGCGTCGAGGTTGAGGTCGACCCGGTGGAGATCACCGACGAGGACGTTGAGGCCGAGCTCACCGCCCTGCGCGAGCGCTTTGGTTCCCTCGTGGGCGTTGACCGGGCCGCCAAGTCCGGCGACTACGCGGTGATCGACCTGAGCGCCACCATCGATGGCGAGGAGATCGAATCGGTCTCCGGTGTCTCCTACGAGATCGGCTCCGGCTCCATGCTCGAGGGTCTCGACGACGCGCTCACCGGCCTGAAGTCGGGCGAGGAAGCCACGTTCACCACCACCCTGGTCGGTGGCGAACACGAAGGCCAGGAAGCTGACTGCACCGTCGTTGCCACCTCCGTGAAGGAGCGTGACCTGCCCGAGGCCGACGACGAGTTCGCCGAGCTGGCCTCCGAGTTCGACACGATCGACGAACTGCGCGAGGACCTCAAGGTCCAGGTGGCGAAGAACAAGGCTTCCGAGCAGGCCTTCGCCGCCCGCGACAAGCTCATGGAGCACCTGCGCGAGAACGTCGACTTCCCGCTGCCCGAGGCGCTTGTCGAGGCCGAAATTACCCAGCACCTGGCCCAGGAGGGCAAGGAAGGGGACGAGGAGCACGCCGCGGAGATCCGCCCCGATATCGAGCGTGCGCTGCGTGACCAGCTCATGCTTGACGCACTCGCCGAAGAGCGTGAGGTGCAGGTCGGCCAGGACGAGCTCATCGACTACATGGTGCAGACCGCCCGCCAGTACGGCATGGATCCCGGCCAGTTCCTCTCCTCTGCGATGGAATCGAACCAGGTGCCGATCTTCATGGCCGAGCTCGCCCGCAACAAGTCCCTCATCTACGCGCTGAAGGACGTCACCGTGAAGGACACCGCCGGCGAGGAGGTGGACCTCTCCGAGTTCCTCGCGCTCGCCGAGGAAGGTGAGGACGAGGCCCCAGCCGATGAGGCAGCCCAGGACGCGGATGCGGCCGACGAACAGCCCGCCGCGGACGAGGACTAACCACACGTACACCCGAGAGGGCCGGCCGCCACGCGGCCGGCCCGCGCGCGGGTGGGAGCCCCCCCCCCCGAGCGCCAGCGCCCTCCGCGCAACGGGGCGGGCCCGGTGCGCATCTTGTCGGGGGTGCGCGGTAGTCTTCCGGAAGAACCGGTATCGTGCACCCGTCGTGCCCGCCGCCACCTAGGAGGAACGTTGAGCAAAGGTGACCTCGCCAATCTGGCGTTGAATGATCACATCTACAACCGCCTGTTGAAGGAACGCATCATCTGGCTCGGTAGCGAGGTGCGTGACGAGAACGCGAACGCGATCTGCGCGCAGATGCTGCTGCTCGCCGCCGAGGATCCAGAAAAGGACATCTACCTCTACATCAACTCCCCGGGCGGATCCATCACCGCGGGTATGGCGATCTACGACACGATGAAATACGTGCAGCCGGATGTGGCCACCGTCGCCACGGGCCTCGCGGCCTCCATGGGCCAGCACCTGTTGTCCTCGGGAACGCCGGGCAAGCGCTACGCCACCCCGCACGCGCGCATCCTCATGCACCAGCCGTCCGGCGGTGTGGGCGGAACTGCCTCGGACATCCGCATTAACGCGCAGCTCATGCTGCACATGAAGCACCAGCTCGCGTCGATCACGGCGGCGCAGACGGGTAAGTCGGTGGAGCAGATCCTCAAGGACTCCGACCGCGACCGCTGGTTCACCGCGGATGAGGCACTCGAATACGGCTTTATCGACCACGTCGTCGAACACGCGGACGCCGTCACCGGCTCCGGTGGGATGACCGGCAAGTAAGCGCAGCGGAACGAAGGAGACACCCATGAACCTGCCCACGTACGCGTCTTACGGTCCGGCTGCTCCCGGGGGGCGCAGCGGTATCGCGCCCACGAACCGCTACGTTTTGCCCCAGTTCGAAGAGCGCACCGCCTACGGCTACCGCCGTCAGGATCCCTACGGCAAACTCTTCGAGGACCGCATCATCTTCCTTGGCGTGCAGGTCGATGACGCCTCCGCCGACGACGTCATGGCCCAGTTGCTCGTCCTGGAGTCCCAGGACCCGGACGGCCTGATCACGATGTACATCAACTCGCCGGGCGGATCGTTCACCGCGATGACCGCCATTTACGACACGATGCAGTACATCCGCCCGCAGATCCAGACCGTGTGCCTCGGCCAGGCCGCCTCCGCCGCGGCCGTGCTGCTCGCCGCAGGCTCGCCGGGCAAGCGCCTCGCGCTGCCGAACGCCCGCGTCCTCATCCACCAGCCGGCCATGGAGGGCGCCCACGGGCAGGCCTCCGACATCGAGATCATCGCCGATGAGGTCGAACGGATGCGCACCTGGCTGGAGGACACGCTCGCCAAGCACACGGATCGCTCCGCGGAACAGATCGGCGTCGACATCGAGCGCGACAAGATCCTCACCGCGACCGATGCCCTGAACTACGGACTGGTCGACCAGGTCCTCACCTCCCGGAAGAAGGACGACACCCCGGCCTAGCGGTGGGCGGGCACGCCATCGGCGTGCCCGAACCCGCTCGGTGGCGCGGTGTGTCATGGTTGAGGGACGATAGAGGCCGAAAGGACGTGGTGCCCGTGCACGATGGTGCCGATCTCCTCAAGTGCTCTTTCTGCTCGAAGAGCCAAAAGCAGGTGCGCAAGCTCATCGGTGGACCCGGTGTCTACATCTGCGACGAATGCGTCGAGCTGTGCAACGAGATCATCGAAGACGAGCTCATCACCACGGAGACGAGCGACTCGTCCGGCACGCTGCCGACCCCGCGCGAGATCTTCGACTTCCTGTCCGAATACGTCATCGGCCAGGATGAGGCAAAACGCTCGCTCGCGGTCGCGGTCTACAACCACTACAAACGGCTGCGTTCCCCGAGCCAGGGGGAGGACCAGGTCGAGATCGCCAAGTCGAATATCTTGCTGATCGGTCCCACGGGAACGGGAAAGACCTACCTCGCCCAGACGCTCGCCCGCCTGCTCGACGTACCCTTCGCTATCGCCGACGCCACCGCTCTGACGGAGGCCGGATACGTGGGCGAAGACGTCGAGAATATCCTGCTCAAACTCATTCAGGCCGCCGGCGATGACGTCCAGCGCGCGGAGCGCGGCATCATCTACATCGACGAGATCGACAAGATCGCCCGCAAGGCAGAGAACTCGTCGATCACTCGGGACGTGTCCGGCGAGGGCGTGCAGCAGGCACTCTTGAAGATCATCGAGGGCACCGAGGCCGCCGTGCCACCGCAGGGCGGACGCAAGCACCCGCATCAGCAGTTCCTGCACATCAATACCTCGAACATCCTGTTCATCGTGGCGGGCGCCTTCGCGGGGCTCGAGGAAATCATCCGCCAGCGCGTCGGTAAGGGGGGCATCGGCTTTGGAGCCCCCCTGCAAGACACGACCGTTGCGTCGGATATCTACCGGCTCGCCCGTCCCGAGGACTTGCACAAGTTCGGGATGATCCCCGAGTTCATTGGTCGCCTGCCCGTCTTCACGGCCGTGGATCAGCTCGACGAGGACTCCCTCGTGCGGATCCTCACCGAGCCGCGTAACGCGCTCACCAAGCAGTACAAGAGGATCCTGGAGCTGGACGGCGTCGAACTCGAATACACCGACGACGCAATCCGGGCGCTCGCTGCGAAGGCCATCGCGCAGGGGACCGGCGCGCGCGGACTGCGCGCCATCATGGAAGACACCCTGCGCGACGTCATGTTTGACGTCCCTTCGCGGACCGACGTCGTCAAGGTCGTCGTCACAAAGGAATCCGTCGAGGAGGGCGCCCCCGTGACGCTCGTGACGACGGCGAAGGGCCACACCCGCAGCGCCTAGGACGGCCCGCCAGACGAACAGCACCCTCACGGG
>JAUNVA010000022.1:0-733 GCA_030537895.1 Bowdeniella nasicola
CCACGATCTTGATCCAGCCGTCGCCGCGGCGAGCCTGTCGAGCACACTCCTCGGGAAGAGCGGCGGGATCTTCGAGTTCGACCGCGAGGTGGCGCAGGTAGCGCTTCGGGCGCGCGATGTGCTGGCCCGCGCGGATGATGACGGGTACGTCAGAGCGCCCATCCAGCCAGCGGGTATCCCCCTGCTGGCCGGCGTCGCGCACGAGCAGCGTCCCGGCTGCGAGGTCCTCGCGCGCCTGGGCGAGCGTGGCGTCGTCGTCGGCGGGGCCCTGCGAATCGAGCCCGATGTGGCAGTGCACGTCCACGAGGCCGGGATAGAACCACCCGCTCAACTCGCTGTGCACGGCGCTCGCGGGTTCGGTCAGGCGCAGGCGGCCGTCCACCACCCACGCGTCGTCAATGTGGCGGCCGTCATTGAGGACGATCCGGCCCGTGAGGTGGGTGGTGGGGAGCATGGGTCCTACTTCTTCAAGAACTTCTCCAGGCCCTCGGGGACCTCGAACTGTTCGGTCGTCTGTTTGCCCAGGGAACCCAGCCCGAATGCGGAGCCCTTCGCCTTCGGCTTGGCCGCCGCCTCGGCCTTCTCGCGGAGCTTGCGCTCCATCTCCAACTCCTGCTGGCGACGCTTCGCGGGGTTGCCAGACTTCCCCTTGACACGCCTGCGCTTGGGCGCCTGCCGGCCCCGAGACTTCTTGCCCATGCCGGGCATGTTCCCCATCCCGGGCATGCCCCCC
>JAUNVA010000022.1:743-30317 GCA_030537895.1 Bowdeniella nasicola
GTCTACCAGGTGAACCTGACCCGACGCATGAGCGCCCCCATGCCGGGGCCGCCCTGGCGGGCCATCGATTCCATCATGGTCTTCGCCTGGGTGAAGCGTTCGACGAGCCCGTTAACCTCGGTCACGGTGGTGCCCGACCCCTTGGCGATACGGGAGCGACGCGAGCCGTTCAAGATCTTCAGGTTGGCGCGTTCGGCGGGCGTCATCGAGCGGACGATCGCCTCTATGCGGTCGACTTCGCGTTCGTCGAAGTTCTCCAGCTGATCGCGGATCTGGCCCATGCCCGGCAGCATGCCGAGCATCTTCTTCATCGAGCCCATACGCCGCAGTTGGCTGAGCTGGTTCAGGAAGTCGTCCAGGGTGAATTCACCCTTGCCGAGCTTCTGCGCCATCTTCTCGGCCTCGTCGGCGTCAAACGCCTTTTCGGCCTGCTCGATCAGGGTGAGGATGTCCCCCATATCGAGGATGCGCGAGGCCATGCGGTCGGCGTGGAAGCGCTCAAAGTCGCCGAGTTTTTCACCGGTGGAGGCGAACAGCACCGGCACCCCGGTGACGGTGCGCACCGAGAGGGCAGCGCCTCCTCGAGCGTCACCGTCGAGCTTGGACAGGACCACGCCGGTGAAGCCGACGCCGTCGCGGAACGCCTCCGCGGTGTGGACCGCATCCTGGCCGATCATCGCGTCCAGCACGAAGAGGATCTCATCGGGCTGGACGGCGTCGCGGATGTCGATGGCCTGCTGCATCATCTCGGCGTCCACGCCGAGACGGCCCGCGGTGTCGACGATCACCGTGTCGTGCAGTGAGGCCTTCGCCTTCTCGATTCCCGAACGGGCGACCTCAACCGGGTCGCCGACGCCATTGCCCGGCTCGGGTGCCCACACGGGGACCCCGGCTTGCTCGCCGATAATCTCGAGCTGGGTGACGGCGTTCGGACGCTGCAGGTCGGAGGCCACGAGCATCGGGGTGTGCCCCTGCTCGCGCAGCCAGGTGCCGAGCTTGCCCGCCAGCGTCGTCTTACCCGCACCCTGCAAGCCGGCCAACATGATGACGGTCGGGCCGCTCTTGGCAAAGTTCAGGTCGCGGGTCTCACCGCCGAGGATCTCGATGAGTTCCTCGTTCACGATCTTGATGATCTGCTGGCCCGGGTTCAGCGCCGCCGAAATCTCCGCGCCGCGCGCCTTTTCCCGCACCTGGGAGGTGAATGCCCGCACGGCCGGCAGGGCGACGTCGGCGTCGAGCAGTGCGCGCCGGATCTCACCGATCGTCGTCTCGATGTCGGCGTCGGTCAGCCGGCCCTTGCCCTTCAGGTTCTTGAAGGACGCGGTAATCCGGTCGGACAGGGTGTTGAACACTGGTGTGCTCCCTCGGCTTTGGTCAGGATGGGGCGGGCAATCTTCGCCCTAGTCTACGGGGTGGCGCGCCCAGCTTCGATTGCGCGCCCGCTGCGTCCCGCGCGGCACACGCCCGCGGCGGCTTCCCCGCTCGAGCGGCAGTGGGCAGCGGCCCGCAGGCGGGCAGGGCGCGTCCGCTCAACGCCGTCTAGCCCGCGAGGATCGCGTCGACGAATCCCTCGGCGTCAAACGGTGCGAGGTCATCGGCTCCCTCGCCGAGTCCCACGAACTTCACGGGAACGCCCAACTCACGCTGGACGGCCACGACGATCCCGCCCTTGGCGGATCCGTCGAGCTTCGTGAGAACGATCCCCGTGATCTCGACGGCTTCGGAGAAGACCTGCGCCTGGCGCATGCCGTTCTGCCCGGTGGTGGCGTCCAGGACGAGCAGCACCTCGCGCACGGGTGCGGTCCGCCCCATGACGCGTTTGATCTTGCCGAGTTCCTCCATGAGGTGCGCCTTGTTCTGGAGTCGGCCAGCCGTGTCGACGAGGACGACGTCGGCCCCCGTCTCCTTCCCCTCTCGTACGGCCTCGAAGGCGACGGACGCCGGATCCGCGCCCTCCTTCTCGCTGCGGACAACCTCGACGCCGACCCGCTCACCCCAGGTGCACAGCTGCTCCACAGCCGCCGCCCGGAAGGTGTCGGCGGCGCCGAGCACCACCTGTTGGCCTTCGGCGACGAGCACGCGCGCGATCTTGCCGACCGTCGTCGTTTTTCCCGCACCGTTGACCCCGACGACAAGCACACTGGCCGGGTGCTTCTCGCCGTCATCTCCCACCACGGCCTCGATCTGCAGGGTGCGGTCCATACCGGGGTCCACGAGCCGGAGCAGCTCCGTGCGCAGCACGTCGCGGATCACCTCGGGCTCGCGCGTGCCGAGTACCTTGGCTTGGGTGCGCAGGTGGTCCATGAGTTCGGTGGTGGGATCGAGCCCGAGGTCGGCCATGAGCAGGACCTCCTCGATCTCTTCCCAGTCCTCCTCGGTGAGGTCACCGCGCGAGAGGATCGCGAGCAGAGAGTTGCCCAGGGCCCCGGAACGAGCGAGCCGAGCCTTCAACCGTTGGAACCGGGTCCCAGCGGCCTCCGGCCGCTCGAGGGTGGCGGTTCCGACTCCGAGCGTCGAGCGTTCCCCCGTGTCGGCGCCCGCCTGGCCCGGGTAGGGGCTCCGCTGCGTCGGCGGCACCTGAGGACGTGACCGGCGGGAGCGGACGAACGCGATTACCGCCCCGATCACGACGAGGGCGAGGACCACGACGACGGCGATGATGATCTGAGACTGGGTCATGGGTCCCATTGTCCCCGAGTCACGCCGCGCATCCCAACCGGATGGTGCTCCCAGCGTCGGAGCGGCCGCTCACGGGTCCGACGGTTGAAGCCGGCCCGGCCGGGAGGGCGGCCAGCTAGGAGGACGGGGCGGCCTCGTCACCCGGACGGTGCGAGACGAGAACGGATACACCGTCACGCATGGAGACTCCGTAGAGCGCGTCGGCAACCTCCATCGTGCGTTTTTGGTGCGTGATCACGATCAGCTGGGAGTCGTGCTGGAGTTCTGTGAAGATGGCGAGGAGCCGATCAAGGTTGCGGTCATCCAGCGCTGCCTCGACCTCATCCATCACGTAGAACGGGGAGGGGCGTGCCTTAAAGATAGCGACGAGCATGGCGACGGCCGTAAGGGAGCGCTCGCCGCCCGACAGCAGAGAGAGACGCTTGACGCGCTTACCGGCGGGCCGGGCCTCCACCTCGATCCCGGTGGTGAGCATGTTGTCGGGATCGGTCAGCACAAGGCGTCCTTCCCCGCCCGGGAAGAGCCGGGAGAAGACGCCCGTGAACTGTTCGGCCGTGTCGTGGAAGGCATCGGTGAAGACGCGTTCCACGCGGTCGTCGATCTCCCGAATGATCGTGAGCAGGTCCGCGCGCGACTTCTTGAGGTCGGCAACCTGGGAGGCGAGGAACTCGTGACGCTCCTCGAGTGCCGCGTGCTCCTCGAGTGCGAGCGGATTGATCGTCCCGAGACGCTTCACGTCGCGCTGGGCACGCTTCAGGCGTTTCTCCTGCTCAGCGCGCACGAACGGGCGTTCGGTGCGGACTTCCTCGCCGTCCTCATCGGTTCCGATCTCGACGATCGGCACGTGCGGCCCGAACTCCTCAAGCAGGACGTCCGCGTCCACGGAAAGCTCCTCGCGGATCCGCTGGACGAGCTGGTCGCGCCGCATGGTCAGCTCGGCCCGGGCGAGCTCCTCCGCGTGCGCCGCGTCGGTCAGCTCGCTCACGGACGCCCGCGCGGCGTCAAGCTGGGAACGCAGGCGCGCCGTGCGTTCACGCAGCGACGCTTGAGCAGCCTCTGCCGCGTCGCGTTCCTCACCGGCGCGCGCCACGGAGTGTGCAATGGCCTCGAGGGCCGCCTCCGCCTGGATCCGGATCTCGGCCGCGACCTGGCCGGCACGCTCGCGCCGGCGGTAGCGTTCCTCGGCCCGACGCCGAGCCGTCCGCTCCGCCTCCGCCGCCTCGGCGAGCTGCCCCGCGCGGCCCGCGAGCGCCGCGATCCGCTCTTGGACGGTGCGCAGCGCCAGGCGCGCGTCAGTTTCGGCACGGCGCGCGAGGGTGGCACCCTCGGCAGCCTCGTCACGGGTGCGTTGCGCGGATTCGAGGTCGGCCTCCGCGTCGCCGGGCTCCTTACCGGCGACCTCGAGGCGGTCGCGCAGCTCGGCGAGGTCATCGTTCGTGTTGGCGAGGTCCTCATCGAGGCGCGCGATGGAGGGGGCGGTCCGCTCCGCCTCCGCCTGCGCGGAACGCAAGGTGGCCCCGAGCTGGGCAAGTCTCCGATTGGCCTCTACGCGCTGGGCATCCGCCTCACGGACGGCGTGCAGGGTGGCGGCGACCTCGCGGCGCGCCTCCTCCGCGGTGTCCTCCGCCTCGGAGCGCGCCTGCGCGAGGGTTCCGGCGTCAGTCTCGGCCTGTCGGCGGCGCTCGCCGGCGTCGTCGAAGCGGGCTTGCAGCTCCAGATGGCTCGTGCGGTCGTCTCCTCCCCCGGCGGCGCGTCCCGCCCCGAGGATGTCGCCAGCCTCGGTCACGGCGCGCACGGCTGGGGCCACGGCGAGCACCTCGGCGGCTTCGGCGAGGGTGGCCACCAGCACGACGTCGGCGAGCAGGATCTCGGCTGCGTCCGCCACCTCTGGGATGTCGGATTCGATGACATCGACGGCGGGTGTGCCGAGCCCGGCGTCCTGAACGGCGGCGCGCACCGCGCGGGCGGGCTCGCCGTCGGCGGCTACCGGATACAGGAGGCGAACGCGGCCCAGGTCTGCCGTACGGGCGTGCTCAAGCGCGGCGCGCGCTGCGGGCGCCCCGTCGGTCAGGGCCGCGTCAGCGAAGGCGTCTAGAGCGGCGGCGACGGCGGGACGCCACCGGGCCTCGACGTGCAGGCGCTGGGGCAGCAGCGCGCTTGCGTGCCCGTCGGAGGCGAGTCGCGCGGTACCGTCCTTGCGTTCGAGGGACAGGGCGAGGGTCTCTTGCTCGGTTGCGGCGCGCTCGGCGCGTGAGCGGGCCTCGCGCTCGGCGTCGGCGATCTCGGCGACAGCCCGATCGGCTTCTTCGGCCGCGAGCAGGGCACGGTTGTGTGCGCCTTCCAGATCGTCCTCTCCGTCGGACGCCGCGATCTGCGCTTCGAGCTCCGTGTAGGCCGCTTCGGCCTGCGCGGCACGCTCGCGCGCCTCGGCGAGAGCCTTCTCGAGGCGCCCCCGCTCGGCGAGCGCGGCCTCGAGGCGGGACTCGCGGGCGGCCACCTGACCGGCGAGTCGGGCGAGACCCTCGCGACGGTCGGCAATCCCGCGGTGCAGCGCGGCGAGGCGATGCTCGGCGGCGCGCTCGGCCTCTTCGGCGCGCTCGCGCCCCGCACTGGCCTTCTCGAGGGCTGCCTCCAATTCGTCGTGTTCACCGCGCAGCTCGGCCTCCGAGGTGCGCGCCGCGGTGGCCTGGGCTTCGAGATCTTCCGGATCCGGGCCGTTAAAGGTGGGAGGTGGCGCGGAGAGCACGCGGGAGCGTTCGCCGGCGAGGGCATGGGTCGCATACAGCCGCTCACGCACGGTCGACAACGCCACGAGCGTGTCGGAGGCCGCCCGCACCCGCGGTGCGAGCTCGCCGGCCTCCGTCTCGATCGCAGCGAGCTGGCGTGCCAGGTCCTCCGCCTGCTCGATCGCTGCCGCGCGGCGTTTTGCGAGTTCGCGCTGCCCGGTCGATTCGCTCTCAATCTGGGCGCTCAGTTGGGCGTAGTCGTCGGCGTAGATGCGTGAGGACGCGTCGCGCATGTCGGCTTGAATCACCTGGGCCCGCCGGGCGACGTCCGCCTGGCGCGCGAGGGGCCCCAGCTGGCGCCGGATCTCAGCAGTCAGATCTTCTACCCGGTTGAGGTTGGCCGCCATCGCCTCGAGCTTGCGCAACGCCTTGTCCTTGCGGCGCCGGTGCTTGAGGATCCCGGCCGCCTCCTCGATGAAAGCTCTGCGGTCCTCGGGCGTGGCGTGCAAGATGGCGTCGAGCTGGCCCTGTCCGACGATCACGTGCATCTGGCGGCCCATGCCCGTGTCGGAGAGCAGCTCCTGGATGTCAAGGAGGCGGCAGGGCGTGCCGTTGATGGCGTATTCGGAGCCGCCCGAGCGGAACAGGGTGCGGCTGATCGTCACCTCGGTGTAGTCGATCGGCAGGGCGCCGTCGGTGTTGTCGATCGTGAGGGAGACCTCGGCGCGCCCGAGGGCTGGGCGGGAGGATGTGCCGGCGAAGATGACGTCGGCCATGTTGCCGCCGCGTAGCGACTTGGCGCCCTGCTCGCCCATCACCCAGGCGAGCGCATCGACGATGTTGGATTTGCCCGACCCGTTGGGTCCCACAACACACGTGATACCTGGCTCCAGGTGCACGGTGGTCGCGGACGCGAAGGACTTAAATCCCCGCAGCGTCAGGGTCTTGAGATGCACGTGTCCAACTCTAGCGTCAGATCAGGGCCGTCCTGGCCGCTACTCGCGCACATAGATGACGGCGGAGTAGGGCCCCAGGTCGATGAGGGCACTCCCCTCGCGTGCGTCCAGATCCGGGGTGAAATAGTCGCCGAACAGTTGGCTGTAGCGTCGCGCATCGGAGTTGAAGCAAACCCGCCACAGGCCGCCGTCGAGCGCCACCTGATGCGCGACGGGTTGATTCGAGAAGTTCAACGCGACGAGAGCGGCTGCCCCGTCCGGCGTCGAGCGCGTGTAGGCCACCACCTTCGACTCGTCATCCGCGCATACGAGGTCCGTGTCCGGCCCCTGCAGGCCCGGACAGTCCCCGTATAGATTCCGGCGCAGGGAGATGAGGTCGCGAAACATTTGCGTGATGTCGCGAAACGCCCACGCGTGATCCCAGTGCAGCGGCACCGTGTCGCGGAACCACTCGTCTTCCAAGAACTCCTGACCTTGAAAGATCATCGGCATGCCGGGGGCGGTCAGGACGAGGGCCGCGCCGAGGGTGGCGCGCTTTTGGGCGTCCCACCCGCCCGGGTTATCCGCTGAGACCTCCGTTGTGACGCGCGCCGAACCGTTGGCTACCTCGTCGTGTGACTCCGTATAGATCACGCGGTCGAAGGCGTGGTGGTAGCTGTGGGTGATGGCGTTGGCCACCGAGGGGATGGAACGCTGGGCGTCATCGGCGGCAATGAGGGCCGCGCGCACGGGATGGACGAATTCCGAGTCCCACTGGGCGTGCATCGAACCGCCGCCGGGCTCCGGGCTCGTGACCGCGGGCGTATTGTGCAGGTCCTCGGCGATCGCGAGCCGCCCGGGGAACTCGTAGCGCACGACCTCACCGATATCGTGCATGAGGGACCACCCGTCGGGGATGTCCCCGCTGAACCCGTCGACGGCGCGCATGTAGGGCGTCATGTCGAGGCGCAGCCCGTCGGCGTGGTAGTCGCGCAGCCACATGCGCGCGTTGTCGATGATGAAGTCGCGCACCTCCTGGCGGCCGTAGTCCGGGCGCGTGTCCCCCCACGGGGTGGCCGAACGCCAGTCCTGATAGAAGTAGATGCCGCCCTTGTCGTTTTCGCTCCAGCCGTCGAACTGCCACAGGGACAGGTCGGAGGGGCCGAAGTGGTTGTAGACCACGTCGATGATGACGGCGATCCCGTTCTTGTGGGCCTCCCGGATGAAGGTCTTGAGCGCGTCGGGGCCGCCGTAGCTGGATTCGACGGCGAAGATGTGCGCCGGGTTGTAGCCCCACGAGTAGTCGCCCGCGAACTCCATCAGCGGCATGAGTTCGACGGCGTTCACGCCGAGGTTTTTCAGGTAGCCGAGTTTGCCGGTGAGGTCGGTAAGGTCGGCGGGCCCGTCGGTGCTCTCCACGAAGGAGCCGATGTGGGTCTCGTAGATGACGAGCTGGTGCTGGGCCGGGGTCGCGAACTCGTCGCCGTGCCAGTCGAAGGCGGAGTGGTCGTACAGGATCGAGTTACCGACCGAGTTGGTGACCGCCTGCGAGCGCGGATCGATCCGGTAGAACTCGGCCTCCCCGTTCGTGAGGTAGAGCTTGTACTCCTGGCCGTGGCGTGCGCCCGCGATCTCGCCGTACCAGTTGCCGTTGCCCTCCGATTCGAGGGGGTTCGCGCCGGTGTCCCAGTCGTTGAAATCACCGACGACGGCGACCGAGTCGGCGTTCGGGGCCCACACGCGGAACGCGTAGCCGCCCTCGATCGGGATGGCCCCCATACCGGGATGCGGGCTGGACATGCGCGACCTCCAAGACTCTCGTGAACGCAGCGGACGCGCCGCCCGTCATGGGCGGCGCGTCGGGCCGTCTAGTGGGCGTAGCGCTTCGGCACCTCCGGTGGCCCCGCCACCATGCCATCCTTGATCCAGGCACACGAGATCGCTCCGCGGTAGGCGCCCTCGATGATGTCCTGATAGGTCTCGTCATCGATCAGCTCGTTCGGCCACACGGCGAGTTCCACCCAGTCGCTGTCCTCCACGTAGGGCTCCGAGGAGCAGCCCGCGATGATGGTCCAATCGGGTGAGGCGTCGTCGTGCAGGTTATTGTCGATGGGGTCCCCGCCCTCTTCCCTCGGGATGAACTGGTAGACCCGGCTGACGTCATCCTTCATGACCTTTGACGCCTCCTCGAGGGTCATGCCCGCGAGGAAATGGTCCCGAGTCTTCTCGGTCTCCTGGCCGCAGCCGGCCAGGGCGGCGAGCGCCAGCACCGCGGCCGCCCCCACGCCGATCGCTGATTTAACCCCCACAATGAACCCCTCCATGATCAGGACGGAAGGCAGTGAGCCACCCTGAAACCTTATTCGACTTCACGAAACCGTCAACCAGCTTCTTTTCGCGAATCTTGTAACGATACTTCGTCCCAGAGGCGTAGGCATAGTAACGACTCCCCTTCGCCAGCGGCGGGGAGGTACATTGGGTTTTCACTGAAATACTCCTGCTCGATTCAATACCCAATTTGCCAGCAACCCACGACGTGGACGCCCCCATGCCGACCTGGATACTATTGGACACGGTCCGTGTTTGTGACACGCTACATGTACTATTCGCGGCATGCACAACACAATATCCTAGAGCTGGGCCTTTAGCGTAGCGGTACGTTCGCTTACTCTCGACCGTACGGACCGTACGCCTTGAGGGCACCCGCTGAATTTCACTTTCCCCGCCCGGAACTGAAGCAACTACGGAGGGCTCCACCTGAAATGCGCTTGCCTGACTAGAAGGAGCGGCGGCAGCAAAACCACTGAAAAGCAGAGCACTACATACCGCGAGACGGATGCCGCTCATGGTCACCTCTCATCGATCAAGCTGGGCCTCATCGCCCAGCAAATTTATTATGTCAGGCCACCCCCTTATCGCACAATAGTTTTACGCGCAGAAATTCGCGAAGCATAATGACAGACTTAGTATGAACCCAAACCACTTAAGTTCCGCGTTTGCAACCTGCTAAGAACTAGAAGCAGACGCTACAAAGTACGGGATGACGAAAGCACTTCAATCCACCGCGTGGACGGCCTGTGCCATCGAACTTGTTTGCAACTGCTAAATCCGTACCACACCCTCCTTTTAACTACACTACCTCGGCGATGCAGTTCGAGATTGCAGCCTTTCAAGTGAATTCAATTAAAATAGCCGTCATGGTTGGCAAGTTGGCCTACTGACAAATCGATCTTCAATATTTGTTGAGACCAGGCCACTATGACCAGCGCAGTTTCTGCAAGACGACACGCGAAATTCTACCGGGTGAACCTCGCGGCGAGGCGTGCCTAGAGGTCGGGGAACCAGATCCCGATCTCGCGCTGCGCGGACTCGGGGGCGTCCGAGCCGTGCACGACGTTCTCGATATTGCCGGTCCCCCAGTCGCGGGCGAGGTCCCCGCGGATGGTGCCGGGGGCGGCCGAGGTCGGGTCGGTCGTACCGGCGAGGGAGCGGAAGCCCTCGACGACGCGCTCACCCTCGAGGACCAGCGCCACCACGGGGCCGGACATCATGTATTCGACGAGATCCCCGTAAAACGGCTTCTCGGTGTGCTCGGCGTAGTGCTCGGCGAGGATGTCCTCGGTGGCTTCGCGCATCTGCAGGGCGACGATCCGGTAGCCCTTCGCTTCGATGCGACGCAGGACCTCACCGACCTGTCCGCGCTTCACGCCGTCGGGCTTTACCAGGACCAGGGAACGTTCAATCGTTGCAGTCATGGCCCCAGTCTACCGCCGCGTCAGTGGCCCGTGTCACGCAGCGCGAGCTCGGCGTGGTAGCGCTCCCAGCGCTCCGTGTCGATGCGCCCGCCGAGCACGATCGAGGTGATCCACAGGGCGGTGAAGATGACGCCGAGCACGATCATGTCGCCGATCCACCAGCCGCTCGCGAGCAGCACCACCTGGACGAGGGAGCCCAAAATGAGTCCGACCCGGGTGCGCAGGGACCCGGCCGCGACGATGGCGAGGGCCGCCACACCGCCGCCGATGGTCCACGCGAGGCCGGATTCCACCAGGTTCAGGCCGTTCAGCACGAGCGCCAGGAACAGCGCCACGAGGGCCTCGAGAATGAGGAGCACGAGGCAGAACAGCCGCCGGGCGCTGCGCGGCTCGGGCACCGGCGCGGCGGCGGGCTCGGTCGCACCCGGATCGCGCGGCGGGACCGTCGGATCGTCGGGGCGTTCGGGGATTGATGCGCTCACGGTCCTACTGTGACACATCGGGCACAGGCTGGGAGGCCTCAGTGGTGCAGGGCGGCATCCGCCCGGGACCGTGCTCCCCCGTCTGGCGCCTACTCGGCGTGGGTCTCTCCAAAGTTCGCGTCGACCAGCTCGCGGATGGCGTGCAGGGCCTCACCTGCCTGATCTCCCGCGGCGGTCACATGCATGGTCGCCCCCTGGCCGAGCCCGAGCGACATGAGCGAGAGCACCGAGGTCGCCGGCTTGCCGTTCACCTCGATGGCCGCCTCAAATTGGGAGGCCAGGCGCGAGAGCGTCGCCGCCGGTCGGGCGTGCAGGCCCACCGAGTTCCGCAAGATGAAATCCTCCCGAAGCGTCGGGCCCTCTCCACGGCTCGCGGCGGGGGCGTTCGCGTCGTCGCTTTCGCCCGAGGCGTGCCGCCTTTCGCCCACGTCATCATGCGCCCCGGACGCACGCGGGTTGGATGCGCTCGCCTCGCGAGCAGATCGCTCAGTATCGGAATCGGCGGGGGTGAGGGAGGTCGCCGCTTCGGCCACGGCACTCAACACTTGCGTGAGGCTGCCGCCCCCGGCGGCGCACACCGCGCCGGCGACCGCCCCCTCGACAAGGGGGCCCTCTGCGAGAGCGACGTGGCGCCCCTCGGGGACAAAGTCGAGGACCGACTCGGCCGTCATGGTGGCGGATCCGAGATCGGTGAGCAGGGCGACGTCGTCGCCCGCGTCGACCCCCTCCTCGACGGCGTCGAGCACCTTCGTGAATGACGTGCCGATCCCGCCGTCATCGGTTCCCCCGACGGCACGCAAGATGACGTCGGGCGCCATCTGTGCCGCGAGTTCGACGACGCCGTCGGCGAGGCGTTGGCTATGGGAGACGATGACGAGTCGCACGCTCACGAGTCAGGTCCCTCCGTAGCCGCGCGCGCTGCGGCCTCAAGGAGCAGCGCGCTCGAGGTGGCCCCCGGATCCTGGTGTCCCATCGAGCGTTCCCCGAGGTAGGAGGCGCGCCCCTTCGTGGCGACCAGCGGGATCGTGGCCTTCGCCCCCTCGCGGGCGGCGCGGGCGGCAGCCTGCCACACCTCGGTGGGGCTCGCTCCGGCGTCGGCGGCTTCGCGGGCGGCGTGGGCGGCGGGCATCCACGCGTCGACCATGGTCTTCTCCCCCGGCTCGGCCTTGCCGCGCGAGGCGATCCCGTCGGCAGCCGCCCGCAGGAGCGTGGCGATGCCCTCGGCGTCGACCTCTTCGCCGACCGCTCGGCCAGCCCGCAGGAATGCCGTCCCGTACAGGGGGCCCGCGGCCCCACCGACGGTGGACATGAGGGTCATCGCGACGGAGGCGAGCGCCCCGGAGATGCCAGCAGCATCCTCCAGCATGGGGAGCGAGGTGCGTACCGCGGTGAAGCCGCGGTCCATGTTCTCGCCGTGGTCGCCATCACCGATCGCCCGGTCAAGCTCGATCAGCTCGACGCGGTGATCCCGCATCGCGTCCGCGGCCAGTGCGAGCCACGCGCGAGCAAAGGGTAGGCCAAGTGTGGTGCTCATGTCTCTATTGTTCCCGAAAGTGGCGCGATGCGTGTCAGGGCTGGCGTGTGGCAGGGCGCATCCCACAGCGCGGTGAGTTCGTCATCAAACCGAGCCACAGTGAGGGACAGACCCGCCATGTTCAGCGAGGTGACGTAGCTTCCTACCAGCGAGCGAGTCACCCGGATGCCGGCGTCGCGCAGGCGAGCGTGGGCCCGCCGGTAGGCGATGTGCAGTTCCGCGTCCGGCGTCGCGCCCATGCCGTTGACGAACAACAGCACGTCCTCGCCGGCGCTCGGTTCCAGATCGGCAAGAATCGGATCGAGCAGGGCGTCGACGATCCGGTCGGCACCGGCCAGTTCGATCCGGGCGCGTCCCGGCTCCCCGTGGATGCCGATCCCGATCTCAATCTCGCCGTCGTGCAGGTCGAAGGAGGCTCGTCCCGTCGCGGGATTCACTCCCGCGGCGGTCGCCATCCCCATGGAGGCGACGCACTGGGTGGCCTTGCGCGCGACCGCCGCCACCTGGGCGAGGTCCCGCCCCTCCTGCGCGGCGGCACCGGCGACCTTCTCCACGACGAGCGTACCGGCGACGCCGCGCCGCCCCGCGGTGAAGGTCGAGTTTTCGACGGCGACATCGTCGGCGATGACGACGCTCTCAACCGCCGGGCCGTCCGGGTCGAGGAACTCGATGGCCGTCTCGAAGTTCAGGACGTCGCCCGTGTAGTTCTTCACCAGGCACAGGGCGCCGCGCCCCTCATCGGCGATCTCGATGGCGGCCGTGATCGGGCCGGGGGGCGGAGAGGTAAACACTTCACCGGGGACGGCGGCGTGGAGCATACCGGGGCCGACGAAGCCGCAGTGCAGCGGCTCGTGGCCCGATCCCCCGCCGGAGATCACGGCGACCTGGGGCGCGCGTCCCGAGCCGAGGCCGGGATGATCGGCGCGCGCAACAAAGCGTGGCGCCTCGTGCAGACGCACCAGGTGAGGATTGGCGAGGGCGAGCCCCTCGAGATAGTCACTCACCACGTGGGCAGCGTCATTGATGAGGTGTGTCATGCGGTGCTCCTTCGCCTCACCCTCCACCCTGGCGCGTGCGCCCCGCCCGCGCAAGGGTGCTAGCTCTCCCGTGCTCCCGCGAAGGTGCGCCACACGCCGATTCCCGCAAGCCAGAGACTCGCGGCCCACAGCACGATCCAGACGGGAAGTGGCCCGTCAGGGTAGCTCGCGACCAGCCACACGAGGGCGAAGAACCACAGGCCGACGGCGAGGAGGTTCACCACCATGAGGTGGCGCACGCGGAAGGGATGCACGAACGCGACGGGCGCGAGGGTCAGGACGGCAAATGTCACCGTGAGCGCGATGTTGACCACCGCTCCGGTGCCCATGAGCCAGAGATAGACCGCCACGGCATTCCACGCGGCTGGGAAGCCCACGAAGTAGTTGTCGGAGGCCTTCATTCCGGTGTTGCAGTAGCAAAACACCGAGGAGATGCACACAAGGATCATCATCGCCATCGCGAGCGGCTTCGGGCCGAGCGGCAGGTGCAGATACATGAAGAGGGCGGGGATGAGCGTCCAGGTGATGAAGTCGACGATCATGTCGAGGGTTGTGCCGTCGAACCAGGGCGCCCGGTTCTTCACGTCATAGCGCCGCGCGAGGGTGCCGTCCACGCCGTCGACCAGGATCGCGACCCCGAGCCAGGCCCACATGGCTTTCAGTTCCCCGTGGGCGAGCGAGATCATCGCAAGGCACGCCCAGATGACGCCGGACATCGTGAGGCCGTGCACGCCCCAGACGGCGAGTTTTTGTCCCATCGTGAGGCCCAGCCCGTCCTTGGCATGGAACTGCCGGTAGACGCTACCCTCCACATGGGGCTTGAGGCTCATCCTTTTAGGCCTTTCGTTGACCGAGTACTTCTCTGGCCGCCGCGGCAAGGTACACCGAGCCGATGACGAGCACGCCCGTCCCCGCGGCGGGTTCGCCCCCCGATTCTGCCAGGGTCGCCGCCTGATCGATGGCATCGGCGAGCGAGGCCGCCACATGGACGAGGTCGGGGTCAAAGACCTCACGCGCGATCTCTGCCAGTTCGCTCGCGTCCATCGCGCGTTCGGAGAACACCTGAGTGCACACGACGGCGGCCACGTGTGGTTCGAGCTCGGCGAGCATCGCCTCCGCATTCTTGTCCTTCAAAACGCCGACGACGGCGACGAGGCGCGAGAGGGTGAAGGTCTCCCCGAGCGTTTCGACGACGGCAGCGACCCCGTGCGGGTTGTGTGCGGCGTCCACGATTACCGTCGGCGAGGTACGCACCACCTCGAGACGGCCCGGGCTGCGCACCGATTGGAATGCTCGCTCGACCACCTCCCCGGACAGGGCCGCCCCACCGAAGAGGGCCTCGGTGGCGGCGAGCGCGACGAGCGCGTTGTGGGCCTGGTGGGCGCCGTGCAGCGAGAGCAGGATGTCCGTGTAGGTGGCGGCCGGCGTGCGCAGGCTCATGAACTGTCCACCGACGGCGACCTGCCGGTCGAGCACGTGCATGTCGGCGCCTTCGCATACGAGACGTGCCCCGGCCTCGGCGCACGCCTGGGCGATGACGGGGGCGACCTCCTCGCGCTGGTGGACGCTGATGACCGTGCTGCCCTCCGTGATGATCCCGACCTTCTCGCCCGCGATCTCGGTGAGTTCGGTGCCGAGGTAGCGTTCGTGATCGCGCGCAATCGGGGTGAGCACGGCGACGTCCGCGTTCGCAACGTTCGTCGCGTCCCAGCGTCCCCCCATCCCGACCTCGAGGACCATGACGTCCACGGGGGCGGAGGCAAACGCGGCGAACGCCATGAGGGTGAAAACCTCGAAGAAACTGAGCTGCGGGCCCCCGTTTGCTCGCGATTCGGCGTCGACCATCTCGATGAACGGTTCGATCTCGTGGTAGGTGTCGACGAAGCGCTGGGCCGTGATCGGTTCGCCGTCGATCACGAGGCGTTCTCGCACGTCGTGCAGGTGGGGGCTCGTAAAGCGCCCGACCCGCAGCCCCCGTTCGGCAAGCAGCGCCTCCACCATGCGCGCGGTCGACGTCTTACCGTTCGTCCCCGTGATGTGCACGACAGGGCAGGTGTCCTGCGGGTCGCCAAGAAGCTCACAGGCCCGCTGCATTCGGGAGATCGACGGGTCGAAGTCGTGTTCGGGGGCGCGCGTGAGGATCTTTTCGTAGATCGCGCTGACCTCGAGGTCGAGGGCCGCCTGTTCGCGGGCCTCCTCCGCGCTGTCCTGGGCGCGCACGTCCGCCACAATTGCCGGGTCGGGGCCGGCGAGCAGCGGCGAGGAGAGCAGCTCGGTGAGGGCGGCGTCGTGGGCCGAGCCACTCTCCGCGACGTCCGCTCCGCGCTGGTCCTCGCCGCTGGTCGAGGACTCCTCGGGCGTGCGCCCGCTCATCGCTCGGCCTTCCGCACGCGGATGTCGCGCTCCCCGATCTCGAGGGTCAGCTCGTCGGTCAGGGTTTCGGCGCACACGAGGTCCTGGTGGGTATTGACGGCCGCCAGCTCGTCCTCCGGTAGCACGAGGGTTGCGCGGATGTGATCCGAGACGTGCAGCCCGGCGTCCTTGCGCGCCTGCTGGATCAGGCGGATGACGTCGCGGGCAAGGCCCTCGGCGCGCAGCGCATCGGTCAGGCTCGTGTCAAGCACGAGCACGGTGCCGTCCGAAAGGACGCTCGCGGCCTGACCCTCCTCCGTGTTGACCGACGTCGTGAGCGAGTACTGGTGCGCAGACAGGCGCTGGCTCTCACCGTCGCCGAGGTCGAGGACGAGGTCCTCACCGTCAAGTTCCCAGGCCCCCGACTTCGCGGCCTTGAACAGGCGCGAGGTGAGTTTACGGGTCTCGGGGTCGAGCTCGCGCGGCAGCACGGCTGCCTCCTGAGTGACCGACAGTCCACTCTCCGCCGTCTGGACGAGCCGCACATCCTTCACGTTGATCTCGTTCGCGATGAGGTCTCGGAAGTCCTCCAGGCGCGCCGGAGTAGCGGTCACAATCATGAGGCTCGCCAGCGGTTGGCGTACCCGAATCTTCTCGGCCTTGCGCAGTGCGTGGGCGCCGGAGACGACGGCGCGCGCGGCGTCCGTCGCCGCCACGAGGTCGGGATCGTCCGGGAAGGCGTCCGGGTCGGGCAGCAGCTGCAAGTGCACGGACTCCCCTCCGGTGAGGCCCCGCCAGATCTCTTCGGTCTCCAGCGGCAGGAGGCTCGCCGCCGTTTCACACAGCGCCTTCAGCGCGGTGTAGAGCGTGTCGAAGGCGGCCTCGTCGTCGGCCCAGAAGCGGTCGCGCGACTCGCGAATGTACCAGTTGGTGAGCATGTCGATGTAGCTGCGCACCGCGTGGGTGGCACCCGGGATGTCATAGGCGTCTAGCAGGTCGCGCACCTCGCGCACCAGCGCTCCGGTCTTGGCCATGAGATAGCGGTCCAGTGGGGCATTCGAGTCGGTACGCTCCTTCGCCTCGTAGCCTTCCTGGCCGTGGTAGGCGCCCGCGTACAGCGCGAAGAAGTACCAGGCGGACCACAGCGGCAGCAGCACCTCTCGCACCGCGAGGCGGATGCCCTCCTCGGTGACGATAAGGTTGCCGCCACGCACGATTGGGCTCGACATGAGGAACCAGCGCATGGCGTCCGAGCCGTCCCGGTCAAACACCTCGTTCACGTTGGGGTAGTTGCGCAGCGACTTACTCATCTTGCGTCCGTCCGAGCCGAGCACGATCCCGTGCGAGATGCACGAGCGGAACGCCGGGCGGTCGAACAGGGCGGTCGCGAGCACGTGCAGCGTGTAGAACCAGCCGCGCGTCTGCCCGATGTATTCGACGATGAAGTCGCCCGGGTAGTGGGATTCGAACCAGTCCGTGTTCTCAAACGGGTAGTGCACCTGCGCGTAGGGCATAGACCCCGATTCAAACCAGCAGTCGAGCACGTCGGGGATGCGGCGCATCATGGACTGGCCGCTCGGGTCGTCCGGATTGGGCCGCACGAGCGTGTCGATGAACGGGCGATGCAGGTCCTTCACCTCGACGCCGAAGTCACGCTCGAGATCAGCGATCGAACCATAGACGTCGGTGCGGGGGAAGTCCGGGTTGTCCGAAACCCACACCGGGATCGGGCTGCCCCAGTAGCGGTTCCTCGAAATCGACCAGTCCCGGGCGCCTTCCAGCCACTTGCCGAACTGGCCGTCCTTCACGTGCTCGGGCACCCAATCGATCTCCTGGTTGAGCTCGACCATGCGGTCCCGGAACTTCGTGACGGCCACAAACCAGGAGGAGACGGCCTTGTAGATGAGGGGCTGGCGGCACCGCCAGCAGTGCGGGTAGGGGTGCACGTAGCTCTGGTCGCGCACGAGGACCGGCCGTTCCTCCTTCGGGCGGCGTCCGATCGGGCCGGTCTCGTCACGGAGGTCCGTGATGATCGGCCTGTTGGCATCAAAGACCTGCACCCCCTCGTAGTCCGGTACCTGGGAAGTGAACCGGCCGCCGTCATCAACCGGGACGACGGCGCGGATCCCCGCCTCGGTGCACACCACCATGTCGTCTTCACCGAAGGCGGGGGCCATGTGGACGAGGCCCGTGCCATCCTCGACCGTCACGAAGTCGGCCGCGATGATGTGGAAGGCCTCGTCTCCGGGCACCTCGCCATCCCCGTCGGCGAAGTAGTCGAAGATGGGGGCGTAGCGGCGGCCCACGAGGTCGGCGCCCGTCAGTTCTTCGACGACGCGCGGCTCTTCGCCCAGCTCCTTCGCGTAGGCAGCTACGAGGTTCGCGGCGAGAACGACGCGCTCCCCGGCGAGCGGCCCCTCCTGCGGGGCGAGCACCTGGTAGTCGATGTCCTGGCCGACCGCGATCGCGAGGTTGGAGGGCAGCGTCCAGGGGGTGGTCGTCCAGATGAGGGCGAGTTCCCCGGTCTCCAGGCGCACGCCCACGGTGACGGTGCGATCCTGGCGGTCCTGGTAGACGTCGTCGTCCATCTTCAACTCGTGCGCGGACAGCGGCGTCTCGTCGTTCCAGCAGTAGGGCAGGACCCGGTAACCCTCATAGGCCAGGCCCTTGTCGTAGAGGGTCTTAAACGCCCAGATGACGGATTCCATGTAGGGCAGGTCCAGGGTCTTGTAGTCGTTGTCGAAGTCGACCCAGCGTGCCTGGCGGGTGACGTATTCCTGCCATTCCTTCGTGTAGCGCAACACCGAGGAGCGGCAGGCGTCGTTGAAGGCGCCGATGCCCATGCCGTCTTCGCCCTCGATCTGGGTCTTATCGCTGATGTCGAGCAGGCGTTCCGCCTCGAGTTCGGCGGGAAGCCCGTGCGTGTCCCACCCGAAGCGCCGCTCGACGCGCTTGCCGCGCTGCGTTTGGTAACGGCCCACGACGTCCTTCACGTAACCGGTGAGCAGGTGCCCGTAGTGAGGCAGGCCGTTCGCGAAGGGGGGACCGTCGTAGAAAACGAACTCCTCGGCGCCGGCGCGCTCCGTAATGGAGTGCCGGAAGGTGTCGTTCTCGCGCCAGTATTCGAGGATCTCACGCTCGATAGCGGGCAGCGAGGGGGAGGCGGGGACCGCGCTGTCGCGGTGGCGCGGGTAGTAACCGTGTTTGACTTCGCTCATGTTCTCGACCTTCGGGCACGTCCATCTGCAGGTTTTCCTGCTCCTTCAGTGCCGAGGACGATGTTGCCACCGCGGTACCACCTCGGTTGCCCCGCGTTGCGGGACCGCTTCGTTGGGGCTGTGACGGGCCCACCCGTTCGGTTCTACTGAGCGCGTCGCTGGCGTGCGCGCGCCGTTCTTCCGAAGGCTCCCCGGTGATAGCCGGATCCATGCCGAAAGCTCATCATAGCGCACGCCGGGGCGTGCGCATCACACGCCTTCACGCACGAGCGCCAACCGCAACGGGGCCGCCGCCGGGCTCCCCGTTCGTCGTGCCCGGTCGTGAACCGCACTGTGATCCGAAACAGCGCTACGGCTGCCAGGATGCACGGGGTCATGGACGGTGCCAGGGTGGAGCCATGATGACGACTCGACTGACCCGAATCATGACGATCCCCGCAGCTCTGGCACTCGCCCTGTCGGCCGCCGCCTGTTCCTCCGATGACGGCGCCGGCCCGGCACAGGAGAACGCCGCCCCCGAGTCCTCGGCCCCGGCCGAGGAACAGTCGACCGACGCGGATGACGACGGCGAGGAGAGCGCGGCCCCAAGTGAGGGCACGTCCGCGGACGCCGAGGGCGTCTCCGACGCGCTGCCCGAGGCGGGCCGCACCGCGATTCAGACCGCCCTTGATACCTACCCGGGTACCGTGGTGGAACTGGACCGCGACGGGCGCGATGGCACCTGGAAGGTCACGATCATCACCGAGGACCGCGCGACCAAGGTGAAGGTCCGCCTGAACGCCGACGGCACGCAGATCACCGAGACTGACGAGCACAAGGACCTGGACCGCGACGACCTGGCAGAGCTGGACGCCGTGGAGGTCGACATCGTGGATGCCATCAACGCGGTCATGGCGAAGTACCCGGGCGTCTTCGATGAGGCCGAGCTCGACACCGAGGACGGGGTCGTGGTCTGGCAGGTGGAGATTAACCACGACGACGCCGACGACACCGAAATGCTGGTGGACGTCAAGACCGGCGACATGCGCGCCGACGACTAGGGGCCGCGCCGCCCCGCGGCACTGGAACCGCGGGGCTAGCGGAGCTCGCGGGCGCCCAGCTGATCGAGGAGGAAGGCGAACTCCCGGGCACGCTCGCGCCAGGCGTCATAGCGCCCCGACGCGCCGCCGTGGCCGGCCACCATCTCGCAGTGCAGCAGAATCGGCCACTCGTCCTGGTCGCTCGTCACGCTCTCGCGTAGGCGCTGCACCCACTTCAGAGGCTCAACGTAATAGACGCGCGTATCGTTCAGGCTCGTCGTCGCGAGGATGGCCGGATAGGGGCGGGCCGCGATGTTCTCGAACGGCGTGTAGGAGCGCATGTAGTGGTAGACCTCAGCCGACTCGATGGGGTTACCCCACTCCTCCCACTCCCCCGCGGTCAGTGGCAGCTCGGGCTTCAGGATCGTCGTGAGCGCGTCCACGAACGGAACGGCCGCGTGCACTGCGCACCACAGGTCCGGAGCCATATTCGTGACGGCCCCCATGAGTAGGCCACCGGCTGAGCCACCGCGGGCGGCGAGGCGCTGCGGATGTACCCAGCCGGATTCGATGAGGTGGCGTCCACAGTCGATGAAGTCCTCGAACGTGTGCTTCTTTGCGGTGAGCTTGCCGTCCTCATACCAGGCGCGCCCCATCTCTCCGCCGCCACGCACGTGCGCGATGGCGTAGACGACGCCACGCTCCAGGAGTGAGACGAGCGCGGGGCTGAAGGTCGGGTCGATCGAGACTTCGTAAGAGCCATAGCCATAGAGCAGGCCCGGGTTGGTCCCGTCGGGCGCGACGTCCCTCCGTGCGACCAGCGAAACGGGAATGTCCGTCTTTCCGTCGCGGCTGCGCACCCAGAGGCGATGCTCGATGTAGTCCTCCGGGTCGTATCCGCCCGGCACCTCGGTGCGCTTGAGCACCTCGACCTCGCGGGTCGCGACGTCGATCTGGGCGACCGTGGGAGGCGTGGCGAGGGATTCGACGACGTAGCGGATCGTGCGCGAGTCGAAGCGGGGATTGGCGCCGAGCTCGAGCGTCGCGATCTCACTCGCGCTCGGGATGTCCCACGCCTGCCCATACCGGCCCGCCTCATAGGGCAGGACGCGCACGCCCGCGCGGCCACCCGTACGCAGCGCGATTGCGGCATGATCACAGAACGCCGACACCCCCAGGATGCGCTCACCTTCGCCCGCAACGTGCACGGTCTGCCAGTTTTCGGGCGCGGGATCGGCGAGCGGCGCGCGCGCCACCTCGAAGCCCTGATGCGTGGCGTTGTGCACGATCAGGAGATGGTCGGGGGCGACCTCGACCGAGTAGTCGAGCCCCGGTCGGCGCTGCGCAACGCACCGTGGGCGCGCCTGCGGGTCGCTCGCGTCAATCAGGTGTGCCTCGCCGGTCGTGGAGGAGGCAAGCTGGATGACGATGGTCTGCCCGTCCTTGGAGGTCTCAAGCATCATCCAAAAGCGCTCGTCATCCTCCTGGTAGACGAGCTCATCCCCGCTCACGGGGTTGCCAATGCGGTGGCGCCACACCTGGTGGGGACGCCAGGCCTCGTTGACGCGCACGTAGTACAGGGCGCTCGCCTCGGCGCCGAACGCGAGCCCGTAGCCAGCGCCCGTGATCGCCATATCGACCTTCTCGCCCGTGCGCAGGTCCACCACGACGACGTCGTAGCGCTCGTCCCCGCTCGTATCGACCCCGTAAGCCAGCCAGTCTCCGCCGGGCGCGATCTCGAGGTCACCGAGCGCGAAATAGGCCTCTCCCTCCGCGAGCGCGGGGCCGTCCACAAGGATCTGTTCGCCGTCGATGGGACGGCCAGCCTCGAGCTTCGGGCGTTCACCCGCATCACGCACGCGCGCCCAGCGGGGATACTGCTCCCCCTCCTCGGTGCGGGCGTAATACCACCAGCCGTCCCGAAGTTGCGGGACGCTGAGGTCTGTTTCCTTCGTCCGGGATTTGATCTCGGCAAAAATGTCGGCCTCCAGCTCCCCTAGGTGGCTGGTGCGGGCCTTCATGTAGGCATTTTCTGCCTCGAGCAGCTCGATCACCTCGGGATTGTCCCGATCGCGTAGCCACTCGTAGGGATCGCACACCTCCTCGCCGTGGACGGTCCGGATAGTGTCGCGATGGGGCGCGCGCGGCGCCGAGGTTGCCTCACTCACCACGCCAGCATAGGAAGATAGCCCCGGCCGCGGCCACCCGCGCCACTGCCTGACCGAATCCCCCACGACGGGGGCCTCAGCGCCGTCCGCCCTACCGCCAGACCGACTCCCCCACGACGGGGGCCTAGGCGCCGTCCTCGACGCGTGCGACCAGGGTGTTGGTGGCCTGGGCGATGCCCCGCACGATCATCGAATCAATGTTCACATGCGGCGGCAGCTCGAGCGTGAACTGGATGGTGCGGGCGATGTCTTCGGCCGTGAGCGGTTCGGCGATCCCGCGGTAGACATCGTCCGCCGCGTCCTGGCTACCGAGACGGTTCAAGGAGAACTCCTCGGTCTTCACGATGCCGGGGGCGATCTCGATGATGCGGATGTTCTCGCCTACCAGTTCTTGGCGCAGCGTCGTGGCGATGATGCGTTCGGCGTGCTTCGCCGCCACATAGCCGCCGCCACCCGGGTAGGTGTCGTGGCCCGCCGTCGAGGTGAGGAAAAGAAGGTCGCCCCGCCCACGCTCGCGCATCGCGGGCATGACGGTCCGGGTGAGATCGAGGGTCGCGAGCACGTTGCGTTCATACATGGCGGACCACCGTCCCAGGTCCGCCTCCGCAATCGAATCCACGCCGAGGGCTCCGCCAGCGACGTTCACGAGTGAGGTCAGGGGGGCGTAGGCCTCAGCCTGCTCCACGAGGCGCACCACTTGGTCGTGATCGGTGAGGTCGGCGACGACGGGGTGGACGCCGTACTGCGCGGCGAGTGCCTCCAGGCGCTCGGCCCGCCGGGCGGTGACGGTGACCTGCCAGCCAGCTTCGGCCAGAAGGATTGCGGTGGCGCGGCCAATCCCGGTCGAGGCACCGGTAACAAGAGCATGAGGTGAGCGATGTGACATGCGGGCAGTGTGACACCATGGGATCGTGGCTTCAAGCACGGGTCTCCCCGGCATCCCCACCCCACGACGACGCCGAAGCATTCTTAAGGAGCAGAGCGTGACTACATACGGATTTATTGGCGCCGGCAATATGGCGTCCGCAATTATCTATGGGATGCTCGCCTCCGGCACGCCTGCCGAGCACCTCGTCGTGACCGACGCCTCGCCCGAGGCACGCACCGCACTGGCCGATGGTGCCGGGGTGCGCTGCGTGGAGTCCAACATCTCGCTGGTGGAGGTCGCCGACGTCGTCGTGCTCGCGGTCAAGCCCCACGTGGTGGCGCCCGTCCTCGCGGAGGTGGGCGAGGCGATCGCGGAGAACGACCCCCTTATCGTCTCCATTGCGGCGGGCACCACGCTCGAGGCCCTCGCCGAGGCCACGCCAGATAAGACGCGTCTCGTGCGCGTCATGCCGAACGTGAACGCGATGGTGGGCCACGGGATGGCGGCCGTGTGCGGCAATGAGCACGCCCGCGCCGCGGACGTCGAGCAGATCGTCGATCTCTTTCGCACGGTCGGGGACGCGATCGCCCTGGAGGAGGCGGATTTCTCCACGTACACGGCGCTCGCCGGCTCATCGCCGGCCTTTGTCTTTAGCTTTATCGACGCGCTCGCGCGCGGCGGCGTGAAGAACGGGATCCCGAAGGCGCTCGCCGTGCGGATCGCGGCGCAGGCCGTAGCGGGCAGCGCCCGGATGGTGCTCGACAAGGCCGACGACGGCCTGAGCCCCGCCGACCTCGTCGATATGGTCTCCTCCCCCGGGGGCACCACGGTGGCCGGAACCGTCGCGATGGAGGAGGCCGGCTTCAGCCCCGCGGTCGTACGGGGCGTGGACGCCGTGATTGCACGCGATCGCGAGATGGGCGGATAGGGCGCTCGCTCAAAGGGCACAGCCCGCGCCACAGCGATAAAGAACGGCGCCCCGCTCACACGGGGCGCCGTTCTTTCGAAGGAGTGTCGCTGGTTTTCCTCCAGCCGCTTAGCGCGCGGTGAAGGTGAGGCACTCGGCGTCGCCGGCACCCACGCGCACGGCGTCGGCCGAGCACTCGAGGTTCTCATTGAACGCGCAGTCGGCGCGCTGGCAGGCCCCAACCTTGGCGGTCACGCGGTCGAGTCCGCCGCGGGTGCCAAGATCGATGAAGGTGGCGCAGCCTTCGTCTGCCATGGTCATGGCGAAGGCCGTGCAGCCATCGTGGTTGTAGGAGCAGTCGGTGCTTTCGCAGGTATCAACAACGGGTACAGCAGCCATTGTTCGGTCCTTCCAGGTGACGCAATCTCCCCCGGCGGGAGACCTTCTGCTATCACTGTAGAACCGTTGATTTCGCGGTAATAGCGAAGAGAATCGTCCCCTAATCCACCCCTTGTAGGGTTTCACAGGGGCCACAGGGGAGGTGGCCATTGCGCCACACGAGGCCCCCTCCAAGAGTGCGCAACACAACGATGACGTCTTGTTTTAAGCCACTTAGGCGCACCTATTGCGGGCGCTTCGCCGCGCAAGGGGAGCCTCACCAACCTGTGCGGCGATACGATAATGTGAGTTGCCACACATATGGGTGTTGCGGCGGATCGGGGCCGAGCACCGAGGGGGAGCATTCGATCCTGCTCCCGGTGGGCCCCGACATGGCTCTCATGGTGGGACGGACCACTCGAATATCACCCGCGCGCGTCAACGTGGAACAATAGGCGCCATGACGACGCGTGAGAATCAACAGCCCGCCTCGCCAGCGACCTACCCGGCCCCGCACGCACCCGATCGGGTGAGCGCCGATGGCCTTGAGGACCGCTGGGATGAGATCTGGCAACGGAACGGAACCTACAGCTTTGACCGCACTGCCTCCCGGCAGGACGTCTTTTCGATCGACACTCCCCCACCCACCGTCTCCGGTTCTCTGCACGTCGGGCACGTCTTCTCCTACACGCACACGGACGTCCTCGCACGTTTCCAGCGCATGCGCGGCAAGAGCGTCTTCTACCCCATGGGGTGGGATGACAACGGCCTGCCGACCGAGCGCCGCGTCCAGAACTACTACGGCGTGCGCTGCGACCCCTCCCTTCCCTACGATCCCCACTTCACCCCGCCGCACGAGGGCGGCGAAGGCAAGTCGATTAAGGCCGCCGACCAGCAGCCGATCTCGCGGCGCAACTTCATCGAACTGTGCGAGCGCCTCACCGTCGAGGACGAGCAGCAGTTCGAGCGGCTCTACCGCTACCTCGGCCTGTCCGTCGACTGGGAGCAGAACTACCAGACGATCGGTGAGAAGGCCCGAAAGGTCGCGCAGACGGGCTTCCTCCGCAATCTCAAACGGGGCGAGGCCTACCAGGCAGCCGCGCCCGGCCTGTGGGATATCACCTTCCGCACGGCCGTAGCCCAAGCGGAACTTGAGGCCCGCGAATATCCGGGCCACTACCATCTGCTCACCTTCCACGGCCCTGACGGGCAAGACGTCCAGATCGATACCACGCGACCCGAGCTGCTGCCCGCGTGCGTCGCCCTGATTGCCCATCCCGATGACGAGCGCTACGCCCACCTGTTCGGCCAGACCGTCACGTCCCCGATTTTCGGGGTCGAACTCCCCGTGCTCGCGCACCGCGCAGCCGAAATGGATAAGGGTGCGGGTATCGCCATGTGCTGTACGTTCGGTGACCTGACCGACGTGCAGTGGTGGCGCGAGCTCGACCTGCCGATGCGCCCGGTCCTGGGGCGCGATGGGCGGATCGTGCGGGACATCCCCGAGTGGATCACGAGCCAGGCGGGCCGGGAACTCTACGAGCAGATGGCGGGCAAGACGACGTTCTCGGCCCGCAAGGCCGTCGTCGAGGCGCTGACGGCGAGTGGTGAGATGGTGGGCGAGCCGCGTCCCACGACCCGCATGACCAACTTCTTCGAAAAGGGCGATAAGCCTCTTGAGATTGTGCCCTCGCGCCAGTGGTACATCCGCAACGGCGGCAAGCCCGCCACCACCCACGGCGGCGAAGACCTCCGCGAAGCCCTGCTGAAGCGCGGCGAGGAACTGAACTTCATTCCCGCCTTCATGCGGGTGCGCTACGAGAACTGGGTGAGGGGCCTCAACAGCGACTGGCTGATCTCCCGCCAGCGTTTCTTCGGCGTGCCGCTACCCGTGTGGTACCGGGTGGATGAGTCCGGCGAACCCGACTACGACGATGTGCTCGCGCCCGATGAGTCGCGCCTGCCGATCGATCCGACGATCGACGTGCCCGAGGGCTTCACCGAGGACCAGCGCGGCAAGCCGGGCGGTTTCGTCGGCGAGGTCGACATCATGGACACCTGGGCGACCTCCTCGCTGACCCCGCAGATCGCCGGCGGCTGGCTGACCGACGAGGACCTGTTCGCCCGGGTCTTCCCGATGGACCTGCGCCCCCAGGCTCAGGAGATCATTCGCACCTGGCTGTTCTCCACGGTGGTGCGTGCCCACCACGAGTTCAACGAATTGCCGTGGAAGTCGGCCGCGATCTCGGGCTGGATGCTCGACCCGGACCGCAAGAAGATGAGTAAGTCCAAGGGCAACGTCGTCACGCCCATGGGCCTGCTGGAGCGCTACGGTTCGGACGCGGTGCGCTACTGGGCGGCCTCGGCCCGCCTTGGCGCGGACACGGCCTACGAAGAAAAGCAGATGAAGATCGGGCGTCGCCTCGCGATCAAGATCCTCAACGCCTCCAAGTTCGCGCTGACGATGAGCGGCGGGCAGATCGAGGTCGATCCGAGCGCCATCACTGAGCCGATCGACCGTGCCATGCTGGCTGGCCTCGCCGACGTCGTCGACACGGCGACCACCGCCTTTGAGGCCTTCGACTACACGCGGGCCCTCGAGACCTCGGAGTCCTTCTTCTGGTCGTTCTGCGACGACTACCTGGAGCTCGTGAAGGACCGCGCCTACGACCGCAACGGCGACGGCGACCCGGCTGCGGTGCGTTCGGCGCGTACGGCGCTCGTGATCGGCGTCGATACGATGCTGCGCCTGTTTGCCCCCTTCCTGCCCTTTAGCACCGAAGAGGTGTGGAGCTGGTGGCGCGAGGGGAGCGTGCACCGCGCGCCGTGGCCTGAGAGCGATGGCCTGCGGGCGGCCGCGGGCGAGGAAGTCGACACCGAGCTCATGGGTGCCGCCGGAGCCGTGCTCGCGCAGCTGCGCAAGCTGAAATCCGAGGCCAAGGTCTCCCAGCGCACCACGATCGCGCATGCGAGCGTGGAGGTCCCGCGCGGCGACGCCGCGCACGTTCAGGCGGCCCTCGCCGACCTTCGCGCCGCCGGCCGGATGCGCGGCGAGCTCACCATCACCGAGGCCGACGTTGAGGCCGCGCGGGTGAGTGCCCACGAGCTAGACGAACCCCCTGCAAAGGAGAAGCGCCGGTGAGCGAGAACGTGGAGAGCCCCGCGGACAACGCCGAGCCGGGCGAGGCCCGCTACCACATTCGGGCACGCCAGCCCGAGGACGGTGGCCCCCCGATCTACTCCAATCCCCTGCTGGTGGAGGTCGAGGACTACCACACCCTGCCGTGGTTGCTCGCCCGGCGGGTGCGCCGCTACCCGCGGCACACCCTGATCGAGCGGAAGACCTCTCTGGGCGCGGCGTGGCACACGATCTCCTCGGCCGCCTTTGCTGATCACGTCATGCAGGTAGCCAAGGGGCTCATCGCGATCGGCGTCGAGCCCGGTGAGCGCCTCGGCATCATGGCGCACACGAGCTACGAGTGGATGCTGCTCGAATTCGCGAGTGCGGCCGTCGGCGGCGTGACCGTGCCCATCTATGAGACGAGCTCCGGCTCCCAGGTGGAGTGGATCGCCACCGATGCGGGCATCAGCCACGTCGTGACCGAAAATCACGCGATGGCCGATCTCGTACGGCAGGCCGCTCCGAACCTGCGCACCCTGCACGCGCTCGATCAGGACGGCATCTCCCAAATCATCGCGGCGGGTCGGGATGTGCCCGAAAGTGAGGTCGAGGCGCGCTCGAACGCCGTCACCTCGGACAGCCTCATGACGATCATCTACACGTCGGGCACGACGGGGCGACCCAAGGGTGTGGAACTCACCCACGGCCACTTCGTTGGCCTCGCGTTGAACGGCTGCGCGTGGATGCCCCAAATCCTGCTCGGCAAGGACTCGCGCGTGCTGCTGTTCCTGCCGCTCGCACACGTCTTCGCTCGTCTGATCCAGCTCCTGCCCGTCGCCGCCGAGGGTGTGGTCGGCCACTGCCCAGACACGAAGAACCTGCTCGAGGACCTCTCCCGGTTCAAACCGTCCTACGTGCTCGCCGTGCCGCGCGTGTTTGAGAAGATCTACAACGCGGCGGACCAAAAGGCCGGCAGTGGAGCGAAACTGAAACTCTTCCGCTGGGCCGCGAAGGTCGCGATCGAGTACTCGCGCGCGCTGGATACCGAGCAGGGCCCGTCTGCGGCCCTGAAAACCCAGCAGGCCCTGGCGGGACGCCTCGTGCACCGCAAGATCAAGGACCTCTTCGCTGGCGCCCGCTACGCCGTCTCCGGCGGTGGCCCGCTCGGGGATCGGCTCGGCCACTTCTTCCGCGGCATCGGAATGCAGATCCTGGAGGGCTACGGCCTCACCGAGACCACGGCCCCACTCGCCGTGAACGCCCCGGCACTCAACAAGATCGGCACCGTGGGCCCACCCATCTCGGGCGTGTCCGTACGTGTCGATGACGAGGGCAAGCTTCAGGTCAAGGGCCCGTGGGTGTTCCGCGCCTACCACAACGACCCGGAGGGAACGGCCGCCGCCTTCGTCGACGATGGCTGGTTCGTGACGGGCGACGTCGGCTCGATTGACGAGGACGGTTTCGTGCGGATCACCGGGCGTCACAAGGAGATCATTGTGACGGCCGGTGGCAAGAACGTCGCTCCCACCGTTTTGGAGGACCGTCTACGTGGCCACCCGCTCGTCTCCCAGGTGATGGTGGTCGGGGAGGCGCGTCCCTTCATCGGGGCACTCGTGACCCTGGATGCCGAAATGCTGCCGGGCTGGTTGAGGAACCACAACCTGCCCCAGATGGAGGTCTCCCAGGCGGCCCGCCACCCCGAGGTGCTCGCCGCGCTGGATCGGGCGGTCGAGCGCGCCAACGCGGCGGTCTCGCGCGCCGAATCCATCCGGAAGATCCGGGTACTCGACACCGACTTCACGGAGGCCAACGGGCTGCTCACCCCCTCCTTGAAGATCAAGCGCGCCCCGATCGCCAAGGCCTTCGCCGAGGACATCGAAGCGATCTACGCCGGCTAGCGCGCCGACGACCATGCGCCCCCGCGAGCTCAGGTGAGCTGGCGGGGGCGCACGACACAGGTGGGGTGCGAGTCGCTAAACGAGGGGCGCTATTCGCTTCCCTCAGGCATCTGGACGTGGTGGCGGATGACCTCCGCGACCACGAAGTTCAAGAACTTTTCGGCAAACACCGGGTCAAGGCCGGACTCGTCGGCGAGCTGTTTGAGTCGGGCAATCTGGCGGGATTCCCGCTCCGGGTCGGCCGGTGGTAGGTTCGTGCGGGCTTTCAGCTCCCCCACCTTCTTGGTGCAGCGGAAGCGTTCGGCCAGCATGTGAACGAGGGCCGCGTCGATGTTGTCGATCGTGTGGCGGTAGGCGAGCAGCTCCGCGGGCACGTCGGCGGGCTCGGGGCTCGCGTGCGCTGACGGTGTAGTCATGGCCCTACCCTACGGTCACGCTCACCCCCGTGAGGGTGCTGTTCGTCTGGCGGGCCGTCCTAGGCGCTGCGGGTGTGGCCC
>JAUNVA010000007.1 GCA_030537895.1 Bowdeniella nasicola
CTGTACCAATGGCTGTACAGCGTGGCTACAGTAATGGCTACAACAGGGCGGTATGTCCGCTTCGACATACCGCGCCAAGACAGCAAAAAACCCGCATGATCATGCGGGTTTCTCACCTGCGCGCCCGGAGGGACTCGAACCCCCAACCTTCTGGCTTAGCAGCAGAGGCTCTGTTCGCTCTTGAGCGGAATCACCCGCATTGTTCTGCCGCTCTCGTCCCATAGCCTGAGCTATCCTTCGCTGGTGAATGGCGGAAACAATGGCCAACAGACCCCAGAGCGCCGCCTGAGCAGCAAGTCGAAGCCCAAACAGCCCAAGAAGCGCCACCGCTTAGCGCACGGTGAAGGTAGTTTCTACTACCGCACCCGCGACCACCGTTGGGTGGGCTCCATCGATGGTGGCATCACCGCGAACGGCACGCGCCGCCGCATAGTCGTCACTGACCAAAACGAGGACGTCGCGTGGGACAAGTTGCAAGCCAAGCGCAAGGCCCTCGCGCTCGGCCAACTCGCCGCGACCGGCTCCGACAGCCTCACCGTCTCTCAGTGGGCCAAGACGTGGCTTGCCGAACGCAAGAAGCGCGTCCGCCCCAAGACCTACTCAACCGATGCCGGCGCGATCAACAACTGGGTGATCCCCACCATCGGGCGCACCCGCCTACGCGACCTGGGAGCCGAGCACGTCCGTGCCGTCGGCAAAGCCGCGCTGGACGCCGGGCGATCCAGCACCACCGCACGCTACGCACAAGGCCGCCTCAAGCAAACGTGCAAGGCCGCTCGCGCCGAAGGTCACCAAGTCGGAGACCCCGTACTGCTCGCCACCACCGAAACCCTCGCGCTGTCCGACCGCGACGCCATCCCCCTGGACGAGGCCCTAAAGATCCTGCGCGCCGCCCTCGACCGGCCCGACGCCTCAACCTGGATCGTCGCCTTCATCCAAGGTGTCCGCCAAGGCGAACGCCTCGGCCTGACCTGGGAGTGCATCGACTTCGAGCACGACCTGATCGACATCAGCTGGCAGCTCCAATCCCTGCCCTACCTTGACCGCGACAACGAAACATTCGACGTGCCCGCCAACTACGAACGCCGCCACCTATGGCGCAGCTACCACCTCGTGCGCCCCAAATCGAAAGCCGGCCACCGCGTCGTGCCCATGGTGCCCGGCGTACGCGACGCACTCATCGAATGGCGCAAGGTCGCACCCCACTCACCCCATGGCCTCGTGTGGTGCCGACCGGGCGGCGAGCCCATCAACCCCAAGCACGACGCCAACGCCTTCAAGGACCTGCAAGACGCCGCCGGCGTCACCAAGGGACGCAAACCGGACGGCAAGCCCTACTACTACGTGCTCCACGAGATCCGGCACACCACCGTCACCCTGCTGCTCGAACTCGGCATCGACCCGGGCGTGATCACCACGATCGTCGGGCACTCCAACATCATGACCACGCGCGGCTACCAACACGTCTCCACCGAACTCAGCCGGCGCGCCCTGACGCAGGTGGCCGAACAGCTACAGATCGGGCGCTAGGGGCCGCAGCTACCCGCCGCGATACGTGTCCTTGATGAGGATGCTCAGACCCAAGTCGGGGTGGTATGACCACTCGGCCTCGAAGCCATCCCACGAGTCGGACTGGCGTCCGTCGATGGCGCGAGTCTCAGACATGCGATGGATCGTGCTCTCCGGAATCTTCGTCGCCGCCAGTGCGCACCCCACTTCCGCTATCGACAGGCCCGGAGTCTTCTCGCCCTCACTGTGGAGCGCGAGCGCTGTACCACCGTCGAGGATGCTCGCACCCATCGAGTCGCGTGGGATCTCGCAGGCGTCCAGGACAGTACCGAAGTAGTCCCCCGTGCCTTTCGTCTCGGGCGTCGAATTGTCTCGGGCTGCAAAGGCGAACAGGACCGCAAGAAGCCCGACGACGCCGACGGCGATCCAGATCCGCCGGACCACTTCCGGTCGATCAGTGAGCGCTGGCTTCTTCCCGCCATCGCCCGCCTCGGGGTCGCCGCTCGCTTCGTTGTCGGGGTTCTCCTCATGCATGTAGTGCCTCCCTGCGCCACAGTTGCCGTCGGTAGGCCGAAACCACCCACCGTGGCAGGTCCAGTTCTAAAGTTATCCCGCCCGCATTGCAGTTGCGCAGGTGAGCCGCTGTCATTCGCTGAAGCTCCCTCCAGCATCTTTATCTGTTGCGCGTTCGCTCGCACGTGCCGTCCTTTCGAGGATATCCTTCGCGTTGCGAGCGTGCTTCCAATGCCTTGCGAGTTGCCCTACCAACTGATAGCAGCCGATCAGTGCCCACAAAATTAATGCGGTGGGCACGCTCATGACGACATAGAGTACCCAAGGAAAGCGCTCAATCAGTGGCACTACTCCGAGCGCAACAAGCGACCAGCCAGACGCAAATGCTGCTCCGCCAATCACCATTTTAAATGGCCACACCGCACCATCGACACCATCGTGGGTTTGATTAAGCATTACAAGGTAGTACTCGGTGAAGGTCGAGAATAGGACCGTGAGGAGGGCAAGAACAAGCGCCGCGATGGTCGCCCCAACGGTTGCTAGTGTTGCGGGTACGATGCCTGAGACTTGCCGCGCTTGTGGGCTTAATGCAAACGGTAACGCTGCGATGAGGCCAAGCGGAACACCTATGCAAAAATCTGGCGATAGTAGGAGCGCTTTTAGGCGCGAGGCACTCTTACGACTCGTCCCTGTTCCGCTCCTCGTCTCCATGTCCATGATTATCCGTTACCGGTAGGGGGTCAGCGAGGGCGTTTCGCATTGCAGTCGCTGGCACTTCGCCGTCCTCGCCGACGCCGAGCTCGACAGGGGTTTCCACGCCGACCTCGCTTGAGTAGATCGTCTTAGAGCCGTCAGGCCGCTCTCCTTCCCACCGTGAGGTGCCGTATCCCCGCTCCACGTGGTGCTGGGTTTGCGAAACGAACGAAGACCCATAGCGGATACCATCAGGGGCAGCCAACTCGAGTGATGCGAGTTTTGCTCTAGCATTTTCCATAACCTCTTCGAGTTGTTCGGCGCCTGCCCAGTGGGGATTGGGTTGTTTGACAGTGAATCGAATCCGGGTGACGTGGTGAACGCCGCTTAACCAAGTCCCGAGCGACACGCGTTCAGTTATAGGTTCAATGGCCCAGGGTGAGGTGGTCTTGCTAAGCAGGTGGCGGATCGCTTGGACCACTCCGTTGAGAGCCATATCGCGTCCGCGTGGCTGGATCGCCAACCGCAGCGAGCACAAGTCAATCACGAATGGAGCAACGGTTCCCGTCGGAACGGCTTGTGGTGCGAAGTCTTTCTGATCGTCGTCCCATACTTCGACTACGTCGTCTTCACCCCGGAACCCGATCCGCCCTGCAAGTACGCCCGGCTCCAGTTCGATCTTTCCGATCAGCCATTCTCTGCCGTATCTGGTGATACTGGCACCCTGGTGTAGCGCCTCAGCTACGAGCTCTGCCGCGAACCACGGAAGCATTCCTTTGGGGGGATGTATTTGAAGGATATGAACTCGAGCGGTCCGCGGGTATTGAGCTTTACTATTATTCATTTCAGTATTCCGGCATCTTGGTTTTTCTCGCCCACAGCTTCCACTTCTGGGGTGATGCGGTCGCGTTGTGACCAGATGTGACGTGCCGCGAGGTCTTGGAATGCGCCGGCGCGGAGTGCGCACGCCTCTTTTTGGAATGCGGAGCGCGCCATGAATCCAGCACGGATGAGATCTCCAGATTGTAGGAGGCCGCGATCAACTTCGGCATCCGATGGCACTTCGAAGATCGCTTTGAGTTGATCTTGGGTCCACATAATGCTCGCGCCCTTCGCGAGGAGAGCCCCGTCAACAGGGGCACCCAATCTAGGCCAAGCTGACGCGTTTCCACCGTACTTTTGCTCACGCATGTAGCTCCTCCCTGCGCCATAACCGACGCCTGTAAGCGGACACTACCCACCTCGGCAGGCCCAGCTCCCAGGCTATCGCCCCACCGTGCCCGTCGTGCAAGCGTTCAGCGCGCACGTCCGCGCTACTCGAGATCAACTGTCGGGCTACCTCTTCGTTGATCCTGTCCTTGACGACGCGCTTCTGGTGGCCATCAGCGACGCGACGAGCATGCTCCAGCCTGTACAGCAGGGTGGGCACGGCCTCGTAGGCGGCGAGTTCCGGGGCCAGGTAGATCGCACGCTTGCAGTGTGAGTATGCGCCGCGCTACCCGCGCGGCAGGTGGCGCTTGGAGACAGTCACTCCGAGCACATTAAGCGCTTCAGAGATGTCTGTTAGCTCCATACGGTTGACTATACGAACTACCGCCGACCAACCCCCGCATCCGCGAACGCCAGGCCGCCCACACCCCACCACCAAGGGACGGGCGGCCCGGCAGTTTTTGGGTGCCCGCGGGGAGCCCTGTACCCTAGCCAGTCCTTGGGCAGTCTCTCGGCAGTGCTCGATTCTCGGGGTGCGTGGCTAAAACAATGGCTACAACAGGGCGGTATGTCCGCTTCGACATACCGCGCGACGACAGCAAAAAACCCGCATAATCATGCGGGTTTCTCACCTGCGCGCCCGGAGGGACTCGAACCCCCAACCTTCTGATCCGTAGTCAGATGCTCTATCCGTTGAGCTACGGGCGCAGGGCCTTGCGGCACCCTCGAGTCTAATACCTCTGCGGGCGGGCTACAAATCAGGACCGGGGTGACGGGCGCGACACCCGCGCGCTACTGCATCCCCATGCATACGTCGGCGACGGACGAGTCCGCCATCATCATCCGCACCCGGTCCTTCCCGAAAAGCGGGCCACAGTTTTCCACAGTGAGCTGCTTCGTCACCTCGCTGTCGGTGATGCCGTTGCGCGTACAGCCGTCGTAGGTGACGTGGGCGACGCTCTGCCCCGCGCGCACCTGGACGAACTCGGTTTCGTCGTCGTCGCCACCGCAGGCTTCACTATTCGGCCCCGTCCCCTCGCCCGCGGCGCGGAAGGCATCCAACCACTTCTGAGCGGCCTGCCCCTCCAGGGTCTCGGCCCCCAGGACGATGCCGAGACCACTATCGGCCTCTCCGGCCTCACTCCCGCTCTGCTCGGGAACCCGGTACTGGCAGATCGCCACCTCGACGTCGTGAGTCTGCCCGATGGGCGGCCCACTCGGGCCGGGCTGCGCGACCGTGGGACATCCCTCGGCAGACACGTCAACCGGCCTGACGGTCGACAGGATCTCGCGCGCCAGGTCCTCGTCATCGCTGCTCGGCGGCATGTTCACCGCCAGGATGAGCGGCCCCACCTTCCGCGTATAGCGCACGTAGGTTTCGGCGATCTCCTGCGTGGATCCTTCGAGAGCACCCTCCATCTGTTCCGCTTCCAGGCGCTCCACGTTGCCGCCCTCGGTCTCCGTCCATGCGTCCGCACTCAGAGCGGCGAGCACATCGACGTCTGGATCGGGCAGGTAGTTCACGCCCACGTGTGCGACGCGAAACTCCTCCGGCATGGGGCCGCACGCGATCTCCAGGATCGCCTGGCTGACAGGCGGGACGACGAGCGGCGTTCCGTCGGGGACCTCCGCGCCTTCCACACACCAGTCGCTTGCCGGTGGGAAACCCACGCCCCAGGCCTCGGGCACCTGGAAGGCGAGCCCGCGCTGGCTCTCCCAACGCCAGCCCTCGCGGGCATCACCGAGGCCGGTGGGCTCCGATTCCTCGACGCTCGGCGTCGTTGAAACCGGGGTCGATGAGGGTTCTCCCTCCTCGGCCACCGGGGCGCTCGTACACGCCGACAGGAGCAGGAGTGCGCCCAGCATCGTCGTGGTGAGAGGGCGACGAGGCATGGGCCACTCTCCTTAGGTAGGGGCCTACAGCTGGATTCCGAACACCCACACTGCGAGCGTCATCGTCACTAGTGTAATCAACCCGATACCGATGATGTTGAGCCAGACGCCCCCCTTCACCATGTCGGCAATACGCACGTACCCCGAGCCGTAGGCAATCGCGTTTGGCGGGGTCGCGACCGGCAGCATGAACGCGCAGGTCGCCGCGAGGGCCACGGGGATCACCAGAATCATCGGGTTGTGCCCCATGCCGACGGCGACGCCACCCATGATCGGGAGGAATGCGGCCGCCGTCGCCGTGTTCGAGGTCATCTCCGTGAGGAAGATGATGAGGGCTGCGACCGCGACGACGAAGATGATGATCGGCAGCCGACCGAGACCCGCCGCCTGTTCGCCGATCCAAGCGGACAAGCCCGTCGCCGTAAAGCGTGCTGACAGGGCGAGCCCGCCCCCGAACAGGAGCAGCACGTCCCAGGGGATGTGCTTGGCCGTCTCCCAGTCGAGCAGCGCGATTCCGCTCTTCGGATGCACGGGGATAAGGAAGAGGACCAGCGTCACCGCCATCGCAATCAGCGGATCGGAGATCCCTGAGTCGGGGAAGAGCGTTGGCAGGAAAATCCACGACAGGGCCGCCAGCACGAACACAGCACCGACCAGCTTCTCACCGCGCAGCATGGGCCCCATAGCGTCGAGTTCCTTACGGATCAGCTCGCGCCCACCCGGCAATTCGTCGATTTCGGGCGGGAACATGACGAAGGTGATCAGCCACCAGCCGATGAAGAGGAACGACCACGCCATTGGCACCCCCACCAGCATCCATTGACCGAAGCCAATCTCAATCCCGTGGTTATCCGCCAGGTAGCCACGCAGCAGCGTGTTCGGCGGAGTACCGATCAGGGTGGAAAGCGACGCGATCGATGCCGAATAGGCGATACCGAGAATGAGGGCGACGGCAAAATTCGAGCGGGCCTTTCCCTGCGCATCGGTCTTCATCTCGCCGACCAGCGTCAACACCGAGATACCGATCGGGAGCATCATGACGGCGGTCGCCGTATTCGACACCCACATGGACATGAATCCCGTCGCGACCATAAAGCCGAGGACGAGCTGCTTTGGCTTCGTTCCCACAGCGAGCACGGTGAGCAGCGCGACGCGACGGTGCAGGTTCCAGCGCTGCAGGGCAAGCGCCAGGAAGAAGCCCCCCATGAACAGGAAGATCGTGCCCGAGGCGAAGGGAGCGGCGGTCTCCTTGAAGTCGGCGACCCCGAATGCTGGGAAGGCCACGAGTGGCACGAGTGCGGTTCCCGCAAGAGGGATCGCCTCAGTCATCCACCACACCCCCATCAGCACCGCGACCGCCGCCGTGAGAGCGAGCCCGTGCGCCGTGTAGGCGTCCTTGCCTGCCTCCACTGCTGCGTCACTCGCCTCCGCAAGCCCGGGTGACAGGGTGTCGGGCATCAACATGTAGATGATCACCGCCACAACAATGCCGGCGATCATGCCAACGAGCTTGCGGACCAGCGAGGCACCTTCCAGTGCGGGGGCGTCTTCGCCCGCGGCGTGCGCCGTTGAGGGGACGATCTCCGGCGTGCTCATAGCTGCTCCTTCCTAGACCGGTGAAGATTGTGGCCAGGATAGGTGATCTATGACGCTTTTCCAACATGTGGGCATTACGTTCCGATAACGATCCCCCGAGGGGTCATTTTCGCGGCAAAAATCAGTGCCGCGTCACATATTCGCGGCGGCGGGAGGATCCTCTCCCGCCGCCCCGCGTGTTGTGTGTCGGCCAACCTCCGGCGGCGTCGCCGCTCTCCCCGTGGGAAACGACCGGACCGACGTGCCTGGCTAGCGACGAATCCGGCGACGGTAGGCGAACGCCGACGTGGCAGCGCCGCCGAAGAGGCCGAGCGCGGCGAGCACGCTCAACACACCCGTGTCAGCACCCGTGCGAGCCAAGGACCCTCTGCCCGGATCAGTGGGGCTCGGCATCGGCAGCGGGTCCTTGCCCGGACCCGTCGTCGGCTCCTGCGAGGGCTGCACCCCTGGAACCGGAACGGCCTCGTCGTCAGCAGTTGCGTCCACAGTGAGGACGACACGCCCAAGGACGGTCGTCTCAAAGGTCAAGGCACCGTCGTCGCTCATGTCGAAGTCGAGTTCGGTGAAGCCCTGATCGTCGAGCGCATACAGGTGGGCGGCATCGGCTTCGACGCCGCTCGGTGCCACGAGCGACACCACGACGGGCTGGCTCGGCTGAACGACGCGCTTTTGGTCCCACGGCAAACGCTGCTCCAGGGCGAGGTCCCAGGCGGCTTTACCTGCTTCGCCCTCCGCATCCGGCAGGTCGTCGGTCGCCGCGGGGGTAGCCGTGAATTCGGTCGGCACGATCACCTCATTCGGCTGAACCGTCACCGAGTTACCGGCCTGATCGCTCAGCGTGTGTACCGTGTCGTATGCCTGCAACGACGCACGCAGCGCCAATAGATCCTGCAGGGAAGCCGACGAGCGCTCCGCGAATCTGGCAGTTGTCTCTTGCGCCACCGCCTGCGGGTCCGACTCATACTCCTGCGCGAGCGCGGCATCCTCGGCCGGGCGCCCAGCGATGAGCGGCGCCTCGATCATCTGGAGGTATTCGCGCACCGGCTCCTGGAGGGTGGCGCGGTCCTGGTCGACCGCGAAGTTCACGTCGCTCGCGATCCAGTAGTAGGACGAGCTATCCCCCTCCTCCTCAGAGGTCGACTGCATCTGGCTGATCGTGCCCGTAATCGTGCCGTAGTAGGGCAGGTACGGTGCGCCCTGGGGCGTGCCGATCGTCTGCCAGAGCGTGCCAGGAACCTCAGCCGGCATGTCTGTTGCCGGCAGCTGGAAAATGTGGGCCTCCATCGTGTTGGTGTTGCCGATCGGGTAGCGCGCGCCCTCGACCTCGTTGCCGTCCACGTCACTCAGCCCCGTATCGGTCACAACCTTCAGGCTCCGCTTCGCAAGATCGTCATCGACCCCTTCGAAGCGATTGCGCTGCAGGTCCATGACGTCGGCAATCGAGACCTTGGTGAACTGATCCGAGGGGGTATTCAACAGCGGGTATGCTTCATCGTCGATCGTGACGGGCGCACCCGGGTCGAGGAAAGTAATGCCGGACCACACGCGCGAGGAGTTCTGGGCAGCCGAGCCCTCCGTGTTGTAGGAAGCCGCGGGATTGAAGGTGCCGTCGGTTTCAGCCCACGTGCCTGCCTCCCGCGCTGTCTCCTCGAGAGACTCGGAACAGATGTAGTTCTCGGTGTCCGCGCAGTCGACCTCGGTCATCCAAAACGCGTTCGGCATGATCGAAAAGCGGTCGGAGGGGTACTTCATGGCCGCGTACTGGTGGCCGGAGTAGATCTCCATGTACCACACCTCGTCACGGTCCCCGAGTACGAGCGCATTCCCCTCGTTTGCGCCATCCTCGTCGATAAGCGAGGCCATGAGTTCAATCCCGTCGCGAGCCGAGGTGGCGTTGGCCAGCAAGACGGTTGACAACACGCCCTCGGTCCAGCCCTTCTCGGTGTAGGGGTCGACCTCTTGGACTTCAGTATTCGCCGACGCGGAGATGGTCGCGTCCACGGCGACACCGGCCGAGTTGAAGCCGGCCTCATCGAACCGGCCGTATTCGGGAGTGACGTCGGAGACGGAGGTGAACGCCAACGAGTCCTTCTCCTGGGTGTAACTGACGCCGGTCTCAGCCCCGGTGATGGCCTCCCCCGCTGGGTACTCGCCCGCGTCGTGCACGAGGAGACGCTTCGGGTGGCGTTGTTCGAGATCTTCCGTCCGTCCGAAGATCGTGGATCCATCATCGGTCAGGTCTCCCCCGATGATGACTCCCGTGCAGGCGATAGATGGGACAGCGAGCGCATATGACGCCAACGCTGTAATGGTGAATACTGACGCCTTTGCCAGTCGTCCCATGTTTCCCTTTCGCGTACGTATCCGTACTCTATTCAGCGGCCCGCACGGCCCCACGCCCGCGAGAAGTCCCGCCTATAAATCGTATGACGGGACCGACTTCTCATGCATCACTTCCGGGACCGCTTCCCTCTACGCCTACCCACCTGGCGGCGGTGAGAGCGCAAAAAAGCCCCTCCTGTACGGCAAGGAGGGGCTCTTGCGGAGGCGAGAGGATTCGAACCTCCGAGCGGGGGTTGCCCGCTACTCCCTTAGCAGGGGAGCGCCTTCGGCCACTCGGCCACGCCTCCAAACAGAACTAGACTACCCGCTCGCTCCGATGGAGCGAAACCAGGCGCCAGCACATCGCGGAGGGTGAGGGATTCGAACCCTCGGTACGGTTGCCCGCACAACGGTTTTCAAGACCGTCACCTTCGGCCGCTCGGTCAACCCTCCAGTCCCCGGGCTCCCCGGGGCTTCCGTCATTCTAACGTGCTCCGCGAGGTCGCTCTGCGAGACTGAGGCCATGCGTGCCATCGACCCCACCACATGTGAGCTGAGCGACCTCGCTTCCCCACAACCCGGACCCGACGAGGTCCTCATCAAAGTCGCTGCCGCGGGTGTGAACCGGGCGGACCTCCTGCAGCGGGCCGGGCACTATCCCCCTCCCCCGGGTGCGAGCGAAATCCTGGGGCTTGAGGTCTCCGGCGTCGTCGTTGCCACCAATGCCGACTGCGGGAGCCTCGCCGTCGGTGACGAGGTCGTGGCGCTCCTCGCGGGCGGAGGCTACGCAGAATATGTGGCGGTTCCCGCGGGTCAATGCCTACCGCTGCCCCGCCACCTCAGCCTCACCGAGGGCGCGGCTCTACCGGAGAAGCTCGCGACCGCCTACCTGAATCTCGTTGAGATCGCACACCTGAAGGCGCGCCAGACCGTGCTGATCCACGGCGGTTCCGGTGGCGTCGGCTCGACAGCGATCCAGCTCGCCCGCGAGATCGGGGCGCGTATCATCACGACGGCGGGCTCAGCGGACAAGTGCGAGCGGACCCGGGCGCTCGGGGCAGACGTCGCGATCGACTACCACGACGACGACGTCGCCGATCAGATCCTCGAGGCCAGCGACGGTGCCGGCGTCAACGTCGTCCTGGACCTCCTCGGCGCGGGAGGGCTGGATCTCAACACGCGCGTAGCGGCCCCCGACGCGCGCATCGTGCTCATCGGGTTACAGCAGGGCACGCGTGGGGAACTCAACGTGGGGCGCCTGCTCACCAAGCGCCTCTCCCTGTTCGGCTCGACCCTGCGCGGCTTGGCGAGCGAACGCAAAAGCGAGATCGTCTCCGGGATGGCGATCGCTGCTGAGAAGATCACGCCGCAGATCGAAGAGGTCGTACCGATCGCGGAAGTGGAGCGGGCCCACGCCCTCCTCGATGCGGACGCCACGTTCGGCTCGATCGTCCTGGACCTCGAGGCCTAGGGCCGCCAGTACACCGGCGCCGCATCAACGCTGAGAGCCCCCTCACCGCGCTCGCGTGCGGCCCATCGCGAGTCCGCGACGTCGTGGCGTGCGCCCCGGTTTGATGGACGCCAGGGCGTGAGTCCGACATCGCAAGTGGGGCGGCCACCCCGACTAGGGTGACCGCCCCACACTGAGCGGATGGCTGCTCCGACCTACCCCTTCACAGAGCCGGCGAGCAGGCCGCGCACGAAGTAGCGCTGCAGCGCCAGGAACACGCCGATCGGGATGATGATCGACACGAATGCACCCGAGGTCAGCAGGTGCCAATCCTGGCCGCGCGAACCGGCCATCTCGGCGAGGCGCGCGGTGAGCGGCTGGATCGCGTTGTTCCCGCCCGTGAAGGTCAGACCGACCAACAGATCGTTCCACACCCACAGGAATTGGAAGATCGCGAAGGACGCGATCGCCGGAACCAGCAGCGGCAGCATGATCTTCATGAACACGGTCACGTGACCGGCGCCGTCCACGCGGGCGGCCTCGATCAGGTCCCGCGGGATCTCCGCCATGAAGTTGTGCAGCAGGAAGATCGCGAGCGGGAGCGCGAAGATCGAGTGGCCCACCCACACCGCGATGTAGGGCAGCGACTCCATCAGGGCGCTGCCCGCGAAGATCCGCAACAGCGGGATGAGGGCCATCTGCATCGGCACGATCTGTAGGGCGAAGACGATCACGAACACGGTGTCGCGTCCACGCCACTGCAGGACGGAGAACGCGTACGCGGCGAGCACCGCCACCGCCAGCGGGATCAGCGTGGAGGGGATCGTGATGACGAGCGAGTTCATGAAGTAGTTCGCGAGCGCCCCCGAGGAGGCGCGCCCGAACAGGACCTCGCGGTAGTTGTCGAGCGTGAACTCAGGGTTGACGAAGAACGTCCACCACCCGCTGCGCTTGATCGCCGTCTCGGGGCGGATCGAGGCGATGAACAGCCCGAAGGTCGGGATCGTCCACAGCACCGCGATGATGAGTGCGACGACGGAGCCGACCCGGCTGGAGAGCATCTCCTTGGCCGAGGTGGCGGCCGACTTCTTCGCGGGGCCGCCGCGGGGGGCGGACTTGGTTACCACGGCACTCTGGCTCATGATCCCCGCACCTCCTTGTTCATCAGCATCTGGCGAACGTTGTAGACGACGATCGGGATCACGAGCAGGAAGATGATGACGGACAGCGCCGAACCGGTCCCGTTATTCCCGAAGGTGAAGGACTGGTCGAACATCTGGTTCGCCAGCACCTGGGTGCCGTATTTCGCGCCCGTCATGGTGCGCGGAATATCGAAGATCTTCAGCGTCGCGATCGTGATCGTGGTGAGGACGACGACGAGCGTCGGCCGAATCGAGGGCACCGTAATGTTCTTAAACATCTGCCAGGAGTTGACGCCGTCGATACGTGCCGCCTCCACGATGTCGTCCGGGACGGCCTTAATCGCCGCGGATAGCAGCACCATCGCGAACCCGGCCTGGATCCAGATCATCACCACGATGAGGAAGAACGTGTTCCAGGGAGAGTCCTGCAAGAAGCGCACCGGTTCGCCTCCGAGCCCCGTAATGACGGCGTTCGCGAGGCCGATCTGCTCCTGGGCAGCACCGCGGTAGTCGTAGACAAACTTCCAGATGATGCCCGCGCCCACAAACGAGATGGCCATCGGCATGAACAGGAAGGTCTTGGCGACCTTCTCGAAGCGAGACTTGTCGATGAGGATCGCGTACAGCAGACCGATCCCGGTCGAGACGGTGGGCACGAGGAGTACCCACCAGAAAGTGTTGACGAAGGATTGCAGGGAGTCCGAGTTCGTGAACACCCATTCGTAGTTTTGCAGGCCGACGAACTCTTCGGAGCGTCGGTCATAGAAGGACATGATCGTGGTGCGGATCGCCGGGTAGATGAGGCCGACGCCGAGCATCGCAAGCGCGGGGCCCGCGAAAATGAGCGGGGCGAGCCAGCGGCGCACCCGTTCGGGAGTACGGTCCGCGAGTTTCGCAAGCAGCATCACGATGGCAACGACGACGATCAGCGCGATCACCGCGACGAACATCTGACCGATCTTGGAATTCAGCATGGTGTGATCCTGAGGGGATGGGCCGGGCGGTGGGGGTGCCCCGGCGGGGCACCCCCGCGCGCTCACTGTCGCGCAGCCGCCCGAGTGTCCACTAGTTGCTAGGCCAAGAAGCGTCGATTTCACCAAGCACGGTGTCGAGATCCTTGTCCTGATTGAGCCACTGGGTCATGCCCTTCCAGAAGGAACCGGCCCCCACCTCGGAGGGCATGAGGTCGGATCCATCGAAGCGCACGATGGCGTTCTCATCCTGGAGCAGCTCGATAGCCTGCTTCAGGATCGGCGAGGAGGCCTTCGAGGCATCGACACCCTTGTGAGCAGAGGCCTGGCCGCCGATCTCCACGCGGGTGTTGGCCCACTCGGCGGACGCCATGTAGGCCTGCACGGCCTGGGTCTCGGGGTTGTCGTTGAAGGCGCCCACGAACTCACCGGCGACGAGCAGCGGGACCTCGTTTTCATTCACCGGGGGCAGCGGGAAGGCGAAGACGTCGCCGTCCTCGGCAACCGTCGTGCCCTCGGGCCACTGCATCTCGTAGAAGGAGGCCTGGCGGTGCATGTAGCACTCGTTGTCGAGAATCGGCAGGCCGCCGTCGTTAAACGACGTCGAGGCAACCGACCGGGCATCGCCGATCCCGCCGTTCACGTACTCGTCGTTCGTGAGAATCTCGCCGACATACTCGGCGCTCTCCTTGATCTTCGCGTCGTTGAACGGGATCTCGTGGGTCACCCACTGGTCGTAGGCGTCCCCGCCCGCGACCCGCAGCACGAGGTCTTCGATCCAGTCCGTGGCCGGCCAGCCCGTGCCACCGCCGGACTCAATACCCGCACACCAGGGACGGGTCGCGCCCTCGGCGTTCTCCGCCGCGATGGTCTTGGTGAGGTCCATGAGCTCAGCCCAGGTCTGCGGGATCTCGTAGCCCGCTTCCTCGAAGGCGCTCGGTGAGTACCACACGAAGGATTTCACCGACGCCATCAGCGGGGCGGCGTAGACCGTTCCATCGACGGTGCCGTAGGCCTGCCAGTCCTCATTCCAGCCCTCGTTGACATTCTCGACGACGGCATCCGGAGCCTCGACGACGTGGCCCTCCTCGACCATGCGCTTCAGCAGGCCCGGTTGCGGGAAGATTGCGAGATCCGGAGCGTTGCCCCCCTCGGCCTGCACGACGATCTGGTTCTCGAATTCGCTGATGCCGTTGTGCTCGACCTTCAGGCCCGTGCACTTCTCGAAATCGTTGAACGTGTCCTGGAGCTGATCGGCTTCGCCCTCACGGATGGGAGAGGAGATGGACACTGTTCCGCCGTCAAACGTGCCGTATTCCTCGAATGCCGAGCAGTCTGCGGATGATGAATCGCCGCCGGAGTCGGAGCCTCCGCCGCCGAGGTCATCGGCGCCCCCGCATGCGGCAAGGGTCAGGGCCAGGGCCGCGGCCCCGGCAGTCGTGACGAGGCCACGACGGTGAGTATGTGAACGCATGAATGGTTCCCTCCAAATACTTCTGGGAAGAGGATGACTTCCCCACCTCTATGCAAGCGCTTTCAGTGAGATTTTTCCAGTCCTTGGGCCGATTGCTACCCGATTGAACTCCGGGCGGCGGCTGCCGCACCCCGCTCCGGACGGCAGCCGCCGGCGGACTCCCAGACGGGGGCCGCCGGCGGCGATGTCATTCAGCCGTAGGCTCGCGCTACTGCGCAGGCCAGGAGGCCTCGATCTCACTGAGGACTGTATCCAGGTCCTTCTCCTTATTCAGCCACTGGGTCATGCCCTTCCAGAAGGAACCGGCACCCACCTCAGAGGGCATCATGTCCGAGCCGTCGAAGCGCACGATTGCGCTCTCATCTTGGAGCAGCTCGATGGCCTGCTTCAGGATCGGCGAGGACGCCTTGGAGGCATCCACCGCGTGGTTCGCGGAGGTCACGCCACCGATTTCCACGCGGGTGTTGGCCCAGGTTCCGGAGGCCATATAGGCCTGCACGGCCTTGGTTTCCGGGTTGTCGTTGAAGGCCCCGACGAACTCGCCGGCCACGAGCAGCGGCACCTCGCCCTCGGTCACCGGGGGCAGCGGGAAGGCGAAGACGTCGCCGTCCTCGGCCACCGTCGTGCCCTCGGGCCACTGGGCCTCGTAGAAGGAGGCCTGGCGGTGCATGTAGCACTCGTTGTCCAGGATCGGCAGGCCGCCGTCGTTAAACGACGTCGAGGCAACCGACCGCGCGTCGCCGATGCCGCCGTTCACGTACTCGTCGTTCGTGAGAATCTCGCCGACATACTCGGCGCTCTCCTTGATCTTCGCGTCGTTGAACGGGATCTCGTGGGTCACCCACTGGTCGTAAACATCGCCGCCGCCCACGCGCAGCACCAGATCCTCGATCCAGTCCGTGGCCGGCCATCCGGTCGCGCCGCCGGACTCGATCCCAGCGCACCACGGCCGGGTGGTGCCCTCGGAGTTGTTCTTCGCGAGGGTTTCGGTCACGTCGACGAGCTCCTGCCAGGTGGCGGGCACCTCGACGCCGGCGTCCTCAAACATCGTGGGCGAGTACCACACGAAGGACTTCACCGACGCCATCAGCGGCGCCGCATAGAACGTGCCGTCCACGGTGCCGTAGGACTTCCAGTCCTCATTCCAGCCCTCGTCAACCTTGGCCTCGACCTCGGACGGGGCTTCCTTGATGTAGCCACTATCGACCATGCGCTTCAGCAGACCCGGCTGCGGGAAGATCGCGAGGTCTGGGGCGTTACCCCCCTCGGCCTGCACGACGATCTGGTTTTCAAACTCGCCGATGCCATTGTGCTCGACCTTCAGGCCCGTGCACTTCTCGAAATCGTCGAACGTTTGCTGGAGCTGATCGGCCTCCGTCTCACGGATGGAGGACGCGATCGTCACAGTCCCGCCGTCAAACGTGCCGTATTCCTCGAATTCGGAGCAATCGGCCGACGTGGCATCGCCCTCGCTCGAGCTCGAGTCTCCGCCGCCGAGGTCATCGGCGCCCCCGCACGCGGCAAGGATCAGGGCCAGGGCCGCGGCCCCGGCGGTCGTGACGAGGCCACGACGGTGAGTGTGTGAACGCATGAATGGTTCCCCTTATGAGTTGGACAATTCGGAGGCTGACGCCTCTCGCACTCTTCTATGCAAACGCTTTCAGGAGGGATAGTCCACCGCTCATGCCCTCCACAAGGTTACGATTGCGCAACAATCTGGCAGCAAGCGCCGTCGGGTGTATGGGACCACGCAAGCGCCGTCGGGTGTATGGGATCACGGTGACGGCAGGGCCACGTCACAGCACGTCACGTGACGGCATGACACACGAGCGGCACACAGCAGGTGAGCAGCGGGAGCCGGCGAAGTCGGACGCTATTCGCGCCACGGCACCTCCCTCGAAGGCTCATCCTCATCGATACCCCTCAACGGTCCCGAAACGCTCGTTCATAGAGGGGTGTCGACGCCACAGAGGGGTGTCGACGCCATACACGGGTATCGATGCGTGAGAAGGGGCGATTGCGGAGCGGGCTCGCGATACTGTCACGACAATCGTGGCAGCTAGGTGGTGGCCCGCTCGATCAGAGTCGCCGGGAACAGGATCTCGTGCGGAACGGGGCTACCCGTCAGGGCCTCCAAGGCAAGGGAGAGCGCTGATTCCCCCTGCGCGGCGGGGTCCTGTGCCATGGTTGTGAGGCCCAAAACCTCAGAGAGTTCCGAGCCGTCAATGCCGATGACCGCCAAATCCTCAGGCACGCGCCTGCCAAGATCTGCCGCGGCCGCTAAAATACCCGCGCACTGCAGATCGGAAAAACCGAGGAGCGCCGTGATGTCTGGCCGCGTCCGCAGCAGGTCACGGGTCGCCACCCGAGCCGCCTCCCGGCTGTAAGCACAGTGCGCAACAAGCTCGTAGTCCGGCCCTACGCTCGCCCCTTTAAGCGCATCCTCATATCCGCGCAGCCTCAGGAGCGGCGGCGCGGTCTCCGAGTCGTCATCGCCCGGTCCCGTCACGTGCCCAATGGTGCGATGCCCCCGCGCCAACAGATACTCCGTAGCCTCGCGAGCCGTGGCCCGTTCATCGATATGCACGGCAATGTGGTCCGGTGACGTATGCCCCAAGAATACGAGCGGAACCTCGAGCCGTTCCAGTTCGGCGATCTCGCCCGCGTCCACGGGCAGCCCACAGACGATCACGGCGTCGGCCCGCCGTTTGAGGCGCCGCGCCCGCACCGGCAGTCGGGCGTCAGCCCCCTGCCCCACTCGGCTGCCCATCCCCATCGAGAACACCGCGGTGGTGAAGCCCTCATCGCGCGCCGAACGCACGATCGCTTCCACAGCCTCGGACACGAACCAGGTATTGAGCCGTGAACAGACGAGCGCGATGGTCCGGGTCACGCCCGTCGCGAGCGAGGCCGCCGCAGGAGAGGCCGCGTAGCCGAGCTGAGCTGCGACGCGACGCACCCGCTCTGCCGTCTGCTCGTTCACGTTAGGGAGATAACGCAACGCACGGGAGACCGTCGCTGCCGAGACTCCAGCCTCCGCCGCGACATCGGAAATTGAGGGCTCCACCTGGGCCCTACCTCGTGAGCAGTGCCGAGAGCACGAACGCGAGCCCGCCCTCATCGATCGAGACGGTCAGGGCGTCGGCGCTCTGTTTGACGATATCCATGGCCTGGCCCATCGCGACCGACCAATGCGCCCACTCGAGCATGTCGAGATCGTTCGTACCATCGCCAACGGCGACCGTCGCGTTTCGTTCACGCTCCAAGCGCCCCCGCAACATCTCGAGGGCGGAGGCCTTCGAAACACCCTGGGGGGAGATGTCCATCCAGGCCGTCCATCCCACCGAATAGCTCACGCCGTGCATCCCACTGTCCTGGATGATGGTGCGCAGCTCCTCCGCGCTAAGGTCCGGTGCCCGTACCGTCACGCGCGATGCTGCGATGTGGCAGACCTCCTCGAAGGAGACCACCGGGATGTCATCGGGCAGCTCCCCGGCGGGAAACTTGCCCGTGGTGAGGTGGCGCCCATCGGCATCGTCAACGAGGAAGAGGGCGCCCGGCACAATCTCGACAAGCTCCTCCAAGACGTCGCGTGGGTCGAACGTGACAACGTCTGTCAGGGTGTAACCTTCCTCCGAATCATCGAGTTCCGTCACGACCGCGCCGTTGGAGCAGACGGCGTAGCCCTCGTGAATATCCAGCTGGCGGGCGATCGGCATGACGCCGCTGATGCCGCGCCCGGTCGCGAGGATCACGTCCGCCCCCGAGCGGCGCAGCACCGTAATCCCCTTCTTCACAACGGGGTGCAGGTTCCCGTCATAGTCGACAATCGTGCCGTCGATGTCGAGGGCGACAAGCAGCTCGCGGCAGGCGGGAAGCGTCTCGGGGATGGTGAAGCTCGGTCGGCCCGCGGCTCGGGAGGTCATGGAGCTGGACACTCTCAGCGCAGCGGTTCCATGACCTCGAGACCCCCCATGTAGGGGCGCAGCCCCTCGGGGACGACAACGGAGCCGTCCTCGCGTTGGTGGTTTTCGAGGATGGCCACGATCCAGCGGGTCGTGGCGAAGGTGCCGTTCAGGGTGGCGACGGGGCGAATCTGCCCGTCGTGGCGTTCGCGCACCTTGAGGCGTCGGGCCTGGAAGGTCGTGCAGTTCGAGGTCGAGGTGACCTCCATGTAGCGTTCCTGGGTCGGCAGCCAGGCCTCGCAGTCGAACTTGCGGGCGGCCGAGGAGCCGAGGTCGCCAGCGGCGACGTCGATCACCCGGTAGGGAAGTTCGACCTTCGCCAGCATGTCCTCCTCAAAACCGAGGAGGCGCAGGTGTTCCTCATGGGCCTCTTCGATGGAGCAGTAGGAGAACATTTCCACCTTGTTGAACTGGTGTACGCGGATGATGCCGCGCGTGTCCTTGCCATAGGAGCCGGCCTCGCGGCGGTAACACGTGGACCAGCCCGCATAGCGTCGCGGACTCCCACCGAGGTCTAGGATTTCGTCGGCGTGGTAGCCCGCGAGCGCCACCTCGGACGTCCCGGTGAGGTAGAGGTCGTCGGTGGCCAGGCGGTAGACCTCGTCAGCGTGCTCGCCAAGGAAGCCGGTACCGTCCATGACCTCGGGGGAGACGAGGGTCGGGGTCATCATGGGGGTGAATCCGGCCTGGATCGCGAGATCCATCGCGCAGTTGAGCAGTGCGAGCTCGAGACGCGCCCCCACCCCCGTCATGTAGTAGAAGCGGGATCCGGCTACCTTCACGCCGCGCTTGACGTCGATCGCGCCGATCCCCTCCCCGAGATCCAGATGGTCCTTCGGGGTGAACCCCTCGGCGGCGAAGTCGCGCCGCTCGGGTCCCGCGGTGCGAAGGACGACGAAGTCCTCCTCGCCACCGGCCGGCGCATCCTCGATGATGTTGTCCAACTGGTAGGCGAGACGCATGAGCTCGGCCTCGGCCTCCTCCGCCTCGGCAGCCAGGCGTTTGACCTCATCCGCGAGGCTCCGGGCCCGCTCGATAGCCTCCGCACGCCCATCCGGCCCAGCCTGTCCGATCTTTCGGGACGCGGCCTTGTGGTCGGCTCGGGTGTCCTCGTGGCGCTGCAGGGCGGTGCGGCGGGTCTCGTCAGCGGCAAGGATCTGGTCAATCAGTCCTTCGTCGGCTCCGCGCGCCCGTTGGGAGGCGCGCGCGACGTCCGGATTGGCGCGCAAAGCTCGAAGATCGATCATGTGCCCAGCGTATCCGATCACCGCGCGAGCACGCCCCCACCGGCACGTCGCACCGCGATGGTGTGCGCCATCTACCGCCATCTAGACTGGCGCTATGGATCCCCTCCTCGTGGCGCTTGCGGTGGCCTCGCTGATTCTGGCCACTACTGCACTGGGCTTCTCCCTGGCCGCCTGGCGCCGCTCCGCCCCACCACCTGCGATGGCCGTGGCGACGAGCGATCCCGACTTCTGCGGGGACGACTACCATGCGGGACCACCCGCCGTGATCGTGAATCCTTCCAAGGTCGGCAACCTTGAGGAACTGCGCGCCATCTGCGAGCGGGTGGCCGCCCAGGCCAACCTGGGTACTCCCCTGTGGTTCGAAACCAGCGAAGAGGACCCCGGGCAAGGGCCCACCCGAGCCGCCGTAGAGGCGGGTGCGGGTTTCGTTGTCGCGGTCGGCGGTGACGGTACGGTCCGTCAGGTAGCCACCGCGCTCGCAAATACCGGCGTGCCCCTCGGCGTGGTGGCGATGGGCACCGGCAACCTGCTGGCACGCAACCTCGGCTTGCCGCTCGGGTCGGTCGCGGACCAGGTGACCACCGCGTTCACGGGCACGGACCGCCCGATGGACGTCGGCTGGCTCTCCGCCGAGCCGCTCAGCGCCGCGGAGCGCGAGAGCACCGTCGGAGAGCCCAGCTACCGCGACTTCCGCGATGGGGACGGCGCCGTCCCAGTCGCCACCCGCGGGCAGGAGCACATCTTCCTCGTCATCGGGGGCCTCGGGTTTGATGCCGCCATGGTCGCGGGGGCCAATGCCCAATTGAAGGCGAGGATCGGCTGGCTCGCCTACTCGGTAACCGCCGTAAAGTCGATGGTGCGCCGACGCATCGGAGTGCGCATGTGGGTGGGAGGCGCACGCGAACCGGAGGAGCTGTACGCGCGCACCGTCATGTTCGCCAACTGCGGGCGCTTGCCCGGCGGGGTCGTCCTCGCCCCCGACGCCGAGCTCGACGACGGCTGGCTCGACATCGCCACTATCGACACGCGCGGGGGGCTCGTGGGATGGGCCTCCGTGGGCGGGCGGATCCTCCTGCAGGGCGTCGGTGTGCGCCGCGACCCCATCTCCTGGGCTCCGGGCACCATGACGTTCCGGCGCGGCACGCAGGTGCGGGTCGAGACGGATCATCCCGAGGCCGTGCAGGTCGACGGTGACGTCATCGCCATCGCCTCCACCATCAACGCCCGCGTCGAGCGCGGCGCACTCCTCGTCCGCACCTAGTGCGAACCCCATAGGGTGGTGCCATGTTGAACCATCGGCCTGCCCGGGGTGCCGCCCACCAGCCGCCCATCGGCGTGAGGACGGATGCACCCCACAGGTGGCGAGCACGCCTCGCCGCAACCCTGACCGCCCTCCTGACGGTGCTGATCGCACTCGCCGCCCCCGCTTCGGCCGAACCGGCCCCGTCGCGCGACGAGGCGCCGACCCCCCTGATCCTCGTGGGGCTCGGCGCCCTGCGCTGGAGTGACGTCGACCCACAGACCACGCCCCACCTGTGGGGCCTCATGCACGCGGGTGACGCCCACGCGGGTTCGATCGTGGTGCGAGCGCTCTCCTCCACGACCTGCCCGGCCGACGCCTGGCTCACCGTCTCCGCGGGCCGGAGAGCAGCCGGCGCACCCCGCGGCGAAGCGTGCGCCGCAATGCCCATCGCGTCCTCTCCTATCCGAGCGGAGGACTGGTCCGACTACCTCGAGGCGGCCGCCACCGCCGACTATGGTGCCGCCCCAGGAACGCTCGGCGCGATGCTGGCCGATGGGGCGATCCGCACCGCCGCGCTCGGCCCCGGAGCGGTGCTCGCTCTCACCCAACCAGACGGCTCCCTCGCCGATCCCGACCTCGCCACGAGTGCGCCCCTCACCGCGTCGCGTGCGCTCGATGCCACCCGCGCGGCACTCGATTCGGGGGCCCGCTTCATCACCGTTGACGCGGCGAGCGGGGTCGACGAAGAACAGCGTGTCTATCCGGCCGTGCCCACCGCACCCGCCTACGACGACGCCGCAGCTCGCGAGATCGCCCGCACCCTCGACTCCCACCTGGGCGCAGTTGTCCAGGCAGCGCGCGAGGCGGGAGGACCGGTCCGGGTGATCGCGGCGGGCCTGTCCGACCGCTACCGCCGCCCCTCGCTGCACGTCTACGCCGCCGGCACGATCACGGGCCCCGCGGCGAGTGACTCACCGACGGTCGCGACCATCGCCTCCGCCGCCACACGTCAACCGGCCCTCACTCAGACAACCGACGTGCTGCCCACCATCGCTACCCACTTTGGTCTGCCCCTCCCCTCAAGCGCTGTGGGCTCCCCCATCCACTCAAGCGGCACGCATCTGAGCGCGGAGCTCCTCGCCGCCGACCAAGCCGACTACGACCTCCACCTGGACCGCAGTCGCGCGGCTGTCCCCTGGTTTTACCCGCTCTATCTTTTCGCCGTCTTCGCCCTCGTGAGCGCAAGCGCTCTCACGCTCGCCGAGCCGCTGCGCCGCCGCCTCGAACCGTCCATTCACCGTTCGCTCGCTTTCGCCGCCCTCACCTGCCAGGCCGTTCCCCTCGGCGTCTACCTTGTCGACCGCTTGCCGTGGTGGCGCCTCACCTCGACGACGGCGTTCGTCCTCGCGGGGGTGGCCCTCGCCTCCGCGGCGGTCGCTGCCCTGGCGTTGAGCCTCACCTGTCTGAGACGTACCTGCCACGTCGCCCTGCCCGCGGGGTTGCTCGGGGCGACCCTGTGGATGGTGCTGGTGATCGACGCGCTGCTTGGCGCACCTCTGCAACGCACAGCACTCATGGGTTCCTTCGCTACGGTGGGCGGGCGCTTCTATGGAGTGAACAACACGTCTTTCGTCTTATTGACCGCATCCGGATTCATCACAGCCGCCCTTTGTGCCCACCTCCTGTCCTCGCGCCGCGCGCGTGCCGCGGCATTCGTCGTGGTGGGGCTGATCACCGTCGTCATTGACGGGGCTCCCTCCATCGGGGCGGACTTCGGGGGGCCGCCCGCACTGGTTCCCGCGTTCACGATCGGGGCGCTCCTGGTCGCGGGCGTGCGCCTTACCTGGCAACGCGTCCTCGGTGTGTTGCTGGCTACGGGTGCCGTCGTCGCCGCGATCTCACTCGCGGACTACGCCCGGCCCGCTGCCGAACGCACTCACCTCGGGCGGCTCGTGCAGTCGGTGGTCGACGGTGAAGCGGGCCAGCTGATCTACCGCAAGGCAGCCGCGAACCTCTCAATTCTGTTCTCTTCCTACTTCACCCTCGCGGCGCTCGTCGCTGTCGCATTCCTCGCGGTGCTCTACCTCGCGAGCCGGCCGGGCACGGCGGGTGCGGCTCCCGCGCGCAGCTACCGCTGGGTGATGGACCATCAGGACGGACTGCCCGCCGCGATCTCGGTGCTGCGTCCGACCGCGATCGGACTTGCCGTCGCGCTCGCACTCGGGTTTGCGCTGAACGATTCGGGGATCGTGATTCCCGCAATCGGGCTCGGCCTCGCCCTGCCCGCGCTGCTGTCTGCCATCCACCTCATGGCCGCGCGAGATGCGGCCAGCGGCACACGCGACGGTCAGCTCGAGGGGAGCGAAAGACGGTAGGGGTGTCCCGGCCGCTGCGCGGCCGCCGCTTCGGAGATGATCTCGGAGGGGATCGGCGAGGTCTGCAGCCGCCGCTTCGCGACGGCGAGCGTGACGTCACGATACTGAGCGGCGCGATGGCGCTGAGCTTTGAATGAGGTCCCTGTAGCGCGATGACGCAGGTCGCACGGGATCTCCTGCACTGTGAGACCTGCGCGCAGCACGTCGATCGTCATGCCGGTTTCGACTCCCCAGCCGCGCGAGAGTGGTGTCGCAGCGTCGTAGGCGTCCCGGTTCAGACAGCGCTGACCGGACAGCGGCTGGACGGGCTGCCATCCAGTGAACCGCTCAATCGCCTTACGGGATTTACCCACAACGAGCCCACGACCCGCCGCTCCGACCTGTGGGGGCAGGGCGGCGATGGTCATGTCGACTTCGCCCGCGAGGACGGGCGAGACGAGCGCGTGACATTCGACGGCGCTCTCGCCGAGGTCCGCATCGAGGAAGAGAAGGTGGCGTTGGGGCCGGTTATCGATGTCACGCATCGCGACGACACTCGCGCCCGTCTCCATCGCGGAGGCCTTACCCCGGTTTACTGCATGGCGAACGACGGCGGCTCCGGCCGCCCGGGCGATGTGCTGGGTGTCGTCTTCCGACCCGTCATCGACGACGATCACGAGATCGACCCGGTGAATGGCCCGCGCCGCACGAATGGTGGCGGCGATGGTCGCACTTTCGTTCTTGGCCGGAATGATCGCGGCAATGCGGCGTGCGGGATCGGGGTTCACGCCCTTAGCCTAGCGACATGAGCGGCCCGCCGCAGGGAGTATTCGTGAGACTATGGCGGAAAGGTCGCGAGATGCGAAGGAGGGGCCCGGTGGATCGCACGACGCCACAGCCCAGTCAACGCTTCGCCGTCCTGGAAAGCCCACTGGGCCCGCTCACGGTGCTCCTCGATGACATGCGCGTGATCGGTCTTGCCTATCGCGAGGGCCTGGCGCCCGGCCCGCGGATTCCGCCGGCAAGAGAGGTCAGCCCACGCACCGATGCACTCGCGGCCGAGGTGGCCGACCAGCTAGGCGAGTACTTCGCCGGGAGGCGGCGCACCTTCGAGCTCGCCATACGGCCGCGCGGCACCCCCTTCCGCAGGCGCGTATGGGAGGTGCTCCAGCACGTGCCCTACGGTACGCGCCGCACCTACGGGCAGATCGCCGCCCTCCTCGGCACGCCCGAGGCCGCCCAGGCAGTCGGCCAAGCCGTGGGTGCGAACCCGATTTCCATCATCATCCCGTGTCACCGGATCGTTGGCGCGGACGGCAACCTCACGGGCTACCGCGGCGGTCTTGAGCGCAAGCGATTCCTCCTCGCACTGGAAGAGCCCGAAGATCTGGCCCAGGGGCGACTGTTCTAACTCGGGGCAAGTCCCGACTCTCACTCCGGCGCGGCTTCGACAACACTCCACCGTGACCACGGGTCGAAGCGGAGGAGCTCGGCCCGACGCCCACGAGAGAAGCAAACGCGACACACTAGCGTGTCGTGAGATAGCTAAAGCCGTTAATCACCCACAGTGCGATCATCGCCACAAAAATTAGCAGATTCAAGGGTTTTTCAACTAATCTAGATTAGTTCCATCGGTGGCCTTGCATGGGGCAGACGAGGCCTGACTGCTCGGAGGCACCATGACCGTCCGCCGTCGGCCTACCATCCGCGATATTGCTCGGGAGGCGGGCGTGTCAGCGACCGCCGTGTCGTTCGCACTGAATAACCGCCCAGGGATTGCGCCCGAAACCCGCAAGCGGATCTTGGAGCTGGCCCAAACCCTCGGTTGGACGCCGTCGATCGCGGCCCGAGCACTCTCCTCCAGCAAAGCGGGCTCCGTAGGGCTCGTCATGGGACGTACCGACCGCACGGAATTCGCCCCCGATCGCTTCTTGTTCCGCTTCATGACCGGCGTCGAAAGTCGGCTGTATGAGCGCGGTACATCCTTCGTCTTTCACACGGCGACGACGATGGAGCACGAGGTCGAGACCTACGACACCTGGTGGTCAGAGCGGCGTGTCGACGGTGTCATCGTTGTCGATCTTCGCGAAGACGACCCGCGGCCAGCCCAGCTGAAATCCTCCGGATTACCCGCCGTGTTCGTCGGCGCGGATCCCGGCTACGGCGCGGCCGTCGTCTGCGATCAGCGGGCCTTCGTCACGCAGGCGTTCACACACCTGGATACCCTCGAACTGGATTCACTTGCCTACGTCTCGGGTACTGCCTCCCGGCACGGCGACCAGCGCAGTGCCCTCTTCGCGGAGGGGGCGAAGGAGCGTGATCTGCACCTGGAACTCGTGGACGCCCCGGGCTACTCCGAGCCCGCCGGGCGTGCGGCCATGGCGGACTTGCTCGATCGCTGCCACCCCGGCGCGCCCCCACGGCTCGTCGTGTTTGACAACGCGCTCCTATGCCTCGGCGCCTCCCGGGTGCTGAAGGAACGCGGCTTCACGCTGCCTGAGGATGTCGCCCTCATGTCGCTCGAAGATTCGGACCTGTGCGAGGTGATGGAGCCAACCGTCACCGCGCTGCACCGCGATCCGGTCGCCTACGGCGAATACTGTGCGGACCTCGCCGTCGAACTCATCGCTGACGAGGTCACCACCGACACCCGAGTGCGGTGTCCCGCCCCGTTCTCGATTGCGGTGCGCGCTTCCACCCGCATGTCACCCGCGTGAGGCGATGCCCCACGTGAGAGGTACGTGAAGGCGGGCCGGCACCGAAGACCGCACCACGGCAACGGAACCTGCGATGCGCGGTGCCGAGCCCTCCGTGGGCGACACCCGGCAACCATTCGCTAGCGCAGTGTGACCTCGCGCGAAATGAGGCCTGACCGGGCGCTCCGCTCCTCGGGTGTGAGCGGGGAGTCGTCGGCCAGAGCCTCGCTCAGGCGGGATTCAAAGGCGGCCGCCACCGCATCGAGCTCATCCGCTTCGGTGCCGGGGTTCAACTCCCAGACCGGCACCATGAGTCCGCAGGAGCGGAAGAAGCCAATCAGGCGAGTCCCGTCCTCCAGTGCGGTCTCACCGCGAGCCTGGAGCTTCGCGAGCGCGTCGAGCAGCGGGTACTCGTCCTCTCCTCGCACCCATCGCAGGTATTCCTTGCCCATACGGCACCAAAATGCGTGCTCGACGCCCCCGACAGCTGTGGAGGGCACGATCTGTTCGGCCGCCTGCTCAAGGGCCCGGTCGAGTTCGGGGGCGCGCTCCGCCGCAGGATCGACCCAGAACTCGAAATCATCGTGGATGGTGAGTTCCCAGCGAGCGCCGGCGTCAACCATGTCCTGGAGGCGAGTACCAGCCTCCGGCAGGTCGAGGTGTCGCAAGGGGGTGCCCGGCTCGAGTGCCGCCGCCGCTTCGATGGCGTGCGCGACGTCGCGGGACGCGTCCCCCGAGCGAGTGGCGGCCTGCAGGGCGACGAGGATGGTCCCGTCCTCGCGACGCAGGGCCGGCCACATCTCCGGCAGGAGGGTCACAAGGAGGACGTCGAGGTCCTTCCATTCACCTGTCAGGCGCAGCGGGGCCGACGCGGCGGGCAGCAGCTCACGCATGGCGACGAGGTCGCATTCGCCCGCGAGCCCCTCGAAGGGACGGTCGACGAAGGGCGGCTCCTTGCGCTTGGGCGCGCCGGATGCCTTACGGGGGTTCTTACGCTTCTTTTTTGCCATGCCCCCAGTCTAGGGGCGCGCCGCCCTCAGGTATCGAGCCAGGCCTCGCCCGCGTAGACGTTCATGCGGCCCGGCCGTGTGAACCCGGCAAGGATGATGCCCGCCTCACGAGCAATGTCGACGGCGAGGGTGGAGGGAGCCGAGACCGCGACGACGGCGGGAATCCCCGCCATGACCGCCTTGTGTAATAGCTCGAAGGATGCCCGCCCCGACAGCACGAGCACGGATTCACGAACCGGCATCGCACCGTCGATTACACGTGCCCCGATCACCTTGTCGCAGGCGTTATGCCGGCCGACGTCTTCGCGCACCTCGATGGTCTCCCCCTCGGGCGTAAAGAGGCCGACGGCGTGCACACCCCCGGTCCGGGAGAACACGTCTTGGCTCTCACGCAACGCCTCCGGCAGCCGTCCGAGCGTCTGGGCGGACAGGCGGATTGGCTGCACCGGGTGGACGCGCCTACCCATGACCTGCTCGATCGACGTCGAACCACACACGCCGCATGCCGACGTCGTCGTCACGTGGCGCTCATGCTCCCGCCCTGGCGGGGGCACGTGTTCGGCGAGGGTCACGTCGAGCACGTTGTAGGTGTTCTCCCCGCCCGGGCCGGTCGCGCCCGGACAGTAGCGAACCTCGCGGATGTCTTCCCGCGAGCGGATGATGCCCTCCGCGAAGAGGAACCCATGCACGAGTTCAATGTCGTGGCCAGGCGTGCGCATCGTCGTGGTGAGTGAGCGCCCACCGACCCTGATCTCGAGGGGTTCCTCGACGGCGAGGACGTCGGCCCGGGTGTCGGTCTCGACGTCCTCGCCGTGAAAGCGCAGGCGCGTCACCCGCATGCGGCGGGTGATTCGCCCCATCAGGCGGCCGGTTCGAACCGCACGATGATCGACTTCGACGTCGGAGTGTTCGACGTCTCCGCGGTCGAATCGAGCGGGATCAACACGTTCGTCTCAGGGAAGTAGGCCGCTGCACAGCCCTTCGCGGTGTCGTACTCGACCACGCGGAAGGTCGGAGCACGACGCTCGCCGTCTTCCCACACGGAAACGATGTCGACAAGATCGCCATCGTTCAGGCCGAGGTCGCGGCAGTCGTCCGGGTTCACAAACACGACCCGGCGGCCGTCGTAGATGCCGCGGTAGCGGTCATCTAGGCCGTAGATCGTGGTGTTGTACTGGTCGTGGCTACGCAGGGTCTGCAAGATGAGGTGGCCTTCGGGTACCCGCAGGACCTCGAGCGTGTTCGGCGTGAGCGTGGCCTTGCCGGCCGGCACGTTGGAGAAGTTGCGCTCGCGCGGGCCGTTCGGCAACGCGAACCCGCCAGGCCGCTGGATGCGGGTCTCGTAGTCGGCGAAGCCCGGGATCGTGTTCTCAATGTGGCGGCGGATCACCGTGTAGTCGCCCGCCATCTCCAGCCAGAAGGGGTCCCCGAACGCCCGGTGGGCGATCTCACCAACGATCCGTGGCTCGGACATGAGGCCGGGGTTGGCGGTGCGACGACCCGTGGAGGTGTGCACCATGCCCATCGAGTCCTCTACTGTCACCGACTGGATGACGCCGTTTTGCATGTCCTGGTCGGTGCGCGCGAGGGCCGGCAGGATGATCGAGGTGCCGCCGTTAATCAGGTGGGAACCGTTCAGCTTCGTGGATACGTGGACCGTGAGCTCCACGTTCGACATGGCTTCCTCGGTGACAAGGGTGTCCGGCGTGGCGCGCACGAAGTTGCCGCCCATCGCCATGAACAGTTTGACCTTGCCGTCGCGGGCCGCGCGGATGGTGTTGACGACGTCGTAGCCATGCTTGCGCGGGCTCGTGAAACCGAACTCCTTATCGAGACGGGCGAGCAGCGGCTCCGGGGGACGCTCCCAAATGCCCATCGTGCGGTCACCCTGCACATTCGAGTGTCCGCGCACCGGGCAGGCGCCCGCACCAGGCTTACCCATATTGCCCGTAAGCAACAGGAAGTTCACGATTTCCTTGAGCGTGGGCACCGAGTTCTTGTGCTGCGTCGTTCCCATCGCCCAGCAGACAATGACGCCATCGGCCTCTTCGACCATATCCGCGAGGCGCGTGACCGCCTCCGGGCGCAGGCCCGTCGCAGCGGCGTAGTCATCGTCGTTCAGATTCTTCAGGTGCTCGATTGTCTCCTCGACACCCGTGCAGTATTCGTCCAGGAATTCGTGGTCGAGGGCGTCTCGACGAATGAGCTCGCGGTTCAGGGCCTGGAAGAAGGCGAGGTCGCCGTTCAGTCGGATGCGCATGTATTCGTCGGCGAGGGCCGTCCCCTCACCCACGACACCACGCACGGCCTGCGGGTTACGGAAGTTCAGCAGGCCCGCCTCAGGCAGCGGGTTAATCGCGACGATCTTGCCGCCGTTCCTCTTTTGCTGCTCCAAAGCGGCAAGCATCCGCGGGTGGTTCGTTCCCGGGTTCTGGCCGACCGTGATGATGAGGCCCGCGTTGTGGATGTCATCCAGGGTGACGGTGCCCTTACCGATCCCGATGGTGGACCCGAGGGCCGCACCCGAGGACTCGTGACACATGTTGGAGCAGTCCGGCAGATTGTTCGTGCCGAGGCGGCGCGCCATGAGCTGGTACATGTAGGCGGCCTCGTTCGAGGTTCGCCCGGAGGTGTAAAAGACGGCCTCGTCCGGCTCGATCTCACCCATCTTCTCCGCGATGATGTCGAAGGCTTCGCCATAGGTGATCGGGCTGTAGTGACTCTCGCCAGGGCGCAGGATCATGGGAGTCGTGAGGCGTCCCTGACGGCCCAGCCAGTAGTCCGTCTCCGCACGCATATCCTCAATAGAGTGCTCGGCAAAAAACTCGGGAGTGCAGCGCTCACCCGTCGTTTCCTCCGCGACCGCCTTGGCACCGTTTTCGCAGAACTCGACGATCTTTTGTTCGCCGGGGGCCGGATCCGGCCACGCACAACCGGGGCAGTCGACGCCACCGGGCTTATTCGTGACCCACAGCGGCAATAGCGCGTTCTGTCGGATCGCGAAGTCCATCGCATGAAGGACACCGCCGATGCCGGCGGCAGCGCGTTTGCGGTCCGCCACCTCGGGGTGGTCGTACGCATTCGCTTCTGGATTCAGTTCTCTGGCAGCACGCTTATCGTTCATAAGTCCTCACTCTAAACGACAAATGCCCCAAATCGGTGCGTCCTCGCGTTCGTTGTCTCACCGATGCGTCCTCGGCTCCGTTCTATAGCGGGAGACCTCGAAGCTGGAGACAATGGAGGTATGCACGATAGAGCAGGACAACTCGCCCAAAGTGGCGACCTCATCGATGTCGATGAGCTCATCGCCGCCTACTACGACATTCAACCCGACGTGGAGGACCCCCGCCAAAAGGTGACGTTTGGCACCTCCGGACATCGCGGTTCCGCGCTCGACGGAGCCTTCAACGAGGCCCACATCGTGGCAACGACGGCCGCGATTGTGGAATATCGCCGTTCCCAGGGGATCGACGGTCCTCTGTTCCTCGGCCGTGACACGCACGCCCTGTCCGCACCGGCCTGGTCGACTGCCCTCGAGGTGTTGGCTGCGGCCGGTGTCGAGGTACGGATCGATGCCCGCGATGGGTACACGCCGACACCGGCGCTCTCCCTTGCGATCCTCACGGCCAATGGCGCCGGTACGGGCCCCGCACGCACGAGCGGGCCCGGCCGTGCGGACGGCATCGTCGTCACCCCCTCGCACAACCCACCACGCGACGGTGGATTCAAGTACAACCCGCCGCACGGCGGACCCGCGGACTCGGACGCGACCGGCTGGATCGCGAAGCGCGCGAACGAGATCCTCGCCGAGGGAATCGCCACGGTGCCGCGTGTGAGCGTTGAGCGGGCGCTCGCAGCGCCCAGCACGGCCCGGGTAGATTACCTCGCGGACTACGTGGGCCAACTCGACCAGGTCCTCAACATGGACGCCATTCGGAGCGCCGGTGTACGGATTGGCGCCGACCCACTCGGCGGCGCCGCCGTCGACTACTGGGGTGCGATCGGGGAACACTACGGACTCGACCTCACGGTGGTGAACCCCGAGGTGGATCCGCGGTGGCCGTTCATGACACTCGACTGGGACGGCAAAATCCGGATGGATTGCTCCTCGCCCTACGCGATGGCGTCCCTGCGCGAAACGATGAGCCAGGACGCCCCCTTCGATATCGCGACGGGTAACGACGCCGACGCCGACCGCCACGGCATCGTGACGCCGGACGGCGGACTTATGAATCCGAACCACTTCCTCGCCGTCGCGATCTCCTACCTGTACGAGCACCGCTCAACCTGGCCGAAGGACGCGGCGATCGGAAAGACGCTCGTGTCCTCCTCCCTCATCGACCGGGTGGCTGCGGGACTTGATCGTCGCCTCGTCGAGGTACCCGTCGGCTTCAAGTACTTCGTGCCCGGCCTGCTGGACGGCTCCGTCGCCTTCGGCGGGGAGGAGAGCGCCGGCGCATCCTTCCTACGTACGAACGGCACCGTGTGGACAACCGACAAGGACGGCATCATCCTCGCTCTGCTCGCCTCTGAGATCACGGCCGTGACGGGCCGCTCCCCCTCCGAGGCACACCGCGAGCTCGTCGAGCGATACGGCGAGTCCGCCTATGCACGGATCGACGCTCCCGCCACGCGCGAGGAGAAGGCGAAACTCGCGGCGCTCTCTCCCGAGGATGTCAAGGCCACGGAGCTCGCGGGCGATCCCATCACGGCGAAGCTCGTGCGGGCGCCCGGAAACGACGCACCGATCGGGGGGTTGAAGGTCACGACCGACGAGGCATGGTTCGCGGCCCGCCCCTCGGGCACCGAGGACGTATACAAGATCTACGCCGAATCCTTCCGCGGGAAGGATCACCTGGCCGCCGTACAAGAGGAGGCGGCCGCCGTCGTGGGCGAGGCCCTGAAGGGCTGAACATACGCAGCGGCCCGGTCCAGGCAGAGACCTGGGCCGGGCCGCGCGGCATGCTTAGAGCAGTTCGACGAAGTCGCCGGCCGGGAACGTGACGGAAAGACCGGGCGCGGAGCAGGCGTCCCCACCGGCCACCTGCTCGGCGTCGACGAGCCCCGAGGCCCCACCACGATCCTCCCAGCCGGTCTCGGCAGGGAACTGGCTCGTCACGAGCTGAACTGAGTAGGTGCGCTCGCGCTCCACCTCGACATCGGCCCTGCCCACGTAATCCTCGCCGTCGCGGGTGAGGGTGACAGAGCGGTTGACGCAGGCGCCGTCGGCGCAGATGCGCAGGTCCGCGGCCACGGACTCAGCGTCAGTCGGAGCGTCAGTGAGGTACACCTCGAGTCCCGCCTCGCCATCACCTTCCGCCGCCGCGCAGCCACTATCGTGCAGAAGCGCCACGGCCCACGCGAGGGCGACGGCGAGCACGGCCCCCAGAATGGCGGCGACCCACTTCTGGGCGGAGGCGGACGGGGTGGCGTTCATGATTCTCCTTTGCACTGTGGTGGTCTCATGCCGTCCCCTACTGTGCCTCATCTCGCCCCGTGAGCGCGCCTTCGCGAGGGGTGAATCGGGCGTGAGATATGAGACGATCGACGCAGATGGCTAACCCGTACGCACAGATCCTCTCCCGCCCCGGAGCCCGAGCCTTCTCGGCCACGGGGCTTATTGCGCGTCTGCCCATGTCCATTACGGGCCTCGGCGTCATCCTCATGGTCGAGGCCTACTACGGCTCCTACGCGCTTGCAGGTGCCGTATCCGCGACGTTCGTCGTGACGATGGCCGCACTCGCGCCCTTTCTCGCACGCCTCATCGATCGGTACGGCCAGGCCCGGATCATGCGCCCGGCCATCGCGATCTACAACCTGGGGCTGGCCGCTCTCATCATCGCGGCCGTCCGTCACGCCCCCGCTTTCGTGCTGTTTGCGGCGGCAATGCTCGCCGGTGCGTGCACCGGGTCGATTGGCGCACTCGTCCGTGCTCGCTGGGCCGTGACAGTGCGCGACGCTCGAGAACTGCATACGGCCTACGCGCTCGAGTCTGCGCTCGACGAGGTCGTGTTCGTCATCGGGCCGATGCTCACGACCATGCTCGCCACCGTCGTCGCCCCACCTTCGGGGGTGCTCGTTGCGATCGCGTGTTCCCTCATCGGTGGCTACTGGTTCCTCTCACTGCGCGATTCCGAGCCTGCGCCCCAGCTCGTCTCCACCCGTCGTACCCGTTGGAGAGCACGTCTCGCGGGACGTACCCACCCCGACGCCATCCTTGACTCACTGTGGGCCGATGCCGACGATGCGCCCCTTCGCGAGCCCGCTCCCGACCTGCGTGCGGCTCGCGTTGCCGACATTCCCGTACTACGCCTGCCCGCCATGCACGCACTCATCGTCGTCATGGTGTGCGTGGGGGTCCTCTTCGGCGGCTCGGATATCGCCACCGTCGCGTTTTCCGCCGAGCAGGGACGCGACGCTGCGGCGGGCGTGATCCTCGGGATCTTCGCGTTCGGCTCCCTCATCTCGGGGCTCATCTACGGGGCGCGCGCCTGGCGCACCTCCCTGCAGGTACGCCTGGCCGTCGGCGTGAGTGCCCTCGCCGGCGGATCCTGTCTGTTCCTGTTCATTACGTCGCTGCCGTTGCTCGCGAGCGTCATGTTCGTCACCGGATTTGCGATCGCCCCCACATTCATCAACGTGAACGCCGTCATCCAGGAGATCGTGCACCCCTCGCGCCTCACCGAGGGGCTCACGTGGGCATCAACGGCGAGCTCGGCCGGGTTCTCGCTCGGGTCCACGATCGCGGGCAGCGTTGTCGACCGGTTCGGCGGGCACGCGGGCTTCGTCGTCGTGATCTGCGGCGCGGGACTCGCCACGATCCTCGTGCTGGCGACCCTGCCGATCATCACGCGATCCCTACCCGAAAACCACGAGCCGAGCCTCACCGTCTCCTAGCGGCGTTCCCCAAGCTCCCGGCTCAGATCCGCGAGTTCGGCACCCCCGGACATGAGTGCGGTCAGGTCCTCCAAGTCGACGTCGGCACGCTCAAACTGACCGAGGCTCGCGCCCCGGTTCAAGACGAGGAAGCGGTCCCCCACAAGCGTGGCGTGCTGCGGGTTGTGGGTGATGAATACGACGCCGATTCCGCGCTCGCGAGCCGCCTGGATATTACGTAAGACCACCCCGGACTGTTTCACACCGAGGGCTGCCGTCGGCTCGTCAAGGATCAGGACGCGGGCACCGCGATGAATAGCGCGTGCGATAGCCACCGATTGGCGTTCCCCGCCCGAAAGGGTGCCGACCGGTTGGTCGACGTCGCGCAGGTCGATACCGACCCGAGCGAGCTCCTCACTCGTCGTCCGCTTCATTTCGGCGATTTTCAGCGCTCCCGCAAAGCCGACGATCTCGTTACCGAGGAAGAAGTTGCGCCACACGCTCATGAGCGGAATCATCGCGAGATCCTGATAGACGGTCGCGATACCGGCGCGTAACGCTTGCAGAGGCGAGGAAAAGCGGCGCGGCTTGCCATCGACGAGGAACTCGCCCGAACTATGCGGGTGGACGCCCGCGAGAATCTTGATGAGCGTCGATTTTCCGGCACCGTTGTCGCCGAGCACGCAGGTGACCTGCCCGGGCAACACGTCGAGGTCGACGTCGTGCAGCGCGATCACCGAGGCGAATGTTTTGCCGATTGCGCGCGCGGAAATGATCGGTTCGTCCCTCATCGGCGCACCCCCGCACTCTTTGCGACATACCAGTTCACGAGCACGGCGGCGAGGAGCATGATCCCGAGGAAGGTCCGCAGCCAGTTGTTGTCCCAGCCCGCGTAGACGATGCCCTGGTAGGTCATGCCGTAGATGAGGGCACCGAAGGCCGCCCCAATCGCCGAACCGAAGCCTCCGGTCAGCATGCAGCCACCGACGACAGCGCAGATGATGTAGATGAACTCTTGGCCAACGCCCGTCGTCGCCTGGGCCGTCCCCACCTTGAACAGGGAGAGCATTCCCACCAGCCAACCCGCCGCGGCGGTCGTCATGAAGAGTGCCATAATCGTGCGGATATCGCGCACACCTACGGCACGGGCGGCCATGCGGTCACCACCGACGGCGAATATGTGGTTACCGACCCGGGTGCGGTGCAGTACGAAGGAGGCAAGTGCCGTCACCGCAATGAACCAGACGACCGGCGCCTTGATCGTGAACGGACCGAGCAGCAGCGTGGAGCCAAAGAGTTGGCGCACGGCGAAGAAACCGGGAATCTCATCAATCCCCTGGAGGGCGACTGTGCCGGTGAGCAGCTTCGTGACGGCGAGGTTCACGCCCTGCAGGATGAAGAACGTCCCGAGGGTCACGATGAAGCTCGGCAAGCCGGTGCGCAATACGAGAGCGCCGTTGGCCGCACCGATGAGCAGCGCCACGACGAGCGCGATAAGCACCGCGGCCCAGATATTCACTCCGTAGGTCCCGGCGAGGATCCCGACGAGCAGGGCGGTCGTGCCGGTCATGACGCCGGCCGACAGATCGAAGTGGCCACCGATCATGAGCAGGGCGACGGCGACCGCCATGATCCCGATCGTGGCGGAGGACTCCAACCACGTGGACACGCCCGCGGGCGACAGGAAAATCGGAGTGACGAGGGAAAAGAAGATGAGGACCGTGACAGCCGCGAGGACCGCCCCGATCTCGGGACGGCGCAACGCCATCACGAGACGTGAGGCACGCGCGACCCGTTCATCGGAACTCGCCCCACCCTCTCGACGTGGGGCTTCGCCGCCCCGGCTGCTGTGGTGCGGCGCGGTATCCGCCTCCGCCACGTCGGCCGCGGGCCGATGGGGAACGTCGTCGACCATCTCCTAGTGCTTCCCCCGGGTAGTGGCGTCAGCGACCTCTTCGACGTTGTCGGCGGTCACGAGCATCGGACCGGAGTAGACCGGTTGGCCGCCGCCCACCTCCATGGCGTCGCGTACCTTCTGGGTGAGGAAGACGACGGGAAGCCAGCCCTGTGCGTAGGGTTGCTGGTCGACGGCAAACGCGACTTCGCCCGCCCGGATCGCCTCGACGACGTCACCGTTCAGATCGATCCCGCCGAGCATGGCGTCCGAGCCCGCGTCTGCGATGGCCTTCGCGGCCGCCGTCGTGATGGAGCCGTTCAGCGTGAATACAGCATCGATCGACGGGTCGGACTGGAGTTTCGCCGCCACCGTATTCTGGACCGAGGTGAGGTCGGCGATGTCGACTTGGACGTTCTGCGCCTGGCCGTCGAACGCTTCGGCAGCCCCCTTGCAGCGCTGCTCTTGAGCGATATTGCCGGCCTCGTGGATCACGCAGATCATGCGGGACTTACCCGCCTCTGCGAGGTAGGTGCCGGCCCGCTGGCCCGCACGCTCTTCACTCTGGCCGATGTGCGTGATCGCCCCGAATTCCGCGGAACGTTCGATCCCTGAATTGATCGTAATCACCGGGATCTTGGCCTCGACAGCTGCGCCAATCGCCTCCTTCAGTCCATCGGGGTTCGCCATCGAGACGATGAGGCCATCGACCCCCTGGGTGACCGCGTTATCGATCAGGATCGACTGCTGGGCCGGGTCCGGATCCGCCTGATAGGTAAGGGTGACGTCCATGAGGGCGGCGGCATCCTCGCCCCCGGACTTCACGATGTCCCAAAAGGCGTCGCCAGGTCCCGAGTGGGTGACCATCGCGAACGTCAGGTCCGCGCCGGACTCCTCCTGCGAGGCGGCCCCCTGCGACGAAGCCTCCCCCAACGACTCGCGTGCGGGATCCTCATTCACACAGCCTGTCAAGGCGAGGGCGCTGAACGCGCATACGATGGCTACGATCGTGCGGCGCATGTGGTCCTTTCTCGGTCCCAGGGCGGGGCCTCGATAAAAGCCTAGCGCTTTTGGGCCACATTCCGGGTAAGCACCTGTCTCAGGGCCCAGCACAACGCACAACTTTTGCGCACAATGGAGGCAGTGGGTGCTCGCCCGCTCGGGATCTTGAAGGAGAAGGCCATGACCGACCGTACGTTCGACATTCCCAACCGAGACAGCGCCGATGTGGGCGTCACCGGGATGGGGGTGATGGGCTCGCAGCTCGCCCGCAATCTCGCGCGGCACGGGCACGCGGTGGCGGTCCACAATGTGACGCCGGATCTCACCGAGGCGCTCGTTCGCGACCACGGTAGCGAGGGCACGTTCATTCCCGCCGACGAGATGGCCGACTTCGTTGCGAGTCTGAAGCGCCCGCGGGTCGTGATCGTCATGGTGATCGCGGGCGATATCACCGACCAGGTGATCGACCGAGTCGCCGAATATCTGGAGCCGGGCGACATCGTTGTCGATTGCGGCAATGCCCTTTACACGGACACGATCCGCCGCGAGCGGGCACTGCGCGAACGCGGCCTGCTGTTCTGCGGGGCGGGTGTCTCCGGAGGTGCCGTTGGCGCGCTCGAAGGCCCCTCCATCATGCCGGGCTGCACCGACGAGGCATACGACCGGGTGGGGCCGCTGCTCGAATCCATCGCCGCCACGGTCGACGGCGAACCGTGCTGCACCCACATCTCGACCGACGGCTCGGGTCACTACGTGAAGATGGTGCACAACGGCATCGAATACGCGGACATGCAGCTCATCGCGGAGGCCTACGACCTGATGCGCCGCGGACTCGCCAAGGAACCGGCCGAACTCGCCGAGGTTTTTCGTGCCTGGAATGAGACCGCCCTCGAGTCCTACCTGATCGAGATCACGGCGGCGGTACTCGCGAAGGTCGATGAGGAGACGGGACGTCCGCTTGTCGACGTCATCGTGGACGAAGCCGGCCAAAAGGGTACCGGCCGCTGGACCGTGCAAGACGCCCTCGACCTCGGCGTGCCCGTGACGGGTATCGCGGAGGCCACTTTCGCCCGTGCCCTCTCCTCCTCCATCCCGCAGCGGCGCGCCGGCGCGGAGCTCGCCCCTCTCGCCGAGGACTTCACGGTGGCGGATCCCGACGCCTTCGTCGAGGACGTACGTCGCGCCCTGTATGCCGCGAAGGTGGTTGCCTACTCGCAGGGCTTCGATCAGATCACGGCGGCCGCCGTCGAATACGACTGGACGATCGATCGCGGTGCGCTCGCTCGAATTTGGCGCGACGGGTGCATCATCCGGGCGCGGTTCCTCGACGAGATTTCCGCCGCCTACGCCGCAGATAAGCCGACGGTGACCGCGAGCGCGGGTGCCGATACGCGTGCGCCTGAAGCGGAGACCGCCGATGCGCAGGGCTCGACCGGCGGCGTGGAAAGTGTGCCGTTGCTACTCGCCGCACCAAACCTGCGAGCCTCCGTTGAGGAGTGCATCCCGGCGCTGCGTCGCGTCGTGGCGCGCGCCGCGAGCGCGGGCCTGCCGGTCCCGGCACTGTCCGCATCGCTCGCGTACTACGACGGCGTGCGCTCCGAGCGCCTGCCCGCCGCCCTCATCCAGGGCCTGCGCGACTACTTCGGCTCGCACACCTACGCGCGCATCGACCGCGAGGGCACCTACCACACCCGCTGGGCCCAGGATGGCGCCGAAGAGCGCGTGAAGTAAGCGCTACGGGGCGGGCGGCGACTCCTCGCCGCCCGCCCCGGCTGCGCCACTCCTATGGGGTGCCAAGCCGGTGCCGGGTTAGGAAACCGGGGCGTCATCCTCTCCGAGATCGCGCCAGAGCTTATCGCGCCCGTGTGGGCGAGCTGAGCGGATCCGCACGAGGCGCCGCAGGTCGCTCGAGGTGAGCGTGATCGTCCAGTCGTTGTGTTCGGGCAGGCGCCAGCGCCGCCACCGTGCGAGTACACACAGCAGAAACCCGAGGATGGTGGAGATCAGCATCGCCAGGTTCACGGTGAGGTAGGGATACATCGCCGTCATGGCGGCCGCACCCGCAATCGCGGCGGTCGCATAGAGCGTCGTGCCGCCAAAGACCGCGGGGATTCGTCCGACGGCCACGTCGCGGATCATTCCGCCCCCCACTGCCGTGAGTGTGCCCAACATGATGGCCGCGAGCGGCCCGAGATTAAGCGAGAGGGTCTTGGCCGCGCCGGTCGCCGCCCAGCACCCGAGCACGAGGGCGTCGGCGAGGATGAAGGCTCGGTTCCACCAGGTTCGATCAAGTCGCGCCACGAACGCGATCGCGGCGCCCGCGAGCGCAGCGATCGGGTAGGCGGGGTCGAGCAGCGCTGCTGGCGGCCCCGCCTGAAGCATGACGTCCCGAAGCATACCGCCGCCGAGTGCTGAGATGACGGCGAGAAAGGCGAAACCCACGGCGTCGAAGCGTTGCCGCCGGGCGATCAATCCGCCGAGGATGCCGTTGACGACCACGCCCGTGAGATCGAGGAACCGAAACAGATCCGGAAGGCCAATGCCCACGAGTTCGGTGAGCTCGGCCTGGAGGGGAAGCGGCAGTGACATGGGGCCTCCTCCATCGGTGCGGGTGAGACTGGTGAGGCACGTAAGAATAATCGAGCACCACCCACCTAGGGAACCGCGGGCGGCGTGAGTGAGGGCACTCATCGGCGCCTTAGTCCGAAGATAGCGGTGGGGCCCGCCCCCTCGACGAGCCCCACCTCCCCCGCTGTGGGGAGCGGGGGTGGAGCCCACCCCTGTTCGGGCTCCACCCCGGTGCGCCCAAAAACTCGGATGCACCAGTGATTCCAGAGTAAGTGAGCGCGCGCCGTTGTGCTCGTCGAGCGGTCAACCTGCACCGCTTGCTCCTCTTCGTTGAGGCGCTGACGTATCTCTCGCTCCAGCGCCTGTCGGTAAAGCTCATCCCCTGTGGGGCCGTCCTCCATAACCATGCGCCCAGCGACGCGCGCATGCGGCGGGGCGGGAGCGCTAAGCTACGACTCCGCCAACGAGGGAGCCGAGCACCACCGTGACAGCGGCAGCGCCGTAGCCGATCGCGAGCTGGCGCAGCGCCCGTGCGAGTGGGGCCGCTCCCGACAGGACGCCGACGACGCCGCCCGTACCGAGCAGCACGAGCCCGACGGCGACGGCGGCAGCGATCATGGCGGGCACACCTGTGAGGCCCACGAGCCAGGGCAGGATCGGGATGAGTGCGCCAAGGGCAAAGAAGAGGAAGGACGAGGCGGCCGCCCGATATGGGGAGCCGACCTCCTCGAAGGTCGGGACCTCGGTGCCCACCCGCGAGAGCTGGTGGCGGGCGAGCACCAGGCGGGCGTGATCGTCGGCCTGCGCGGGGTCCATTCCACGTGCCCGGTAGACGAGGGCGAGCTCGTTTTCATCAACGTCCAGATATCCGACCGCCTCATCGGCACGCGGGTCCGGGCTGGAAGCCTCCAGGAGTTCACGCTGAGAGCGCACCGAGACGTATTCCCCCGCAGCCATGGACAGCGCGCCCGCAAGCACGCCGGCGAAACCGGTGAGCAGCACCGTGGAGTCCCCCACCCCTGCCGCGCCGATCCCGAGGACGAGCGCAAGGTTGGAGACGAGCCCGTCATTCGCTCCAAAGACGGCGGCCCGGAAGGATCCCGACATGGCGGCGCGTCCCCGCGCGGCAAGCGCGCGCACCACCTCGGAATGGATGCGCTCATCTGCGGCCATCTGGTCGGTGGCGTCCTCGTCGGATTCGTAAGGGGAACGCTCCTCGCCGCGTTGGGCGAGGGCGAGCACGAAAACGAACCCGAAGATGCGGGCGAGGAAGCCGAGGATCGCGACCCGGATCGGCATACGGGTGGGCCCGGCGTGGTCGCCGAGCAGGCGGGCCCAGTGGGATTCGTGGCGACGCTCGGCGTCGGCCAGTTCGATGAGGATCTCTCGTTCGCTTCCCTCGGCGCAGCGAGCGAGGTCTCGGTAGATGCGCGCCTCCGCGCGCTCTTCGGCGAGAGCCCGGCGCCAGCGCCGGATCTGCGCGGGGCTGGGATTTAGCGGGACGCTGGGGTCGTTCGGGTTGGAGGGTGTGCGTCCGGAACCCGACTCGGGCGGGACGGCAAAGCGGGAGACGCGGGCACTCACGCTCCCAGCGTCCCACAGCCCGCCCACGAAGACACGTCACGCCCGGAACCGGGCGTCTTAGCTCGGTCCCAGGCGTGCGCCTTGGTAGCGCCGAGGAGCGCTCTTAACTGCGCGGTTCGGCGGCCTCCATCGGGCCGCCGTCGCCCTCCGACACGAAGTCGGTGCGCCCAGAGGTGCGCGACGAACCGGAGGAGTGGATCTTGTCCTTGACCATCCCGGCGACCTTGTCGGTGAGGTTCGCGGCCTGGTTGCGGGCAGCCCCGCCCACGGTTTCCTCGACCTTGGAGACGCCGGACTGCACGACGTCGGCCTGCCATAGGTCCTGCGACATGGCCTTCAACTTGTCGTACTGATCGCGTCCGGCCCGGCTGCCGAGCACGAAGCCGACGATGCCGCCAAGGATGAACGACTTCTTACCCATGGGTGACTCCTCGCAAATGTCCTGAGTGCCCCGCCTCTCTCGGCGAAGCATTGACCTTATCGAGCCTAAAGGAGAGCGGCGCATGGCGCACGCTATCCCAGAATTTCACCCGGCGTTGACCCGGGCCCGGGTACGTCGCACGAAGAGGGCACGGTGCTCGCTCGCGGGCAAGTCGAGCAGCGCCAGGCGGGGCGCGGAGCTGTGGGACTCTCACGGCGTAACCGGCTCGGCGCCTCGGTTCCCCTACGCCCCGTGTCCCCTCGGCCCCCAGGTGCCGTCGGGGCGACGGACCATCCGCCAGGTCCCCTCGGTGCGCAGCCGCTCGTAGCCAAGGCGCTCGTTGATCGCCCACATGTGGGTGTTCGTCGTCGAGTTGAACGTGACGACCCGCTCCGGGGGCCGGTCGAGCGCGAGCAGGCGCAGCAGGTTCTCAGCCTTGACGAGTAGGCCGAGGCGGTGCCCCCGGTGCGCGGGCGCGACCCAGGTGTCCTCCTGAATGCACCCACCGGAGCTCTCCCGCCAGTGCACCAGCGTGTAGGCGACGAGCTCCCCGGTGGCCCGCACCTGGGCGGCGGTCGTGTATTCGCGGACCCCGCGCGCGGCGCATGCCGCCTCCAGCTCGGCCACCCGCTCGGGGGAAAACACGTGCGGCTCGCGCCCCTCAGCCCGGTCGAGGTCGGCCGAGAAACCCGTCGCCATATCGGCTCGCGCCGCCAGGAGGTCCGCCGGGGTGGGACCCACCCAGGAGACAAGCCGGTAGGCGTCCCCCGCACGGGCCGCAGCCTCCGCCTTCAGCCCCTCAGCGTGGGCGGCCAACTCCGCCCGCCGCGCGGCGTCGGTGAGGCCCTGAAGGCCAGAGAGATACTCCAACATGTCGATGCTCGCGCCCTCACCCAGCAGGAAGGAGGCGGGGTGGGCTTCGCCGTCGATGCGCTGCGGACCGGCCCCCACCCGCACACCGGAGGCGGGGCGCTCCCCCTCCTCTAGAGGGGTGACGAGCGACCAACCGATGAGCTGAGTGCGACCGAGCTCTTCTGCGCGCTCGCGCGCGAACGCGAGCGCCGCCCGCCCGATCCCGGCGCGCCGGTAGGGCTCCCGCACGAAGATGTCGACGCTCATCTCGGTGAGGTTCGCCTCCATCTCGCAGCCGAGCGAGACCTGGGCGACGAGGCGGGTCGGGTCCCATGCGTCGAAGGGCAGGGACTCGTCGAGAACGACGCGCAGCTCCCGCCCAGCGAGGTCACTCGCGTCGGTGACGCCCGCGGGAAGGGCCAGGCAATAGGTCTCCCAGGTGTCCGATACCGTCGGCCTAGCCGAGCTGCTCCGATACGCACTCGCACTCGCCGGTACCTGATCGGCGTTACCGAAGAACTCGATCGTGCTGGCGCAGCTCATGCCGTAGGCGGCCTCCCACGCGGGGCTGACCGGGCTCGCGAGATCGATCTGCGCCCCGGAGGGTTCCCACACCGCGGAGATCGTCAGATCGGTCGGTTCAGACTCGGACATGGACCAAGCCTAATCGGAGTCGAGATCCAGACCGCGTTCGCGCGCGAGCGCGGCGTCGTCGCGGGCCTCGTGCTCCTCGGAAGCCATCGCCCAGGCGGCCGCGACGGTGGCGTCCATCATGTCGACGATGGCCTGGGCCAGCCACTGCAGGTCGACGTCGTCGCCGCTCGCGGCCGCAAGTAGCGCGCCATCCACGATCGCGAGGGCCGTCGAGGCGAGGTCGGCTGGCAAATTCTCGGGGACGCCGCCGGGCAGGCGCGCGATCCAGTGCTCGGTGAGGCGGAGCTTGATCTTGCGGCGCACCTCGAGGAAGGCCCTGCGCGATTCGGTGTTCTCGAAGACGGGATCGAGCAGGAGCAGCGCGTTGAACCGCCACTGCCCGAGACGCCGCTCGCTCTCGATCGCGTCCGTCATGATGCGCAGCACCCGGTCGAAGGGGCGCTCATCGAGTTCGCGCGCCTCGGACTCGCGGGCGTAAAACTCGCGGATCGCCGCCGCGAACACGGCGTCCTTGTCCTTGAAGAACCAGTAGACGGAGCCGGGGTGGACTCCCGCCTCCCGCGAGATCGACGCCATGGTGGTGCCGGAGTAGCCCTTCCGCATGGCGAGCACCTCGGCGGCACGCAAAATTCTCGCCCGCGTCTCCCGGTCCCCTCGCCTCGAGGTGGCAGTGCGTCCTGTGCGGGGCGTTCCATCTGATGGCATATGCCATTCCTAGCACAGTGATCTACGGCATACCATCACACTTGAACGTGCATTCAAGTGATGCGGGACGCGCGTTGCTCTGACTGTTAAGGAGTCTCCCCATGCCAGACATGTCCACGTATATCGACCCGGTGGCGGGAACCGTCTCCGGGCGGATCTTCACTGACGAAGATGTCTACCAGCAAGAACTCGAGCAGGTGTGGACCCGCACCTGGGTCTTCCTCGCCCACGATTCGATGCTGGAAAAGAAGGGGTCCTACATCCAGACCTACATTGGTGAGGATCCAATCGTCGTGGTGCGCCAGAAGGACGGCTCCGTCAAGGCGTTCTTGAATCAGTGCCGCCACCGCGGTATGCGGATCTGCCGCGCTGACCGTGGGCTCGCCAAGGCCTTCATGTGTTCCTTCCACGGCTGGGCCTACGACCTCGAGGGCAACCTCACCTCCGTCTCCCAGCAGGACAATTCCTACCCGGAGAACTTCGATCGCTCCAAGCTGAACGCCATCAAGGTGCCGCGGATCGAGAACTACAAGGGCTTTATCTTCGGGTCCTGGGACGAGACGATCCCGCCGCTCGAGGAATACCTCGGCAACGCCAAGTACTTCTTCGATGGGTACGCAGACCGCTATCCGGGCGGCATGGAGGCCATCTCCGTGCACAAGTGGGTGCTGCCGTCGAACTGGAAGTTCAACGTCGAGCAACCCACCTCCGACATGCAGCACTCCGAAATCTCGCACGTCTCCGCCGTGGAGGCCCTCGCCTCCGGTTCGGACACCTTCGACCGCAAGGCCAACCGACCCGCGATCCCCGAGGGACGTCAGTTCTTTTCCCCTTACGGGCACGGCGGTGCATTCTTCGGCGCGCGCGGCAAGGAGCTGCCCAACACCGGACCAGCCCTACTCGCCTGGGAAAACGAACCCGAGACTCGTGAGGCCATCATCGATCGGCTTGGGGAGTTCCGGGAGGTGCGCGGCCACATGAACGTGTTCCCGAATTTCATGATGCTCGGCAACTACACGTTCCGCGTCACCCACCCCCGCGGCCCGAAGGAAATGGAGATCTGGTCCTGGGCGTTCGTCCCGAAGGACGCTCCCGAAGAAGTCCGTGATGGCATCCGCAAGGACGTGATGCGGACCTTCTCGCCGGGCGGCATGTTCGAGCAGGATGACGCCGAGAACTGGGACGAGATGCAGCGTATCTTGCGCGGGCACATGGCCCGGCAGAACAAGTTCACCTACCACATGCGCGGCAAGCCGCCCGTCGCGGACGAGGACGGCTACCCCGGCGGTTCTTCGGCCCACGTCTATTCCGACAACGCGGCCCTCAACATGTATGGCTTCTACCGCGACCTCATGAGTGGGGCCAGCTGGGAAGAGCTGAAGAAGATGCGCTCTGGCACGCCTGAAATCGCCGACGCCTACGGCGATGACGGCCAGGTGCTTCCCGAGATCCTCGACACCGTCGGCCAGAACTAGGAGAGACCGCCATGCACATGCACGCCCATGACGACATCGAAGCCGAAGACAATTCCACCGGTGACGCTCACGCCACCCCGCTGGTGAGCGGAGATATCGAGCGTTCGCTCGCCCGCTTCTTGTACAACGAGGCCGAGATGGTCGATGACCTGCGCTGGGATGACTGGCTCACGATGCTGCACGAGGATCTCTACTACTGGGGACCGGTGCGAGAGAACCGCGTCTACCGCGAGCGTAAGTTCGACACCTACGAGAAGGGCACCTCCGTCTACTTCGAGGAGTCCTACGAGTACATGCGCCAGCGCGTCTTCCGCCTGCAGACCTCCAAGGCCTGGGCTGAGGAGCCGGCCTCCCGCTCGCGCCACATCATCTCGAACATTCGCGTGGATGCCGTCGCCGAAAACGACCCGGACCTGCGCGAGTGTCTGCGGGGTCTTGAGGCCTACCGGGTGAAGTCCAACATCTTCGTCTACCGCACTCGCGGGGAACGCGACGAGGACCACATCACCGCCGAACGCCGCGACATCATCGTGCGCGACGACGGTGGCCCGTGGGGCTGGAAGCTCGCCGAACGGGAACTGCGCTTCGACATGGCGACGATTCTCGTGAAGAACCTGTCGCTGTTCTACTAGGGGGAAGCCGTGAAGACCACCAAACTGAACCGAATCGGCGTCGTCGTTCGCGACCTTGAAGAGGCGATGAGCGAATACTCCCGCATCCTGGGGATCGACACCTGGCAGGTGAATGACTTTGATGGCCGTCTCGAGAACTGCCGCTCGCACGGACGCATCTCGGCCGGTTCCTACCGCAGCGCACGCGGAACCACGTCCTTTGCGGGCGAGGTGCCGTTCGAACTCGTGCAGCCGACGGACGGGGAGACGCCGTTCAAAGAATTCTTGCTCACCAAAGGTGAGGGGATCTGCTTCCTGTCGGTCCTGGTGGACGACGCCACCGGCATCGAGGAGCACGTGACGAGTGCGGGCCTCACGGAGGCGCACACACATCGGATCGATGACGAGGTGACGCGTACCTTCTACGACACGCGCCCCCTGCTGGGCGGATATCTCGTGGAATACACGGCGACGACGGGCCTACCGGGCGCCCGCGAGGTCACGCTCGATGGCGCAAGCCTACGCGGCGGACGGGACCCGCTGCCGATGTCGGAGGTCATGCACTTCGGTGTCCTCGTGGACGATGTCATGGCGGCCCTGCCCTACTACCGCGACGTCTTCGGGATCGAGACCTTTGACATGAAGACGTGGCAGCACGAATTCGGCCGTCTGGACGATCCGATCTACCGGGGGGCACACGAGTCGACGGGCTATTTCACGGCCCAGGGGTTCGTTGGCGATTTCGGTTTCGAGATTATCCAGGTGAACTACGGGGACTGTCACTACAATCGCGAGTTCACGGACCAGCGTGGCGCCGGCATCCACCACATCTTCGGATGGATGACGCGCGATGAGGGCGAGTGGGGGGACACGTGCGCACGCGCCGAGGACCTCGGCGTGCCCCTGTGCATGGGTTCCGACCTGCGAGGCGGCGCGGCTGCGTTCGGCTACTGGGATACGTTCTGGGAGCTGAAGGGCTACCTGGTCGAGGGGGTCATCCGGCGTCGTCAGCCGGATGAGCGCTTCGCGAACCCCGACTGGACCGTCGATTTCACCACCCTGGAGGGAAGGGCACGGTGAGTCTGCGAATCCTGCACGAGTTCTCCAACCTCGATCTCCTTGACGACCTCACCCGCGAGGCCGCGGCCCTCCGCGGGGAGGAGAACTGCCTCTCAGCGGAGGTCTACCGCGCCATGGGGGGCGAGGAGCACGGCGCTCTCACGCTCATCTGGCGCGATGAGGTGAGCTATTGGGCACTGTGGGACCGGGTGCTGACCGGGGCGTACCCCCACCTTGGTTCCCTCGCCCGCTCCGGCGCGATCTCCGGGGAGTTCTACACCCGCGCCCCCTACCGCCTCAGCGGGGGCCGCTGGGTTCCCGAGTCCGACGCTGAGACGGGCCGCCGGATCGTCTGGCCCGCGCGCGGAGCCGTGCGGATCATCATCCAAGGGGCCTACGAGACCAGCGCGGACATGGCGGACCTCACTCGCCTCGAAGTTGAGGAGACACGTCGGGAACACGGCTGCCTCGCCTATGCGTGGATGGCGAACGTGGAACTTGCCGACCACCTCATGCTCGTTGAGCTGTGGGAGGACCAAGAGATCTACGATCACCACTGGGAGATCCGCACTCAGACGGCGGATTTCCGTGGAAACTCGGGCCGTAGCCCGCGTACGCCCGAGCGGGGGCTCGCGACTCGCGAGTTCTACCGGCACGAGGCCTTCACTCATCTCTACGACCGCTGGCAGCCAGCCCGCGTCGAGGACTACTCCGCGACCGTCGTGTGGGGCCCTCCTGTGGACTAGTGCGTTCGGGTCGTGCAGGGACGAGACACCGGTGGGGCGCCACAACTATGGCGCCCCACCGGTGTTGCGTGCCTAGTCCTCGTTGACGGGCCGGGAGCGGAAGAACGCCGCGAGCATGGCACCCGAGAGGTTGTGCCACACGGAGAACACCGCGCCGGGCAGCGCCGCGACGGGGCTCACGAACGTGGCTGCGAGGGTCGTGGCAAGTCCCGAGTTCTGCATGCCCACTTCGACGGCGGTCGCGCGACACGCGGTCTCGCGCTGCTTGAAGGCGCGGGCAAGCCCGTAGCCGAGTGCGTAGCCGAGGCCGTTGTGCACGATCACGGCCACCATGATGAGACCGGCGGCGGCTGCGATCTTGTCGGCCGAACCGGCGACGACGGCCATCACAACGCCGGTGATGCCGGCAACGGACACCCATGGCAGGAAGGGCAGAATCGCGCGTACGAAAGCCGGTAGGACGAGCCGCAACACGAGGCCGGCGACGACGGGTACCAGCACCATCTTCACGATCGACATGGCCATCTCGGTACCGGAGACGTCCATGCGCTGCCCGGCCAGCCACAGCGCGACGAGCGGGGTGAGCAGCGGGGCGAGCAGTGTCGAGATGGAGGTCATCGTGACGGACAGCGCGACGTCGCCCTTCGCGAGGTAGGTCACGACGTTCGAAGAGGTGCCGCCGGGCGCGCAGCCGACCAGGATCACGCCGACGGCGAGTTCGGGCGGCAGCCCGAGAGCCGCTGCGATGGCCCAGCCGAGCAGGGGCATGATGACGTACTGGGCGACGACACCGAGCAGAACTGGCAGTGGCCGCTTCACCACCAGCACAAAATCCGGCGGTGTGAGTGTAAGCCCCATGGCAAACATGATGATGCCGAGCATCGTGGGCACCCACGGGCCGAGCGCCGGCGCGATCGGACCGGGAACGAGGTAGGCGATGACGGCCCCGAGGATGACGAGGAGGGGGAAGGCCGTCACAGCGACGCGTGCGCTGCGCTCTTCGCGGGGATCAGTCTCGACGGAAGGGACCTGAGGGGTTCCGCTGGTATTCATGAGGCTTGATTGTGGCGACCTCGTCTCCTCCCCGTCTCCTCCTTCCGCACTGTGAGACTGCGCGCCCACCATTCAGCGCACCTCTCAACGTGAGTGATACCCCTTGGCGCCTCCCGTGTACACGAGACCGTCGGTCATCGTGTTGATAGCCCGTCCCTGAGATGCGCGCGCCACAGGTGAACGGTGGCCTCCGGCACGCGGCCCACCCCATCCCCGGTTTGACCGCGGTGGCATACTCGAAGCGATGTCCGAAACCCCCCGCCACCGTCCCTCTCGCCGCGCGCGCAGTGCGCACTCGCGAGGCGGCGACCACCCGCGGCGGCGCGGGGGTGACCGTCCCGACGCCACGGGGAGCGGGCGGAAGTCGAGGCGTGGCAAGCGGACCTCAGCGCGGGCTAAGCGGCGCGCGTTTCGCCCCTTCACCACGGAACAGCTCGAGGCACGCCGCGCCGCCGTCCCGCGGATTACCTACCCGGCCGAACTGCCCGTCACGGCACGCAGAGACGACCTCCTCGCCGCCATCCGCGACCACCAGGTGGTGATCGTCGCGGGGGCGACGGGTTCTGGCAAAACCACCCAAATCCCAAAAATCTGCCTGGAGCTGGGGCGGGGTATCACCGGGATGATTGGGCACACCCAGCCGCGCCGGATCGCAGCCCGGACCGTGGCCGAACGCATCGCGAGTGAGCTCGGGCAAAAGCTCGGGGACACGATCGGCTACCAGGTGCGCTTCACCGAGGAGGTGTCGAGCGGAACCCTGGTGAAGCTCATGACCGACGGCATCTTGCTGGCGGAGATCCAGTCCGACCCGGACTTGAAACGCTACGACACGATCATCATTGATGAAGCACACGAGCGCAGCCTCAACATTGATTTCCTGCTCGGCTACCTCACGCGCCTCCTGCCACGCCGCCCCGACCTGAAACTCATCATCACGTCCGCGACCATCGACTCCGAACGCTTCGCCCGCCACTTTGCGCAAATCCGGCCGGCACTACCCGCGAGGCGCACGCGCCCCGAGACTACCTCGAGCACCCCATCAGACGAGGGGGCCGACGACGAGACCGTCCCCGCCCCCATCATCGAGGTCTCGGGACGCACCTACCCGGTGGAGATCCGCTACCGCCCACTCGTGCGGGAGCCCGACGAGGAAGGCGAACACGAGGAGAGCATCGACCAGGTCACCGGTATCTGCGAGGCCGTCACCGAACTGCTGGGCGAAGGTCCCGGCGACATCCTCGTCTTCCTCGCGGGCGAGGCCGATATCCGCGACGCCGATGCGGCCCTGGCCGACCTTCTTGGGCCGCGTTATATTCGAGCAGGCCGAGCGAAGGATCGGGGCCGCCATCCCCAGGGCGTGGAAGTTGTCCCCCTCTACGCGCGCCTGTCGGCCGCCGAACAGCACCGTATTTTCGAGCCACACCCGACCCGACGGATTGTGCTTGCCACGAACGTCGCGGAGACTTCGCTCACGGTGCCGGGCATCCGCTACGTCGTCGACCCGGGCAACGCCCGGATTTCTCGCTTCTCCACCCGCACGAAGGTGCAACGCCTCCCCATTGAACCAATCAGCCAGGCGAGTGCAAACCAGCGCTCGGGGCGGTGCGGGCGCGTCGCGGACGGGATCGCAATCCGCCTGTACTCGCAGGAAGATTTCGCCTCCCGGCCCGAATACACCGAACCGGAGATCCTCCGCACCTCGCTGGCGGCCGTGATCTTGCAGATGGCCTCCCTCGGACTCGGACGCGTCGCCGATTTCCCGTTCGTCGACCCGCCGGACGCGAAGGCGGTGCGCGACGGCGTCCAGCAACTCACCGAAATCGGCGCGCTCGCTGACGGCACCCCCGGTTCACCCGCGCGCCTCACGCCCATCGGCCGCCAGCTCGCGCGCCTACCGATCGATCCGAGGCTCGGACGGATGGTCCTCGAGGCGAAGCGCCTCGGATGCGCCTCCGAAATCATCGTGATCGTGGCGGCCCTGTCCTGTCAGGACGTGCGCGAACGCCCCGCCGAAAAGCGGGATGCGGCCGACGCCGCACACCTACGGTTTACGGACCCTACCTCTGACTTTCTGGCTTATCTGAACCTGTGGCGTTACCTGCGCACCCAGCAGCAGCTGCTCGGCTCCTCCGCATTCCGGCGCCTGTGCCGCGCCGAGTTCCTGAACTACCTGCGCCTGCGCGAATGGCAGGACGTGGTGCGCCAGCTTTCCCAACTCGCCCGTCCCCTCGGCCTGCGCCTGCACCCCCTCGCTCTGCCAAGTTCGCGAGACATTATTGAAGCCGGAGGCGATGTGGCAAAGGCCAGTGCTGCGACAACCGCCGCACACCACACGGCGAACGTGGACACGATCCACCAGTCGCTGCTCGTCGGTCTGCTCTCAAACCTCGGCTCGTGGGACGAACGTCGCCGCGACTACCAGGGTGCACGCGGCACCCGGTTCGTCGTCTGGCCGGGCTCGGGCCTCGCCCGTAAGAAACACGACTGGGTGATGGCTGCCGAACTCGTTCAGACCTCGCGCCTGTTTGCCCGGACCGTCGCGGCGATCGACCCGGCCTGGGTGGAGGAAGCGGGTGCCCACCTCATCACGCGGCAGTACTCGGAACCCTTCTGGTCAGCCAAACGTGGCGTCGCGATGATCCACGAGAAGGTGATGCTCTACGGCCTGACCCTCGTCGCCGATCGGCTCGTACCCCTGACGCGCGCGGGCGGGGAAACCTCCCGGATCGTCGCCCGCGAGATGTTCATCGACAACGCCCTCGTGGGCGGAGACTGGCGCACCTTCCACGCCTTCGACAAACACAACCGGGAGGCGCTTCGCGAGGCGCGCGCCTTCGCTGAACGCACCCGCCGCCAGGACCTTCTTGCCGATGAGGCCGCGCGGGCGGCCTTCTTCGCCGACCGGATCCCGCCAGACATCACCTCGGCGCGGCATTTTGATGCGTGGTGGAAGCGCGAGCGACGCGAACGCCCCCATCTTCTCGACTATCCACGTGAGCTCCTGTTGCCAGACCTCGATGACGTCGAGGAGGCCGATTTCCCCGAGACGTGGACGCAGGGCGACATCACGGTGCCGCTCAGCTACGAGTTCCGACCGGGGACACGCACGGACGGAATCACTGTCACGGTACCGGCCGCGGTCCTCGGCCGGCTACACCCCGCGGCATTCACCTGGGTGGTGCCGGGACTGTGGGAGGAACTGTGCGTCGCCGCGATCCGGGCCCTACCCAAACACCTCCGCAAACACCTCGTTCCCGCTCCCGCGACGGCCCACACGATCCATTCGCTGCTGCCCGACTGGGAGGAGATGGCGCGCGGCGTCGACGACGACGGCGCCCCCACCCCAAGCTTCTTCGCCACGTTCGCCCGCCTCGCCGAACAGGTGAGCGGCATTGAGGTCCCGGTCGAGGCTTTCGACCCGGATCGCCTGCCACCCCACCTGCGCGTCCTCTTCCGCGTGGTGGGGCCACACGGTGGCGTGCTCGCCGAGGGGACGGATCTCGCGGCCCTGCAGCGCGAACTCGCTCCCGCCAGCCGCCAGGCCGTCGCCTCCGCGGTGCGGGCCGCCTTCGCCCAACCCGAGGAGCAGGAACGTACCCGCACACCCACACGGGCCCGTCAGCCATCACCGAGCGGTCCGCAGGCCACGCCCACCGCGCCGGCAGCTCCGACACTCCGCGAGGAACTCGGCCTCACCGACTGGCCCGTCGACCACCCCCAGCTCCCCTCCCGCGTCGAGACGACAACGCAGGGCATGACGGTGCGCGGCTATCCCGCGCTCGTCGCCGCGGGCCCGGTACCGGGCCACCCGTATTCGGCGAACCTCAGAATCCTCACCGATGCGGGTGAGCAGGCCGCCCGGCACGCGGCCGGGGTCGTACGGCTCGTTGCGGCGCGCACGCTCCTGCCGACGGCGCGGATCACCTCGCGGTGGTCCGGCACCCAGGCGCTCACGCTCGGGGCGAGCCCGCACCGCTCCACCGATGCCCTGGTTGCCGACGCTCACCTCGCAGCTGTGAAGCACCTGGTCGAGACCGCGCCGCCCGCGGTCGACGGCTCCCCCATGAACGTGACGGACTTTGAGGCGCTCGTCTCCGTCGTGCGCGACGCGGTCGAGGACGAGGTGTATGCCACCCTCGGCGTCGTCGTCGACATCCTCGAGGCGCACCGCGCCCTTGAAGCCACCGTAAAGGAGCACAGCTCCATGGCGCTGCTCCACACGATCACGGACGTGCGCGAACAGGCTGCCGATCTCATCTACCCGGGTTTCATCGCAGCAACTGGCCGGGACCGACTGCCCGACATCGTGCGCTACCTGCGCGGCGCCGCCGCCCGTCTTACCCGAGCCGCCGAGAACCCGGCCGCGGATCAGGCCGCTGCCTGGCAAGTCACCGAAATGCAGGACGAATATGACGAGGCTGTGCGCGCGAGCGAGGCCCTGCCGATCAACCGCGCTCGCGAAGAGGGACTCACGGAGGTGCGCTGGATGCTCGAGGAATTGCGCGTCTCCCTGTTCGCCCAGCAGCTCGGCACGCGCGGGAAGGTGAGCCCACAGCGGATTCGCCGTCGCCTGGCCCACCTCGAGGACAGCTAAGGGGGCCTCCACACTCACCCGGCGCAGCTGTCCACCGGGAGTGCGCGGTGGGCCGGCGTGCACAGGGTCCCCACTCGTGCCGGCCCCTCTCGCTACGCTGATGACATGAATCTTGCCGAGCTCGAACGCTACGCCCGCGCGCTCATGGACCGCGAGGGCCTCACCGACTGGACGTTCGGCTATGACCGCGCCCGACGGCGCGTGGGGTGCTGCCACCACGGACCACGCAAGATCACGCTGTCTCGCCACCTCATGGAGCGCTATCCGCAGGACCTCGCCCGCGAGGTCGTGATCCACGAAGTCGCCCACGCACTCGTCGGTCCCGACGTCCATCACGGGCCCGCATGGCGGGCCCAGGTGCTCCGCCTCGGCGGGACGCCCCGGGTCACTGCCCACCCCGATGCCCCACGCCCGAACGCACGATGGCTTGGCCTGTGCGCCTGTGGCGCCACCTTCCCGCGACTCAATCGGCCTGCCGGGTGGCGCGATGTCCGCTGTGCCAGCTGTCTGGAGGCCGGTCGGGGCGGACACCTCACGTGGCGGCGGGTACCCGAGGAGTCCCCCAAGGACTCCCCCGGGGACCAGCTGCCGCTCGAATGTTCGCCCTTGCCCACGCCCCGCGCGACGTAGGATGACGAATAAGGCGCTGCGCGCATCGCGCTCGGTGCCGCAGTAGGGGGTTAGTACGGGAGGCGCAGTGACCGCAGCGGAGGGCGCGATCGCGGCGAAGGACCGTCCAGGCTACCGGGCTGCCCGCCGCCGCGAGACCGCGTCCGCATACCTTCTGCTCATCCCTTCCTTCATCGGCGTGGGGATCTTCCTCGTCGTGCCGGTGCTTCTGGTCGTCGTGCTCTCCCTCTTCCGCTGGAACCTCATCTCCCCTCCCACGTTCGTCGGGCTTGAGCACTACGCCGCACTGGCGTCGGATTCGAAACTCGCGAACTCGATCTGGGTGACCTTCACGTTCGTTCTCATGGCGATCCCGGCCTCGATCATCCTGGGACTGCTGCTCGCCGTTGCCATCAACCGGGGCCTGCCCGGCACGGGCTGGCTGCGGGTCATCTACGTGTTGCCGTGGGTGTGCGCACCACTCACCCTTGGCGTCGTTTGGCGCTGGATCTTCGACCCGTCCAATGGTGCGCTCAACACCCTGCTCGGGCGACGCATCGAGTGGATGAGCGACCCAAACCTCGCACTCCCCGCCGTGGCGTTCGTCTCCGTGTGGTCTTCCGTCGGGTACGTCTCCCTGTTCTTCCTCGCCGGCTTGCAGCAGATCCCCTCCAGCGTCTATGAGGCCGCAAAACTCGACGGAGCGGGCCCCGTGCGTACTCTGTGGTCGATCACGATGCCGCTGCTCATGCCGACAACGTTCTTCGTGACCGTGACTTCCGTGATCTCCTCCTTCCAGGTCTTCGATCTGGTCTACGGCCTCACCGGTTCCGCGACCGGCTACCCGGCCGGCTCCACGGACGTGATTGCGGCACGTATTTATCAAGACGCGTTCGTCTCCCACCACATTGGCAGCGCCTCCGCGATGGCGTTTTGCCTGTTCGTGGTGCTCGTCGTCGTGACCCTCATTCAGCAGCGCTGGTTCTCCGGCCGGATCACCTACGACATGACGTGATCGCGATGGCATCTTCTCACTCGCGCTCCCGCGCCACGCTGTTCGCCAACCTCGCGACCTACCTCATGTTGATCGCTTCGGCGCTCATCGTCATCGGGCCATTCATCTTCTCCGTCATGACGGCCCTGAAGACGCCGCACCAATTTGCCACCCAACCGCCGCTCACGCCGCCGAATCCCGTGACATTCGAGAACTTCGCGGCCCTCTTTAGCCCCGAGCGATCCTTCATCGTGCCGATCGCGGTGACCGCGCAGGTGGTGCTCGTCATGGTGGTGGGCCAGATGTTTTCCTCGATACTGGCTGCCTACGCGTTTGCGACACTGAAATTCCCGGGCCGCGACGCCCTCTTTTGGGTTTACCTCGCGACCCTCATGGTGCCTGCGGTCGTCACGATCATTCCCCTGTACGTCATGGTGACGCAGGTCGGGATGAAGAATACGTTTTGGGGACTCGTGGTGCCGTTCATGTTCGGCTCGCCCTACGCGATCTTCCTGCTGCGGGAGAACTTCCGATCGATGCCACGCGAGATCATGGACGCCGCCCGGATCGACGGAGCCGGAATCCTGCGACGCCTGTGGTACATCATGCTGCCGATGAATAAGCCGATCCTCGCGACGCTGCTACTCATCACCGTCGTGACCCACTGGAACAACTTCATGTGGCCGATGGTGATCGCGCCACGACGCGAATGGAACGTCCTCACCGTGGCGACGGTGGGGCTGCAGACCCAGTATTCCGCCAACTGGACGCTCGTGATGGCGGCCACCACGATCTCCCTCGCTCCCCTCATCATTCTGTTCCTCATCTTCCAGCGCCAGATCACTCGCTCGATCGGCGTCACTGGCCTCAAATAGGGGCGGTGCTACTCTCGCAGGCTTCCCGCAAGGGAACTTCGTGCCGCAACGGTGGTATGAGACGCAAGGATGGGGGACGATGGAGCGGAGTAGGACAAACTGGAGAAGGTGACCTCATGCGTCGATCACGAGTGGTCGCGGCTGCCACAGCAGCCCTGATGGTGGGGCTTGCGGCGTGTTCGCCGGGGGCCTCAGAAAGTAGCGAAAACACGACAGAAGATTCGACCGGCGCCACCACCGTAACGTTCCGGTTGTGGGATGAGAATGCGGCGAAGGCCTATCAGGAGTCCTTCGACGCCTTCACCTCACACAACCCCGACATCAAGGTGGACGTCGAGGTCATCCCCTGGGGACAGTACTGGGATCAGCTGCCCCTGGACCTGCAGTCCGGCGACATGGCGGACATCTTCTGGACGAACTCCTCCAACTTTGGACTCTACGCCGATAACGGCAACCTCATCGATATCTCGGAGGCACTCGGTCATGACCATGATGCCTGGGTGGATTCCACCGCCGAGCTCTACGAACGCGACGGGAAACTCTGGGGCGTGCCTCAAATCTGGGACTCGATCGCCCTGTACTACAACAAGGACCTGGTGGAGGAAGCCGGCGTCGACCCGAGCGACCTCACCTGGGCGCCCGGTGCGGGCGACGGCGACACGCTCCTGGCCGCTGCCACGAAACTCACGAAGGACGAGGCAGGCAAACACCCCGGCGAGGACGGCTTTGACCCTGATAAGCGCGTGCAATACGGCTTCAACTCGCAGGTCGACCTGCAAGCCATCTACATCGATTGGCTCGCCGAGGGGGGTGCGAGCTTCCAGGCGGAGGACTCCGACGACTTCGTCTTCGCCTCGCCCGAGGGCGAAGCCGCGTTCCAGTACCTGGTGGACATGGTGAACACAGCGCACGTGTCCCCCTCAGCCGCGGACACGAACCAGAACGGTGACCTGGCCCGCGAGCTGTTCTTGCAGGGCAAAATGGCGCTCTTCCAGTCCGGCCCCTACTCGCTTCCGCAGATTGCGGAAAATGCCGACTTCGAGTGGGGGATCGCCCCGATGGTCGCTGGCCCGGAGGGCCGCGTGTCCGTCGTGCACTCGGTGGCGGCGCTCGGCAACGCGGAGAGTGAACACTACGACGCGACCGTCAAGGTGCTGAAGTGGCTGGCCTCCAAGGATGGGCAGACGGCGCTCGCCGCGACGGGCGCGGCTTTCCCCGCCGTGCTCGACGCTCAGGACGAGTATGTCTCCTACTGGGAGGCGAAGGGCGTCGATGTCTCCGAGTTCCAGAAGGCCGCCGAAGGGGCGACCACTCCCGCCCCCGTCGGCGCAGACGTGAACGCCGGCATGACGGCATTCGAGGACACCCTGAAGGAAATGTTCCTCGGCGCGATCCCCGTACCCGAGGCCCTCAAGCAGGCACAGGAGGAGGGTAACGCCGCCATGCGGTGACCCGAAGAATCACCAAAGGGGGCCGGCGACCCAGTCGCCGGCCCCCTTTGCGCGTGGTCTAGTGCGCGGAGCGCTCCTCGATCACGGCGTGCACCGTGCGCACGCCCTCGGTAATGCGCTCGGCAATCGCATCGGTGTCTGCGCTCTGGGCGCCGAGACCCGCGGCAAGTCCGACGAGCATCGCCGTCATGGGCGCACCCGGGCGGGAGGGACCGTGCGCGACGTCGCGGATCAGGTCCAGCATCGGCGGGGCGACCCGCGTTGCGATTCCCTCGTCGAGCTCGAGCGCCTGGCTCACGTCCGCCAGCCAGGCGTGCATGATCTCCATCTTCTTCGCTTCGCTCATCTTTTCGGCCATGATCTCTCCTTGAGTCGGCTACTGATATCTCTACCGTAGCGAGCCGACCCCCATCCGGGACGCACCCCCGGCGGTCCAGCGTAGGCTCGAGGTATGACTGAACAGTTCACAGACCATGTTGCCCACCGCCCCACCGAGCCCATTGCGGGGGCCGTGATCACCGTCTCCGACCGGTGTGCGGCCGGGACCGAAGAGGATACCTCGGGACCGCTCGCGGTGAGACTCCTCGCCGAGTACGGTGTGGAAAACCGTGACCTCATCGTCGTACCCGACGAGGTCGATCACATTGCCTCCGCCCTGCAAGAGGCTCTCTCCGCGGGGGCACGGATCATCCTCACGACGGGTGGCACCGGTATCTCGCCACGCGACTGCACCCCGGAAGCAACGAAGCCTTACATCTCCACGCATCTTGACGGGCTTGCCCACGAGATCCGCCTACGCGGCCTCAAGTCGACGCCGCTCGCCTGCCTCTCGCGTGGCCTCGTCGGTATCACCGCACGCGGCGCGGGCGGCTCCCTCATCGTGAACGCGCCGGGTTCCAACGGTGGTGTGCAAGACACCGTCGAGGTGCTTGGCCCGGTGCTCGGCCACATCATCGAGCAGCTCTCCGGCCCGGCCCACCCCAAGGCGGACGAGGCTAAATGAACCCCCCTCACCCGGCGGAGCTCGACGCTCTCGCCGCCGGCTGGACCGTCATCTCTGCGGCCTTCAGTGCGCCGCTCAACGAGCAGACGGTCGCGGCGCTGCGTTCACCCGCCCAGCTGCGGACCTGGCCCCTACCCGGGCCCGCCTTCGATTCGGCCCGCACCGAATTCGAAGCCTCGCTCGCGGCGGGACCGGCTGAGGATATCCCCACGCTGCGCCTCGCACACCAGCGCCTGTTCACGGGACCCGGCCCGGTCGAGCCCTCACCCTGGGAGTCGGTGCATCGCTCGCGCGAGGGCCTTCTCTTCGATGAGGAGACCTTCCAGGTGCGCCGCGCCTACGAGGAGTTCTCGCTGCGCTCCCAGGCGATCAACCGCGTTCCCGAAGACCACGTCGCAGTAGAGGCCGAGTTCCTTGCCTTCCTTCTTGCGCGCGCTCTCGACGGTGACGCGGAACGCTACCTCGACGGGTACCGCCGCTTCCTCGCCGAACATGCGCTCGCGTGGCTGCCCGAGTATTTTGCTTCGTTCCTGCGTGCTGCCCGCACCCACTATCATCGGGGCATTGCGCTGCTCGGCACTCAGGTTGTCACGGCCTGTCGCGCCGAGTGAGGCCCGATGTCCGCACCGTCACGCCGCCCCTACCCAAGCGTGCAGCGCTGGGCCGCCGAGCTCGATGAGCCCACGCTCCTGTGGGTCCCCTCCCTGGACGTGGATGAAGACGCGCGACCCCTCGCGCCACGAGTGCGGCGCCTCACTCAGGCAGCGCTGCACGTGGGCGACGGGATCGGCTCGCTCGATACCGCCACGTGGCTCGCGCTCCTGGCCTCCCCCCACCTGAATGTGGGCGTGCGCCTCGACGCGGAGCTGGTCCCCCTGGCCGAGGCCCTTGATGCGGTGGCGGCCCCGTCTCGCGTGCGTGAGATTGTGCAACGGTGGGCACCACGCTCGGCGCTCGCGCCCGCGCGTTGGGCCCAGCCGCCGCGCGGCCCAGGTGGGCGGCAGCGCCCACTCGAGGTGCTCGATGCCGACGCCATGCCCGTGGCCCGTCGTCAGCTGTTCGCCACTCTCGGGGGTGCCGTTGCGCCACCCGTCACGCAGCATGATCACCTCGTGGCCCTGTGGCGCTCGCGCACGCGTGAGGAGCCCGTAAGCTCCCCGGCGATCGACCTCGCATCCTCGGGGTGTATCGCCTGCGGCACGTGCGTCAAGGCCTGCCCACACGCGGCCCTGCGCCTCGTCCCCGCGGCCCTTGAGTTCTCACCCGAGCGGTGCCGGGGGTGCGCGACGTGCGTGCAGCTGTGTCCGGTTGCCGCGCTCACCTCGAGAGCACCGCTGACCTGGAATGCGATCCTCGCGAGTGAACGTCCCTGGTGGCGGCTGCAAGAGCTGCACACGCGCCGCTGTGAGCGCTGTGGGACCTCGTTCGCGTCCGACCCCGCGCCCACACCCTCCTCCACGCTCTGCCCGGTGTGCGCCGAGCGGGCACGCAACCCGTTTGGTTCCTTCGTTCCAGACGCACCCTGGGTACGTGAACGCCTGCGCGCCCGCGCGGGGCCACTACATGCCGATGCGGGTCATCGTGTCGTAGAAGAGGGAGCGTCCGAGGACCTCGCTTACGAGGACGACGACGAACGCGCTCGTCGCGACGGTCGCGATCAGGGTGAGTGAGCGCTCCCGCAGGGAGGCTCGGTAGAGGAAGAATCCCAGCAGGCAGGCGCCAAGGATCAGGAGAATCAGACGGACGAGGAACACGTTCGTGTACAGCGCCTGCGCCGAGGCCACCGGCATCTGGGGGTCCGCCGCCATCGTCGTCAGCTGCAAGACGAGGAGCACCACCTGCACGACGGCGAGGGCGGCGGCCGCGACGGCGATGGCCCGCAGCACGCGGGTGAGCGCTCTCTGGGTAGCGACGTCGATCGCGACCTCCTCACCGAGGTGCTTGCGCCGCCACATCGTCACGGTCATGAGGGCGGCGCCCACGGCGAGGCACCCCAGCAGGAATGTCGTCACGTAAAAGGTCGCCGGCGTCGTCCACAGGTTCCAGGCGGGCACTGTCGGGAGCGAGGCGTAGACCATCGACATCACGTAGACGAGTCCAAGCCCCACGAGTGCCGTGAGGCCAGCCACGACCTGGCGCAGGCGGGCACTGCCCCACTTCATCCACTGCAGGAAGGCGAAGAGGAAGCCGAGTCCGGCGAACAGGCACCCGAAGAGGATTTCGCGCGAAAGCCACGAGGTCGAGAGGTGGCGGAACGTATTCAGCGCGTTGAACGGGTTGCCCAGGTGGGCCATTGAGCCGAGCAGACCCAGGACCAGGACGGGACCGATCGCGAACAGGACGGGGTCGGTGAGGCGGTCGGTGCGCGTCGCCGCGGGCGCGCGCTCCAGGTGCAGCCGCGCAAGGGCGCGCCCTACCCATGTGGTGGGCTCGCCGGAACGCTCTGCGACCTCTGCGCGAAGCTCGTTATCGGGCAGTAGGCGCGGACCAAGCAGCTGGATGATGCCGAGCACCACGAAGGCGCCTACGCACATCTGCGCGAGGATCGTGAAAGCGATGAGTGGCAGTTCGTGGACGTTCATCTCAGATCTCCCGCGGGTTCATAATCGAGCCGGTACCGGTGCCGCTCACCTGCGCGTCGCGGTGCGGGCGCACGACGAGGTGGGGCTGAGTAATCGACGGGTCGGGCAGTGGCTCGACGTCGTCGACAGTGCCGTACTTTTCGCGCAGCTCGTCGATCGGACCCCATTTCAGTGCACGCGCGGGACAGGCCGCGACACACGCGGGATCCTCGCCTTCGGCCCGGTAGTCAGCGCACAGGTCGCATTTGGTCATGTGCCCGAGCACGGGATTGTACTGGGGGGCCGAATAGGGGCACGCCCACTCGCAGTAGCGGCAACCCACGCACTTACCCGCATCGACGGAAACTGTGCCGTCCTCGTTTTTGTGCATCGCCGTCGTGGGGCACACCGTCACGCAAATGGGATCTTCGCAGTGGTTACACGAGATCGACGTGTAGTAGGAAAACACGTTGGGGCTCAGCGTGTTACCGCTGCGTGACCAGGTCCCGCCGGAGTATTCGACGACACGTCGCCAAGTGACCCCTTCGGGCAGGTCGTGCTTGTCCTTGCACGCGATCTGGCAGGCCTTGCAGCCGTTGCACAGGCTCTGGTCGAAATAGAAACCGAGTTGCTTAGCCATGATCCCCCCTAGGACTCAACGCTCGAGTAGTCACCGGTGTAGCGGGCCGGTTCCTCGTACAGGTTCTCGTGCCGATCCGCGCTTGGATAGGAGGCCGAGGCGGGTGCTGCCTCGACCTGGACGAGCACCGTGTGCTGCCCGTTACCCTTCGCGATCGGTGACTTGTGTTGACTGGTCAGCATGTTCACGGCCCCGCCATGGTCGACGCCGTCCTCATCGATGTTGATCCATGCCCCCTGCGGCACCGAGACCACGCCCGGCATGATTCGAGGCGTCACGAGCGCCGGCAGTTGGATGGTGCCCCGATCGTTGAAGACGCGGACCATCTCGTCGGTCGCGAGGCCCCTGTCCTTCGCGTCAAGCGTGTTGATCCACACCCGCTGGTGGTGCGCCTCCCGGTTCAACGTGAGGTTGCCATACGTGGAGTGCGTGCGCCCCTTGAAATGGTGACCGATGCACTGCAGCGGGTATGTCGTATTGGAGCGAGCTTCGAGCGCCCCCTCCCACGTATCGACGTGCTCGGGCAGAGCCGTGATGACGTCGCCCGGGCGAGGATTGGGGAACTCCCAGGTTTTCGCCATCTCCCACAGCTCGCTGGAGAAGATCTCAATCTTGCCCGACGGCGTATCGAGTGGGTTCGCCTCAGGGTCCTCGCGGAACTCCTTCAGGGCCACGGTAAGCCCGTCCGGATTGTGGTAGCGGAAAACGCCCTGTTCACGCAGCTCATCGAAAGTCGGAAACTCGGGGTGCGCGGCAACGGTTTGCTCCTGCATGTGGCGCGCCCATCCCTCCAGGTCGCGCCCTTCGGAGAACTCTTCACCGACGCCGAGCCGGTCCGCGATCTCCGCGCACATGTCGTAGGCGGGCCGCGAGTTGAACAGCGGCTCAATGGCCTTTTCCATCATGACCAAGTACGCCATGTCGCCCGTGTACTCGCTCGGCACGAGGTCCCAGCGCTCGGCGCCCGTGCAATCGGGCAAGATGAGGTCGCTCATGCGCGCAGTCGCCGTGAACTGGTTATCCACGGTGAGCACGAACTCGCATAGGGATTCGTCATCGAGGACCGCTCTCGTGTGGTTGATATCGCCGTGTTGAGAACCGGGAATGTTCGAGCCGTAGTTCAGCAGGAATTTGATGCCCGTCTGCAGCCGGTCACGGCCGCGCACTCCGTCGGCGAGCGCCGTCATCTCTTCACCGCGCTCGATCGCGTCCACCCACGAGTAGCAGGAGATCGTCGTCTCGACGGGGTTCTCCCCGTCGGGAAACCATTCAGTGATGGGCCAGTAGTAGCCCTCTCGCCCACCGGTACCGCCGCCGGGGATGCCGACGTTCCCGGTCAGTGCGGCCAGCGTGTAAATAGCGCGTGCCTGGTTCTCGCCATTGGCGTGCCGTTGCGGGCCCCACCCCTGGCAGATATTCACGGGCTTGGTAGTCCCGAGCTCGCGCGCGAAGGAAACGATTTTCTCTTCTGGCACGCCGGTCACGTCGGCCGCCCAGGCGGGGGTCTTCTCGACGCCGTCGCTGCCAAGCCCGAGAACGTAAGAGCGATAGGAGTGGTGCTCTGGGATTCCCTCGGGCATGTGCTCTTCGTCGAAGCCCACACAGTAGGTGTTGAGGAAATCCTGGTCGATGAGGTCCTCACTGATGAGGACGTGCGCGATCCCCGCCACGAGTGCGGCGTCGGTACCGGGACGCGGCGCGAGCCAGTCATCAGCAAGGACCGATGCCGAATCCGAATAGCGTGGGTCCACCACGATGATCCGCAGGCCGGCCTGGCGCGCGTAGTTGGACACGAAGGTGAGACCGCCACCGCTCATGCGGGTTTCCTGCGGGTTGTTACCCCACAGGACGAGGAGGCGGGAGTTCTCGATGGCGTCCTCAAAGGAGTTGGAGATCTGCTCGTCCGGGCTGCCGTAGTGGAATCGGGTGCACTGCGAGATCTGCAGGTAGGAGTAGTTCCCGTAGTAGCCGAGGAAGCCCCCAAGCAGGTTGAGCAGGCGCGGCCAGCCGCCAGAGTAGGCAAGGTGCGCGTTCCACACGCCCGAGCCGTAGTTCTTATAGATGGCTTCGTTGCCGTAGGTATCGATGGTGTAGCGCAACTTCTCGGCCACGAGGTCGAGCGCCTCATCCCAGGAGATCTCCTCAAAGACCCCTTCGGAACGCTTCGTACCGGCCACGCGGCGCAGCGGGGCCTTGATCCGGTCGGGGTTGTAAATGCGCTGGCGCATGTTACGGCCGCGCGGGCAGGCGCGGATCTGCCGACCGAGAAGCGAGTTGTCGCCCGTGTTGTCAGGCAAAACCCGGCGTACCTGACCGTCCTCGACAACGAGGCGCAACGGACAGCGCGATCCGCAGTTCACGACGCACGCGGACCAGACCGTCTTAGCGTCGGCCGGCATGGGCACGTACTCGTGGTCCCGCTGGTCGTAGGGGAAATCATTGTCTGTATTCGCGCACCCCGACAGGGAGACGAGGGTGGCTCCAGCACCGACAGCGCTACCCCACGCGAGGACCGAACGACGGGACAGACCCTGGGTCTCGCGCGGGTCGGCTGACGTTGGAGCGGGTGGCTGTGAAGTCGGCACGGGGTTCTCCTTTATCGTCCCAAACAGGGGCGTGTGCGCCCACATTTCCATCATCGCCCAAACCGGTCATGTAACCTGGGACCACCGTCCCAAAAACAAGGGGAAATATCGCCACTTTTGCCCGTAATTACGGCACAAAATCGTTGTTGAATTCCACTGCGACGACCGGTTACAGCGAGGCCCGCTGCGCGGGCCGGACGATTGCCCCCGCTTGCCTTAGCTGGAGCCGAGCGAACCCGCCGCGGCGTCAAGATCGGCGGGGGTGTCGATGTCGTGGGTGAGGGCGTGCGGCAGTTCGAGGCGGACAAGCGAAAGTGGCGCCACGAATCGTCGTAGCGATCCGCCTCGCAGAGCGCCGACCTCGGCTTCCCACTGCTCGCGTCGAGCCGCGAGGGCCGCGCAGCGGTAGATCCCGAGGAGATACTGCTCACGGCCATCCGGGTCGAGAGCGATGGCGCCGTCGGTCCGCGGCGCATCGATCAGGCGCCGAACGAGATTGGGCAGGGCCTCGGGGGCGCGCGGCGCATCGCACGCCAGTGCCGCAACGAACGGGGTATCGCGGGTGAGGGCGTCGAGGCCGGCGGTCAGGCCCGCGAGCGGCCCACCGCGCGGCGGATCCTCGAGTACGCGGGTGATCCCCTCGGGTACGCGTACCTCGGGTGGGGCCACGACGACGGTCTCGCCAGCGCAGCCGAGCTCGGCCCGCGCGGCGCGCAGTGCCTCAAGCACGTGGTCGAGCAGGCGGGTGCCGGACAGGTCAAGGTCCGGCTTGCACGCGCCGCCGAGCCGACGGGCCGCCCCGCCCGCGAGGATCACGGCGGGCAGCTCCATCACGGGTGCTCGATACCGAGGCGCTCGGCGAGCTGTTCGTCCCCGGGCCGAATCCAGGCCCCGGAGCGGCCGCCGGATTTCGCGATGATGCGACACTCGCGGATCGCAGCGGAGCGGTCCACACCCTTCACCATGTCGACAACCGCGAGTGCGGCGACGCTCACCGCAGTGAGTGCCTCCATCTCCACGCCGGTTCGGTCGGCGGTGCGCACGGTCGCGGCGATCGCGACGGAGCACTCGGTGAGGGTGAGGTCGACCTCGCACCCGTGCACGCCGATGGTGTGGGCAAGCGGCAAGAGGTCGGGCACCCGCTTCGCGGCGGCGATCCCAGCGATGCGGGCCACCGCGAGGACGTCGCCCTTCGGGACACTGCCGGTGCGCAGCGCCTCGAGGATCTCCGGTGAACACGTGACCTCACCGACGGCGGTCGCCGCCCGGACGGTGGGCGGCTTAGCGGTGACGTCCACCATGTAGGCGGCGCCGGCGTCGTCGAGGTGGGTGAGACGCAGTTCCCGGCTCATAGGACGATCACCTCCACGACGTCCCACGCGGCGACCTCCGTGCGATCCTCCGGGACGACGGCGAGCGCGTTCGCCTTGTGCAGCGAAGCCACGAGATGGGAGCCGGACCCGAGGCGGTGCGTCGGAATGATAGTCGGCAGGTCGCCGACCCGGCCCGCCTCCTCCAAGCGGACGGGGGCAAGCTGGCGGCGGCCCGCGGGGGATCGCCACGCCACCGTGGTCGTCGCCATGCGCCGTTGTGGGCCACCCCCGTCCCGTTCACCGGCGAGGCGCGCGAGCACGGGGGCGGCGAATAGGTGGAAGGAGACAAACACGGAGACGGGGTTACCGGGCAGGCACAGCATGGGCACGCGCCGTCCGCCCGCCTCGATCAGGCCGTGACCCTGCGGCTTGCCGGGCTGCATGGCGACCTTGACAAAGCTCACGCCGCGACCGGCAGTCGCCTCCTTCACGACGTCGTAGGCGCCGGCCGACACGCCACCCGTCGTGATGACGAGGTCGGCGCTCTCGGCGGCGGAGGTGAGCGCGGCCAGGAGCTCCTGCGGTCGATCACCGCTGCGTCCGATCGAGACGGTTTCGCAGCCCGCCTCGGCGAGGAGGCCGGTCACGAGAGTCGTGTTCGAATCCGGGATGTGGCCCGGCTTCGGGGTACTGCCCGGAGCGGCGAGCTCTTCGCCCGTTGCGAGGACGGCAACGCGCGGCCGCCGGGTGACGGCTAACTCCCCGTAGCCGACCGACACGAGTGAGGAGAGCGCCGCGGCGCTCAGCCGCGTGCCGGCGGCAACGACCGGCTCGCCGACGGCGACGTCGTCACCCGCCTGGCGCACGTGCCGCCCAACCGGCACCGCCTCGTAGATAAGGACCTCTTCCACCAGCGCGTGCGGACCGGCCGGCACGTTCGTGAGTTCTACCGGAACGACGACGTCGGCTCCCTCGGGCAGCATCGCCCCCGTCATGATCCGGTGCGCGCAGCCGGTCTCAACCGGGGAGGTGGGCGCGACGCCGGCGGGAATATCGCCGCTCACGCGCAGGCGCACGGGCTCCGTCTCACTCGCCGTCGCGATGTCGGCGGCGCGCACCGCGAAGCCGTCCATCGCCGAGTTGGTGAACGGCGGGACCGCGAGCCGGGCGGCGCAGTCCTCGGCCAATACGAGGCCATGGCAGCGTTCGATCGGCTCGCGCACGGTTGGTAGTGGTTCGGCGCCCGCCAGAACGGCGTCGAGATGGTCTTCGATGGTGATCATCGGCTCCCCTCCTTTGGGGTGGCATCGTGGGGGTCGGGAAGGTCGTCGTCGGGAATGACCGGTCGGTCTCGCGTGAGGATCGCCTCGGCCTCTCGCCGCTCCGCGGCACGCTCACGCGCAGCGGCCACGTATTCGACCGTATTCCACCGGCCGGCGGCGACGTCGACAATGAGCAGCCGCCCGAGGAGCGGCTGACCGAAGGAGGCGAGCAGTTTCACGGCCTCGGCGGCCATTGCGGAGCCCGCCTGACCGCACGCTGCCCCGAGGACGCCCACCTCCGCGGAACTCGGCGTTGAGCCGGCAGGTGGTTCGTTCGGATACAGGTCCCGTAACCGCGTCGCGGGGTAGCCCGCGGGCGGCGCCGACCACAGGACGGTCACCTGGAAAGTCATGGCGACGATCGTGCCCCACACCAGGGGCTTGCCGGCGCGTTCGCAGGCGTCGGCAACGAGGAACTTCGTGGCGAACGTGTCCGAGCATTCGAGGATGAGATCGTGATTCGCGACCTCCGCGTCGATGCTCTGCTCCGTGAGGAAACCTACCTCTCGCACCTCAACATCGGGGTTCAGGGCGCGCAATCGCGCGGCCGCGGAGGCCGTCTTGGACATGCCCACGCTCGCGTGATCATGCACGATCTGGCGTTGCAGATTGGTGTCGTCGACGACGTCGGTGTCGGCAATGGTGATGTGGCCGACGCCGGCCGCCGCGAGATAGAGCAGCACTGGGGAACCCAGCCCACCCGCACCGACCACGAGAACCCGGGAGGCCAGCAGGCGGGCCTGCCCATCCGCGCCGATGCCCGGCACGAGGGTGGTTCGCAGGTAGCGCCGCGCCTGATCCTCGCGAAGCGGGAGCACCGCTCGCGCGAGCGGTACGGTGAGAGGCATCAAGAATCCTTCCTAGCCGTGAGGTTCCATCGTATGTCTCTCTCCCGCGTCCGCGCCGCCGCCGTGCAGTCCGACCCCATCGACGTTGCCGCCCTGAGACGCGCGGTCGACGATCCCCGGGCCGGCGCCCTCACGATATTCGAGGGAGTCGTCCGCAACCATGACGGGGGCCGGGAGGTCACCCACATCGAGTATTCGGCGCACCCCGCAGCCGCGCAGCTCGTGCGGGACGTGGCATGCGATGTGGCCGAACGCTTCGACGTGCACGGGCTCGCGCTCGTGCACCGCATCGGGGAGCTCGGCATCGGGGACCGGGCGCTCGTCGCCGTCGTCGCCACCTCGCACCGCGCCGAGGGCTTTGCCGCGATCGCGGCAGCTGTTGATGAGGTCAAAGCGCGGCTTCCCGTGTGGAAGCTGCAACACTTCGCGGACGGCACCGAGGAATGGTCCAACTGCCCCTAACCGCCGGCAAACGGCGGTAGCACGTCGATTGCGGCCGCGTCGTCGATCACGAGGGCTCGATCACTGGTGACGGTGCCGTCGACGACGAAGGACGCGACGGCCAGGACCTTTGCGAGGTCGGCGTTGCGTGCGCCGAGGTCCGCGGCGAGGGAACCGAGATCCTGGCCCGCGCGCGGGCGCACCTCGGTGGTCTCGGTACCCGCGGCCTGCGCGGCGCCGGCGAAATAACGGATGGTGGTCATGGCTCAGGGTGGCCCTTTCGTTCCTGGGTTCAGCCGCCGATCGCGGACATGGTCCGATCTGGCTGGATGAAGCTCACGTCGTCGATATCGTGACCCGCCTTCTTCTCGGCCATCGCGCCGATCCAGATGTCAGCGAGTTCCCGGTCGCTCGCCCCTGAGCGCATCGCGTCGCGCAGGTCCGTCTCCGAGCGGGAGAATAGGCAGGTCCGGATCTGGCCGTCAGCGGTCAGGCGCGTGCGGTCACACGCTCCACAAAACGGTCGGGAGACCGACGCAATGATACCGACGCTCCCGGCGGGGTGGTCCTCTCCCGCGGCAACCTGCCACACGGCCGCGGGGGCGCTGCCCTGTGGGGCTGGCTCTTGGGATAGAGCAAAGTGCTCAGAGAGGCGACGGTGGATTTCTGCGGCATCGACCATTTCGGTGCGGCGCCACGTGTGGGGCGGGCCGAGTGGCATCTGTTCGATGAAGCGCAGCTGATAGCCGTGGGTGAGACAGAAGTGCAGGAGCGGGACGGCGTCCTCCTCGTTCACGCCGCGCATGAGGACCGTGTTTACCTTGATCGGGGTGAGGCCCGCGCTCGCCGCGCCCGCGAGTCCGGCAATGACATCGGGGAGGCGATCACGCCGAGCGAGGCGCGCGTAGCGCTCGCGATCGAGCGTGTCGAGGGAGACGTTCACACGGGTGAGGCCCGCCTCCTTCAGGGCGCGGGCCCGCTTGTCGAGGCCGAGCCCGTTCGTCGTGAGTGAAAGCTCCGGCGCGTGGCCGTGACGAGTGCGCAGGCGCGCACATTCGGCGAGGATGCCTTCCAGTCCGCGCCGCAGGAGCGGTTCACCCCCGGTGAAACGCACTTCGTCAATGCCGAGGTCTTCGACGGCGATCCGCACGAGCCGCACGACCTCCTCATCGGTGAGGGTCGATTCCCGAGGGAGCCAGTCGAGGCCCTCTGCGGGCATGCAGTAAGTGCAACGCAGGTTACAGCGGTCGGTAAGCGAGACCCGTAGGTCGCGGGCCACCCGCCCGTAAGCGTCCCGTAGCTCGCGCACCCCCTCGGAGGCGGGGCGCGTGGGCGCGTCACCAAGCAGACCAGACATATCGCCACCCTACGGTGTGGTGGGGCCACCCGGCATCTTCACGTCGACAGGCTTGCCGGGGCGGTCCATTTTGGTAGCGTGAGCCCTCATGGTGGACATCGGACTCGGCGGAGCGTTCCTTGGCGGAATTGCGACCCTTTTTTCGCCCTGCGCCGCGATGCTCCTGCCCGGATTTTTCGCCTATGCGTTCGCCTCCTCCGGTCGGCTCCTGGCTAAGACCGGGGTCTTCTACCTCGGTCTCCTCACGACCCTCGTACCGCTCGGCGCCCTCGCGGGTTCACTTGGGCGTCTGGTCGTGCACTACCGTTCCACCCTCATCACTGTGAGCGCCGTACTCGTCATCGTCCTTGGGATCGCGCTAGCCGCCGGCCTCACCTTCCGGCTGCCCGGAGCGAGCCTTCTGGATCGGGTTCCCGACTCAACCGCGCGGTCCCAAGGTCGGCAACGCGATCCCGCCTCGACGCTCGCGGTCTACCTCATGGGCCTCACCTACGGCGTGGCGGGCGGGTGCTCGGGTCCGATCCTCGGCTCGATCCTGACGTTCGCGGGGCTCGGCGCAAGCGCCGCCTATGGAGCACTATTGCTCGCGATCTATGCCCTCGGCATGCTCGTGCCGCTCATCGTCTTGTCCGCGCTATGGGACCGCTTCCGCCTCGCCGAGCGGTCCTGGCTGCGGCCGCGGCCCCTCACCTTCGGGCCGGTCCGCACAACCCTCGCCTCCGTGATCTCCGGGCTGCTCTTCGTCGCGATTGGCGTGCTGCTGCTCGTCACGCGCGGCACCCAAAACGCGGCGGGGCTCCTCACCGCGGACCAGCAGGTCAGCCTCGAATCCTCCCTGCGCGAGGCAGCCTCCGCCGTCCCGGACGCGCTCGTCCTCACGGCCCTGGCTTTCCTCGCGGTGCTCGCGGCCCTCGTGTGGGCCGTGCGTCGGGAGCGTCGGGCCTAATTAGCGTTCGGCGTGACGGTTGCGACCGAACGACTCGACGAACCGCGGACCCGAGGTGGCGAGCTCTTCCTCGAAGGCGTAAGCCCAGGAGCGGTAGGGCGCGATCGCGAGGTGGTCGTTGGAAAAACGGGCGTCCTCGGTGAGCTCACAGGTACAAAAGGCGGGGATCACCAGGTCGGTCACCGGTCCGCCCCGCTCACATTCGGCGATGATGAGCGGCGCATTCGCGCCGAGGAACTGGTCGATAACCCACCCGTCGGTGCCGAGCCACGCCGAGTAGCGCAGCTTCGCGACCTTCGCGCCACCTCGACGCACCATCTCCAGACCGACGGCGACGTCGAGTTCACGTTCGGCCTCGTAGCGGGTGCCACCCACGTAGGGCCCCTTCGCGGTGAGGACGCAGAAGTCGACGTCCTTGGCGACGGCGGCGAGCGCCTCGTCGGCCCCGGCATCGGGGGTGGGGATGACGCTCGGCTCACTCGCCTGGGCGCGCACCCGCACGGCATAGCCGTCGCTGGCAAGAAGGTAGGACTGAATCAGAACACTGGGGCGCTGCCTCGAGGTGATGTCGCCGGGCAGGTCGCGCACGAAGAAGCGCCGCTCGAACTCAAAATCGCCAAAAGACTCGTGATCCACGCCCTCAGCCTAACCGGCCCCACCCTCCTCCGCGTGATCTGGGCCACCGTGGCGGTTCAGTGGGTGGATTCGTGCCCCGCCAAGGCCCGATCATGAGACACAATTCCCTCATGGACCCAGCACTGTGCGCCCCCGCTGTCGCCACCGCAGCCGACACCCTCGGTGAGACGATTCGTCGCACCCCGCTGGAGATGTCACTGCGTCTATCGGGCGAACTGCACACCCCCGTCCTGCTGAAACGGGAGGACCTCCAGGTAGGTCGCTCCTACAAGGTACGCGGCGCCTACACCCTGATCTCCTCGCTACCCGAATCCGAGCGCGCCCATGGGATCGTCTGTGCCTCGGCGGGTAACCACGCGCAGGGGGTCGCTTTTGCGTGCCGCCAGCTCAGGATTCGTGGACGGGTTTTCCTGCCGACGACGACTCCTCGCCAAAAACGCGACCGCATCCAGGCGATTGGGGGCCCCTGGATTGAACAGGTCATCACGGGCCTCACCTTCGACGCCTGCGCGCAGGCCGCTCAGGAAGAGGCCGAGCAGAGCGGTGCCACCTATGTGCCGCCCTTTGACGATCCACGGATCATCGCCGGACAGGGCACGGTCGGCAAGGAAATCCTCGAGCAGGCCTCCAGTCCGGTTGGCACGATCATCGTGCCCGTCGGTGGCGGCGGCCTGATCTCGGGGATCGCGCTGTGGGTGAAGGCCCAGGATCCCTCGATCAGAATCATCGGCGTCGAACCGGCCGGTGCCGCCTCCATGCAGGCCGCACTCCGACGCGGTGAGCCCACGCCACTGGAACATGTTGATCCATTCGTCGACGGCGCCGCCGTCGGCAAGGTCGGCACCCATCCACTCTCCGTGGTGCGGGAGCTCGTAGACGACATCGTCTCCGTGCCCGCGGGAGCCGTATGTACCGAGATGCTCGACCTCTACCAAACCGAAGGGGTGATCGCGGAACCCGCCGGCGCCATGGCTTCGGCGGCGGCTCGCCGCTACGTCGCTGGGCTCGGTGAGGCGTCGAGCACGTCGACGTCGGTCGTGTGTGTGATCTCCGGTGGGAACAACGACGTCTCGCGCTACGCGGACGTCCTCGAACGATCGCTCGTGCATGAGGGGCTGCGCCACTACTTCCTTGTCACCTTCCCGCAGCAGCCCGGCGCACTGCGCAGCTTCTTGAATGACACGCTCGGACCAGACGACGACATCGTGCTGTTCGAGTACACGAAGAAGAACAACCGGGAGACCGGCCCCGCCCTCGTGGGGATCGATGTTGCCACCCCAGAGGCGCTGCCCGCCCTCGTCGAGCGGATGGCTGCCTCACCGCTGTCGATCGAGAAACTCGCCCCCGACTCCCCCGTCTTCGGTTTTCTTCTCTGATAATCTCCCCACCTTACACGCTTTAGTGTGATGTCCATCACTTCGCTAATGCACATGTGTTTGATAGCGTGCACATCACGGCCGCCCGCGGCCGGGTAAACGACTCGAGATGAAGGGGACGAGATGAGCCCGCAGCCCAGCTCCACCACCCTCATTCGAAGCGACCAGGTGGTCCGCCCCATGATCCCGGCCGATACCCCCGCCGTATCCGCCGTGCTCGCGGATGCCTGGAAGGATTCCTATTCTGATTGGCTCCCGAGCGCAGCGGTCTCACGTGCCGCGGTCGCCCGCCGCGCAACTATCCTCGCCCGCCAGTTGCGCTCCGGCTCGCCTGCCCAGCACCTGGTCGGTACCGTCAACGGCGCCGTGTGCGGGTTCGCGATCGTGGGCCCCGGACGCGACGAGGACTGCTCTACCGGGGATGCCGAACTGTTCTCCCTCTACGTGGCACCGCACTGTTCTGGCTCGGGGCTCGGCCGTAGTCTGCTGCGCCGCTGCGTGAGCGAGGCGCGTGCCCTGGGGTGCACGCGCCTGCTCGTCTGGGTTCTCAAGGACAATCGCGAGCGCCGCGCCTTCTTCCGTCGGTGCGGCCTGCGCCAGGATTCGGTGCGCGCTGCCACCGAATTCGGGGGCACCGCCCTCACGAAGGTGCGTTACTCGATGTCCCTGACGGGCGCGACACCAGCCTTTTAGGGATCCCTCCCGCGGCAAGCCCCCTCGGCCGGCCGGCACCTACCCCTGAAGCAGACGCCGTACCTCCTCGCCGCTCAGGCGCACCCCGCTCGTGTCGGATCCCTCACCGATGACGTCATCGAACAGGCGCCGCTTGCGTTCCTGCAGGGCGAGAACCTTATCCTCGATGGTTTCAGCTGCCACCAAACGGTAGACGTTCACGGCGCGTGTCTGTCCGATCCGATGAGTGCGGTCGACGGCCTGTTCCTCCACCGCCGGATTCCACCACGGATCCAGCAAAAAGACGTAGTCCGCCTCGGTGAGGTTCAACCCGAATCCGCCAGCTTTGAGTGAAATGAGAAAGACGGGAGCTTCCCCCCGGCGGAAGCGCTCGATCTCTGCTGCCCGGTCGCGGGTCCCTCCATCCAAATAGCAGCAAGCGATCCCCGCTGCCTCAAGCTCCTCGCGCACCAGAGCGAGGTAGGAGGTGAATTGGGAGAAGACGAGTGCCCGGTGATCCTCGGCAAGGATGGAGCGCAGATGGTCGAGCAGGACCCGAGTCTTTGCGGAGGCAGACTCCCCCTCGCGTGGCATGGGGGGCGTGCCCTCGGCCTCGGAATCCTCCTCATCGCGAATGAGGCGTGGGTCCAGAGCGAGGCGGCGCAGCGTCGTAAGCGAACGCAGAATCGCCACCCGGTTACGATCCGCATCCTCGAGCAGACCGAGGACCCGCTGGCGTTCGCGTGCAAGCTGGGCATCGTAGCGGCGACGGTGATCGGGATCCAGGGTCACGGCGAGCACCTGATCCTGTTTGGCGGGCAATTCGGCCGCAACGGTCGCCTTGGTACGGCGCAGGAGGAACGGTTCGATGAGAGAGCGCAATTGTTGGCGAGCCCGCTCCCGCACCTCGGGAATGTCGCTGTCCTCGATTGGGGTACGGAACCGATTTTTGAACGTCTTCAGCGGCCCCAGCAGGCCGGGAGCGACGAGCGCGAACATGGCCCACAAATCGACCAGCGAGTTCTCGAGGGGCGTACCCGTCATCGCGATCACCACGTCGGCGCGCAGTTCGCGCACCGCCCGGAAGGTTTTGGAGGTGGGGTTCTTCACGAACTGGGCCTCGTCAATGAGGACGGCTGCGAAATGCTCCTGGGCGAGCGCCTCCGCCTCGATGCGGGCGAGTGAATAGGACGTGACGACGACGTCGTGGGCGGCCGCGAGTTCGTGGACACTGCGCCCCGACTTACGCGCCGAGGCACTCATCGCGTGGACGCGAAGATTGGGAGTGAAGACTGCGGCCTGCTCACACCAGCCAGAGACCACCGAGGTGGGGGCGATGACGAGGACGGGCCGGGGCTCGCCCTCGTGTGTGAGCCGACCTTCCTCCTTCATGAGGGCGATGGTTGCGAGCATCTGCAGGGTCTTGCCAAGGCCCATATCATCGGCAAGAACCCCACCAAGACCCGCCCGCCACAGGTGGGCTGCCCAGGCGAGCCCGGTGCGCTGGTAGTCGCGCAGCTCCGCGCGCACGCTCTGGGGCGGGGCCACCTGCGCGGGTGCCTCCCGGTCGAGGTCGGCGAGGGCGGACAGACGCTCGATCCACGCCTCCGTGGCGGGATCATTCGCTCCCCCAATCCGTTCGATGGCGCGTGCCGCTTCGACGTCGAAAGCCGATACGGACAGCCGCACGGCGCCGTTCTCGCCCGCCTCCGTGAGGTCGCGGGCCGCCTCGATAAGAGCGCGCAGTGGTTCCAAGCTCGGGTGGTCCAGCCGGATCCACACCCCAGACGCCAGGTGGAGGATTTCCGCGCCCGTCGTGAGGGCGGAGAACAGAAGCGCGAAGGGCACCCGTTCGCCACCGACACTCACGTCGACGTCGAGGCCCACCCACGCGGCGGCGCTGCGCGAGGATGGACCCGCCGCGGGTGGCGCGGCGGCCAGCGCCACCTCGGGGGTGGCCGCCTCCTCGTCGATCTCGGCGACCGTCACGTCGGTGAGCTCCACGTCGCGCTGGTCGGTCAGCCACGGGATGAGATCGCGCGTGACGGCCCGCACCTGGGCGGTGCCGCGGGCCCAGGTCTGCCACGTGAGGGTATCTGCGGCGTCGTCGTCGGCTGATTCGAGGTTGGGCAGCAGGTCGCGGACGGCCCCGGGGGCACTGAGCCGTAAGCGGCGCAGCTGGTCGGCAGCCACGTCGCGCAGTGCTCGACCGGTCAGGGCCGAAGAGTGGAGGGAGTACTCGAGGCGCACGGTAGGGAGGGTTGCGGCCTCGGACGCGAGGGCGCAGCGCAGGCGGGGCCGCTCGATCGTGGGGATCTCGACCGTCCCGTCGGGACTTTCAGCCTGCACGTGCAGGGCGAGGCGCGGAAGCGTCTCGGTGAGGAAGCGCTGCTTGCTCGGGCCCGAATAGACCCAGGCGCCCGACGCGCAGATCTCGCGGAGCTCCGGCAGAGCGGGGGTGAGGAGACGCACCAGCTGACCCCCCTCAGCGTTGATCACCAGAGCACCGTGCATGGGGCGCCCGAGCGGCACGATCCGCTGGGCCCTGTCACGTGCGGGCCCCAGCGTGGCCGTCACGCGCAGGGCGCCGTCACCGAGGGTGGTGAGCTCGAGTCGGATCTCACTCGGCTCAGGTGCCACGGTGACCTTTCCCTCCGGCAGTCCGGCGCCCATGACGAAATCGACGCCGGCTCGGTCAGCGGCGGCGATCGCGGGCCAGACATCGGATCCGAGCCGATCGAGTTGCACCCGCCTCGACCCGAACGCGAAGGTGGCGCGCCGCGCCCGCAAGAAGACCTGATAGATGTCGAAGATCGCGTCGGCCGCGCGGTTGCGAGCCCACGCGGGCGGTGTCGGCGAGGTGAAGGCCGCCCACCCATTACCCGCCGCCCGGTAGCGGCCGGTGCCGATACGGCGCACCGGCCGGATCTCGACGTGATCATCATTGGTCATCGAAATCTCGAGACCGACACGCACCTCCTGTGCGTCAAACTCCTCCGTTCGTCCCGCCCGCCACAGCGGCGCGGCACGTTCACCAGGTTGGGGAACACCCGGCACCGCGGGGACGTCGACGGGATCGGTCGCAGGCTCCGGGGGCTCCGCCGTCGATCCTGCCCGGCCGCCGTCACGGCGAGGACGACGGGGTCGGTGCAGGTTCGACGGGGCGTCGCGCGCATCAATGATGGCGGCGATCGCGTGCTCACACGGCACATCCGGGTCGGCGCCCTCCCCGCCACGTCGTTCGGAGCGCTGACACGAGCAGGTACTCGTCAGCGAACCCGCGGCATAGTTCACGCGCACGGTGTGGACCTGCGTGGAGAACAGGGAGCGGGCGGTCGCCATGAGGGTGGCGCCGTCATCGGAGGCCACGAGGGTGCGCACGAATCCGGAACTGGCGATCACCCCCGCCCGTTGAGCGGTGGCCTCAGAGCTGACGTCGGCGAGTTCGCTCTCCCCCCAGTTGTGGGTCCACTCCGCCCGCTCGTGCCCGATCCTCATCCCTCCAGCCTACGTCGGGCTGCGGGAGCCGTCAGTCCCGCTTCCGGGGCGACTCACAGGCTCGCGAAGAAGCCGAAACAGCTCCCCGCGAGAACGATCGGGGTGGCGAGCAGGGCGAACGCGAGCCCCATGCCGAAGCGGCGCGCCCGGTGGAAGGCCACGGTGGCACCGATGACGAGCACGAGGAGCGCCATGAGCGCAAGACCCTGGACGGGGTTCCACCGTGTGAACTGTTCATAGGTGACGATGCTCACCCAGATGATCCCCACGATGAGCCCCATGGGTACCGTGTTCACGAACCACAGGGGCCCACGCGGGGGGCGCGACTCATCGGTCGTGGGCCAGTACGGGACCTCGATGCCGCCCGGAGCGTAGGGGCCGGACGGTTGGCCCGGCACTGTTCCGCTCGGGGGGTGGGGCTCCGCCGGGGGATATGCTGGCGGGCTGCCCCGTGCCGCGCTGCCCGGCCGCACGGGCCCATCCGGGTTCTGCTCGGGTTCGAGGACCCACGGGTCGATGGGGGGCGGCCCACCCGTACCGTGTGGGTCTCGTTCCTCCTCGTTGGGAGGGGGGTTCCAGCCGCGGTTCTCACCCATGATGGGGATCCTCTCCGGTTCGTTCGTGGCGGGACATTTAGACCACTGACCAGGCGTTGGCAATCCCCACGGCCGCGCCAACAAGCAGGAGGATGAGATAGCCGATCACCACTCGGGTATCACGCAGATAGCACGACGAGCGCATAAGGCCGGCGCGCCGGGCCCGCACGTAGCCGACAGTGGCGAGCAAGGCGAAGACCGCGAGCGCGTAGGGTCCTGCGAGCCAGCCAAGTAGCGCGACCGTGGAATAGATGCATAGCCGAAGCGGGTCGTGCGGTTGCGCTCCCGCTCTGGGGTTCGGCGAGGCGCACCATTCGGCCCCCTCTGGGCTCTCCCGCCAGGGCGGCGTGGCGCGGTAGGTCATGACGGCCTCCTCACGGTCGGCATCGGGACGGACACGGGAGCGGAGCCGCACGCCACCGAGAGGCGGGAGCGCGAGAGCGGCCCCCACGCCTGGACAGCACAAAACGGTGCGCACTGGTGGGCGCCACCCGGGCTCGCGGTCCCCACGTGTACGCAGCACTGGGTGAGCCGCTCCTCGATCATGGTGTGGATGTCCATGAATGGCTTCACGGTGATGCGTACGACCCGCTCACCGAGCAATTGGCGGAGCCGGGCCCGCCCTCCCGGTAGAGAGCTGGCGGCGAGCGTCGCCATCGTCGAGATCCCAAAATCGCAGGCGCTGCACACGTCCCGCCAGGCGGTCGTGAGATCCGGGTGCGTGAGCGAATTCTGTTCCGACAGCAGGTTGCGCAGCGATTCGGTCACCGTCGCACGTAATTGGCGAGGTAGCGCTGTGTCCGCGACGCGGTTGGCGAGCACGTCGGGCTCGAGATCGAGCCATTCGCGCAGCCGCTCGTGCCCAATCATGCGGGTGAGGGAACGCCAGGTGCCGGCGTCGTCACGCAGCAGATAGCCGACGGAGGCGCAGTGGGGGTGCGAACAGGGCAGCGCGGTGAGGTCGCGCCAATCGACCCGCTCAGTCTGTTCCCCGATTCGACGCAACACCCCCGTGTGGGTGAGCCGCTCACCCGGGTCGATGCCGGCGCTGCGTCCCGAACCGAACACGGGCTGCAGGGCCACCCCACCCACAAACGGCGTGTCGAGGGCGGTATCGATGACGGCGCCGATCTCGTCGTCGTTCACCCCGAGGGCCGCGGCCATCGTGAGCGTGACGAAGACGCCACGCGAGGTGAGGTTCTCGATGGCGCGCGCCTTAAAGGCGCGAAGGTCCCCACCCCGGTGGAAGCGTGAGGAGTGTTCCGACAGGCCGTCGAACTGGAGGTAGACCTCGACGCGTTCGCGCAGTTCTCCGAGCAGGTCCGCGAGAGCCTCGTCCTTGGCGAGGGTGAGGCCGTTCGTATTCACCATGATGCGGGTGATGGGGCGCGCGACCACCGCGTTCAACAGTTCGGCGAAACGGGGGTAGAGGGTAGGCTCCCCGCCCGAGAGCATCAGGACGTCGAGGTGGCCGTTCTCTCTCGCGAGCCTCGTGTCGATGTTCGCGAGAACCGCCTCGAGGGGCGCGACGCCCTTCAGGCGCGGGGACGCGGAGGCGAAACAGGTGGGGCAAGCAATGTTGCAGTGCTCCGTGACGTCCTGCAGCAGGATGCACGTGTGCTGCGTGTGGACCTCGGGCAGACCGTAGGCGAACGCCTCCGGGATAGGCCGGAAATTGCCCACCTCATCCGGGATGTGGACCTTCGTGGGGGCCGTCCACTGCTCAAGATATGTGAGGATCTCTGCGTCCTCGTCATAGAGGGTGGAGACCCAGCCGTGGTGCGGGCAGCCGCGTTCTAGCCAGACGCGCCCCTCGCGCACGGCGAGCCAACCGGAAAGACGTTCGACGTCGGCGAGTGCACGGTCGGGGTCCTCCTCGTGGCAGTGCGGACAAAAGCACGTGACGTAGCGGTGGATACGGTCCCCGCGCAGCGGCATGCCTCGTCCGGGCGGGGCGTTGACGGCCCGGGCCTCAGGGGGGCATCCCTCCGGTGGCGGGTTCATCGCGCCACCTCGAGGGCCGGATTGGTGTGGGGCTTGAGGGCGTCAAAATCTCCACGGCGCGCCTGGCGCCACAGGCGCCACAGCAGAAGGGGAATCGTGACCGCGAGGACGAGCTGCGGGCGGGTGAGGCCAGCGGCAACCACCTCGTTGCCGCGCACGAACTCGACAAAGAACCGGAACACCGCGTAGCCACCGACGTAGAGCACGAAGGTCTCGCCCGGTGGAATCGGACGGTAGCGCAGGTATCCCCACAGCACGGCAAAAGCGATGAGGTGGAAAGCGATCTCGTACCCAAAGGAGGCATGGAGGGCGACGCCCGCGGGTGCACCGAGCCGTTCCGCCGTCGCCGTGTCCAAGACGAGGCCCAGCCCGCACAGACCGCGACCTTCGAGGCACGGCGCGCCAAGTGCACACATCGGACAGGCGGTCCCGGGTGTTTCCGTGAGGAGGCATCCGATACGGCCGATCGCCATGCCGGCGGCGACCGCAGGTGCGTAAATGTCGCCGGTGCGCTCGCGCATGCCGATGAGACGTTTCACCACATGGACGCCGATCCACGCGCCGAGCAGTCCCCCAATGATGGATCGGTTCCCGTAGGACCACTGCTCCACAAGAGAGGCGTTCTGCCGCAGATCGAGGTGGCGCAGCCACGTCCCGAGACGCATGAAGAGGGCACCCCCGGCCAGTGCGCCGGCCACGGTGTACAGCAGGTGGTCGCTCGTGAGGGCACGGCGTGTTGATTCGCGCCACATGACGAACCCCGCGACCGCGAGGCCAAGCGCCACGAAGGTCGCGTGCGTGTCGACACGCACCGGCCAACCGAGGAGTTCCTCCCACGTCGGGTACATAGGGTGATTTTGTCATGCTTTACCCTTGTCATGGGGCTCCAGGCCACAATTCACGGATCTGCCTCGACGATGAGAAACTAAACCCATAAAGCTCTCATAAATCGCCTACGAGAGATGTTCACAAGGGCCGCTAATTGATATATACACTTCGAGTATGCCCTCCCACGCCTCGCGTCCCGATCGCCGCTCACGACGGCGCACGGTCCTCGCTATCGTGGCGAGCATTCTCGTGCTCATTGTCGCGGGATGCGGCGCGATCGCGGTCCTCGTCGCCACCACGCTGAACCAGTTTGAGACCGAAAAGGCGGCCCAGGTGCTACCGAGCTACCCCGGCCGCCCGGAGAAGCCACGCCCCACCGCGGCGGCGGAATCTGCTGAACCCGTGACGATCCTGCTGCTCGGATCGGACACCCGCGCGAAGGCGGGACCAGTTCTCACCGCGACGGGAAGCCGCACCGACACAATCTTGCTCGCGCATCTGTCCGGGGATCGCACCCACCTCGACTTAGTCTCCATCATGCGCGACAGCTGGGTGACCATCCCCGGCTACGGTGCGAACAAGATCAACGCGGCCTACGCCTACGGCGGAGCGCCCCTGCTCGTGAAGACCCTCGAGGGGATGCTCGACTACCCGATTGACCACGTCGCCGTCGTGAATTTCGAGGGATTTAAGGCACTGACGGAAGCGCTCGGCGGCGTCGAGGTGAACAATGCGATCGCGTTCACCTCCGCCTCGAACGACGCGAGTCAGCAGCGCTATTCCTTTAAGGCCGGGCGGATCACCCTGAAGGGGCCCAACGCTCTCGCATATGTGCGCGAGCGCTACGCCTTCCGGCGCGGGGACTACCAGCGGGTCGAGAACCAGCGTGCCTTCCTCATCGGCCTGATGGAGACGCTCACGAGCCGGGAGGTGCTCTCCAGTCCGACGCGCATCAAACGGGCCCTCGATGCGGTTGCTGACCACGTCGCGTTCGACGACGGTCTCACGATCTCACGCCTGACCGACATCGCCTCCACGGTGGCCACGATCCCCCGCGAAAACATCTCTGCCTTCACAATGCCGACTCTCGGCACGGGGATGGAGGGCCGTCAGTCGGTGGTCTACCTCGACCTCGACGAGGTGGCAGCCTTCGGCGCCGCTCTGCGCGCCGATTCGACCGCATCGTATCGTCCACCCGCCGCCCGCTAATCCCCTAGGTCCGCCGCATGTCTCATACCCCGACCACCCCAACGACCTCCGAGACCACCCTCGTGATCCTCGGGGCCTCAGCCGTCCAGGCCGACGCCATTCACGCCGCACACCGGCTCGGCTACCGAGTCCTCGTCACGGGCCGCGAAGGCGGCCCCGCCTGCCAGCACGCGGACGCCGTCCATCTCATCGACTTCACCGATCTGCCTGCCATGCGTGAGCTAGTCCGCACGCACTCTCCAGCAGCCGTCTATTCGGTGGGATCCGATCTCGCCATGCCGATCGCGGCGCGCCTCGCGGCCGAGTGTGATCTGCCGATCTTCGCCTCGGAAGACACGGCCCGAGCCTGCAACGCAAAGCCGGAAATGCGCGAGCGTACGGCCGCTTGTCCGGGCGCCGTCGCCGCCCGCACCGTACGCGTCCCGCAGCGCGAACTGATCGATGCGGCCGAGGGGTGCCCGCTTCCACGCCATCGCGATGGCTCCCCCGACGTCGGTTTCCCCGGCCCGTGGATTGTCAAACCCGCTGACGCGCAGGGCCAACGGGGCATCGTCAAAGTAGAGCGGGCATCAGACCTTGCCGCGAGTGCGAAGGACGCGGCATCCTTCTCCCGCACGGGGCGGGCGATCATCGAGCGGTTCGTGGGGGGCACCGAAGTCTCGGTGAACGGCTATCTCGTGGACGGCGAACTCACGTTTTTTCAGATCTCTGACCGGGAGACCTGGCCCGAACACACGGGCCTCATCCGCGCCCACGTGGTGCCCTCGCGGTACTCCAACGACCCGGCGCTATCGTCAGCGGTGCGCACCACGCTCGAGAGTTTTTGCCTGGCGCTTGGGCTCCACAACGGACCCGTCTACGCGCAGGTGAAGGTCGAACGGGGCACGCCCTACGTCATCGAGGTGACGCCCCGCCTCGATGGCTGCCACATGTGGCACCTGCTGCACTACGCGTGCGGCGTCGACCTCCTGACGGCAAGCCTCACCCATCTGTTGACTGGCAAGCCACCTCGCTTCGAGCAGGAGTGCACTCCGGTCGCCCACACGCTCACCTTCCACTGCCAGGAGCCGGGAACCCCCGCTCGTTACCCTGCCGAGTTTGGGCAGGGCGAACGGGTTCGAGCCACCTGCCGCTACTACCGCAGCGGCGCAACGATCCGCCCCGTGAACGGAGTCCTGGAAAAGATCGGCTACACCATCACCCAGCAAGACGATCCACGACCGGGTGGCGCGGAGGGGCCGCGCTAGCGGCCGGCATCATGCGGGTAGTTATCACGGGGGTCGGCGGCCTGGTCGGGCGCCACCTCGCCGCACACCTCAACCCATCGCACGACGTCGTGGGGCTCTCGCGCCAGGCGGACGTGACGGTACCGAACGTGACGATGGCGGGGCCGGGCTACGCGCCCGATCATCTACGCCGCGTATTCGCGACCGCCGACGCGGTCATCCACCTGGCGGCGCGCCGCGGCAGCACCGAACCGACCGCCGCCTTCCTGCCCGACGTCGCACTCACCGAAATCGTGACCTCGGCGGCGCGTGATGCCGGCGTCGCGCGATTCGTGTTGGCGTCCTCCATCTCCGTGTACGATCCGAGCCTGGACTTGCCCTGGCACGAGGAATGCGTCGGCGTGCCGCGTAATGCCTACGGGATCGCGAAACTCGCGGCCGAACACGTCGCGCTGCATCACGCCCGAGCTTCTGCGGCACGTCACGGGCGGCCGTTCGAGGTTGTCGTCCTTCGCCTCGCCCACGTGTATGGCCCTGATGAGGACTCACCCCACGCCATCCCGACCATGCTCTCGCATGCGGCGCAGGGCCGCCCACTCATGGCCTGTCCGCCGAGCGAACGGCGTCGCGACCTGGTCTACGTGGCCGATGTCGCCCGCGCGTGTGCCTTGGCCCTCGAGCAGACCGTCCCGACGGGGGTCTACAACGTCGGTTCAGGTGCCGCGGCCTCGACCTACGAGGTCGCCAATGTCATCGCGTGCGCGGCCGGCCTCGAGAAACCAACCGTAGTGCCCGCCTGGTCCGAGAGCGCAGTCCCATCCCTGCTCGACCTCACCCGTGCCCGTGAGGCACTCGGCTACACACCCGCATACAACCTGGCGGCCGGTGTCCGCGCCGCTCTGGCTTTCCGTTGGGAGCACCCATGATCTACCGCGCCGTGGGCAAACGCCTTCTCGATATTGCCGTCTCCGCACTCGCGATGCCGGTGGCCGCCGCGCTCGCCGTGCCGGTGGCCGCCGCAATCAAACTCGACGATGGCGGGCCGATCATTTACCGCTCGACGCGGCTCGGGCGTGATGGCCGCCCCTTTTCGATGTATAAATTCCGGTCGATGAGTGTGGGGGCGCCCGACGTGCGAAACCCCGACGGCTCGACGTTCAACGCGGCCGACGATCCGCGCGTGAGCCGGGTGGGCCGCGTGCTACGCTCCACCTCGCTCGACGAGCTGCCCCAACTCGTGAACGTCGTCAAGGGCGACATGTCGCTCGTAGGGCCGCGTCCCTCCCCGCCGGGCAACATGTCGCGTTACCCCACCTGGTACCTCCCCAAGTTCTCCATCCGGCCGGGGATCACCGGTCTCACGCAGGTGAGACATCGCAACGCCGCGAACCTTCTCACCCGCTACCGCACCGATATCGATTACCTCGGCTCCATCTCGCTGCTCGGCGACCTGCGCATCCTGGCCGCGACGCTCGCCAAAGTGGTGCGCCGCTCCCAGATCTACTCGACGTCGGGCGCGGACGTGCCCGACCACGCGGCGGAGGCGGCGGAGCCCGTCGTCGTCGGCGCACACCCGACCGTTGCGGGCCATGGCCGGGCGGAGGCACTATCCCGCGAGCCGGACCGTTCCGCGCAGTCCTCCGAACTGCCGGAAGGCACGGGGCACCCGGACCAGCTGGTCCTGTTCACGAATGTGTTCCCCTTCCATCGCGGCGAGGAATACCTCGAGGCGGAGTTCCCCCACCTCAAGGAGGCCTTCGACCACATCACGATCGTGCCGATGATGTACCGGGAGGGGATGGCCATCACCTACGACGCCGGGCCGGACGTGCGCGTCATCGCTCACGAGATCCCGATCTCGGTGACGGGCAAGGCCCGCTACGTGGCACGACATCTGCCGCAAATCCTCGCCGAGCGGCGACTCTCGCCGCTGTCCGAGACGCGCGGCAACCCAGCAAAGGTGGCCTACGACCTCTACTTCACCGCCCGCTCCCTCGAACTGTGGCGTCTCCTTCGCGAACCGCTACGCGAAGCCGTCGGAGGCACACCGACGGTCGCCTACGCCTACCGCCTGTACGTGAGTGCCTATGTCGCGGCCGAGTTCGCGTCCGCACCCTGGTCGAACGTGGTGCGCACCGTGGCGCGCGCCCACCGCTACGACGTGTTAGAACGCCGCTCCCCCCTTGGGTACCTCCCGCAGCGCCGCTACCTGTGCGAAACGCTGGATGCCATCTACCCAGTTTCCGCTGAGGGGCTCCAGGAGCTGCGCGAATCCTGGCCCGTGTACACGCAGCGTTTCCACCTGGAACGGCTCGGCGTGGGCCCAAACCCACCGACGAACCGAAGCCTGTCCGTTCCGGCGACGCTCCTGTCCGTCTCGACCTACCTCCCCGTGAAACGCCTGCCCGCGATCGCCGACGTCGTCGCCCACCTGGTACGCCACGGATGTGCGGTCCGTTGGGTGCACTACGGTGCGGGGCCCGACGCGGAGCAGGAGGCATTCACTGACTATCTCGCCGGGCTTGACTTACCCGCAGATACCGTCGAGCTGCGCGGCTACCTCGCGCACACCCAGCTGCTTGAGGTCTACGCCTCTGGCGAGCCCACGCTCATGGTGAACCTGTCGGCCTCCGAGGGGGTTCCCGTCTCCCTCATGGAGGCGTGCGCGGCGGGACTGCCGATCGTTGCGACCGCAGTCGGCGGCAATCCGGAACTCGTGCACGACGCAGACAATGGGCTGATCGTTTCTCCCGACGACGACGCCGCGCAGGTCGCGCAGCGGATTCGCTCAATTCTCGAGGGGCCGAAAGAGGACTATGCCCGCATGTGTGAGCGGGCCCTGGAGGTGTGGGACCGCGAATGGAATGCGAGAGCGAACTTCTCCCGATTCGCCTCCCTACTGCGCACCGGAGGTACCTCATGAGCACTCCCCCGCCCGCGCCACCACCCGAGGGGGCCGCGAAAGCGCGCCAACGCCGCCGCCGACTCGCAACCGCCCAACGTCGACACCTTGCAGCCCGAAGTCACCGGGCCGCCCACTCGGCTCGCAAGGGGCAGGCCAGCCGGGTCAGCCGCTGGCTCGAGCGGAGTTTCTTCACCCTCGGCGCGCTCGCCGCGCTCTACGGCATTGGCGCGTGGCTGCTCGTGGCCCCCGGACACGTCCTTCCGGCGACGTTCACCTTCTTCGGCCTTACTGCCGCCTACCTCCTGTGGCACCTGTGGCGCTACAGCCTGCTCTTCTTTTACCTCGTGGCATTCTTCACCTTCCTGTATGGGCGCGTCGCCGTCGTCACCGCCACCGGGTACCGGGCGGAGGACGCCGTCGGCCTGTTCGGTACCTATGCGCGCGATCTCGCCGTCGTGAATCGAACGTTGGGGATGTACCATCTTTCTCTCGTCCTCACGGTCTCGACAGCAATTGCTCTCACTCGGGTTCTTCCACGCCGCCTGTCGGGAACTCCGGCACACCACGCACTCCGGCGAATGGCCGCTCCCCTCGCCACTTTCACCCGGCCCGCCTGGTTCATGACGCCGGGAACCCGCCGAGTCTTCCTGCTGTGTTTCTACGCGGCCCTGATTCCCTACCTCGTCTATCTGGCGATGGTCGGTTGGTTCGTCGCCACGGAGGGCTATTACGCCTTTCAGCAAAACCGGAGTAATGCCGCACCCGAGGCGTTGCGGATGTTTAACGACGTCATGCTCGTGTCGTATCTCCTCTACCTAGCGACCTTCCCGCGCTTGAGATCGCTTCTGACACCCACTGCAGTCTTTGTTGCGGCGCGAGCGGCTTCCCTCGTCACGATGGAACGTAACACTGCAGTGCTGCCGATGATCGCCGTCCTCGTTTATCTTTTGGCGCGGGTCCCACTAAGCAAACTCTGGGGATGGTCACGGCGGGCGACGGTCCTCATCGTCATTGGTCTGACGGTAGCCGGTTCGATCGCCCTCGCAGCCTTTTCCCATATCAATGCGTCACGAGGAACACACGGCGTCGCGTCTCGTGGACTCGACGGAATTCTTGAGTTCTTCTACGGGCAGGGAACAACGATTAATATCTCCGTTCTCTACCAGCGCTACTCCTTCGAAACGCCTCCCGGCCGCATATATTCACTCGGCCCCGCGCTCGAGTTCATCAAACTGAGACTCTCCCCCCTTGTGGGATACGGCGATCAGTACGCGTATCTCGGTTCACACAACACCAAACACGCCGAACTCGGCCACTCCTTCGCCCATTGGTTCTCATACCAACACATGAATGAGGACTATATTCAGGGTGCGTCGTGGGGATCTTCCGCGCCGATGGAGCTGTGGGTGGACTTCGGGCTAACCGGAGTGATCCTCGGGGCGCTCGCCTACGGCGTGCTCATCGCCCTCTTGCAGCACTGGATCTCCCACCCCGGCCTCATGGTCTTCGTTGCGCTGATGGCCGTACGCGGTGTCGTGTTCTCGCCGCGCGCCTCGTTTACCGAATTCCTCCTGCCCTTCAACGTGCGAGCGCTCGCCGCCATCATCCTCATCTTTGCGGTGCGCTGGATCCTCGCCCACACTCCGTGGTGGGGGCGTCTCAACTCAGAGGAACCGGCGACCACATGAAAGCGGACGAGGGCAACTCGCTGCCGAAGAATATCTCCTGGCTCATGGTGGGCAACGTGGGCGGGACCGCCCTCATGGGCGTCATGGTCCTGCTCCTCCCCAAACTCGTCCCCGTGGAGACCTACGGGTTTTGGCAGCTCTATGTCTTTTACGCGACCTACCTGGGCTACTTTTCTTTTGGTATCGCGGACGGCCTCTACCTGCGCTTTTCCGGTCGGCCGCTATCCGCCATCAATCCCCGCATCGTCTCCAGTCACCTCCTTTTCCTCGTTCCCACCATCACCCTCGCCATGGGGGCACTGGCGTGGGGGGCGAGTCGAATTCTCGAGGATCCGGTCCGTCGATCAATCGTGGCCCTGGCATGTCTTTCGACGCTCTTCTACCTGTGTCGCACGCTGCTGAGTTTCCTTTACCAGGCGGCGAATCGCATGGAGCTCTACGCGATCTGCCTCATCATCGAGCGATCCGTCTTCCTCGGCGGCACACTTGCCCTCATCGCGGCCGGGTATCACAACCTCATCGCTCTCCTCGCGATGGACACCCTCGGACGAGCAATCGGTCTGTGCTACGCCATGGTGCGCGCCAGCGAGCATGTCGTCGCACGGCCCCTCCCGCTGAGGGCAGCGCTCAGCGAGGTGGGCGCCTCGTTTGCAGGAGGCATCTTCGTGTCGGCGTCCTCGTTGGCTACCGTCCTCGTTGCGGCAGTCGCCCGCTGGGGTGCGGACCAGGCGTTCGGTGTGCGGATCTTCGCGGAGGTCGCGCTCGCCTTCGCTCTCGTCAACATGGTGCAGACGGTTTTGAACTCGGTCGGCATGAGCCTGCTCCCCTCTATTCGACGCACGGGCGGTGACTATGCCGCCAGCTATCGGCGGGCCTATCGGATCGCGACGCCCCTCATGGTGGTGGGTCTCCTGACCTACCCGCTCGTCGCATGGATCATGCGCTGGTGGCTACCTCACTACGTACACCTCACGACCTATCTGGCAGCCCTCTTCCCCATGCTCCTCACCGAAGCGAAGGCCCGCCTCCTCGCCATCCCGTTCCTGCAGGCCGCCCGCCGTGAGCGCCTCATGGCGGCGATCATGGTGGGAGCGGTGGCGTGCGCCGTCGCCGCCACCTGGTATTCGACCACGGTGTTGCACAGCCCACTCGCGACCGTCCTGTCGCTCACACTCGCGGTGTTCGTACGCGCCTTCGTCCTCGAGTTCACCGTGCGCGCCTGCCTCGACGTTGAGTTCAACTGGCGGATCCTGCTCGAGATCGCGATCATCATCGTGTTCCTGTGGGGCACCCTGGTTCAGGGGGGCTGGCTCGGCTTCGGCGCCTACGCGAGCCTGATCGCGCTCTACCTGACGACCTTGCTCCCCGGTCTCGTGCAGCGCCCCTCGAACCGACCGCGGCATTCGACCAGTTCGCCGCTGTCCTAAGAGTGTGCCGCGCTCTCGGCAGACGCGATCTTGCGGAGCTGTTCTCCCGAAATCGGTGCCTCCTAACGCGACGGGCACCCCGAGGACCGCAACTATCTCGAAGCGGTGAGCTCGGCCTCCAGTGCGTCGGCCACCTCATCGACCTGCTCGTCGGTGAGGAGCGTATGCAGCGGCAAGGAGATGACGCCGCAATACTGCCGATAGGCATGTGGGAAGTCGGCGATATTCCATCCGAGATCACGGTAGGCCCTCAGCAGGGGAAGCGGCTTATAGTGCACGTTCGCCATCACGCCTCGCTCGGCAAGTCCCATAATGATCGCATTGCGCCGCTGCTCGAGGGCGTGGGCCGCGTCGCGATCAGCATCGCCGGGAAGCTCGACCAGGTAGAGATGGCGACTCGATGTGAAGTCGTCGCCCTCGTGGGCCAGGCTCGTCACGCCGAGCGGGGCAAGCGCCCGATCGTAGGCGGCCACAAGTTCGGCACGCCGCGCGAGAGTCTGCTCGTAGCGACGTAATTGGCTGAGACCGAGGGCGGCGAGGATATCCGGCATATTCGCCTTGTGGCCGAGCTGTTCGATGTCGTATTCCCAGCTACCGGCTCGCGTCTTATCGAGCGCACTCTTTGATTGGCCGTGCAAAATCCCCAGTGTCAGCTGGCGCGCTACCTCGGCATCATCCAGACCTTCCAGCGCCTCGGGAACCACGAGGTTCGGATCGCTTCGGGACCGCCACGTGATGGCCCCGCCCTCCGCCGTCGTGAGGTTCTTGACCGCGTGGAAGCTAAAGACGGTGAAGTCTGCGAGTGCTCCGGAGCGCACGCCGGTGCGCTCCGCCCCCAGCGAGTGGGCGGCATCAGCAATGATCGGCACATCTGCACCGGCGTCGTGTAGCGCCTCCCGTAGTGCCACATAGTCGTAGGGGACGCCGCCGAGATCGACCGGCAGGACCGCCGCCGTCCGTTCGGTGAGCGCATGTGCATAGGCCGCAGGTTCGGGCACGAATGAACCGGGCGCGGTGTCCAGGAGGATGGGACGCGCACCGACGTGCGCGATCGCTGCGGCTGAGGCGGAGTAGGTGTAGCTCGTCGTGATGACCTCATCGCCGGGGCCGACTCCCAGGAATCGGAGCACTGCCTCCAGGCCTGTGGTCGCCGAGCTTACGAGGACCGCATCGGGGGTGTCACACCACGCGGCGAGCTCATCGCTCAACGTGCGACCGACGGGGCCGGAGGTGATCCACCCCGAGGTCAGGACAGAAACGACCGCGTCGATGTCCTCGTCGCGAATATCGGGCGGCGAGAACGGAATCATGCTTCGAGCACCTGGTTCGGTGCGACGACCTCATCGTGCACCGTAGCGACCATCTCCGGCGCGAGCGGCATGACGGTCATGTGGCTGATGAGTGGGTGGTGGGGGCGCTCCCCAGTTTCGGCTGTACCCACGAGAACTTCACTGAGTTTCTCGCCGGGACGCAGCCCGGTGAAGACGATTTCGATCGGTTTACCGGATCGGCGGATGAGATTCTTGGCGACATCGAGAATCCGTACGGGTTCACCCATGTCGAGCACCATGACGTCCCCACCACGGCCAATCGCGGCCGCCTGCAGGACGAGTTGGCAGGCCTCCGGGATGGTCATGAAGTAGCGCTCAACCTTGGGATGGGTGATGGTCACGGGGCCACCGCAATCGATCTGATGTTGAAAAGTCCACAACATCGATCCGCGAGAACCCAACACGTTGCCGAATCGCACGGAGCAAAAGGTTGCGTCGGGTGTCTGGGCGGCCATCCATGCGGTGAGCTGCTCACCGGCGCGCTTCGAGCGGCCGAGGACCGTCGTTGGGTCGGCAGCCTTGTCGGTGGAGATGTTCACAAAGGTCTCCACACCGTAGCTGTGCGCAAGCTGCAGGAGGTTCAGGGTGCCTAGGACGTTGGTTTTCCACGCCTCTTCCGGGTAGAGCTCAAGCATGGGGAGATGTTTGAGCGCGGCCGTGTGGAAGACGACGTGTGGTCGGTGTTCGGCGAAGATCCGTTCCAAGGCTGCCTTGTCACGAATGTCGCAAAGCACCATGTCTCGCGTGTTCAACAGCCCCTGGTGATAGATATCGAGCTGAACCGCGTGCAGGGCCGATTCGTCACGATCGAGGAGAATCAACTCTTCGGGTCCGAACTGGTGCACTTGGCGGCTGATCTCGGAACCGATGGACCCGCCCGCACCCACGACGAGGACCCGCTTGCCTGTCAGTAACGTGCTGACCTCCCCGAGGTCCGTGCTGACGGCCCGACGTCCGAGGAGGTCCGCGATCGAGACCTCTTTAATGTCGGACAGTGCCGCACGCCCGCCGTGCATGGTCGACAGCGGCGGCAACGCGAGCAGCGTGATGCCGATCTGTTCGCAACGCGCCGCGAGCCTCTTGATGAACCGGGGCGAGGCCTTGGAGATCGCGAGGGTCACGTATTTGACGTCGTGTTCATTCACGAGCGCCTCAAGCGCGTCGCTCGATCCGAGAACGCGCACGCCACCAAGACGCAGATTCGCCTTATCGGGTGCGTCGTCGATGAACCCCACCACCCGATAGGGCGAGTCGTGATCGGTGCGCAACAGGCGGTAGAGCTGGGACCCGGCGTCACCGGCCCCAACGATCAGCATGTTGTCTTGTCGCTCGCGTTGCGGCGAGCCTCGCTGCGCCATCTCCCGGTGTAGGGCGCGCCCGGCAAGCATGAAGAAGAGGGCGACGACGGGCGCGACGGCGAGCACCACAAGTGGCCGTCCGGGAACCTGGAACATCCACGCGGCGGACAGCCACACTGCGGTCCCATTGACCACCGAGAGCACGAAGACCCATTCCGTGAGGGCGACGGCCTCTTCGAAGGTTGCCGTGCGGTAACGCTTGGAAAGGATCACGGAGGTCACGACTTGGAACGCGAGCGCGAGCACCGTGTACATCACGAGGGGGCGAATGTAGAGCTCCTGCTCGCTGTTGTTGTAACGGACAATGGCGACGAAGACGATCGCGGCGATCCAGCTCGCACAATCCCACAGGATGCGTTCCAGACGTTGCTTCGATTTCACGATGCACACCTCAGGGTAAGTGAACGCGCTTTAGACTAACAGCCGCCCCCTATCGAAGCAACCTAAAACCATTTAGTTCCTACAGTTCCGCGCATTGTTCTGGTGTCCCATACGTGATGTATTCATCACCCGCTACCCTTGTTACCGAGTGATGTCGAGAAGCCGGGCAGTCCCCTCCCTGCTGTGTCGAGCCCCTTCGGCCCGCCCCGGCGTCCAGTTCTCGCACCAGCGCACGCGCTGACCGCCGACGTCGCCCGCGCACAGCACAGCGCCGGATGTCACCCGGTGGCATCCGGCGCTGTCAGGGAACGCTTATCCGAGCAGTGCGGGGCGAGCGAAATCGACGCCACGCACGTGCTGGTCAACGAAGGCGAGGACCGTCTCGTACCAGATCCGCGAGTTCTGTGGCGTGAGGATCCAGTGGTTCTCATCGGGGTAGTAGAGGAACTTGTGCCCCGTCGCCTTCGACTCGCGCAACAGCGCGTGCCACAGGGCGTGGCCCTGGGACAGCGGAACCCGGTAGTCCTTGTCGCCGTGGATCACGAGCATCGGCACCTCAATGTCCGCTGCGAAGCGGTGCGGCGAGTAGCGCGCCGCCTGGGTGGGTGACATCCATTCGTGCCACGACCCGTTATCGGTGGTGCGCCCCATGAAGTCCACATTCCACAAAGAGGCGTGGCTCACGATGCAGGAGAACCGATCGCCGGTGTGGCCCGCCATCCAGTTGGCCATGTACCCCCCGTAGGAGCCGCCGAGGAGGGCGGTGCGGCGCCCATCGACGTCGTCGCGTTTCTCGCATGCGTCGATCAGGGCGAGCAGATCGGTGTAGGGGGTGCCGCCGATTTGGTCGTTGCCGCGGTCGATCATGTGCTGGCCGTAGCCGGTCGAGATCGCGGGATCCGGCATGAGGACCGCGTAGCCACGCGCCACGAAGGGGCCCGGATTCCAGCGCCAGGTCCAGTCATTCCAGGATCCCCACGGCCCGCCGTGAACGAACACGAGGAGCGGCGCTCCCGCCTCGGGAATCTCGTTCGGTAGGGCGAGCCACGCCCGCAGCGCCGTCCCGTCCTCCGCGGTGGTCTCGACCTCGGTGAGGTGCCCGGCAGGTTCCACCGGGGGCGTGAGCGCGGCGAGATCCTCCACCTCGCCCGTACGAACGTTCACGCGGGCGAGAGACACCGGGCGCTCGATCGAGGAGTGGCCTGCGAGCACCGTGTCTGTATCGAGCACGCAGGGCCCCGAATAGGAGTCGTCGCCCTCGGTGAGGAGCGTGACGGCGTCCTCGGCGAGGTCAACCCGGTAGAGGCTGACGCGCCCGCGCCGGTCGGCCTGCCAGACGAGGGTCTGATCGTCGAGCCAGACGGCGGGTCCCGGCCAGTCATCGAAGTCGGGGGCGAGGCGCCGACGTTCCCCGCTGGCCAGGTCCGCGAGTTCGAGCCAGGTTGCGGCCGGGTGTCCGTCGCGATTACCCGTCGAAGCGTAGATGAGGGCGCGCGTGCCGTCGGGGCTGATCGGTCCGGCGCCGTATTCGAGGTACGGGTCGTCTCCCTCAGTTCCGCCCACCGCGGGGGCGAGCGCACACGGGCGCGGCTCCTCGCCCGGCTTCAGCAGGTAGGTGGAATGGTACTGATCGGTGCCCCGGATCGTGTTCTGGACCGAGACCAGCAGCGTCGAGCCGTCCTCGGAGACCTGCACGTTCTGCAACCGCCCCTCGGGCTGGGCGAGCGGTTCGAGTTCGATCGAATCGGTGCCCGTAAGGCTCGGCGGCGTGGCGACGTAGAGGCGCGGATAGGCCGGGCCGAGGTCATGGTCCCAAAACCGGGTCGGGAAGTCCTCGTGCAGGATCGCGCTCACGCCGAGTTCGCGGCGCTCCTTTGCCACCTTTCGGTTCGCGTCTTCGTCCTCGGCGTGCGGCAGCGTATCGGCCACGATGAAGAGGCGCCCGCCCGCGGGGATCACGGTGTTCACTCCGCCGGGGCGGCGCAGCACCACGCGGGCCTCCCCCGTCGGCGGCAGCATCCACAGGGCCTGCTCGCCCTCTTCGCCGTCGTCCTCACTCCGCTCGGAGGAGAAGTACAGCTCGCCGCGCTCCCCGATCGCCACCATCGTCTCACCCTTGGTCGACCGGGTGAGCGGGGTCGGCTCGCCGCCGTCGACGTCGACCTCGACCAGGTGAGTCGTGTAGGCGTCGCCGTCCTTGTTAAGGCCGGTCACGGCGGCGACGGCGCGTGCGTCGCGGTCCCCCACGCGCCGTCGCGTGGCGAAGCCCGTGATCCGGGGGGCCGCAACGAAGTGCGTAAGGTCATCGAAAATGCGGCCATCGGTGCGCGGCGTGGCGGGGGCGTTCTCGGATGTGGGTGGGGTGTTCTCGTCAGTCATGGCTCCCATCTTAGGAACGGACGCGCGAGGGCCGCGACGGATTATTCTTCGGGACATGGTGCTCAAGGACTCCCACCGAATCTCACGGAGGCGCGCACTTGCCGCCCTCGGCCTCGCGTCGATGACTGCCTGTAGCCGTGCAGTCGACCCGGTGGCGGAGGGCCAGCCGGTGCGGGAGGCCACGCCGAGCGCCGCACCCGAAGTGGGCACGCGCCCCGCCCCGCCGTCCGCGCCGCCGGACGCAGCGAGTACCTCCCGGGCGGCGATCGTGGCAGAATTTGAGGCCAGCACACCGTCCGCCTGGGGGATGGGACTGGAGGGGATCACCTCCAGGCTTGACGGCGCGGGAGCAATCCTGACCCTCGATGCCTGCGGTGGCCCGCACGGAAGCGCCCTCGATAGCGACCTCCTGGACGTGTTGCGTGCGCGAGCTGTACCCGCCACCCTTTTTCTGAACGCGCGCTGGGTGCGGGCACATGCCTCCGTGGCGCGGGAGCTCGCTGCCGACCCCCTCTTTCTTTTCCCTCCAGAACCACGGCAGCCGGCACTGTCCGCTGTCCGTGAGCGGGCGCGCCGCCTACGGGATCAACGGGACCGCCTCGGCGGCGGAGGTGTGGCACGAGGTCATGGACTGCCACGAACTCCTCTCCGAAACCCTGAACGTCACGCCGACCTGGTTCCGTTCGGGAACGGCCCACTACGACGACGTCGGGGTGGCGATCGCCCGCCGCTGCGGTTACGGCGTCGCTGGATTCTCGGTAAACCTCGACGCGGGCGCAACGGCCCCGCGCGCCGTGGTGCGTGATCAGCTCGCCTCCGCGCGCGACGGCGATATCCTGCTCGCCCACATGAATCAGCCGGGCGGCCAGAGTGCGGAGGGGATCGCCGACGGCCTCGCCATCGCACTGGACCGCGGGCTCACCTTCCGACACCTGCCAGCACCGCGCCTCGGCTAGGCGACCATCCGTGGACTGACCGTGCCACACCGAGAGACCATATGGATCGTTGCCAGTGCACACCTCCAGCCCGTGTGCTCGGCCGTGACAGAAGACGGCCCCGGACCCGAGGGTCCGGGACCGGACCTAGGTGCAGAGTTCGGAAGGAAGGAGAACTCCCGTACCCCTAGGTCGCACCGCGTGGATCAAGCGCGGTGTGCCTCGGAGCACGGTGGGTGGGCGGCTCCAAGACGTCATCTCCGAGAGGCGCGGTGACGCACGAGGGGCATCTCCCACGCTCACATCAGTAGTGACGGTAATCCGCGAAACACGCCAGCGCTGGCATTCTCGTCGCACAACAGAACTAAACCGTTACCGAAAACGCTTTAGGCCACTGTCGTGGCATTTGCTGATCCCCGTCGTGAACACTCCCGGTACGCTCCCTCCCAGCGCCGCATGACCGTTGGTTGCCGCGAGATCGATGCACACGTGAGGTATGCGCCCTTCCTCGCTGATTACGGAGTGAGTGCCGCCTCCGGCACACGTGGCCGAGCGGGGACCAGACGTTTCAAGTCCAAGGCGGGTTTTTCGACCCATCGCCATGAGGCGAGAGCGAACGGAATGGTGCAGATCAGGCAGGTGAGCGCCGAGATCGTGATTCCAAAACGCGCGATGCCCCACAGAATGAGGAACTGTTGCACGGGAAAAGCGTAGATGTAAATGCCGTAGGAGATGTCGTTGGTGCGGCCCAAGCGAATCGAGGACACTGCCCCACATCCCAGCACGGCATAGGCCAGCGCCACAAAGGTCACCGCTTCCCTCACTCCGCTTGGGATGACCGCTGTGAGCTGCACAAGAAGAAAGATCAGCCACGCGAGGGCGACTAACGCGGGCCGTGGACGAATGACATCGCGATAGACATAGCACAGCATTCCCCACGTGAAATAGGTTCCGAGGCGCAGCCCGTTACCGATGACAACCATGAGGGCGCCAGGAAGAAGGCCGAGCACGCTTTCCGGAATGAGGAGGTAGGCCAGAGACAGGCCACCACACAGGAGGAGAACCGTCGCTTTGAGATTCTCGCGCACGACCCTGCTCGTCACAAGGATGCCCGTCGCAATGTAGGCGGAAAACTCATAAAAGAGCGTCCACAGGGAGCCATTCCACGTCTCCGGCCACGGAACCGAGGCGAGGGTGCCCACCACTCCTTCCTGGGAGGGCTTCAAGTCCAACGCGCCGGTCACATAACTGACGGCGGAACCCGCATCCCAGGTCCCACCCGTGCCGATGGTTGACAGGGGAGCAAACAGAAAGGCCACGCAGATCACTGCCACGAGGTAGCCCGGATAGATCCGCAAGAAGCGCCGCCAAAAATAGGACAGTGTCGACTGGCGCAGAGACGAGCCGAGAATCAGATAACCGGAGATGATGAAAAAGCCATTCACGGCCTGCCCGTGCAGTCCCCCATAAACCCAAGGCCCCACTCTGAGCGGCTCGAAGCCACCAAGAGGAAAGATGTGACCAAAAATCACCGCAACCGCGAGGATGAGCCGCATGAAGTTCAGAGCATTATCTCGACCGCTCAGCGCCTCGCCGAGCGTGGGTGACCGGCCGGCCCGCTGGGACATGGGGCCCCTTCCACTCTGGCCGTGAGACGGCACTGCGGGCGACCCGGGTGGGCCGCCCGCAGCACACACTACCGGGTGTTAAGCCAGGGAGTCGATGATCTCGTTCAGCGTAGCCGAGGGACGCATGACCGCGAAGGTCTTGTCCTCATCGGGGCGGTAGTAACCGCCGATGTCCGCCGGCTCACCCTGCACGCCGATGAGTTCGGCGTCGATCTGCTCCGCGTTCTCGCCAAGCTTGCTGGCGACCTCAGCGAAGAGTCCCGCAAGCTCGGCGTCGTCCTCCTGGTCCGCGAGCGCCCGCGCCCAGTAGGTCGCGAGCCACATGTGAGAGCCGCGGTTATCGATCTTGCCGAGCTTACGCGCCGGGGAGCGCCCCTCGTTCAACACGGATTCAGTGGCACTATCCAACGCATCGGCGAGCACCGCCGCACGCGGGTTGTCGTCAAACCGCGCCAGGTGACGCAGCGATTCGGCCAGCGCCAGGAACTCGCCGAGCGAATCCCAGCGCAGGTAGTTTTCCTCCAGGAGCTGCTGCACGTGCTTCGGTGCGGATCCACCCGCACCCGTCTCGAAGAGACCACCGCCACTCATGAGCGGTACCACCGAGAGCATCTTGGCGCTCGTGCCGAGTTCCAGGATCGGGAACAGGTCGGTGTTGTAGTCGCGTAGCACGTTGCCGGTCACCGAGATGGTGTCCTCACCCTTGCGCATGCGCTCCACCGAAACCTTCGTGGCCTCGACCGGGTCCATGATGGAGATGTCCAGGCCCTCGGTGTCGTGGTCCTTGAGGTAGGTGGAGACCTTCTCCTTCAGCACGCGGTCGTGCGCGCGCTTGTCATCCAGCCAGAAGATCGCCGGCGTATCCGACAAACGCGCCCGGGTCACCGCGAGCTTCACCCAGTCCTGGATTGGAGCATCCTTGGTTTGGCAGGCGCGCCAGATGTCACCGGCCTCCACCTCATGCTCCATCAGGACGTCGCCCGCGGAATTCACCACCTGGACGATGCCGTCGGCGGGCACCTCAAAGGTCTTGTCGTGACTGCCGTACTCCTCGGCCTTCTGCGCCATGAGACCAACATTCGGAACCGAGCCCATCGTGGTGGGATCGAACGCGCCATTGGCCTTGCAGTCCTCGATCACGGCCTGGTAGACGCCGGCGTAGGAAGAATCTGGGATCACGGCAATGGTGTCGTCCTCTTCGCCGTCCGGACCCCACATGTGGCCCGAGGTGCGGATCATCGCGGGCATGGAGGCGTCGACGATGACGTCCGAGGGCACGTGCAGGTTCGTGATCCCCTTGTCAGAGTTCACCATCGCGAGACGCGGGCCTTCCGCAAGTGCCGCGTCGAACGCCGCCTTAATCTTGTCTGCCCCTTCGACGTCGCCCGACTCAAGTCCGGCGTAGATCGCGGCCAGGCCATCGTTGGCCGACAGGCCCGCCGCCGCGAGCTGCTCTCCGTAGGTCGCAAAGACGTCGGAGAAGTAGGCCCGCACCACGTGACCGAAGATGATCGGGTCAGAGACCTTCATCATCGTGGCTTTCAGGTGCACGGAGAAGAGGACGTCCGCATCCTTCGCACGCCGCACCTGCTCCTCGAGAAAGGCGTCAAGTGCCTTCGCGGACATGAACGTCCCGTCAATCACCTCACCGGCAAGCACGGGCAGTTCGTCCTTCAACGGGACGGTTTCGCCGTCCTTCGTCACGAGCTGGATGGTGAGTGTGTCGTCCTTCTCCAGGACTACGGACTTCTCGTTCGAGGCAAAGTCGTTCCGCCCCATGGTCGCGACCTCGGTCTTCGACTCCGACGTCCAGGCACCCATGCGGTGCGGGTGAGTGCGCGCAAAGTTCTTCACAGCCGCGGGGGCGCGCCGATCCGAGTTGCCCTCTCGTAGGACCGGGTTCACGGCCGAGCCCTTCACCGAGTCGTAGCGAGCCTTCGCGTCCCGTTCCTCATCCGTGGCGGGCGAATCCGGGTAGTCAGGCAGGTCAAATCCCTGGCCCTGCAGCTCCTTGATCGCGGCCTTGAGCTGCGGGATCGATGCCGAAATATTCGGCAGCTTGATGATGTTTGCCTCGGGGCGCTTCGCGAGTGCTCCGAGCTCCGCGAGCGCGTCGTTGACCCGTTGGTCCTCGGGCAGGCGGTCCGAGAACGCGGCGAGGATTCGGCCGGACAGGGAGATATCGCGGGTCTCGACCTCGACTCCAGCGGTGCGCGCGAATGCCTCAATGATGGGCAGCAGCGAGTGCGTCGCGAGCATGGGGGCTTCGTCGGTATGCGTATAGATGATGGTGGCCATGGGGCGTGGTGTCCTATCGCTTGACTACACCTGCAGGATAACCAATCGCCCACTGCCGCCGCGGGGAGTAGACCACTGCGGACCGTGGCCCTGCACCATGACCCGCCTCCCTTTAGCTGCGGCCAGCCAGGCGCGAGAGGGCACCATCGCGCGCCAACAGTTCGGCGGGCGTGCCGTGCTCGAGCACGACGCCGCGGTCCATCACGATCACGTGATCCGCTCCGCGCACGCCCTCCACCCGGTGGGTGACCTCAATGACCGTGGCGTCCGGCCGTGCCGCGCGCACTCGGTCACGCACGGTTGCAGCCTGGGCGGCATCCAGGTGCGCGGTGTATTCGTCGAGAACGATGAGGCGGGCGGGCCGCAGCAGCGCCCGCGCGAGACATAGACGCTGACGCTGGCCGCCCGAGAGGGTACGCCCGCCCTCCCCCACCGGTGCATTGATGCCGCCGTTCAGACGGCGTACGTCCTCGTCCACATCGGCGAGCGCGAGAGCCCGCCACAGGGCGTCGTCGTCCGCGTCAGGAGCGCCGAGCCGCAGGTTGGAGGCGATGGTGCCACGAAAGACATGGGCACGCTGCGTCACGATGGTCGCCGCGGCGAGCACGCGAGCCCTCGAGAGCTCACGCAAGTCCTCGCCCCCGAGGAGCACACGCCCCTCATCCGGATCAAAGTAGCGCAGGGCGAGCGCGCTCAGCGTGGACTTGCCAGACCCCGTCACCCCGAGCACACACGTCCACCTTCCGGCAGGAATGTGCACGCTCACGTCCCGCAGTGCGGGTGGGCCACCACGCTCGCCGGGGTAGCTGAAGGTGACGCGCTCGCAGCGCAGCTCGAGGGGCCCCGCGGGCACGTCCCGTTCGCCGTCGGGCATCTCGGGCGCCGCCCCCCTCAACGCCGTGATACGGGCGGCCGAGGCGAAGGAATTGTCGAGGGCGAGCACAAAGTCTTCCACGGCGCGGATGTTGTCCCACGAGGCAGCGAAGCCCAGCAGGAGTGCCACCAGCCACGGCACTGAGGCCGCCCCGGACCGCACGGCCGCACTCCCGACCACGAGGATGCCCGCGAGACCCGCATAGTGGGTAAGGGAGACCAGGCCGCGGCGCGCCCCCGCGATGCCCGCTCGCGTCCGGGCGGTCTCGGCCAGCGGCTCCTCGAGGGCGGAAAGGTCAGCGAGACGTTCGGCGACGCGACCGTATCCGACGACCTCGCGCACGCCCTGCACCGAGTCGGTCACATGCTGCGTGAGCAGTCCGCGTAGACGCAGGGCTTCGCCCGCCGCCGAGGCGGCCGCCCGGCTACCCAGAAGAGGTGCGCCTAAACCCCCCATGAGGTAGGCGATCAGGCAAACGAGCGCGGCCGGCCATCCCACGGTAAACCCGGCCCCGAGAACGACGACGGTGGGGACCAGCACGGCACTCACCGCCGGCGCAAACGTGTGCGCGAAAAACACTTCAATCCGGTCGATGTCTCGGGTAATGCGGCTCAGGAGGTCACCCGACCAAGCGATCCGCGCGATGGCGGGGGCCTGCGGCGCGAGCAGGGTGTAGACCTCCCCGCGCAGTAGCTCAAGGGCGCGAAACGCAACAAGGTGGCCGAGGAACTGTTCGGCGTAGCGCAGCACCGCCTTCGCGACGGCGAGCGCCACGAGGACGCCGAGCACCGACCACAGTGGCGTCCCTTCGAGCGCACCGGCGCGCGCGGCAATACCGATCGCCGTCACCTGGTATCCCGCAAAAGCCACGATGGCGACTGCGGCGAGCTGGCCGGCGACTCGGCTCAGGGCGGAGGCCGCCAGCGGTGCGAGTACCGGGCGGGTGACGGAGAGCATCCAGCGGGTGAGCTCCCGACGGCGCGCGCTCATGGGTGGTCTCCCGTGTTCGGTTCCGCGGGGCGTGCGGGCGGGGTCTCGGCCAGGTGTCCGTCGTTCATCGTGAGGACCCGATCGGTGGCAAGTAGCGAGGTTTTGCGGTGGGTCACCATCACGATGGTGCGTTCCCGCGCGATGGAGGCAAGCGCCTCGATAATCTCCTGTTCGCTCACGAGATCGACCTGGGAGGTGGGCTCGTCCAAGAGGAGGAGGTCGCGGCCCGACAGGACCGCGCGGGCGAGTGAGAGGCGCTGCGCCTGACCTCCCGACAGTCCGATGCCCTGATCCCCGATCACGGTCTCGAGGCCGGCCGGCATGGTGGCAACATCGGCGTCAAGGCGGGCGATCGCGAGCGCCTCCCACATCTCGTCTTCGGTAGCGTCCGGGCGAGCGAGACGCAGGTTTCCGGCGATGGTGTCGGTGAACAACCATGTCGACTGGGCGACCACGGCGGTGTGCTGGCGGATCTCCTCCGGCCTGCTCACCCCCGCGACGCGCAGCGTGCCCGACTCGGGTGTCAGGTCTCCGGTGAGCAGCGAGAGCAGCGTGGATTTGCCCCCTCCGGAGGCCCCGACAATCGCCACGGACTCACCCGTCTGCACGCTGAGGTCGACGCCGCACACGGCCCGGGTCGTCCCGTAGGAAAACGTGAGATCCCGTGCCTCGACCAGCGGCGCGCTCCCCGCCGAGGAGGCCGCCTCCGCGCTGCGGCCTTCTGCCCCTGCGAGGTCGGCTACGTCATCGTCCACGGTGCCGTCTACCGTGGCGCTCACGGCTGCAGCGGGGCGGAGCGCCGCCCCGTCCACGTCCTGGCCAGTGCCGAGGAAACGGCGGATCGCCCGCTCGGACGCCAGGCCCCCCATCGCCACATAGAAGAAGGCCCCCACGAGGTCCATGGGTTCGAGCAGCAGGAGAGCGAAGCCGACGATCACGACGGCCTGCCCTGGGCTCAGCACGCCGGACAGGGTGCGAGAGATCGCGAGGGCGGTCGCCACGAGGAGCAGCGCCAGGGAAAAGGCGATATCGATGACGAACAGCACCACCTGATTGCCGGCGAGCAGCCGCATGATCGCACGCCGGTTGGCCTCCCCCACCTGCGCGAGACGCCGCCCGACGCGCCTGGTCGCGCCCATGACAGCGAGTGTCTCGAGCCCCTGAATAGCGTCGAGATAGCTGGCCGACAGTCGCGCCCGTTCCGAACGTGAGGAAGACGACGAACGCGAGAAGAGCCGCTCGAATCCGACGACGAGCACCGGGATCACCACCACGCAGGCCGCGAGCACGAGCGCGCTCACCGGGTCGACGACGACACCGAGCAGGACGAGCAGTCCTGCCGGTAAGGCCGCCAACATGAGGGCATCAGGCAGGAAGGTCTGACGGTAGAGCGCCACCCGCTCGGCGCCGTCGATCAGCAGCGAGATGAACGCGCCCGACCGGTGCGCCGCGGCACGGGCGGGCCCGCGCGAGAGGAAAGTGGCCAAAACCCGCGCGCGCAACTCCGCCTCACTGCGGGCGGCCGCGCGAGCACCCATGAAGGTGCGTCCCCCCTGGCCAAGGCCGTGAACGGCGAGCCCGGCCACGAGGAGGCCGAGGTGCGTGCCCGCCGGCGGATCGGAGTCGATCAGGGTGTCGAGACTCAGGCCGAGCGCGATATAGACCAGGCCCGCACCGAGGGCGGACACGAACCCCGCCAGTGCGACGAGACCCACCATGCGCTGACCGCGGGCTGTGGTGGGGGCGGGAGCGTAGGACTTCAGGGCGTCACGCTGGGCCGTGAGCTGGGAGAGGACCGCCATCGGGGCTCCTTCCGTGGGTGCTCGGCGTCCGGGGCGCCGATCTGCCGTTTAGGCGAGCGCCCGTTCGATCCGGTGGATCAGCATCTCGAGAGCCACCAGGTTGTGGCCCCCTTCGGGGATGATGAGATCTGCGGCTCGTTTGGTCGGTTCGACGTATAGCTCATGCATGGGTTTGACGGTTGTCAAGTACTGAGACTCTACCGAATCCAGGCTCCGACCACGTTCCACGACGTCACGTTTAATGCGCCGGAGGATCCGTACGTCCGCGTCGGTATCCACGAAGAGCTTGATGTCGAGCAGCTCGCAAATTGCCGGCTCCGCGAAAATGAGAATCCCCTCGACGATGATGACGGGGGCAGGCTCGATCGTCAGGGTCTCTGTCGAACGGTTGTGGACCGTGTAGTCGTACACCGGGCATTCGATGGGACGGCCTGCGATGAGGTCTTTGAGCTGCGCGACCATGAGTTCGGTGTCGAACGCCTCGGGAGCGTCATAGTTCAACTGGGAGCGAGCCGCATAATCGAGGTCATCGTGCTGGCGGTAGTAGTTGTCGTGAAAGACGACGCTCGTCTGACCGGCAAACCGCTCCACAAGCGCCCGCGTGAGGGTGGTCTTGCCCGAACCGGTCCCACCGGCCACTCCGACAACCAACCGTGTGCTCACGCCCGTCTCCTCCCACGCCGCATTCCTGAGGGCTACCTCCCTCAAATCTACCGGCCCACGCCGCCCCGGCATACGACGACGGCGGGCAGGGCCGCCCGCCGTCGTCGTCGCCAGGAAGTGGGGCCTACCCCTTCAACCCCGTGTGGGCGAGCCCCTCGATCACCCGGCGCTGCAGCAGGATGAAGAGGATCAGTACGGGGGCCACCGCCATGACGGAGGCCGCCATCATGACCGAGTAATCGGTCGCGGTGCGGCCCGCGAAGGTCGCGATCCCGACCGACAGCGGCATCGAGGCGTCCTGCGTCGTCACGATGAGTGGCCAGAGCAGGTCGTTCCAGGACCACAGGACCGTCGTGATCGCCACGGCCGACAGCGCGGGCTTGGACAGTGGCAGCATGATCTTCCAAAAGATCTGGAACGGGTTGGCGCCGTCGAGACGCGCCGACTCCTCCAGCTCCTTTGGCACGCCGATGAAGAACTGGCGCATGAGGAACGTCCCGAATGCCGAGAAGATCCCCGGTAGCACGATGCCCCAGGGCGTCTCGAGCAGGTTCAACCCCATGATGATCTCGTACTGCGGCAGCAGGTAGACCTGGCTCGGCACCATGAGGATGGACAGGACGATCCCGAGCAGCAGGCCGCGCCCCGTGAAGTGCATACGGGCGAACGCGTAACCCGCCATCGAGCAGAGAATCAGCTGGCCGACGGTGCGGAGCACCGTGATGAGGATCGATACCCCGAACTGACGGAGGAACGGGATCTTTTCGAATACCTCAGCGTAGTTTCCCCACTGCGGTTCAGCCGGCCAGAACGTGGGTGGCACCGACTGGATCTCGAAGTTCGTCATCAGCGACATGATGAGCTGCCAGACGAACGGGAAGACCATGAAGACGCCACCGATGCACAAGACCACGTGCACCCACGCGTGGTTCTGCTTCGGAGACACGGGTTTGTGACCCCGCGCCTTCCACCTGGAACCGCTCACGGTGGAGTGTTTCTCGGCGGCGGCCTGCGCCGTCGTCGTGAGGCCCGTGGCCCCGGGAAGGGGGGCGGACTCGAGCGGCTTAGACATAGGTCACCCACTTCTTCTGAAACCGGAACTGGATCGCGGTCACGAGGGCCACAAACAGGAGGATGACGACGGCGATCGCCGCTCCGTAACCCTTGTCGTTGTTGATAAACGCCTGCTCGTAGAACAGGTAGACCATCGAGCGCGTGTGCGGCATCGCCGGGGAGACGGGCGAGATCAGCACAAACAGGGTGTCGAACAGCTGGAAACCCGAGATCGCCTGCATCACTGTGAGGAAGAAGATCGAGGGCGTGAGCAGCGGCACCGTGATCGAGAAGAACTGGCGCATGTGGGAGGCCCCATCAAGAGAGGCCGCCTCGTAAAGCTCGAGCGGGATCGACTTCAGGCCCGCCGACAGGATGATCATGTTGAACCCGATCGAGGCCCACAGACCGAGAATCGCGACCGCCACGAGCGCCACCCCGGGAGTGGACAGCCAGTAGGGCGGGTTCTCAACGCCGAGCGTGCGCAGCACGTGATTCAAGATCCCGAAGTCGCCGTTGTAGATCATCTTCCAGACGATCGAGATCGCCGCGGGCATCGCCACGTACGGCATGAAATAGATCGTGCGGTAGACGTTGGCGCCCTTCAGCCCGGGCCGGGAGATGAGGGCCGCGAGGAAGACCGCGATCGGAATGCCAAGCAGCACGATCCCCGTATAGATGAGAGTGTTGCCGAACGCGCCCGCGAGCTCTCCGGACTCGAGGAGCGTCTGATAGTTGTCCAGCCCGACAAACTTTGAGGAGTGACCAAACGGGGAGACGCGCGAGAACGACATGAGGAAGTTCTGCACGATCGGCCACAGGTAGAACACGAGGACACCGCTCAGCAGCGGCAGCACGAACAGCCAGGGCCACAGGCCGTTGCGCTGAGCGGCGGAGACCTTGTGTTGGCGCGAGCGCCGCGCGGCGGACCCCCGACCGGGTCCGCCGCGCTTCGCGGTCATCACTGGGATTCCCTCGCCAACATCTCGTTCATCTTCTGAGCCATGTCCTTCGCTGCGTCCTCAACGCTCGTGCTACCTGCGAAGGCCGCGCCGAGGACCTCAGCCTCGAGCGTCGCCCAGGCGTTCGTATTCATCGAGACCGGGTAGGGGACCGCGTAGTCCTGCGCCGAGGTGGTGTAGACCTCGACGTTCCAGTCGGGATAGGTCGAGATGAACTCGTCCTGCGTGTCGTTGTAGGCCGGCAATGTCACGCCCGCAGCGCCCTCGATTTCAGCGGCCTTCTTCGTGGCCAGGTGCGCGACGAATGCCTTCGCCGCACCGAGGTTCTCCGAGTTCTTCGCGACCACGTTCGCGAGCCCGTGAATCGTGGTGGCCTGCTGCTCCTTGCGGGGCAGATCCGTGAGGTTCAGGTTCTCCGGGTTCGGGCTGTCTTCGGCATAGATCGCCGTGTTCCACGTACCCGCCCAGATCATGGCGGCCTTACCGGAGGTGAACATGTCGTTCGGGCGGTTGTCCGCCATCACCTGCACGGTCGGCATGGCGCCCGCGTCGATGAGGTCCGCCCAGATTTGCAGGCCCTCAATACTCTTCGGATCATCGAAGCCGGACTCGCCGTCCTTAATCACGTAGCCGCCAGCCTGAGCGATCGTGTTGTAGAAAGACTCCTGGCCACCCGAGAGATCCGCGACCACGCCGTAGACCCCGTCGAGCTTCTCGGAGATCTCCTCCGCTGCGCTCGAGAAGTCGTCCCACGTCCACTCGGGAGTGGGAAGGTCCACGCCAGCCTGCTCGAAGAGGGCCTCGTTGTACCACAGCGCCGTCGTATCGAAGTCCTTCGGGACCCCGTAGTGCGAGCCGTCATAGGAGTAGAGGTCCACGAGAGATTCGGGGAAATTCTCCCATTCCACGCCCTCAAGGTCATCGAGGGAGGCGAGCTGGTCGTTGGCCGCATACAGCTCGATGTTCGGGCCATTCATCCAGAACACGTCCGGGAGGTTTCCACCTTCGGCTTGAGTCTGGAGTTTCGTCCAGTACTGCTTGTAGGGCGTGAGCGCGACCGTGACCTTCACGTTCGGATAGTCCTTGTTGAACTCAGCGATTGTCTCCTCGACAAAACCGCGCTGGTTCTCGTCCCAAATGCCGTACGTGATCTCGGCGCTCTCATCCTTCTCGGCGACAGGCTCATTGCCGCCATCCGAGCCGCCACAGCCGGCGAGCGCAAGGCTTCCAGCCGCGAGTGCGGCCAGTCCTGTCATGAGGGACTTTCTCATGGTGTCTTCTCCTTCACTGGGGGTGGGTTAGTGGCCTGTGGGGTTCTCGGTGTCGGGAACGCCCGCCGTCGAACCAGGTTCCTGGTGAGCGGGCCCCGCCGTCGTGGACGGCGAGACCTCCGCGGTTTGCGGCGCGCGCCCCTGATGGGTGCGGAAGTAGTGAGCGATCCGTTCCTCGACCGGTGGCACCCGCACCGGGGTGGAACCGGAACGCAGCGACTCGGTGGCGGCGATCCCCGCCGCCACGGCATCACGTGCCGACAGCGGGTTCGTGTCGGTAGGCCCGCCAGAGGTGACGAAGCGCATGAACTCGGCGACCGTGAGGGCGTCGGCGTCGCTGTGCCCGCCCGCATCGCCCGTGATAGGGAATTCCTTGTCGCCGTGCTCGCGGTATTCGCTGCGGCGGTTGAACAGGCGGACGACACCACCCTCGGTGTCGCCGAAGTTCTCGAGGCGTCCCTCATCGCCGATGACGGTGTAGTTGCGCCAATAGTCCGGCGTGAAGTGGCATTGCTGGTAGCTCGCCAACACCCCCGAGTCGAGGCGCATGAGCATCATCGAGACGTCCTCGACGTCGATCACCGGGTTGAGACCTGTGAGGCGAGCGGGAGGGTAGCCCTCGCGGTCGAACCAGTCAGTCATCAGATCTGCGGAGTTGTCCGCCCGGTCGGGGTTCTTGCCATAGACCATGAGGTCGCCCATCGCCGTCACCTCGCGCGTGGCAGAACCGGCGATCCAATGCATGACGTCGATGTCATGCGCGCCCTTTTGTAGCAGGAGACCGGTGCCGTGTTCGCGGGTGGCATGCCAGTCCTTGAAGTAGAAGTCACCGCCGTGGCCCACGAAATGACGCGTCCAGATAGCCTTGACCTCGCCAATCTCCCCGCGCGCCACGATGTCGTGTAGCAGGCGTACCACCTGCATGTGGCGCATGTTATGGCCAACGTACAGCGGCGTGCGAGTCTCGTAGGCGGTGCGCAGGATTCGGTCTGCACCCTCGATAGTGATCGCCAGCGGCTTCTCCAGGTAGACGGCAATGCCGGCCCGCAACAGTTCGCACGTGACGTCCTCATGGGTGTCGTCCGGAGATGTCACGAAGGCCACGTCGATTCCGAAGTCGATGAGATCGCAAACCCCCTCGACGTGCGCGACGTCCTCTCCCAGACGCTCGCGGGTACGGCGGGCCCCCTGGGGGCTCGGATCTGCGGCGGCGACCACCTCGCCACCGCACTCTTCCGCCTTAAGGGCCAGTGTGCAGCGTGCACCCGCCCCCACCACTCCCACTCGAAGGGACGTCATCGTTTCTCCTTCACTCGTTCAATCACCGGGGTCGGTGCCGGTGGGCAATACCCCTCCAGCAGCCGGGTCGTCAGGTTCTCGATCGCGGCGATGAGGCCACCGATCATGGGTCCGTCGGCGTCGAGCTCCGAAAGCACGAGCGGCGGAGGCTCAACCTTTGTGAAGTGCTCGGCGAGCCGGGCGCGCAACGGTTCGAGCAGGGCCGCGCCCGCCCGCGAGTCAGGGCCGGTTAGCACGACGAGTGAGGGATCGAGCGTCGTCGTCATCACCGCAAGCATTGGCGCGATCATCTCCGCAATATCGCCGAGGACCGCGGCCCGCTCGTGGTCGTTAAGGCCCGTATCGAGCAGCAGGTTCAGGCGGGAGAGCATTCCGGCGCGTGCGGCGTGGCTCGGCAGTGCGAGGTAGGAGCCCTCTCCAGCCGCGAAGCGGGAGCCGCGGTAAAGCCGCCCATCCGTCATGATCCCGGCCTTCATGCCCCCTTGCAGGTGGGCGAGGATAACGTTGTCGTGTCCGCGAGCTGCCCCCACACGACTCTCCGCGAGAGCCGCCATATTCACCGTATTTTCGACAACCACGTCCGCGCCGTCGGGGAGCGGAAAGACCTCGCGGACCTCTCGGCCCGCGTAACTCGGGAACGCGTTGGAATGGATAAGCACGCCGGCGGGGTCAACGACGCCGGGAACGGAAACGAGGATCGAGGACACCTCGGTTGCCGGACTTCCGGGAGCGAATGCCTCACCGATGAGGGTGGGCGCTTCGGCTGCGGCTTGCGACGCCGACCCCATGGGGCGGCGCAAGATTTCGCGGGAGGTACCGGTGAGATCTGCGAGCGCGATGCCCAGGGACTCAGGAGTGAGATCAATGCAGGCCACCTTGGCCGCAGGTTCGAATGCGTAACATTCGCCCGGTCGGCCCGGGCCGGCCGCCGGCGCCGCCTCGGTTACGGAAGCGAGCGAACGCTCCACGAGGGAGCGCAAAATGGCCTGCGCCGTGGGGCGAGATAGGCCCGTGGCCTCACGCATGTCGGAGGCTGTGGCCGTGCCGAGCTCGCGGAGTGCCTCAAAGCACACCGCGGTATTGCGTGCTCTCAGCTGGTCGCCCGAGCTCATTGCCCCCTCCCATCACCGTTGACTGGGCCAGCCTCGCCCAATTAGGAAAGACCATTTCGGTAATAGGTTTAGCTCATCATATGACTTGGGCCACGTCAAACGGTTTAACCTGCAGGATGAGGTTCAGGCCGCGCATTGAACGGGCGCTGCGGGCCCCCTGCAAACCGCCACCCCGCAACACGCCAACACCGCACACCTGCCGGCCCACCAACACCGCACACCTGCCGGC
>JAUNVA010000023.1 GCA_030537895.1 Bowdeniella nasicola
CGGTGACCACCAGCAGGCGGACTATCCGAAGCGCGGCCGTGATTATGAGGACGCGCGTGCCGATAAGCGTGACCTGCGTGCCAGTGGCGATCCGGAGCTGAGCGACGACGTCACTGAAGACATGCTCGATCCAGCCGTACGCACGCACTTGAAGACTCTTGCACGCGATAATGCCGAGGTCGTCGCACGCCACCTTGTCATGGCAGGCGCGTTGCTTGACGTCGATCCGGCTACCGCCCACGAGCATGCCCTTGCCGCCCAGCGCCACGCTGCCCGCGTCGGCGTCGTGCGCGAAGCCTTGGCGATGACGGCCTACCGTACGGGCAACTACAACCTCGCGTTGCGCGAAATTCACGCCTTCCGTCGCCTCACCGGCACGCACGCCCACGAGGTCATCGAAGCGGATTGCGAACGGGGCATGGGGCGCCCCGAACGGGCGCTCGAGATCATCGCCGGCGTGGACCGTGAGCGCCTGACTGATCTCTTCCGCGTTGAACTCACTCTCGTGGAATCCGGTGCACGTTCCGATCTCGGTGAACATGAGGCCGGCCTCATCCTCATTGAAGATGAACTCACGCGCCACTACAGCCCGGATCTGGCGGCACGTCTCACGTCGGTGAAGGCGGACCGTCTTGCCGAGCTCGGCCGAGACGAGGAGGCAGCTTCCGCCCGCGAGCGAGCAGAAGCACTGGACCCAGAAATCTACAACGGTTCTCGCGCCGCTGAAGGCGATGAGGTGGACGAGGACCTCACCATCGTGGAGGACGAAGCCTAAATGACGACCAGCGCCCCCGCCCTGATCGAGGGGTACGACCTTGCGCTCTGCGATCTCGACGGCGTCGCTTTCCACGGCGCAGAGCGCGAACACACCGCCATCAACGGTATCGCCGCTGCCCGAGAGGCGGGGCTTCGCTTCCTGTTCGTCACAAACAACGCGATGCGCACCCCAGGCCAGGTGGCCCAACACCTGAGCGAACGGGGTATCCCCACCGAGGCGGACGACGTCCTCACCTCGGCCATGGCAGCAGCTCACCTGTGCGCATCCCTGCATCCCGGAGCCCTTGTCCTCGGGGTTGGGGGCGATGGGCTGCGAGAAGCGCTGCGCAACGAGGGACTTCGCCTCACCGACACGGCGGACGACAATCCTGACGTCGTCGTTCAGGGGCTCGATCGTGCCATCGGCTGGCCAGAACTGTCAGAAGCCACGCTCGCCGTGCGAGCCGGCGCTGACTTTATCGCGACCAACCTCGACACCACGCTGCCGACCGAACGCGGCTTCGCGATCGGCAACGGCTCACTTGTGGCCGCTGTCGTCTCCGCGACCGGGGTTCAGCCCAAATCCACCGGCAAACCCGATCCTCAACTGTTCATCTCGGCTGCGGAAGCGCGCGGGGCAAGGCGCCCTCTTGGCATCGGCGATCGGCTCGATACCGATATCCGAGGATCCCGGGCCGCCGCATACGACTGTGTCCACGTCCTCACTGGTGTCTCCACAGCTCGCGACGTTTGTGCCGCTCCGAAAGAGGATCGGCCCACCTACCTGCTGGTCGACTTGCGGGAGCTCACGCTGCCCTACACCGCGCCTCAGGTGGCGCTCGATGAGGAGGCCGCACACGGGACCTGCCGAGGAGCGCGCGTCCGCGTCAACGCCGAAACAATGGTGGTGCGCGAGGGCGAGCAGTGGGTGCCTCTCACCGACGGGGCGACCGTCAGCGTGCACGCCTACCGCGCTTTGGCTGCCTGTACCTGGGCACTGCGCGACGCCGGCCGCAAAGCGGCCCTCGTAGACTTCACCGTGGAGAGTCCGCAATGACCTCCGAGGACGCGAGAACGAACGCCGCCAGCCCGGCAACCGTTCGGGATGCCTCCCGGACCGTCGACGAGCTACTCGCGGCGCTTCCAGAAGCTGATCTGGCCGACCACCCCGAGATCTTCACGCAGATCCACGCCCGCCTGCAGCGAGGCCTGTCCGCAAGTGCCCAGGCTGACAGCTGATGGCCCGACTCACCAGGCTCGATGCCGAACTCGTGCGGCGATCTCTCGCGGCCTCCCGAACGGAGGCACGAGAGCTGATCGATGCCGGCCACGTGCGTGTCGACGGCACGGTGAGTCTCAAACCTGCTCGCCAGGTGAATCCCGCTCAAGCCATCGAGGTGAGTGCGCCCAAGGAGACGCGCTATGCCTCACGCGGCGCACACAAACTGCTGAGTGCTCTCGACTACCTCGGGGAGGATGCCCCACCCCTCGACGGCGTGCGCGCCCTCGATGCGGGAGCTTCCACGGGGGGTTTCACCGACGTACTCCTGCGGCGGGGTGCCGCAAGCGTCGTCGCCGTGGACGTCGGCTACGGCCAGCTCGCCTGGCATCTCCAACGTGACCCACGCGTCGAGGTCCACGACCGCACGAACGTGCGCACGCTCGCACCCGAGGACATCGCGCCGGCACCCGAACTCGTCGTCGCCGACCTGTCCTTCATTTCGCTCACGCTCGTCATCCCCAACCTCGCGCGCTGCGCGCGTCCCGATGCCACCTACCTCATCATGGTCAAACCCCAATTCGAGGTAGGACGTGAACGCGTCGGTAAGGGCGGTGTCGTGCGGAACCCAGACCTGCACGCGCAAGCCGTCCGTGACGTTGCGCGCTCTGCTGAAGACGCGGATCTTACGGTGTGGGCGGTCGCACCGTCTGCGCTCCCGGGGCCTGCCGGCAACGTGGAATATTTCCTCGCCTTGAGTGGGCCCGAATCCACGCCGCCGCGCGAACCGCTTACCGGCGCGCAGCTGGACAGCGCCGTCGCCCGCGCCATCGCGGATGGCCCCGCGTCTCAGCGCCACGAGAGGGCAGGAGGTCGTCGATGACCCGAACCATCGGAATCGTGTCCCGCTCCCACCGGGCCGATGATGCCCGCTACCCCAAGGTTGTGCGCCTCATCGAACAGGCAGGAGGCGTCGTCGTTGGAGAGGAACACCTTGCCGAGTCCGACGTTGTCCTCGTTCTTGGCGGGGACGGCACGATTTTGCGCGCGGCCGAGTACCTGCGCGGTACCTCGATCCCCATCCTCGGTGTGAATTTTGGCCACGTGGGCTTCCTCGCTGAAGCCGACCCCGAGTCACTCTCCGACGTCGTGACACGGCTTGTGAAGGGCGACTACGAGGTCGAAAAGCGAATGGCCCTCGACATTGAGGTCACCACTCCCGACGGGAGGGTCATGCGCGACTGGGCGCTCAACGAACTCGCGATTGAGAAGACCCAAAGGGCACGCATGGTCGAGGTCGCGATCGGGATTGATGACCACCCCGTCTCCTCCTTTGCATGCGACGCGCTCGTGGTCTCAACACCCACCGGATCGACCGCCTACGCCTTCTCCGGTGGTGGCCCCGTGGTATGGCCGAACGTGGAAGCACTCCTCATCGTGCCGATCGCCGCTCACGCGCTCTTCGCTCGCCCGATGGTCGTCTCTCCAGAGTCACAGGTCCAGATAGTGATGAGTGACCTTGGACTGATCGACGGCGAAATTTGGTGCGATGGCCGGCGCGCTCTTGCCGCACCCGTCGGCTCGCAGGTGACCATCACACGCTCGGAGCAAAGCGTCCCGCTCGCCCGTCTGTGGACGGCTCCCTTCTCGTCACGACTCGTCGCAAAATTCAAGCTTCCCGTACACAGCTGGAGGCAGCAGGAGACGCCATGATTGACACGCTCGCATTGCGCGACGTCGGCGTCATCGAAAGCGCCGAACTCGACTTTCCTGCCGGACTCACCGTCATTACAGGGGAGACCGGGGCGGGAAAGACGATGCTACTGACCGCAATCGCTCTCATCGCCGGTGAACGCGCCGACGCCTCACGGGTGCGCAAAGGGGCAGCGCGCGCAACAGTCGATGCGGTACTGACCGATACCCACCACCCCGAACGGCTCGCCACCATCGCGGAGCAGGTCGATGCCGAACTCGACGATGGCGCCCTGCTGATTGGGCGCACCGTCCCGGCCCAGGGACGCGCTCGAGCCAGCCTCGGAGGACGGCAGGTGCCCGCCGGGGTACTACGCGATCTTGCCGAGACCTACATCACAATTCACGGTCAGTCTGAACAGCTCAAGCTTCGCCAGGCATCGTTCCAACGAACTGCGTTAGACGACGCCGGAGGTGAGCAATTACGTGCAGCACTCACCGAATATCGAGCCGCCTTCGAGACCTTCCAGGAGGTTGATGCCCGCCTGGCTGCCCTCCGTACCTCCTCCACGGAGCGGGCTCAGCGCCGCGCCGCGCTGACGAGCGGTGTCTCTCAGATCGATCAGGTCGACCCGAAGGTGGGTGAGGACGACAACCTGCGGCTGCAGGCGGAGCGTCTCACAAACATCGACGAATTGCGTCGCCTCACTCAGACGGCCTATGCCGCGCTCGATACCGGAGAAACCTCGGCTGTTGAGCGCCTAGGACAAGCGGCTCACGCGTTGCGCTCCGCCACTGAATTCGATGCGGAACTCGGACCGTGGGCCGAGGAGCTCACACACGCGGCGACCCTCGCCTCCGAAATCGCGGGCCACGTCACCGCCTATGCGGGCGATCTCGCGGTCGAACCCGGACAACTGGACACCATCCATGCTCGCCGCGCAGAGATCAGTGCGCTGCTCCGGATCTACGGGCCTACGATCGAGGACGCGCTCGCCTGGCGCGATGCCGCTCAAGCCGAGTTGGCCTCCTCGGATGACAGCCCCGAAGCTATGGCACGTCTGCGGGACCAACATGAGAGATGCTCCGCCGCTCTCGAGGACGCCGCAAACCGATTGCGCGAGGAACGCACGCGGGTCGCGACAAGGCTCGCTGACGCGATTGGTACGGAACTTGCGGAGCTCGGTATGGCGAGTGCGAAGGTTCGGATTCGCGTGGAGCCTCAGGAACCGGCCAGCCACGGAGCAGACGAGATCACTTTCGAGCTGCGCGCCCACGCGGGAGCGCCATATCGCCCGATAGGGCAGGGCGCCTCGGGAGGCGAACTGTCCCGGCTGATGCTTGCTCTCGAGGTGTGTCTCGCCGATGCGAGTGGGGCCAGCGGCCACACCTTCGTTTTCGATGAGATCGACGCCGGCATTGGGGGAGCGACCGCCACGAAAGTCGGTGCTCGCCTGGCACGCCTCGCGCTTCATCACCAAGTTCTCGTCGTGACACACGTCGCCCAGGTCGCCGCCTTCGCCACGGGACACGTGCGCATCGTGAAGGACGAGTCTGGCTCGGCAGTGCGCACCCGTGCCGAAGCTCTGCAGGGCGCGGAACGCACCCGGGAAATTGCCCGGATGCTGGGCGGGACCGACTCGGAAACGGCCATGCGGCACGCCGCTGAATTGGTGAATGCCGCGAACGTGGGACGATAGGGCCGTGAGTCTGTTTTCTAAACGCCAACCGGCGACCGTGCATGACGATGGTCGGATCGTTGGGCCCGTCCAGGTCGACCCACGTACCAAGGACCTCACCAAGCGGTTGCGGCCGGGAGATATTGCCATCATCGACCACGCGGATCTCGACCGCGTCGCCGCCGAAGGGCTCGTACGCTGTGAACCCGCCGCAGTATTGAACGCCGCGAAATCCACGACTGGTCGTTATCCGAACCTCGGGCCCGGGATTCTCGTCGAGGCGGGAATCCCCCTGATCGACGATCTCGGCGGCACCGTCATGGACCTGAAAAACGGAAGTCGAGTCGAGATCCGAGACGGCGAGGTCTGGCACAAGTCTCAGCTCGTGGCCGCTGGTGTACGTCAGAGCGCCGAGAGCGTTCAGCGCAATGCGGAGGAGGCTCGAGCGGGCCTGGCAACGCAGCTCGAGGCGTTCACGGCGAACACGATGAACTTCCTCAACCGGGAACGCGATCTGCTCCTCGACGGCGTCGGCTTCCCAGAAACGTCCACCTCGTTCGAGGGCCGCCATGCGCTGATCGTGGTGCGCGGCTACCACTACAAAGAAGACCTCACGATGCTCCGCCCCTACGTGCGGGAGTACCATCCGGTCCTTATCGGCGTCGATGGGGGCGCCGACGCGATCCTCGAGGCCGGGTTCACCCCCGACATGATCGTGGGCGACATGGACTCCGTCTCGGACCGGGCACTGCGCTGCGGCGCCGAGATCGTCGTCCATGCCTACCGCGACGGGCGCGCCCCCGGGCAGGCACGCGTCGCTGAGATCGGCGTCGACTACGTCGTTTTCCCCGCGGCGGGCACCTCCGAGGACATCGCCATGCTCATCGCCGATGAGAAGGGCGCAGACCTCGTCGTTGCCGTCGGCACGCACGCGACGCTCGTCGAGTTTCTCGACAAGGGCCGTCAGGGCATGTCCTCCACGTTCCTCACCCGGCTGCGGGTGGGCTCCAAACTGGTCGACGCAAAGGGCGTCTCGCGTCTGTACCGCACGCGGATCTCGTCCTGGCAGCTCTTCCTGCTCGCGTGCGCCGGGCTCATCGCCCTGTTCGTCGCGATCCTCTCCACGACGGCAGGTCAAACCTTCCTCGGGCTCTCCGGAGCCTGGTGGGATGACCTCTATAACGTCATTCGCTCCATCGTTGGGTCCGGACCCGGACCCCAGTAACTGGAAGTATTATGGTTGACTTTCGCTATCATTTGGTCTCGCTGATCTCGGTGTTCCTCGCACTCGCGGTTGGCATCGTCCTCGGTGCTGGGCCCCTGCGCGAAGGAATCTCTGACACCCTGACCGGCCAGGTTCAGTCGCTGCGCGAAGACCGCGACCGCCTGCGCGCCGAGCTCGAACAGGAACAGGCGACGGGCGCAGGTCGCGCCGAGATGATCGCCGCGATGCAGGACGAAGCTGTGGCCGGGATGCTCACCGGTCAGCGGGTCGCCATCGTGACCCTGCCGGGTGCGAGCGATGTTGAAGCTATCAACGAGGTCCTCACCGAGGCCGGTGCCACGGTCGCGGGCCAAGCCACCGTCTCCGAGGCACTCATCGATCCAGATTCCGCGGCCTTCCGCTCAACTTTCACCGGCCAGCTTGCGGGCTATCTCGAGCCGGCACCCGAGGCGGATGCCTCCAGCGAGGAAGTGCTCGGTCAGGCGATCGCGCAGACCCTCAGCGCGCCCGCTGACGACGACGCAGCCCGCACGCTCGTCGAACTGCTCTCCAGTCCCGATCCCGCGATCGTGACGTTTGCGGGTGATGCTCAGGTCGACGCGGACGCCATCGTCGTTGTCGGGCCCGCCCACGTCGCAGTCTCCGATGCGGAAGAGAGCGCCTCGATCAAGGAGGCGAACACCGCTTATGCACGGGTCGTCGAGGGGCTCGGGTACCACCACGTGGCGGTGCTTACGGGCAGCGCCGGCTCTGCCTACGACCTTCTCACGCTCGTGCGTGAGGGCGCGGCCAAGGATGGGGTGACGACGGTTGACTCGGCCGGCGGGCCGATCCTCACGGTCAACCTGCCGCGAGCCCTCGCTGCGGAGCTGAATGGCACATTTGGTCACTACGGCGTCCAGATCGGTGCGGGCTCGGTGTTCGCCCCCGGACAGGCGGCAGAGAAACAGCCGGAGACTGATGCGACCCGTGATGAGTTGGATGAGGCCGAGGCGGAAGAGTCTGCCTCCTCGGAGGACTGAACCATGCTCCGTACCGTCCTCGCAGCGCTCGTTGCGGAACGCACCGATCGCGCCATTCGCGAAACCGTCGCCGACTCCCCGGGCCTCTCTCGTGCCTTGGAACGGACCAATCACGCGGGCCGCTCCGTCACGCTCGCGGGCGGCGTCGCCACCAGCGGCGCACTGATCGCCACGAACCTCGTCAGCGGAGCTCCCGAAGGGGCGGGCGTCGTCGCCGCCGCTGGCGCTCTGGGAGCCCTCGACGACTTCCGCGAAGATACTTCCCACCGGGACAAGGGTCTGCGCGGACACTTCGCGGCACTGCGCGCCGGACGTCTCACGACCGGGGCGGCCAAGGCGATCGGGATCTCCACCGCGGCACTCGTGACCGCGGTCCGGCTCGGTGCCGGCAGACGCGCGGATGCCAAGCACGTGGGCCGCGAACCGGCGGGCTTGCTTGCGGGCGCGCTCGATTTCGGGGCCGATGCGGCACTGATTGCCGGCGGCGCAAACCTCACGAACCTGCTCGACCTGCGCCCGGGACGAGCCCTGAAGGCTGCACTCCTCCCACTCGCCCTTGCCACGGTGAGCACCGCTACCCGCTCCGTTCCCCGGTCAACCAAGCACCGCAGTCATGCTCTGTTGGCCGGAACCGCGGCCGCTGTGATTCAGGGGGCTCCGGACGATCTCGCCGGACGTTCAATGCTCGGGGACACGGGCGCGAACGCGCTCGGTGCCCACCTGGGTTGGCTCCTCGCGCGGAGCGCACCGCGCTGCGTGCGTCTCTTCTCCGCTGGGGGAGTGGTCGCCCTGATCCTTGCGAGCGAGCGAGTTTCCTTTTCTGCCGCTATCGAGAACACCCCGTGGCTGCAGCGCCTCGATCTGTGGGGTCGGGCCTGAGTGCGATGAAACTCACCATGCGACCGCCCCTCACGGGGGTCGTGGGGGCGGCCTCGATGATCGCCCTCATCACGTTGGCCTCCCGGGTCGTTGGATTCGGTCGGTGGATCGTCCAGTCGTGGACCCTCCATGGTGGCTCCGCTACGGCGGGCGGGTATGCGGCAGCAAACCAGATCCCCAACGTTTTGTTCGAAGTGGCGGCCGGTGGGGCTCTCGCCGGTGTGGTGGTGCCGCTCGTTGCTGCGCCGCTTGCCCAGCACCTGCGCGATGACGCCTCCCGGATCGCCTCCGCCCTGCTCACGTGGACGCTCACAGTCCTCATCCCGATCGCGCTGATCGTCGCGCTCTTCGCCGAACCGATCGCCCATCTGCTTCCGCCCCCCGCCGGAGCCACCGGTGAGCTGGCTGCCGCTCAGTATGTGTTCATGACCCGCCTGCTGCGGATCTTCGCCGCTCAGATTCCGCTGTACGGTATCTCAATTGTGCTATCCGGCGTGTTGCAGGCACACCGCTCGTTTTTCTGGCCCGCATTCGCCCCGCTGCTCTCCTCGCTCGTCGTCATGGGCTCCTATGCGTGGTTCGGGCTGCTCGCCGCGGGCCGCCAAGCCGATCCGGGCGCCCTGCCTGACACTGCCGTAGCGGTCCTCGGGTGGGGCACCACCGCGGGGGTGGCCGCGCTCTCGCTGCCCCTGTTTCTGCCGGCCTACCGGCTTGGGGTGCGCTTCCGCGTGACGTGGCGGATGCCGGGTGCCTCCGCGCGGCGCGCCCTCCGGCTCGGTACCGCCGGCATCGGCGTCCTGTTCGCCCAGCAGGCGAGCGTGCTCGCGGTACTCTGGCTCGCCCCCTACGGCGGCGACGCGGGTACCCTGTCGATCTGGCAGCTGACGCAGGCCGTCTACGTCCTGCCCTACGCAATTGGTGTCGTGCCTATCGTGACCGCCGTCTACCCTTCCCTCGCAGCGGCCGTGACGCGCGGTGAAGGGGAGCGCTGGCAGCCGCTGGTCGCTCGTTCGACGCGCCTGGTGATCGCCGTCGCCGCTGCCGGGTTCGCCCTCCTGATCGCGACGGCGGCTGCCGTTCCGTCGCTCTTCCGCGTTGGCCCGGAGATGGCGAGCGCCATCGTCGCACTCGCACCGGCGCTGCCGGGGTTCGCTCTTCTGTACCACTTCACGCGCGTGCTCTACGCCCTTGATCGCTCCGGCGCTGCGGTCGTGTGGGGCACGGTCGGCTGGGGGGTCGTGGCGCTTACCGCTATCGTGCTCGTGACTGTGGCCCCCAGCCTCGTGCCAGGCGTGAGCGCGGGCCGGGAGGCGACGCTCGTGGCATTCGGGATTGCTCACGCCCTTGGGCTGAGCCTCGCGACCGTCCTGATGGCTGCCTCTGTCTGGCGCGTTGCCGGAGCACCCGCGTTTGTGGGCGTCGCCCGCTCTATCATCGTCCTCGGTGCCTGCGCGGGCGTGGCCGCCTTGGTAGGACGCTGGCTCGTGGCTCTGATACTCGGTGCCGCGCCCTCCCTCGTGCGCGCGTTCCTCGCCGCCGGGTCAGGAGCGGCGCTAGTTCTGCTCATTGTGGCCGGTGCGGTCCTCGCCGTCGATCGGTCGGCGATTCGTGCTCTTCGGAGGGATACGTGAGAATCCTCGAGATTGCTGGCCTATCCGCCGGGGGAGTGCGCTCTCATCTCGCCGACGTGTGTGCCGCCCTCCGCGGGCACGAGTGCGCCGTCCTTGCTCCGGCACCGGTTCTTACCTACCTGGCGGAGCGAGGCCAGCGGCCCTCACGAAGCGCCGCAATCTCACTTGGTGCGCTTCCCAGCTCCCGCGACCTCTTGACGCTTCGCACGATTCGCGCATGGGCGCGCCGGGCCGACGTCGTCCACGCCCATACGCTACGGGCGGGTGCCTACGCCGCCCTCGCACTCGCCGGACTAAGGCGCCGCCCGCGCCTGGTGGTGACCGCCCACAACATGCCGCTGGGGTCAGCCCTCGTGCGCGCGACGGGCGCGGTGCTCTTCGCTATCGTCGCGCGCGGGGCCGACCGCATCCTCGGGGTGAGTCCCGACCTCGTTGAGCGGGCCCGTCGCCTCGGCGCTGACGCGGGACTCGCGATCGTTCCCGCGCCACCGACCACTTTGCCCGCCCGTCCCCTCACCGATGAGCCGGGCGCCCGCCCGACGATCGCCGCCGACCTGCCGCGCTGGCGGCAGGGAGCGAACCTGCTCACCGTGGGGCGCCTCAGCTACCAAAAGGGCCTCGACCTCCTGATGGATACGGCCGAGCGGCTCGCACCAGACCACGACCTGACATGGTACGTGGCAGGGGAGGGCCCGGAGCAGGCTACCCTCGCCGAACAGATCGAGCAGCGAGCGCTGCCGGTGGTGCTGCTCGGACGACGAACGGACATACCCGACCTGCTGCGCGGCGTCGACGTCGTCGTACAGACTTCCCGATGGGAAGGCCAACCGGTCGCCCTCCAGGAGGCAATCCATGCGGGGGCGGCAATCGTCGCGACTGACGTTGGTGGCAGTGGTGTGGTCCTCGGGCCGGAGCTGGCCGGGTGTACTCCGCAGCCCCAATCGCTCGCCGCAGAAATCGAGGCCCTCCTGCGTGACCCGGACGCTTTGCGGGCCCGCCGAGCGGCCGCTCGGGAACGCTCGGCAACTCTTCCAGACACCGCGGATTTGGCTCGTCACCTCGCCGTGGAATTGCATCTCGACGCGCCCGAAATCCGCGACGTGCCCGGCGGCGGGACTTCGGCGCGATAGACTGGTTGCCCGTGGTAGAACACGACACGCACCCAGAGCCCACGCACATCTTTGTTACCGGAGGCGTAGCTTCCTCACTTGGTAAGGGGCTGAGCGCATCCTCGCTCGGCCGACTCCTGCGCGCCCGCGGCCTCGGCGTCGCCATGCAGAAGCTGGACCCCTACCTCAACGTCGACCCCGGCACGATGAACCCTTTCCAGCACGGCGAGGTCTTTGTCACCGCGGACGGCGCCGAAACCGACCTCGACATCGGCCACTACGAGAGATTCCTCGACGTTGAACTCTCCGGCGCCGCGAATGCGACGACGGGGCAGGTCTATTCGACCGTGATCGCTCGCGAACGGCGCGGCGAATACCTTGGGGACACCGTGCAGGTGATCCCGCACATCGTCGATGAGATCAAGGAGCGTATGCGTGCCCAGGCGCGCGACGGCGTCGACGTCATCATCACGGAGATCGGCGGCACCGTCGGGGATATCGAATCCCTGCCTTTCCTGGAAGCGGCCCGCCAGGTGCGCCAGGATCTCGGACGTTCCAAGGTGTTCTTCCTGCACGTCTCACTCGTGCCCTTCCTCGCCTCGGCCGGCGAACTGAAAACCAAGCCGACGCAGCATTCGGTCGCTCAGCTCCGTTCGATCGGCATCCAGCCCGACGCGATCGTCTGTCGCTGCGATCGGGACATCCCCGCGCCGGTGAAGAACAAGATCGCGCTCATGTGCGACGTTGACCGGGAGGCCGTCATCACCTGCAAGGACGCGGCCTCCATCTACGAGATCCCGCGCGTCCTGCACTCCGAGGGACTCGATGCCTACGTGGTGCGCCGCCTCGGTGTGCCGTTCCGCGACGTCGACTGGTCGGACTGGGACCGTCTTCTCGAGCGAGTGCGAAACCCGTTGCACTTTGCGGAGATCGCGCTCGTCGGAAAGTATGTGGACCTGCGCGACGCCTACCTCTCGGTTGCCGAGGCGCTGCGCGCCGGCGGGTTCGACAACGATGCGCGCGTGAAGATCCGTTGGGTTGCTGCTGATACGTGCGCGACGCCCGAGGGTGCGGAACACGCCCTCGCCGGCGTGCACGGCGTTCTTGTACCCGGCGGGTTCGGGGTACGTGGCCTCGATGGGAAGATCGGGGCGCTGCGCCACGCGCGCGAGCGAGGCATCCCGACGCTCGGCATCTGTCTGGGGCTGCAGGCCATGGTCATCGAATTTGCGCGAACCGTGCTCGGGCTCGCAGGCGCTTCCTCCACGGAGTTTGATGCCGACTGCGCAGAACCCGTGATCGCCACGATGGCCGAGCAGGAGGCAATTGTCGCGGGAGAGGGAGACCTCGGCGGAACGATGCGGCTCGGGTCCTACCCCGCAATCCTCACTGAGGGAAGTCTGTGCGCCGAAGCTTACGGCACCCGCGAGGTGGCCGAACGCCACCGCCACCGCTACGAGGTGAACAACGCCTACCGCGAGCGCCTCGAGCAGGCTGGTCTCCTGGTGAGCGGCACCTCGCCGGACGGCTCCCTGGTCGAGTTCGTGGAGCTCGACCGCCAACGCCACCCGTTCTATGTCGCCACCCAGGCCCACCCCGAATTCCGTTCCCGTCCCACGCGCTCGCACCCCCTATTTGCGAGCCTCATTTCCGAGGCCCTGCGCTATCGGCGTGCGGGCCACGCCTCGTAAGGAGAGAGAGTTGACCGACTCACGTGCCGACGCCACTAAGCCCCGCCTCGGTGGGGTGCGCACCCGCACGATCCACGATCGGCGTGAGGTGACGCGCCCGGTGAGTGCCTCCACGCTCGCGTTTCATGGTGCGGTCGTGGATGTACGGCTCGACGACGTCGTTCTTGCTCCGGGCAGTGAGCCCGTGCGGCGTGACGTTGTCGTGCACCCGGGGGCGGCTGCGGTGATCGCCCTGAACGCGGAGCGTGAGGTCGCGTTCATCCAGCAGTATCGTCACCCCGTTGGGGCGGAACTGTGGGAGATTCCCGCAGGCCTGCTCGACGTCGCGGGAGAGGACCCGGCCGAGTGCGCACGCCGTGAACTGCGTGAAGAAGTCGACCTGTGCGCGGGACGGATCGAGCCTCTCCTCACCCTGGCGCTCAGCCCCGGAGGATCGGACGAGATCATTCACGTGTTTCTCGCCACGGAGCTCAGTCGGGCTGCCGCGTCATTTGAACGCAGTGATGAGGAAGCCGAGTTCGAGCTCACCTGGGTACCACTTCAGGATGCGCTCACGGCCCTTGATGAGGGTCGGATTCTGAACGCGACCACGGCGGTGGCTCTGCTCGCGACCGCGCGCCGGCTTGGCGCCCCGGCGGCCGGATAGTACGCCGACCGGCCGGGTCTCGAGCCATACTCAGGCGCGCGCGGCCTGCTCGCTGGGGGCGTAAACCTCGCTGGAGGCTGGGCGCGCGTACACGGTCGCGATCGCCCAGGTGATCGCCACGACGACGAGACCCGAGCCGAGCATGTGCAGGATGACGAGGGGCGGCACGAGCCCCGTGAAGTACTGCACGTAGCCGATCACGCCCTGGATGATCAAGACGGCGACGACGAGTAGCCACGCGCGACGCACCTGGAGAGGGGCGCGGCTGGCGAGGTAGAAGCTGAGCGCCACGAGTGCGAGCAGGACCCAGGCTGCGATGGCGTGGGTGCGCGTGATGACTAGCGGGTCGATCGCGAACCGGTAGGGCCGCGTCGCATCTCCCGAATGGGGGCCGGTGCCCGTGACCACGACCCCGAGGAGCGCGACGACGACGGTCCACAGGGCAAGGCCGCCGTGGACGACACGATCGAGGGTGGACGCCCTTCGGGCAGAGGGGGATTCCACACCGGGGTGGGGCCGGTAAATCCGGTAGACGATGAAGGTTGAGAGGGCGACGAGCCCGAGGGAGAGCACCATGTGCAGGCCCACGACGGCGGGGTGCAACGTCACCCACACCGAGATCCCGCCGACGACGGCCTGCACGGCGATGAGGGCGAGCACGCCCCAGGCGTAGGGCAAGACGTCCGGGCGGGCGGGTGCGGATTTGCGCTTCAACACCACGATGAGGCCGATAGCGATGATCGTGAGAACCCCTGTGAGGGTCCGATTGCCGAACTCGATAAAGGGATGCCAGGAGGAGGCCTCGTGGAAGGTGGGCGTGAATGCGCCCGGCTCGCACATCGGCCAGGTAGAACACCCGAGGCCGGAGCCCGTCACCCGGACGAGTCCGCCCGTGACGATAATGCCAACCTGGGCAATGAGGTTTGCGAGGGCAAAGCGCCGTTGTGGCGCGTTGGAATGGGGTGCAGTCACGCCGCCAGTCTAGCCGCGCGTGAGGACGTCCGCGCCGCCGTCGGTAGCGTTCGCGGCGTGCGGTGCGGTCAGGATTCCCAACGGAATGTGCGGATCGCGAGCATGCCGAGCGCGAGTGCCCAGGCGGCTTCCGTGAGGAGCGCGCCGAGCGGCAGATGGCCCGTGAGCGCGGCGCGCATGCCCTCACCGAGCGCTCCAAACGGCGTGTAGGACAGGACCGTGCCTACGAGCGAGTCGCTTAACGGCACGAGCACGCCGCCGGCGACCACCATGAGGACAAAGGCGATATTTGCGATCGCGAGGACCGCCTCGGGCCGCAGGGTACCACCGACGCACATGGCAAGCGCAACGAAACTCACCGTCCCGACGGCGACCATCAGTGCCCCGGCAAGCAGGGCCGTGCCCGAGTGAGGACGCCAGGTGGAGAGCACCGCGGTCGCGAACCCTAGGACCAGGGCCTGGACGGTCACGACGACTCCCACGGCGACGGCCTTGCCGCCGAGCAGGCCGCGCGGCCCAAGCGGCGTCGTCGAGAACATCCGCAACACACCCCAGCGGCGGTCAAAAGCCAGCAGGATGGCCTGGGAGGTGAAGGAGGAGGCGATGACGGCCATCGCGAGCGCACCCGCCAGCGCGTGGGTCGAGCGGGGGTCGGGTAGCTCGATCGCTCCCACCTTGAGAAGGATCACGAGCGCCAGCAGCGGCATGATGAAGGACACGAGGAGTTGCTCGCCGTTACGAAGGATCGCGCGGATTTCCCACGCCGCCTGTGTGAGGACGCGGTTCATGACGTCTCCCCGTTGCCCGTCCGCGCCCTCAACCGCGCGAAACCGCGTCGCCGACCCCGTCGAGGCTGGGTGGGCTGCGCCGCCTCACCGCCATCGGCACCTTCCCGTGTGAGGCGCAGGAACACATTTTCTAGCGTGCGCGGCTTCACGGTGAGGGAGGCGTCATCGAGGCCGAGTTCGAGGAGGCGTGAGGTCAGGCGATGGAGATCACGAGCGGTAAGGTCACCGGCTTCCAGCGTGAGGGGCCGGTCAGGGGCCCCAGCGTGTGTTGCCGAGGGACGTTGGGCGTCGATGAGGCCGGCGAGGCCCTCGGCGTCGATAGCGCTCACCTGGGCGTCGATTTCCACAAAAGTGCCCGATGTGAGGTCCGAGACCGTGCCCGCCGCGACAACGCGGCCCCGGTCGATGACGACGATGTGATCGGCCAGTGCCTCGGCCTCGTCCATGAGGTGGGTCGTGACAACGAGCGCCGCGCCACGCTCCCGTTCGGCGTCAAGGAGACGCCACATTTCCCTACGCGAATGAGGATCAACGCCGGAGGACGGCTCATCGAGAAACATGAGATCGGGCTGGCCGACCATCGCGCAACCGACAGCGAGCCGCTGGCGTTGGCCACCCGACAGACGGCGCACGGGGGTGGAGAGGGAGTCGGTGAGCGAGAGTTGTTCGGCGACGCGAGCCGCCCGCTCGGGAGCGCCATGCAGGTGAGCCACGTGCGTGAGGACGGCCCCCGCACTCGGTGCCATCGGGAGGCCCCCCTCTTGCACCATCACTCCCACCCGAGCGCGTAGCTCGGTGGCGCTCGAGGGGGAGAGTCGATCGAGGCCCAGTACCGTGATACGTCCAGCGTCGGGGGTGCGCAGGCCCGCACAGCATTCGATCATCGTGGTCTTACCAGCGCCATTCGGTCCGAGGACCGCCGTGATGTGACCGCGCTCGGCACTGAGGTCGACGTGGTCGACGACGCGGCGCGGTCCGTAGGACTTCACGACACCGTGGGCGCGTAGGGCGGGGGATTGACTCACGCCCCCAGCTTATCGGGGCCGCCGTGCAGGCTCGGCGTGCGGTGTTCCTCACACGGCCGAATCGAGACCCGAATTGGGGATCTGAACACCAGGGCACAAACGTGAATATTTGGCCGTCTTTGTGGGGCTGGAGATACGCCGTCCTCGTGGTCGAGAAGAGATGAGGAAAGGTATACCTTGGTGGCGTGGGTGGATTAATGCAACAAGAATGTTGCTGATCTCGAGAAGGAGGGGTCGTGAACGCCAATTCCGCAGCGCAGGATGCGAGTCTCGCTGCCGGGTCTCGCGTGGCCGCGCACGCAGCGGAAAACACCGAGGATGGGGCCACCCGAGCCCGCATCCTCGAACTCGTGATCGAGCGTGGCCCCGTCACCGCCGGGGTGCTCGCCGACATCCTCGACCTCACTCCCGCCGCGATCCGCCGGCACCTGGCGATCCTCGTGAAGGCGGGTGACATCACCGATCACGAACCGCCGGCGAACGTCCAACGGGGTCGGGGGCGTCCTGCCCGGCACTTCGTGGCCACCGATGCGGGGCGTGGCGGCAACGCCAACGCCTACTCGGATATGGCTGCCGACGCTCTCGACCAACTTGCCGAAGTCGCCGGAGAGGAAGCAATCGACTCCTTTGCGCGAGCTCGATTCGAGAGGCTCGCCGAGAAGTATCGCCCCGCCGTCGAACAGGCCGGCACCGACCCGTTGGCGCGGGCTCGTGCGTTGGCGCACGCCCTCACAGAAGACGGTTTTGCCGCAACCGTCAGGCCCGTTGGAGACGAGGGATTCGCGCTGCAACTGTGCCAGGGCCACTGCCCGGTGCAGGCCGTCGCTGAGAGCTTTCCCCAGCTGTGTGAAGCCGAGACCGCCGTGTTTTCGGAGCTGCTGGGTATCCATGTGCAACGTCTCGCCACACTCGCACAAGGCGAACACGTGTGCACGACGCACGTACCACTCTTGATTCGCCCCGATGCGATTCGGAAGGACAAACATGACCGCTGACATGAGTCGGGTAGCGCCCCACGCGCCACAGAGTGATGAGGAGATCATCAACTCGATTGGCCGCTACAACTACGGCTGGCACGACCCGGACGCCGCTGGAGCATCCGCACGGCGTGGCCTGAATGAGGACGTCGTGCGCGACATCTCGGCCAAGAAGGACGAACCCGAATGGATGCTGAAGCGCCGTTTGAAAGCACTGAAGCTCTTTGATCGCAAGCCGATGCCTACGTGGGCGGCGGACTTGTCGGGGATCGACTTCGACAACATCAAGTACTTCGTGCGCTCCACAGAAAAGCAGGCCACCAGTTGGGAGGACCTGCCCGAGGACATCAAGAACACCTACGACAAGCTCGGGATCCCCGAGGCCGAAAAGCAACGCCTTGTTGCGGGAGTCGCTGCCCAGTACGAATCAGAGGTCGTTTACCACCAGATCCGTGAAGATCTCGAGGCGCAGGGCGTCATTTTCCTCGACACCGACACGGGACTGCGTGAACATCCCGAAATCTTCAAGGAGTACTTCGGGACCGTCATCCCCTCGGGCGACAACAAGTTCGCGGCCCTAAACACGGCGGTCTGGTCCGGAGGCTCCTTCGTCTACGTGCCACCCGGCGTGCACGTCGAAATCCCGCTGCAGGCCTACTTCCGCATCAACACCGAGAATATGGGCCAGTTCGAGCGCACGCTCATCATCGCCGACGAAGGCTCCTACGTGCACTACGTGGAGGGGTGCACCGCCCCGATCTATAAGACGGACTCGCTGCACTCCGCCGTCGTCGAGATCATCGTGAAGAAGGACGCCCGCGTCCGCTACACGACGATCCAGAACTGGTCCAATAACGTGTACAACCTGGTCACCAAGCGCACCACGGTGGAGGCGGGCGGCACCATGGAATGGATCGACGGCAACATTGGGTCCAAGGTGACGATGAAGTACCCAGCCGTCTACCTCATGGGGGAGCACGCCCGAGGCGAGACCCTCTCGATCGCGTTCGCGGGTGAGGGCCAACACCAGGACACGGGCTCCAAGATGGTGCACATGGCGCCCCACACGTCCTCCTCGATCATTTCGAAGTCGGTGGCCCGCAACGGTGGCCGCTCCTCCTACCGGGGCCTCGTACAGGTGCACGAGAACGCGGCACACTCAAAATCCAACGTCCTATGTGACGCCCTGCTCGTGGACCAGGTCTCCCGCTCGGACACCTACCCCTATGTGGATGTACGGGTGGACGACGTTGAAATGGGCCACGAGGCCACCGTCTCCAAGGTCAGCGAAGCCCAGCTGTTCTACCTCATGAGTCGGGGACTTGAGGAGACCGAAGCCATGGCGATGATCGTGCGCGGCTTCGTGGAACCGATTGCGCGTGAACTTCCAATGGAATACGCGCTCGAGCTGAACCGACTGATCGAACTGCAGATGGAAGGATCCGTGGGCTAACCGTGACCCAGTCAATCGAGCACACGAACCAGAACGCAGGCCCGGCTGCGACGGCCCGCCGCGAGTCCGGCGAACAGCAGGCCCAGGCGGCCCACCAGGATAGTGCGGTCGCCGCCGACAAGGCTGATAAGCCCCGCAGCTTCGAGCTATCGGCCTTTCCCGTGCCGGGCGGACGCGAAGAAGAGTGGCGGTTCACGCCGCTTCGGCGCATGGCTGACCTATTCGAGGATCACCTTCCTGGTACGCCGCCTACGGTGCGTCTCGGGAAGGACACACTCGAGGCCGGTGGCGCGCACCATCCGCGGGAGGGCGAGACCTACACCCTGACGACGGGCCCGTGCCCCCATGCCGGTAGTGTCGGCATTCCCTCCGACCGGATCGGCGTGGTGGCCTGGGCAAACCGGGGTGAGCCCACGTGTCTGACGATCTCCGAATCCCTCGAGGACCCGATTGTCATCGATGTACACGGCGATTCGGACGTTCCCGCGGGCCAACACATTGTCGTGCGCGCGGCCGATCAGGTTGAGGCGACCGTCGTCCTGCGCCACACGGGCAGTGCCCGTCTCGCCCAGACCGTAGAGATCGATGCGGGCCAGGAGTCCCGCCTCACGATCGTGTCCACCCAGGAATGGGATGAGGACGCCGTCCACGCGGCGAGCCACCGGATTCGGGCGGGCAAGGATGCCGAGGTCAAACACATCGTCGTCACGCTCGGCGCTGACCTGGTGCGTATCACCACTGAGGTGGAGTTCGCCGGCCAGGGATCCGACATCGACCTGCTGGGCCTGTACTTCACCGACGCCGGCCAGCATCACGAACACAGGCTGTTCGTCGAGCATGATCTGCCGAACTGCGTCTCGAACGCTACGTACAAGGGGGCCCTGCAAGGCACTGACGCCCACTCGGTGTGGGTGGGGGACGTGCTCATCGGCCACGAGGCGACCGGTACCGACACCTATGAGCTGAACCGCAACCTGGTTCTCACTGAGGGGGCCCGGGCGGATTCTGTGCCGAACCTCGAGATCGAGACCGGTGAGATCGAGGGCGCGGGCCACGCGTCCGCGACGGGCCGCTTCGATGACGAGCAGCTCTTCTACCTCTGCTCGCGCGGAGTTCCCGAAGATTTGGCGCGCCGTCTCGTCGTGCGCGGTTTCTTTGCGGAACTGATCGCGAAGATCGGCGTGCCAGAGGTGCAGCAACCCCTCATGGAGGCAATCGAGGAGGAACTCGATCACACCATGGCGATTACCCAATAGAGCCCATAGACCTGACCGACACACAGACGAGGAAACGCATGTCCACTCTTGAAATTAAGAACCTGCACGTTCAGGTTGAGACAACCGACGGACCCAAGGAGATCCTGAAGGGCGTGAACCTCACCGTAAACTCCGGTGAGATCCACGCGATCATGGGCCCTAATGGCTCCGGCAAATCGACTCTCGCCTACTCGATTGCGGGCCACCCGAAGTACGAGGTGAGTAACGGCGAGGTGCTGCTCGACGGCGACAATGTTCTTGACATGAGCGTTGACGAGCGCGCCCGTGCGGGGCTCTTCCTTGCGATGCAGTACCCCGTCGAAGTCGCCGGAGTTTCCGTGTCGAACTTCCTTCGTACCGCGCGTACCGCAATTGACGGCGAAGCCCCCAACCTGCGTTCGTGGGTCGGCGAGATGAAGGGCGCCATGGAGCGGTTGCGGATGAACCCCGACTTCGCGAACCGCGACGTCAACTCCGGTTTTTCCGGCGGCGAGAAGAAGCGCCACGAGATTTTGCAGATGGAACTGCTGCACCCGCGGTTCGCCATCTTGGATGAGACTGACTCTGGTCTTGATATTGACGCCCTGCGGGTCGTGTCCGAGGGCGTGAACCGGGTGCATGATCAGATCAACTCGGGCATCATGCTCATCACGCACTACACGCGTATTTTGCGCTACATCAAGCCCGATTACGTGCACGTGTTTGTGGACGGCCACATGGCGGAGCAGGGTGGTCCCGAGCTCGCTGAGCGTCTTGAGGCCGAGGGCTACGACCGGTTCGTGAAGGCGGGCGCCTAATGCCGCTCGCCCCCGTCGTTGACCGCTCCGACTTCCCGGCGCTGCACCGCACATACGGGCAGAGCGAGCTGGTCTATCTCGATTCGGCGGCCACCTCCCTGAAACCGCGCGCGGTGATCGAAGCCGAGGCGGACTTCTACGCCCGCCTGGACGGCGCCGTGCACCGCGGTGCTCACCAGGTGGCCGTCGAGGCGACCGAGACCTACGAGGGGGCACGGGAGCGATTTGCCGCCTTTACAGGCGCCGAACCGAGCGAGATCACGTGGACGAAGAACGCGACCGAGGCTCTCAATACTGTCGCCTACGCGCTGCTCAACGCCACACTGGATGCCCGTGGCTCGGCACGCGAGCGTTCCCGGATCGATCCACGGTTTGTGATTGACGAGGGCGACGTCATCGCGGTCACTCAGGCGGAGCATCACGCGAACTTCGTGCCCTTCCAGCAGCTTGCGCGGCGTACCGGCGCCGAGTTTGTTGTGATTGACGTGCACGACGATGGTCGGATTGACCTCGAATCTGCGCGTGCCCTACCCGACCGCACGAAGGTCGTCGCGTTCACACACGCCTCCAATGTGACGGGGGCAATCAGCCCGGTCGCCGAACTCGTCGAGGTAGCGCGCGAACGCGGCGCCCTGACCGTGCTAGACGCCTGCCAGTCTGCGGCACACCTGCCCCTCGACCTGCACTCTCTTGGAGTGGACTGCGCTGCGATGAGCACCCACAAAATGCTGGGTCCGACGGGGGTGGGAGTCCTCTACCTGAGGGGTGAGCTCGGCTCCCGCCTGCCGCCGATGCTGACCGGTGGATCCATGGTCGCCGTCGTGCGGGCGGAGGAGACGATCTTCATGCCGGCGCCCCAAAAATGGGAGGCCGGTACCCAGATGACCGCGCAGATTGCGGGGGTCGGCGCAATGGTTGACTACCTCGAGGGGGTCGGGATGGATCGCATCGCCCGCCATGACCTCGCACTCGGGGACTATCTCGTGCGTGCGATTTCGAGCATTGAGGGGGTGCGCATCATGGGTCCGACGACGGGCGAGCGCCTGGGGCTAGTGTCGTTCCAGGTAGGGGACGTCCACCCGCACGATGTCGGTCAATACCTGGACGCTGCGGGTATCGCGGTGCGGGTCGGGCATCACTGTGCCCAGCCGATACACCGGCGTTTGGGTGTTCAATCGTCGACGCGCGCGTCCGTGGGCCCGTACACGCACCCGGACGAGATCGACGCTTTCGCCGCTAGACTGGCCGGTGTCCTCGACTTCTTCCAAGGGAATCCGTAATGGACGCGATGGAACAGCTCTATCAGCAGATCATTCTCGATTCGTCGAAGGCCCGCCACGGAAGTGGCCTCTTAGAGACCTATGATGGCGAATCCTTTCAGGTGAACACCACCTGTGGCGACCAGGTCATGCTGCGCGTCTCGATCGATGAAGACAACGCCGTGCGGATCGGTTGGGAAGGGGAGGGATGCTCGATCTCGCAGGCATCCCTATCCCTCATGCACGATCTCACCGATGGTGCGAGCGTGGAACAGATCGGCGAATTGCACGATATCTTCACCGAGATGATGTATTCGCGTGGTCATTTTGACGACGACGCTAAACTCGACCGGCTGCAAGATGCCTCAGCTCTCGTTGGGGTGGCGAAGTTTCCCGCCCGGATCAAATGCGCTCTGCTCGGGTGGATGGCGTTGCGCGACGCGATCGACGAGGTCCGCACGGGCGGCGAATCCGACTGAATGCCAAGGAGAACACTGAATGAGTGAACGTCACGAGGAAGGCCAGCCAATGGCCGAGACCATGAACGAAGCACAGGAACCCCTCGATGCCCCCGTGGAATCGCCGGCGGGGGGAGGTTCGGCTTCACCGGTGACAGCCGCCGATATCGAAGAGGCGCTCCGCGACGTCATCGATCCGGAGCTTGGTATCAATATCGTTGACCTGGGCCTGCTCTACGGTGTGCAGCTTGAGGCTGACGGGACCGCCGTCCTTGACATGACGCTGACCTCAGCCGCCTGTCCCCTGACGGATGTCATCGAGGACCAGACTGCGTCGTGCTTGGAAGGCCTCGTGCATTCCTCCCGGATCAACTGGGTGTGGATGCCCCCGTGGGGGCCTGAAAAGATCACGCCGGAGGGGCGCGAACAGTTGCGCGCACTCGGCTTCAACGTCTAACGCCTCGCGGTTTCACGTCTCTGGGCCGCCCGCATGGGGCCTGCCTTGGGGATGTAAGGGCCGTGGCGGCCGGGGGCGTGCGAGACGGGTCCGTGTCACACACGGAATAGGAGTCCGACGGCGTCGCTCTGGGTTAACGTAATCCCCGTGACGCCCCTGCCCAAGCCTCGACACGGAGACCACCGCCAGTCCCTTGCACTCGCACTCGCCGCTTGTGTCGCGTTAGCCGCCTGCACACCGAGCGTGTCGGCGCCGGTCGAATCCGCGCCACCGAGTACGCCGCCCGTGGTGGCTCCGAGTGAGGCAGCGCCGGCGCCCTCGAGCCCCGAGCCTGCTCCCGCAGTGGAATTCACCGTGCTGTCCGCCGGCGACATCTTGCCTCACACATCTGTCTATGAGGCCGCACGTCAACCGGATGGCCGATACGACTTCACCCACCAGCTCGCCGCAAGCGCCGCGCATGTCAGGGGCGCGGATTTGGCGCTGTGCTCCCTCGAGATCCCGATTGCACCGGAAGGTACGGCGCCGTCCGGCTACCCGACCTTCGGAGCGCCGAAGGAGCTCATCGCGGGGTTGAAAGAGACCGGCTGGGACGGGTGTACGATCGCCACCAACCACACCGCGGACCGCGGATTCGCGGGCCTAGAGGCCACCCTTACCGCGTTTGCGGAGCAGGGGCTTGGCACGACAGGGGCGGGACGTTCAGATGCGGAGCGTGAACGCCCGGCCTTCTATCGGCTCTCAAAGGATGGACGCACGATCACGGTGGCGCATGTCGCGGGCACGTATGGGCTGAACGGCTACCCGGATCCCGGCCGCGGCTACCAAGCAGTCAATCTCCTCGCTGACCTCGCGGAGCAGGCGCGGCTCGCTCGCGAGGGTGGGGCCGACGTCGTCGTTGTGTCTCCTCACTGGGGAGTTGAATATCAAAGCGAACCAACCGCGCAGCAACGGGATCTTGCGGAGGAGCTTGTGGCGGGTGGGAACGTCGATGCAATCATCGGCGCGCATCCGCACGTGCCGCAGGCTATCGCCGAGCTGGAGGCTCCGGACGGTAGTGCGGTGCCCGTCATCTATTCGACGGGCAACTTTTTCTCGGGTCAAGATGAGGCGTGCTGCGTGCGGCAGACCGCGACGGGGGTCATGGTGCGCGTCACGCTCCTGGCCGACGACGACGGCGTACGCGTCACGGCCATGGACTATACGCCGGTCACGATGGACCTTCCCGCCGGTCGGATGCAATACCTATTAACGGAGCTTCAGGAGGGGGAACGCCCCGAGGGCGTGACACTGTCGGAACAGGTGATTGCGGCGCGCTGGGAGGCGCTCCTTGCCACGATGGGGTCGGATCGGCTCGTGCGGGAGCCGGCGGTCGGTGGCGCTGAAGTCGAGTATCTGGGTGAGGACTCGCCGTAACGTGCCGCCCTCGCGGCTTCCGTTCTAGGGGTGGTCGACGCTCCAGGTGTCGCAGGCCTTCATTGTTCCGTGCTCGTAGCCGCGCGTGAACCAGGTGGTGCGCTGTTTGGCGCTCCCGTGGGTCCACGACTCCGGGGCGATGTGTCCGGCCTTCTCCTGAATGCGGTCATCGCCCACCGCAGCGGCCGCCGTGAGGGCGTCATTGATCTGCTCTGGCGTGGGCGGCTTCATGAATGTCTCGCCGGATTCGGGATCCACCGACTGGGCGGCGTGGTGCACCCAGATCCCTGCATAGCAGTCGGCTTGTAGTTCCATCCGGACCATCGAGGAGGCAGGGCCCGTGTCCGAGTGATTGACCTGGCGGGACTGGCCGGTCAGGTGTTGGATGTGATGGCCCCACTCATGAGCGATGATGTAGGACTGCGCGAGCGGCGCATTCTTGGCACCGAGCTGGGTTTCGAGTGCGTCGTAGAAACGCGTATCGATGTAGACGGTGTCATCGGCCGGGCAGAAGAACGGACCCGTGGAGCTTGAGGCTGCACCGCAGCCGGTGTTGACGGCGTCCTCGAAGATGTGCAGACCGGCCTTCACGTCCTCACGGCCGGCCTCCCTCGGTAGGAGTTCACCCCACACGGCGTCGAGTGATTCGGCGGTCGCGATCACGCGGCATTCGGCGTAGGTGTTGGCGGCCTCGCCGTCCGTGCATTTGGCAAGCTTGTCGGTCTGATCCTGTTCGGCGACCCCGGACTGTGGACCGGGAGGTGGCGCCGGCTGGGGCAGGTCGGAGGGGTCGCCGCCCATGAGCATGTACAGCACGAAGAGGACGACACCGCCGAGACCGAGCCCGCCGCCCGCGACCATACCGCCGCGCCCACGCGAGGATTTCGCGCGCGTGGGGTTCGTGCGGATCGAATCGTTAAACGTCATGGCTCCTCGTTCTCCTACAGATCAGGCAGTCCTCTCACCACCTCCTGAGTTGCCCTTAGTGTACGGCGGACGGGGCCTACCGGCGTTTCGTGGTTCGGTAGGTCCACGCGACAGAGAGGTAGGGCAGCGGGACGGCATCGTTGGCGTCATAGCCGAGATGCTCACCGAGATACCATTCGAGGTTCTCCTGCATGTGCACGCGCCGGTGTGGTGGGGCCGCGAGGTAGGAGGAGCGGGTGCGCGCGAGCGCCATGACGTCTCTGGGGACGAGTCGTTGGACGAAGGTGGTGCGTGCCCGCGCGACGCACGTGAAGTGGAGGTGCAGATCCGTCGGGCGGTCAAGCGCGAGCACATCCCCGCTTCGCATGATGCGGGTGAGCCGGTGTACCCACGGTACGGAGACATCTAGCTGGTTCCACACCAGTACGAGAGCCCCACCGGCAACGATGAGCCGGGTCGCCTCCGCGGCGGCACGCGGCGCATCGACCCAATGCCAGGACTGGGCATAGACAACGACGTCGGCGCATTGATCTGGAAGGCCTGTATCCTCTCCACTCGCCTGCCGTACGCAGACTCCGGGTTCGCGGCACCGAAGCTGCTCAGCCATCGCCTGTGCGGGCTCGATGGCCGTCAGGTCGATCGGACGGTGACGCTCTCTGGAACGCTTCAGGAGTCCAGAGGTGAACAGACCCGTGCCGGCCCCCACCTCGACGACCCGTAGGACACGTTGGGAGCTGGAGGGGACGGCATCGAGTGCGGCATCGAGAATCGGAGGCGGATAGGAGGGACGGTAGTGCTGATAGGTCTCGTCAGCGCTCCGATAGGCGGCGGCGCGTTGCGCTCGTGTGCGTCGGTCGCGCCGGGTGCCGTTTTCCATGGAGGCCAGCGTAGTGCGCCAACGTGCGCGGCTCCACGTGGCCCGCGGCAGAAACGGCGCGCACCGACGGTTAGGATGGAGCGGCGCTAGCGAAAGGACCGCGTCTCAATGATTTCAGCCACCCGCCTATCCCTTCGGATTGGTGCACGCGAACTCATTCGCGAGGCGACGTTCCACGTGGAGCGCGGCCAGCGCATCGCGCTCGTGGGACGCAATGGTGCGGGCAAGACCACGTTGACGAAGCTGTTGGCGGGGGAGGAGGCGACGTCGTCGGCTATCTCCTACGAAGGGACGCTGCTGCGTCAGGGCCAGATCGGGTACTTGCCACAGGACCCGAGGACGGGCAACCTGGACCAGCTCGCGCGTGATCGGGTCCTGTCCGCGCGAGGAATTGATGAGATCGTTCGGCGGATCCGCAAGGCGGAGCGGGAGATGTCGAAAGCGAGCGGTGCACGTCAGGCGCGTGCGATGGATCGTTATGTGCGTCTCGATGCCGAATTCAGTGCACAGGGAGGATGGGCCGCGAACTCGGAGGCGGCTCGTATTACCTCCAATCTCGGGCTTGCCAACCGGGTTCTCGATCAGCCGTTGCGTACTCTCTCCGGTGGTCAGCGCCGCCGGGTCGAGCTTGCCCGCATTCTGTTTTCGGAGGTGGAAACGCTCCTGCTCGATGAGCCAACGAACCACCTGGATCACGATTCGATCATCTGGCTGCGCGACTATTTGAAGTCCTATTCGGGCGGACTCATCATGATCTCGCACGACGTGGACCTGGTGCGCACCGTCGCCAACGAAGTCTTCTACCTGGACGCGACTCGCGCTGAATTGGACGTCTACCGCATGGGCTGGGATGCCTACCTTAAGCAGCGTGACGCCGATGAGAAACGACGCAAGCGGGAGCGTGCGAACGCTGAGAAAAAGGCGGCAGCATTGCTCGCCCAGGCAGACAAGATGCGCGCGAAGGCGACAAAGGCCGTAGCCGCCCAGAACATGGAACGACGCGCGCACCGCATGCTGGCGGGCCTGCAGGACGAACGGCAGACAGAACGGGTCGCCGCTCTGCGGTTTCCCGATCCGGCACCGTGTGGCCGAGTGCCACTCACGGCGGAGGGGCTGTCGAAATCGTACGGATCCCTCGAGGTATTCACGAACGTCGACCTCGCCGTCGACCGAGGCTCGAAAGTGGTCGTGCTCGGCTTGAATGGTGCCGGTAAGACCACTCTGTTGCGCCTCCTTGCAGGGATAGAGGAGCCGGATACCGGTGAGGTCGTCGCGGGGCACGGTCTGAAGCTCGGGTACTACGCCCAGGAGCACGAAACTCTGGACGTGAACCGTACGGTCGTGGAAAACCTCCGCAGTGCGGCCCCGGACCTCGATGACACTGGCGTGCGTACCGTGCTGGGTTCATTTCTGTTCTCCGGAGACGATGCCGAAAAGCCAGTCTCGGTCCTCTCGGGAGGGGAAAAGACGCGGCTGGCGCTTGCAGTTTTGGTCGTGTCCTCTGCGAACGTTCTCCTTCTGGATGAACCCACGAATAACCTCGATCCGGCGTCGCGGGAAGAGATCTTGAAGGCGCTTGCCTCCTTCACCGGAGCCGTCGTCCTGGTATCACACGATGAGGGGGCCGTGAAGGCGCTGAACCCGGATCGTGTTCTGCTCCTTCCCGACGGTGATGAGGACTTGTGGAGCGCCGATTACGAGGAACTCATTTCACTGGCCTAACCGAAAACCCGCCGTTGCGTCGCCAGCACAACGACCGCACATGAAGAATGGTTCAGAATATCGGCCATTCACAGGACGAAGGGCACTCTAGCGAGGAGACCTAAGAACCGCTAGGGTGACCGCATGACGATGAAGGGCGGCACCTTGAGAGCGGCAGCCGTGCTGCTTGCGTTGTCGTTGAGTGCGGGGTGCGCCGATTCCCCACCAGAGCAGTCTGCCTCACCGGTGGCCTCTCATTCGCCGAAGGGGGCGCTCTCCCCGCGCGCCTCGCAAGAAGCCAGTAATGAAGCGAGCGGTGGCGCGAGTCCGTCGTGGAGTGCGCCTGGGCTTGGGGAGTGGACCCGTGAGGATCTGTTGCCTGGGCGTGTTGTTCCGCGGGAAGAGTTGGATCGTTTGTTTCCGGTGTGGGACAAGCCTGAGCCGCCGGCGACGTTGACGCAGCCGACGGAGCAGGGTGCGAGGGACGCTGCTGTCTACTTCACTGATGTCTTTGAGTATGTGCACGCGAGCCGAGACATTGCCGCGCTTAACGCGATCGATCAGGAGTTTTGTCTCAGTTGCGCGGATATTCGTGAGCAGCTGGCTCGGCCCCGCCGCAGATGGGGGGATCATTCGCCAGGACAGGCCAGAGCGGTACATGACACTCCTGAGCTTGACAACGTCTTTCAGGTTGAGGTCGTCGGGGACCCCGTCGAATTCGTCCTGTTGGGCGCTGAAGCCGACACAATCGCCGTCCATCGGCATTCGGCGGCGGATTCGATGTTCATTGTCGTGTCCTATGAAGAGGGCCGATGGGTACCGGTGGCCCTGGAGAGGGACGAGTGGTGAGTGTTTTGCAAGTGTTCACTTCATACGTGCTCACTATCGCTCTGTTTGGGCAATCCTTCACGAGCTCATGGGACACTGTGGGGCACGGGTGCGAAGGGAAATCTCGGTCGTATACGTGTTATGCCCAGATTGGGTCCCGTGATGAGCCCGGCGCGAAACGTGGCCCCTCTGCTCGTTCATTAGCTGTGGCGCACATTCAACGGAACCGGAAGCCCTCCGGAGTGTTGAGACCCCATCGTGATCCGTTGTCGGTGTCGGGGGTGTTGTCTGGGTGGGTGGCGTTGTGTGCGG